>CAZPIO010000049.1:0-47616 GCA_964586235.1 uncultured Planctomycetales bacterium
CGGCCGGAGCACTGAGTATCGACCTCAACCCGACACTGGAGATGAACGAGGCAACCATCGAACCGCGCCAGGGCACGCAGCAGATCATCGAGATCCATCTGAGCCGCGCCGCCGGCCCCTCATCGAACCTTGCGGGAATCCTGGTATTCGACGCCGATGTGAACCTGGTGACTCCCGCTGATGTCCATTTCGAGCCCGGCAACGAGGTCGTAATCATGACGTTCGCCGGGGATCTCTTGCAGGATCAGATGTGTTACTTCATCGATGCGTTCGACGTCTTCGTCGACCCCGACGGGCAGCCGTTGGAAGGCGACACCGACTGCGCCATCCGCATGCTGGCCGGCGACGTGGACGGCGACGGGACGGTCGAAGCGGACGACGTGAGTGCGATCAACGCTGCCGCCGGACAGACCGCGAATGCCTCCAATCTCCGGATGGACATCGACGTCGACGGCACCATCACCGGCCCCGACACCCAAGCCGGCACCGACGCTTACACCGCCAGCAGTCTCGAAAACAATACCGTGATTTGCGGTGGCGGGATGATGGGGATGTCCATGGCCTTCGGCGAAGGCATCGGCTTTAGCAGTGGTGCCGACGCCCTCGTCGGCACTTCGGTCTCCGCCTCTCTTGTCCTGCACGACGGCGGAGCAGCATCGGTGACGCTTCCGGCCACGGGCGGAACCATCTCCGTCGATCTGGTCATCACCAGCGACAGCCCAATCTGGGGCTTTGACGGAAAGCTGGCCGTGGACGCGGCCAACGTTGTCTCAATCAACGCCGCCGACTGGACCGAACTGGACAACGTGCTGTTCTCCAACGGTGTGGAAGGCCACGATCTGGCCAGCTATTACGACCTGACGGTCATGGACTGGATGTGGGTCCGGTTCACCCCGGACGGCAGCGACGTCACCGACTCCGGAACCGACCTGGAAAGCCTGCTGCAACCCGACCCGCCCTTGACATCTCCGGAAGATGTCCAGGGCCCGCCCACGGCCTGGACCCTGACCTACAGCCTGGCCGAGGTCAACGGCCCGATTGCCACCCCGGCCGGCGATTGGCTCACCACGACAACCAACATCGGCGGCGCCACCAGAGAACTGCTGCCGCCCGGCCACACCAAGCTCGCGACGCTGTCTCTGACGGTCTCCGGCGCGCCAGGTACGTACCACCTGACCCTGGCCAACGGCCTGTTCACCGACGAAGCCTTCCGGTCTATCCCGATGTCCCCGGCCGCCGCCCTGGAAATCGTCGTGGCCGGACCATGAGCCGGATTGTGGTGCAGGTATCTTGCCTGCGCGTTTGTGACGCGCCCGTCCTGACTGCGCAACTGCAGGCTGGAAGCCCACACCACAAGGACGTGCAGTCCAAGGAACCGCCACGAGCCGCCCGCCGCGGCGGGCGAGCAGGCCTGAACCCTGAACCTCGCCACGGCGAGTCGCCTCCAGCGACCTGAACCCTCTTTTCCATTCTTCTGGTCTGCCCAGCCCTGATCGGCTATGCTGTCGCGACTTCACCCCTGGTGGGTGTGCGGCTGCGGTAATCGGGAACCCAGGTCCGCAGCACCTGGGCCACCCGACATGGTTGACCTGGAGTTCGAGCGTGTCGTTGGACCTCCATAAAGTGCGGAACATCGGGATTGCCGCTCATATTGATGCCGGCAAGACCACCACCACCGAGCGATTTCTCTATTACACCGGCAAGACGCACAAGATGGGGGAAGTCGACGACGGCACTACGATTACGGATTTCGACCAGGAAGAGCAGCAGCGGGGGATCACCATCTACTCGGCGGCCGTCAGTTGCCCCTGGCGCGACCATACCATCAACCTGATTGACACCCCCGGCCACGTGGACTTTACGGCCGAGGTCGAGCGGTCGCTGCGCGTGCTCGACGGGGCGGTGGTGATATTCGATGCCAAGGAAGGCGTCGAGGCCCAGTCGGAGACCGTTTGGCGCCAGGCCAGCAAGTACCACATCCCCAGGATCTGCTTCATCAACAAGATGGACAAGGTCGGGGCCGATTTCCCCGCCTCCTTCAAGTCGATCCGCGACCGCCTGGGCGCCCACCCGGTTGCGGTGCAGCTCCCGATCGGCGCCGAGGCCCATTTCGAGGGCATTATCGATCTTCTTGAAATGAAGGCGATCTACTACGAGCAGCAGCAGCTTGGGGCCAGGTTCCGAGTCGAGGAGATCCCGGTTGAGCTCGAGGAAAGCGCCCGCCGTGCCCGGCACATCCTCGAAGAGCGAATGGCCGAACTCTCCGAGCCAATCATGGAGAAGTTCGTTCACGACCAGCCGATTGGGGTGGACGAGCTGCGAGCGGCGATTCGGGCGGCGACCATCGCCGACCAGGTCCAGCCCGTATTCTGCGGTTCGGCCCTGGCCCACATCGGGATTCAGCGGCTGCTGGACGGGGTGATCGATTACCTGCCCAGTCCACCTGATTGCCCTCCGATCGTCGGCCAGGTGCCCGATCTCGGCGACAAATTGCACAAGGGCAAGGGCAAAGCCAAGCTCAAGGAGAAGGGCAGCGCCGTCGATTGTCCCTGTGACCCGACGGCCCCGCTGGTGGCCTACGTGTTCAAGGTGGTCGCCGAGAAACCCGTCGATGTCTTTTTCGTCAGGGTCTATTCCGGCGTCCTCAAAACGAACTCGCGAGTGCTCAACCCTGCCCGCGACGCCAAGGAGAACGTCAGCCGGATTCTCCGCGTTTTCGCCAAGCGGCGCGAGCCGATCGACAGCGCCTCGGCCGGCGACATCGTGGCCGTCACCGGCCTCAAGGCCTCCCTGACCGGCGACACCCTCTGCGACCCGAAGCACCCTGTTCTGCTGGAGAAGATCGAGTTCCCCGAGACCGTGGTCAGCATGTCGATCGAGCCGCAATCGTCGGCCGACCGCGACAGGATGCTCGAAGCCCTGGCGATGCTGGCTCGCGAGAACCCCACCTTCGAGTACCGGGCCAACGAAGAAACCGGGCAGACGCTGATCAGCGGCATGGGCGAGCTTCATCTGGAGGTGCTGCTCAATCGACTCCGCCGGGATATGCACGTGGACGTGAGGGTGGGCACCCCGCGGGTTTCCTACCGCGACACGATTGCGGCCACCGCCGCCTGCGAGGAAGAGTTCAAGCGGCAAACGGGCGGCAAGGGACTCTACGCCAAGGTGAAGCTGCAGCTTGAGCCGCATACGCCCAAAGAAGGTGAAGAGCACCTTGTCTTCGAAAGCCAGGTGTCCCCCGGGGCGATCCGTCCCGAGTTCCTGGACACCGTGGCCACCGCGGTCAAGGACGCGGCCAGGACCGGAATTCGCGGGTACCCGATGATCAATCTGAAGGCCACGCTGCTCGACGCCGCCGAGCATCCCACCGACAGTACGGAGGGTACGTTTGAGGCCGCCGCCAGGATCGCCTTTGACCGGGCGGTCGAGTCGGCCCAGCCCGCCCTGATGGAGCCGATTATGCGGGTCGAGATCGCGACCCCCGAGACCTACTTCGGGGCGGTCAGCGGCGACCTGTCCCGTCGACGGGGCGTGGTCAACGACGCCATGATCCGCGGAGGCCAACGGGTAATCGAGGCCATGGTGCCTCTCCGCGAAATGTTTGGCTACGCCACCGACCTCCGCAGCCTGACCCAGGGGCGTGGTACCTGGACGATGGAGCCGTCACACTATGCCCTGGTACCCCCGGCCATAGCTGACGCAATCCTTGCCTACCACTGAAGTTGCGCTGTTTTTTGCGTTCGTCCGGGTGACGAAAAGAAGTCTGCAAGCCCTCAGATTTGCCGTCTGCCAGATGTCCGAACCAAGCCGAAAAAAATCACACTCAGGCGGGGGTTGACACACCCCCAAGGATAGTTAAACTAACGGGTCTGCGTCCAGGGCCTGCAAGCCCAGTCGTAGGTGAGGTTTAGCGCTGCGGTTTAACGCAGGATACACGCGGCGGAAGAAGCCGACCCTTGTCCCGGCCGGTAACCCGAAATTCGGGTCCGGAGGACCCGGGCAGGGGTGCTGAGCTATTCCGGCTCGGATGCGGCTGAGACGGCGGAGCAGGAGTTGAAGGTAGTCCGGAGAGTTTTTTAGAGGACGGCTATGCAGGGCGAACGGATCCGGATCAGGATGGAGGCTTACGACCCGCGGGCGCTCGATGCGTCCGCCCGGGAGATCGTCGACCATGCCAAGCGGACGAACGCACGGGTGTGCGGCCCGATTCCGCTCCCGACCCGGATCGAACGCTATACCGTCCTGCGTTCTCCGCACATTGACAAGAAGTCCCGCGAGCAGTTTGAGATGCGGACGCACAAGCGTCTGATCGACATCTATGAGCCGACCGCGAGGACGGTTGAGGCCTTGAATCGGCTGGTCGTGCCGGCGGGGGTGTTCGTCAAGATCAAGGCCTGAAACCGGTGGGCGGCGGCTGTCGGCGTCGGCGGCTATATCGCTCTTACAGCTAATGTTTCACAAGTACGGCCGTGTGAGCTGGATCGCGCGGCATGACCCAAGAGGATGAGCCCGTTGGGCTTTGAAGGGAAGTCTTTTCACATGGTGGCGGCACTGCTAGGCAAGAAAGTCGGGATGACTCGGGTGTACACCGAGGCCGGAGAGGTCGTGCCGGTGACCGTGATCCAGGCGGGCCCGTGCTCGGTGCTGGCGACCAAATCGACGGACGGCCAGGACGGCTACGACGCCGTGCAACTCGGCTTCGAGGACGTCAAGCCCCATCGTTCGACCCTGCCGATGATCGGCCACGCGGCCAAGGCCGGGACCGGCCCCAAGCGGTTCATCCGAGAGGTCCGGCTGAAGGATGCCCCGCAGGCCAATCCGGGCGACGTATGGACGGTCGAGTTGTTCGAGTCCGCCCAGGTCCGCTATGTGGACGTCATCGGCACCACCAAGGGCCGGGGTTACGCGGGCGTCATGCGGCGGCACCATTTTGGAGGCCAGCCGGGCTCGCACGGGACCGAACGCAAGCATCGCTCCCCCGGCGGCATCGGCGGCATGGCGCAGCGAGGCCGCGGCCGTTGCATCAAGAAAGGTAAGCGGATGGCCGGTCATCTGGGTGACGCCCGCCGGACCAGCCGCAACCAGGAACTGGTCAGCGTGGACAAGGAAAACAACCTGCTCCTGGTCAAAGGCAGTATTCCAGGGCCGAACGGCGGGTACGTGGTGGTCCGGCAGGCCAAGGCGAAGAAGTAGGGTGACTCGGGCCGCCTCGCGTGCGGCAGCGGAGAGTTGGCGATGATCGACGTACCTGTTTACAACATGAATGGCGAACAGACCGGTGCGATCGGGGTCGATGAGGCCCTGCTGGGCGGCCGCGTTCGCTACGATCTGCTGAAACAGGCCGTGGTGCGGTGGCAGAAGAACCAGTGGCAGGGCTCGGCCCGAACGAAGTGCCGGTCGATGGTCGAAGGCTCCACCCGCAAGCTGTTCCGGCAGAAGGGCACGGGCAACGCTCGCGCGGGCACCGTGCGGACCCCGGTTCGTCGCGGCGGCGGCGTCACCTTCGCCAAGCTCGAGCAGAACCACCGTCGCGAGATGCCGCGGAAGATGCGCCGCCTGGCCCGCAACAGCGCCTTGCTCGCGAAGATCAAGGCAGGGGCCGTCGCGGTCATTGACCCGCTGACGCTCGACGAGCCGAAAACCAAGCGTCTTTACACGCTGTTCAAGGCCGTCGGAGCCCACCAGGGTTGCATGGTTGCCCTCGAACAGCCGAATCCCACCCTCTTCAAATCCGGCCGAAACATCCCCAAGACAGACATCCGACAGGTGAGCGAGCTGAACGCGTACGAGATCCTGCGCCGTCGGAAGGTGCTGTTTTCGAAGGCGGCTTTTGAGGCGGTGTTGGCGAATCCGGCCAGTTACGGGGCGAAAGACTCGGGGCAGGGGTGAGCCGCCGGCGATACGGCGACCGGCGGCCCGGTTTCGGGCGCCGGATGCAGAGGAACTGAGCGATGGATATTTACCATACGATCATCCGCCCGCTGGTGACGGAGAAGGGCACACACCAGAGCCAGGTGCCGCACGAGCGGACGAACTCGCGGCCGGCACGCGGCGGAGCGTACACCTTCGAGGTCCATCCGAAGGCCAACAAGGGCCAGATTCGTCAGGCGATCGAGAAGATCTATGACGTCCGCGTGATGTCGGTTCGCACGTCGAACCGCAGCGGGAAGCGCCGGCGCTACCGGCTGACCGTCGGGACGACCCGGGGCTGGAAGAAAGCGGTTGTGGTGTTGCACCCCGACTGCCACATTGATCTGTTCTGATGGTGGCAGGCCGGGGATGAAGGCATAGAGGGAATTCGAGCAGGCCATGGGCATTAAGCAATACAATCCGACGTCGGCGGGCCGCCGGGCGGGCTCGGTCAGCGATTTCTCCGAGCTGACCGACAAGCGCCGCCGTCCAACGAAGTGTCTGCTGGAGCCGAAGAAGCAAACCGGCGGCCGCAACCACCACGGCAAGATCACCTCGTGGTGGCGCGGCGGCGGACACAAGCGAATGTACCGCCTCATTGATTTCAAACGCCGCAACGATTCCGGACGTGCCAGCGTCGTGGCCGTCGAATATGACCCCAACCGCTCCTGCCACATCGCCCTCCTCGAGTACCCCGATAAGTCCAAGAGCTACATCCTGGCTCCCATGGGCCTCAAGGCCGGCGATTGGGTCGAGAGTGGCGAGCAGGTCGAGCCCAAGGCGGGCAACTGCATGCCGCTGAAACGCATCCCGGTGGGCATGGACGTACACAACGTCGAAATGATGCCCGGCCAGGGCGGCAAACTCGTGCGATCCGCCGGGTTGGGCGCGCGGCTCGTGGCCCGCGAAGGCGATTGGGCGACGATCCTGCTGCCCTCCGGCGAGATGCGCCAGGTGCGGGTCGAGTGCCGCGCAACCATCGGTCAGTTGGGCAACCCTGACCACCAGAACATCCAGATCGGCAAGGCCGGCCGCAAGCGGCACATGGGCCGCCGGCCGCACAACCGCGGCACCTCCATGAACCCGATTGCCCACCCGTTGGGTGGCGGTGAGGGCCGCAGCGGCGGCGGGCGCCATCCGTGCAGCCCGTGGGGCAAACTGGCCAAGGGCGGAAGGACCCGCTCACCGAGCAAGAATTCGAACAAGCGGATCCTTCGCCGGCGGCGGAGCGTTCGGTATGGACGACAGGTGATCAAAAAGAAGTAAGCCTCGCGGCTTAAAGGACCGGGAGCGAATCGACAATGACTCGCAGTTTGAAGAAAGGTCCGTTTGTAGACGAGAAGCTGTTCCGCAGGGTGATGCACGCGAAGGAGACGGGCGCTCATGTCCCGATCCGCACGTGGTCCCGGCGGTGCACCATCGTGCCCGAGTTTGTGGGCATGAACTTCGAGGTCCACAACGGGAAAGTCTTTCACAAGTTGTTCGTGACCGAGGAAATGGTCGGCCACAAGCTGGGTGAGTTCAGCCCGACACGGAACTTCCGCGGTCACGGTGGCAAGGTCAGGGCGGCGGCAGCGGCCGCGGCGGCGGGCCCGGCGCCGGGTGCCGGGCCGAAGGCGGCACCGGCGGCGAAGTGAGGATTATCAGGGGCCGCGCCGGCGAAGCCGGGGGCCTTGCGAACCCACAGAGGTAGACGGCCGTGGCACAGGGAACAGTTAAGGAAGGACAGTATCGGGCGGTGCATCGTTACGCCCGAGTGAGTCCGCGTAAGGCCAGGCTGGTGGCGGACTTGATTCGCGGCCAGCACGTGAACGCCGCGCAGGATATCCTTCGGTTTACCCCGAAGCGCGCGAGCGGGCTGATTGGCAAGGTGCTCAAGTCGGCGATCGCCAACGCCAACGAACGGGAGGCCGATGTTCGCCGCCTGGTCGTGACTGAGGCCCGGATCGACGCCGGGCCGTACTTCCGCAGGTGGCGTCCGAAGGATCGGGGCCGAGCGCACCAGATCCTGAAGAAGACGAGTCATATTATCGTGGTGGTGGAGGAGCGGTGATCGCAAGCCGTGTCAGCGGGTCCGCAGGTGGGCCCGCCCGGGCAGGCTGAGAACCGGGAGCTGAGCGTGGGACAGAAAACCAACCCTATCGGGTTCCGAACCGGGATCACGCTGGACTGGAAGAGCCGCTGGTATGCGCCCAAGGCGGCCTACGGCGAGTTCCTGATCGAGGACTGCAAGATCCGCAGGTACATTGACGAGCACCTGAACGAGCAGCCGCCCTATGCCGCGGTGAGCAAGGTCGAGATCGAGCGGACCCGAAACGAGGTGCGCGTGGTGCTGCACACCGCCAGGCCCGGCCTGGTCATCGGCCCGAAAGGCGCCGAGGTCGACAAGCTCCGCGAGCAACTCGAGGACCTCATTGACCGGAAGGTCAACCTCAACGTGGTGGAGGTGAAGCACCCGGATCTGGACGCTCAGCTTGTGGCGGCCGCTGTCGCCGAGCAGCTCAAGAAACGGAGCAGCTTCCGCCGGGTGATGAAGATGCGTTGCGACGCCACGATGGCGGCCGGAGCCAAGGGCGTGCGAATCATGTGCGCCGGCCGTCTGGGCGGTGCCGAACTGGCCCGGACCGAGACGCAGAAGATGGGCTCGATCCCGCTGCAGACCCTCCAGGCCAACGTCGACTACGGCTTTGCCGCCGCCAAGACCAAGACCGGAGCGATCGGCGTCAAGGTGTGGATCTACCTGGGGCCGTTTGGGGAAGAGGTCGTGCCGGCCGAGACGGAAGAAACGGCTCGACCGCGAGGCCGCAGGCGGGGTCGCAGGTGAGGTAGCGGGGCTGGTGGCATCTGAGGGCCGGCCGACCGGAAGTGCGAACGGAGAGTTATCGCCATGGCGTTGATGCCGAAGCGAATGAAGTACCGCAAGTCGCAGCGCGGTAAGGTCCGCGGGGTGGCCCAGCGCGGCAACACGGTGGCTTTCGGTGACTACGGATTACAGTCGCTGGAGACCGGCTGGCTGACGGCCAGGCAGATCGAGGCCGGACGCATGTGCGCGACCCACTTCCTGCACCGCCAGGGCAGGGTCTATATCCGGGTGTTCCCGCACAAGCCCGTGTCCGGCAAGCCGCTGGAAACCCGCATGGGCAAAGGCAAGGGCGAGCCGGAGTATTACGTGGCCGTGGTTCGTGAGGGAATGATGTTGTTCGAGCTGGGTGGCGTGGCCGAGGACGCCGCGCGGCGGGCGCTGTCCCGTGTCGCCCATAAGCTGCCGTTCCGATGCCGGTTCGTGGTCCGGCGGCACGCGGTGTAAGACGGCGGCCGATCGAGGAGCAGAACGATGAAGATATCTGAGATCCGTGACATGAAGACCGAGGAGCTCCACAGCGAGCTGGACCGGCTCCGTCGGCACGTGTTCGATCTGCGAAGCCAGGCCGTGACCGAGAACCTGCAGGATCCCTCGATGCTCACCCGGGCAAAGCGGGACATCGCGAAGATCTTCACGGTCTTGCGCGAGAGGGGCGAGACGGCCATCGAGCAGAAACAGTACCATCTGGAGACGCTGGCGGCGCACAAGTAGGCAGGATCCCACCGGGCGGGCGTGGGCACGGCCCCCCCGGCCGGGCGGAATCCGAAAGGAATCAGGTAGCAGGCGATGGCAGAGAGCACGGGACAGGTCAAACAGCGCAGGCTGCGGAAAACAATGATCGGCGTGGTGACCACCGCGAACAAGACGCCGAAGACGATCACGGTGAAGGTGCCGTATATGACCCGTCACCCGAAGTACGGAAAGTTCCTTCGCCAGTCGCTGGTGCTCAAGGCCCATGACGAAGGCTCGGTGGCCAGGCTGGGCGACCAGGTTGAGTTGATGGAGTGCCGGCCGTTGTCAAAGACCAAACGCTGGCGGCTGGTGCGGGTGGTGCAGGCGGCGCCGCAGGATTGACGGGGGCCGCCGACGGCCGCCTTGAACGGGATAGAGCGATGATTCAGCAACAGACCATGGTGGATGTGGCGGACAACACCGGCGCCAAGCAGGTGATGATCATCCGCGTTCTCGGCGGCAGTACCGCCCGAGCGGGCAAGCCGAGACGCCGCGTCGCGGGTGTCGGCGACATCGTCATCGGCACGGTCAAGAAGGCTCTGGCTAACAGCGACTTCATGAAGCCCGGCAATCACAAGGGCCGTGTGGTCAGGGCCGTGGTGGTCAGGGCCAAACACCCCACGCCGCGCCCGGACGGCAGCTACGTCCGCTTCGACCACAACGCCGTGGTGCTCATCGACGATCGGAACGAGCCCCGCGGGACGCGAATCTTCGGAGCCGTCGCCCGCGAGCTCCGCGAGAAGGGCTTTATGAAGATCATCTCGCTGGCTGACGAGGTGGTGTGAGCGAATTGCAGGGCCTTTGACAGGCTCGGACTTGGAAGCAGAACAATGGCTTGCCACATCAGGAAAGACGATCAGGTCGAGGTAGTCTCCGGCGACTACAAGGGGCAGCGGGGCAAGGTGCTCAAGGTGCTCCCGAAGAAAGGCCTCGTCCTGGTCCAGGGTGTGAACATGGTCTACCGGCACGTCCGGCCGAGCCGGCGGAACCCGCAGGGCGGGCGGCTGCAGAAGGAAGCGCCGATCCACATCTCCAACGTGGCGCCCTACGACGAGAAAGCCGCCTGCGGAACGCGCGTCCGTTTCGAGGTCGAACGAGACGCCGGAGGCAAGGTCAAGGCCAAGTATCGCGTGTCGATTCGCGGGTCACGCCTGAGCGAGTTGACCCGGGAAAAGGCTGGTGAATAGGCATGGCGCGCTTGCTCGAGAAATACCGGAACGAGGTTCTCCCCGTGCTCATGGAGCAGGCGGGGACGCGGAATCGCATGGCCGTCGCCCGGCTGGACAAGATCGTGGTGTCCATGGGCGTGGGCAAGGCCGTCCAGGACAAGAAGCTGCTCGACCTGGCGGCCAAGGATCTGGCAACTATCACCGGGCAGAAGGCCCAGGTGTGCAAGGCCCGCAAGAGCGTGTCGAATTTCAAGCTCCGCAAGGACATGCCCATCGGGCTGAAGGTGACGCTCCGCGGCCAGCGGATGTATGAGTTCCTGGATCGGCTGATCCATATCGCCATCCCGCGTATTCGTGACTTTCGGGGGCTGAACCCGCGCGGTTTTGACGGCCGCGGGAACTTCTGCCTGGGCCTCAGCGAGCAGACGGTGTTTCCGGAAATTGACCCGACCGCCGTCGAGTTCGCCCAGGGCATGAACGTTTGCATCGCGACCACCGCCGGGGGCGACCGCGAGGGCCGCGAGCTGCTGCGGATGCTCGGCATGCCGTTCCGCAGCGACCCGGCGATGGAAGGCAAGAAGTAATAAGGAGAATCGGCGCCTTGGCGGGTGCCGGGATTTGGACGGGCATTTATGGCAACCAAAGCGTGGGTCAACAAGTCGAACCAGCCCCCGAAGTTCAAATGCCGGATCGTGCGCCGGTGCCAGATTTGCGGCCGGAAGCACGCGGTGTACCGGAAGTTCAGGCTCTGCCGCATCTGCTTCCGAAAGTATGCCAACGAGGGCTTGATCCCCGGGGTGAAGAAGGCCAGTTGGTAGCCCCGCCGGGTGCTGGCGGGGGCCGCAACGGCGGATGAACACTGGAGAGCGGGCGAGAAAAGAGGACTGAGACGATGTGGAGTGATCCGATTGCCGACATGCTGACGCGGATACGCAACGTGGCCATGGTCCATGGCCGCGAGGTGAAGGTGCCCGCGTCCCGAGTCAAGACCGGCATCGCGGAAGTGCTCAAGCAGGAAGGCTACATCGAGGACTACGACCGCATCGATGACGGGCGGCAGGGAATCCTGCGGATCAGGCTCAAGTACGGTCGTCATGGCGAGCCGGTGCTCACGGAAATCAAACGGATGTCCAAGCCGGGACGCCGCGACTATCGAAGCGTCGAGAAACTGCCCCAGGTCCTCAACGGGCTGGGGATTGCGATTGTCTCCACCAGCCAGGGTGTTTTGAGCGACCGCCAGTGCCGCGAGCGGAACGTCAGCGGCGAGTTGATCTGCACCGTGAGCTGAGGAGCGAGGACTCGGTCCAGGACGAATCGGACGGTTTGGAAGGACTAAAGGCAATGTCTCGTATCGGCAAGAAACCCATCACGGTCCCGTCGGGCGTGCAGGTCGCGGTCAGCGACCACACCGTCAAGGCGAAAGGACCCAAGGGGGAGCTGTCGTGGCGCTTCCCCGACGAGATTACGGTGGAGGTCGATGCCGGCGTGGTCCGGGTCGGCCGGCACGGCGACAGCAGCCGGGCCAGGGCCTTGCACGGCCTGTCGCGGGCGCTCATCAGCAACATGGTCCACGGCGTGGCCAAGGGCTACGAGCAGAAAATCGAGATTCATGGCACGGGCTACGGCTGCCAGGTGAAGGCCGGCAAGCTGCTGCTCAATTGCGGATTCATGGGCCGGGGCGTCGATCACGAGGGCAAGCCGAAGGAGGCCCAGTTCGTCATCGACATTCCCAAGGGCCTGACCGTGACGGTGGAAGTACCCCAGGCCCGCGGCGAAAGCGAGCCGGCCAGGCTCACCGTCTCCGGGGCGGACAAGCAACTGCTGGGGCAGTTCACCCACGAACTCCGGCGGATTCGTCCGCCCGAACCCTACAAGGGTAAGGGCATCCGGTTCGCCGGTGAGCACGTGCGTAGGAAGCAGGGTAAGGCCTTCGCCAGCGGCGCGGCGTGATCCGCGGGCTGAAAGTGTCGGGTGGCATCATGAGCATGATCGAGGTCAAGGAACAACGTCGTCAGCGTCGCAAGATGCGGGTGCGGCGCCGTGTTTTCGGCACCGCCCAGCGGCCGCGGCTGACCGTCTTTCGCAGCTTGCAGAACATCTACGCCCAGATGATCGACGACCAGACCGGCCGTACGTTGGTCGAGGCCAGCAGCGTGAGCAAGGAGCTTCGCGACGGCCTGAAGTACGGCGGCAACGCGGCCGCGGCCGCAGAGGTCGGCGCCCTGCTGGCCAGGCGAGCGGCGGCCAAGGGCATCAAGGAGGCGGCGATGGACCGCAACGGGTACAAGTTCCATGGGCGGTTAAAGGCGCTCGCCGAGGCGGTCCGCAAGGCGGGCATTAAGGTCTAAGATCCAAGGGACGGACCGGCTCGCCGCGGGCGCGACCGGCCGGTTGTGATCGAGGCGGTGATGGCAGACAACCAAACGAACGAAACTCAGGGTGAAGTGACCGGCTCGCAGGCATCTGAGTCAACGGCCCCGGCGGCCGCGGAAACCCCCGCCGAAGCAGCCGGCACCGAGCCCTCTGCCGGTGGACGCGGTCCGCGCGAGCGCGAGCGCGAGGGGCGAGGGCGGGGCCCGGGGCGGGCTGAACGGCCCGGCCCGGCCGACGGACTCGACGAGGTCGTGGTCAAGATCTATCGCTGCTCGACGGTGGTCAAAGGTGGCCGACGCTTTAGTTTCGGGGCCCTGGTCGTCGTCGGTGACCACAAGGGCCGCGTGGGCCTGGGTTACGGCAAGGCCAACGAGGTGCCCAGCGCTGTTGAAAAGGGGGCCAA
Organism: uncultured Planctomycetales bacterium; assembly: GCA_964586235.1. Taxonomy (GTDB): domain Bacteria; phylum Planctomycetota; class Phycisphaerae; order UBA1845; family PWPN01; genus JAUCQB01. Next base: position 13,451 of record CAZPIO010000049.1, read on the forward strand.
GGCCGCCCGGCGGAACATGATCGACGTCAGGCTGACCGGTTCAACCATCCCCCACCCGGTCCTGGCGAAGTATCGGGCCAGCAAGGTGAAGTTGATCCCCGCGGGCGAGGGGACCGGCGTCATCGCCGGCGCCAGCGTGCGCGCGGTCATGGAACTGGCGGGCGTGAAGGACGTGCTCACCAAGGTATACGGGTCAACCAGCCCGAAAAACCTCGTGAAGGCGGCGTTCGAGGGGCTCGCCTCGCTGCGGACGAAGGAAGACGTCACCAGGCTGCGGGCCGCGGCCCAGTGAGGCCTGCAAGCACGGAGTGATCGGCAATGATGATTTCTGACATAACCTCGAAGGCCAGGCGCTACCGGCGGCGCAAGCGGATCGGTCGCGGGCCCGGTTCAGGCCATGGCAAGACCAGTACCCGGGGACACAAGGGCGAAGGGGCCCGGACCGGAACACGAGGCCACCTCCTCCGCGAGGGCGGCCAGATGTTGTTCTTCCGACGCATCCCCAAGAGGGGTTTCTCGAACTTCCGGTTCCGGCGGGAGTTCCAGGTGGTCAATGTCGCCGCGCTGCAGGAGAAGTTTGAGGACGGCGCCAAGGTCAATGCCGCCGTTCTGGCCGATGCCGGCCTGATCCGCAACGCGTCGGACCCGGTCAAGATCCTGGGGACGGGCGAGGTCGCGAAGAAATTCGACGTCGAGGCGACCTGCTTCAGCACGTCCGCCGCGATGAAGCTCACCAAGGCGGGAGGCCAGATCAGGTCTCTCGGCTGAGCACGGCTGAGACGATCGGAGGCACGCGGATATGTTCAGCACGCTGTCCAACATATTCAGGATCCCCGAGCTCAGGAAGAAGATCTTCTTCACCCTGCTGCTGCTGGTGATCTATCGGCTGGGGTTCTACATTCCGCTGCCGGGCATTAACCAGGACGAGATGGCCAGGGCCGCCGAGACCGCCGGCGGAGCGAGCGGCTTCGGCCAGATGGCGGCGGCCTTCGCCCTGTTCACCGGCGGCGACCTCCAGCAGAGCACCATCTTCGGCCTGGGCATCATGCCCTACATCTCCGCGTCGATCATCTTCCAGCTCCTGGCCACCGTCGTCCCGTGGCTGGAGAAGCTGCAAAAGGAAGGCGAGTCGGGCCGCAAAAAGATCAACGAGTATACCCGCTACGCCACCGTGGGCCTCTGCATCATCCAGGGCGTGTTCTGGGTCAGCTACATGATCAACCAGGGCTACGTCTACAGCGATTTCGCCGACTCGCCGTGGTTCATGATCATGGCCGTCATGGCCCTCACGACCGGCACGGTGTTCCTCATGTGGCTCGGCGAGCAGATCGACGAGTACGGCATCGGCAACGGCATCAGCCTGATCATCATGGCGGGAATCGTGGCCCGCATGCCCAACGCGGTCATCGAGGTCTACCGGCTGGCGGACTTCAGCGTCAGCGGCACCGCCACCAGCGGGGCCATGACGCCCCTCAAGATCGTGTTCGTGGTCGCGGCGTTCATCGCCGTGGTGGCCGGGGCAATCCTGATCACCCAGGCCCAGCGGCGGATTCCGATCCAGCAGGCCAAGCACACCCGTGGCCGCCGCGTCCTGGGCGGTCAGCGCCAGTACCTGCCGCTGCGGGTCAACCACGGCGGCGTCATGCCGATCATCTTCGCGAGTTCGCTGATGATCTTCCCCGGCATCATTATGGGCTACCTGGCCGGCGCGTTCCGCACCAGCAACCTGGTGGCGATACTCAACAGCCAGTTGCGGTCGGGGAGTTACCTGTACGAACTCGGCTACATCGCCATGGTCTACTTCTTCGCGTACTTCTGGACGGCGGTGCAGTTCCAGCCCAAGGAAATGGCTAACAACCTGCGGGACTACGGCAGCTTCATTCCCGGCCTGCGGCCCGGCAAGCGCACCGCCGACTACCTCGAGCGGGTCATGACCCGCATCACGTATGTGGGCGCGTCCTTCCTGGCCGTGATCGCGGTGATCCCGACCGTCGTATTCATCTGGCTGAAGGTTCCGTATGTGGTCTCGTCGTTCCTCGGGGGCACGGGGCTGCTGATCGTGGTGAGCGTGGCCCTCGACCTCGTGCAGCGCATCGAGGCCAACCTGGTGATGCGCAATTACAAGGGTTTCCTGGGCGGCCACGAGTGAGCCGGGGTGGTTGAAGGGCAAGCGATGAACATGAACCTCGTCATTCTTGGACCTCCGGGTGCCGGCAAGGGAACCCAGGCCGTCCGGCTCGCGGAAGCCTTCTCGCTGAGGCATCTGTCCAGCGGCGATCTGCTGCGGGCCGAGCGGGCCAGGGGTTCCGCGCTGGGCAGGAAGGCCGCCGAGTACATGGATGCGGGCAAGCTGGTCCCGGACGAGATCATCGTTGGAGCGGTTCTGGCACAGTTGGACGATCTGAACGGCAAGGCCGGCCTGTTGCTGGACGGTTTTCCCCGGACGGTGGGGCAGGCCGAGAGCCTGGACAAGGCCCTGGGCGGCGCCGGCAAGCGGGTCGATCTGGTGCCTGCCCTGGCGGTGCCGGACGGGCTGATCGTCGACCGTATCACCGGCCGTCGCACTTGTCCGACCTGCAACGCGGTTTATCATGTGAAGACGTTGCCCCCGGCAAAGGAAGGCGTGTGTGATACCGACGGCACCGCCCTCGTCCAGCGTCCGGACGACACCGCCGAGGTCGTGAGACAGCGGCTGGAGGCCTATCACCGGCAGACCGCGCCGCTGGAGGCTTACTATCGCGGCCGAGGCATCCTCGCGGAAGTCGACGGGACGAAAGACGTGGACTTGGTGTTCCAGGCGTTGTCGGAGGTGGTACGTCGACGACTGGGAGTGAAATGAGTCATTGAGAGTGATGAAGCGACGATCCCGAACCGCCGGGCTGAAGACCCCGGAAGAGATCGAGCGGATGCGGCGAGCGGGCCGGATCGTCCACGAAGTGCTGGAACGGATGACTGGGATTGCCCGCCCGGGCGCGACGACGGCCGAGATGAACGCCGTCGCGGAGGAGATGATCCGACGGGCCGGCGGCGAGGCACTGTTTCAGGGACAACGCAGCGAGCATGCGAGGTTCCCGTTCCCGGCGGCCTTGTGCACCAGCGTGAATGAGCAGGTGGTGCACGGGATCCCGGGAGACCGCGTCCTGGCCGAGGGCGACGTGGTCAGCGTCGACTGTGGTGTGCGGTTGGAGGGCTTCTGCGGCGATGCCGCGACAACGATCCCCGTCGGCAGGGTCAGCCCGCGGGTCGAAGAGTTGTTGCGGGTGACCCGGGACGCCCTCGAGATCGCGATCGCGAGGATCCGCCCGAAGGTGTGGTGGAGCGACATCGCCGCCGAGATGCAGGCTCGCGTGGAGTCGGCGGGATTCGCGGTCGTTCGGGACTTCGTCGGCCATGGGATCGGCCGCGGAATGCATGAGGAGCCGAAGATCCCCAACTACGTCGATCCACGCGATCGGCGGCTGGATTTCGTGCTCTGCGAAGGGATGACCCTGGCGGTGGAGCCTATGGTGAACATGGTTTCGCCCCAGGTGGTTTACGGAGATTCGACGGGCTGGCCGGTGGTGACCAAGGATGGACAGTACGCCGCTCATTTTGAGCACACGATCGCCGTGACGACCCGCGGAGCGGACGTGCTGACCGACGGGCGCTAGAACCGGGGCCCGGAGAGAGGATGAAGATATGAAAGTGCGAAGCAGCGTTCGTCGCATTTGCGAGAACTGCAAAATCATCCGTCGCCGGGGCGTGATCCGGGTGGTGTGTTCGAATCCGCGCCACAAGCAGCGCCAGGGCTGACGGTGGGGGACTGTTCGAGGAAGGAGTGGCAACGTGCCGCGTATCGCCGGTGTTGACGTGCCGAATGAAAAGAGGATCGAGGTCTCGCTCCGTTACATCTACGGGATCGGGCCCCACCTGGCCCGCCAGGTGCTGAAGGAGGCAGGCGTCGATCCGAACACCAGGGCCAAGAACCTGACCGAAGACGAAGTCACCCGGATCGCCGGTGCGATCGACCGGAACTACCTCGTCGAGGGCCAGCTTCGTCGACAGGTCCAGCAGAACATCGCCCGGTTGCGGGATATCGGTTCCTACCGCGGCTTGCGTCATCGCCGCGGCCTGCCGGTCCGGGGGCAGAGAACGCGGAGCAACGCGCGAACGCGAAAGGGCCCCAAGAAGACCGTCGCCGGGAAGAAGGGCGTGAAGGAGATGCACCGTGGGTAAGGCACCAGCAGCAGGGTCGGTTGTCAGAAAGAAGGCTCGCCGCAGCGTAGCCCGAGCGATCGCCCATATCAAGGCGACTTTCAACAACACGATGATTACCATCACCGACACCAACGGCGAGGTGCTGACCTGGTCGTCGGCCGGTACCGTCGGCTTCAAGGGTACTCGAAAGAGCACGCCTTTCGCCGCCCAGCGGGCCGGCGAAAGGGCTGCCCATGCCGCCCGGAAGTTCGGCGTGATGGAGGTCGAAATCCGGGTCAACGGCCCGGGCCCCGGACGCGAATCGGCGATCACCTCGCTGCAGGCCGCCGGACTGCGCGTGCTCAGCATCGAGGACGTGACCCCGCTGCCGCACAACGGCTGCCGGCCGAGGAAGCGCCGCCGCGTGTAAGGCCGGAAGCTGCATGACCGCGGCTCGGCGGGCGAAAGGAACGGATGAGAGAAATAGGGCGGCGAAAACGAACGAGGGTGAGCGGGCATCGCGATCGATGCCTCGTTCAGGACAGGTTGGTCCGGATCAACGGACGCAGCACAAGGGATACAGAATAGATGTCGCGATACATCGGTCCAGTATGTCGGCTTTGCCGGCGCGAGGGCCTCAAGCTGATGCTCAAGGGCACGCGTTGCGAAACGGCGAAGTGCCCGATGGAGAAGCAGTGGCGGTCCAACCCGCCAGGCATGCACGCATGGCGCCGCGGGAAGGCCAGCGGCTACGGCATTCGTCTGCGCGAGAAACAGAAGGTCAAGCGGTACTACGGCATTCTGGAGCGGGGCTTCCGGCTGTACTTCCGCGAGGCGGAACGGTCGAAGGAGAACACCGGCACGGCTCTCTTGCGCCTGCTCGAACAACGGCTCGACAACGTCGTGTGCAAGGCCGGCCTTGCCCCGTCGCGGAAAGCGGCCCGATCGATGATCGTGCATGGGCACATCCACGTGAACGGGCGCCGTGTGGACCGGCCCTCTTTCAGCGTGAGCCAGGGCGATCGGATCACGGTGAAAAACTCCGAACGCAGCCGCAAGCTCGCCAAGGCTCATCAGGAGCTGACCGCCCCGAGGCCGCTCCAGTCCTGGCTGCAGGTGGATGCCGAGAAGTTGGAGGTGACCGTGCTGGCTTTGCCATGGCGGGACGACGTTCAAATCCCGGTTGAGGAACAACTGATCGTGGAAATGTGCAGCCAGTAACGGCTCGGCACGGCGGCGGCCGCGATCGATCGACCGGGTATGCGGCGCCGTCTCTCGGGAGCTGCCCCGCACGGCGTGCGGCGGCCGCCCCGGAAGTCATCGAATCAGAGCCGTTTGCCCCGGACTGCGGGCAATTGTGGAGGAATCCCAATGCGAATCAGGTGGCGTGGGCTTGAATTGCCTACTCAGGTTCTTAGGGACGACACGATCAGTACGGACACCTATGCGCGTCTGGCGATCGAGCCGTTCGAACGAGGGTTCGGGACGACGGTCGGCAACAGCCTCCGTCGCATCCTGCTTTCGAGCCTGGAAGGCGCCGCGGTGACCAAGGTGCGAATCGCGGGGGCGAGCCATGAATTCATGAGCTTGCCCGGGGTCATGGAAGACGTCACCGACATTATTCTGAACATCAAGAACCTCATCATCCGCATGGACGGCGAGGGCGAAAAGACGATGCGGCTGGTCCGTCGCGGACCGGGCGAAGTATACGCCCGCGACATCGAGACCGACCCGTCGCTCACCATCATCAACACGGGCCAGTTGATCGCCACGCTGACGGCCGACGTCGAGTTGAGCATCGATTTCTGGGTCAGTTCCGGCCGAGGTTATCGGACCGCCGACGAGAATCGCAACCCGGCCGACGAGCTCGGCATCATCGCCGTGGATTCCGTCTTCTCGCCCGTCACCCGGGTCCGCTACAAGACCGAGGAAACACGCGTCGGCCAGCGGACGAACTACGACAAGTTGATCATGGAAATCTGGACGAAGGGAACGATCCGGCCGGAGGACGCCCTCGTCGAGGCCGCAAAGATCCTCCGCAAGCACCTCAACCCGTTCGTGCAGTACGCTGAGATGGGCGAGGAGCAGGTCACTACTCAGCCGCAGGCTGAGGTTGTCGGCGGAGGTATGTTGGACAAGGCCTTGCAGGACCGGCTCTCGATGCCGATCTCGCAGCTTGACCTGTCGGTTCGAGCCAGCAACTGCCTCGAGTCGGCCAAGGTCACCACCGTCGGCGAACTCGCCCGGATGACGGAAACGGACTTGCTGAAGGTTCGGAGCTTCGGCCGGACCTCCTTGCGAGAGGTCAAGCGAAAGCTGGCCGACCTGGGGCTCAGCCTGGGTATGACCTTTGGCGATGCGGGCGCTGCCCCGCAGCCGGAGGGCGGAGAAACAGAGGCCCCCGCGCAGCCGACCGAGCCGCCGGCGGCCCAGGACGCCGGCAATCCGGTGAGCAGCGGAGCGGAGATGGGCCAATAGGGGCGAGCCCGGCAAACTGGCTTTCGGCGGTCCGGCGAGACGAGCACCGGGTAGGGGTCCGACGACCGGCAAGCCGCGTATCTGACGTGGAGCGTTTGGAATGAGACATCTTGTTGCACGGCGAAAACTGAATCGGACGAGCGAGCACCGCGAAGCGCTGCGTCGGAACATGGCCCAGAGCCTGTTTGAACACGGGCAGATCACCACCACGCTGCCCAAGGCCAAGGACCTGCGTCCTTTTGTCGAGCGATTGATTACCCTGGGCCGCAAGGCGCGAGCGGGCAACCTGGCCGCCCGGCAGCGTCTGACTGCTCTGCTGGGCGATCGGGCGGTGATCCCCGCCGAATACCAGGAGCAGTACGAGCAGATGTCGAATGCGGCCCGGACCAAGGTGATGCGGATGCGCAGCGGCCGCCGGTATCGGCTGGGCCAGGCCCGAGGCGGCCAGAAGTTCACCGCCGTCTCAATCGTCCATCACCTGATCAACGAGGTCGTGCCCCGGTTTGACGAGCGACCGGGCGGTTATACCCGGGTCATCCGGCTGGGCGGCGCCCAAAGAAACGACAATGCACCCATGGCCGTCCTCCAGTTGCTTGGCCAGGAAGAGTCCCCGGGCACGGTGACGCGGCCCGAAAAGACCGCCCGACAACGCCGGACCGAACGGCGATACGCCGCTGCCGCCAAGGCAGCCAAGAAGGTTGCGAGGTCAGGCCAGCCGGCTGCACCCGATGCCCCCGCTGCCGAACAGCCCGAGGCCCAGCAGTAGGCGCGGGTGGGGCAGCATCACAGACCCTGCGGAAGACCTGCGTTGAGGCGGGCCTCGGAGTTACAGGTCTCGTGGAGGTCGTTTTATGGCCGATCCCTCCTGCATTTTCTGCAAGATCATTGCCGGTCAGGTGCCCTGTACGCGCGTTTTCGAAGATGACGCGGCCCTGGCGTTTCTGGACATAGGCCCGTTGGCCGAGGGGCACCTGGTGGTTGTGCCGAAGCAGCATCACCTGCGACTGGAACAGATGGCGCCGGAAGCAGTTATGGCGATTGCCCGTCATCTGCCTCGTCTGGGCCGCGCCCTCATGAAGGCGACCGGATCGACGGCCTATAACGTCCTTCTGAACAACGGGCCCGATGCCGGTCAGTTGGTTCCCCACGTGCATTTTCACGTGATTCCGCGGAAGGCCGCGGACAGCCTGGGCTACCGCTGGAACGCGGGCAAATACGCCTCAGGAAGGGCCGAGGAGGTGCAGCGTCTCATCCAGGAGGCGCTGAAAGCGTAAGCCGTTGACAATGCAATCTTTATCTGTCATGATCCTGATGGGGCGGGCGTAGAGGCGCGGGCGGGACATCGCCCACGTTGACCGGGGCGCCGGTCGAAGCGAGGGACTCAGGTCTCATGGAGTGGTTGTTCAGTCACGAGTGCTTTCGAGCGGTCTTTCTGGCAACCTACATTGTCATCCTGCTGGTTGTCAGCACCTACGGACTCCACCGCTATCACCTCGTCCACCTGTTCTACAAGTACCGCTCCAACAGGCCGCGTCTGACCGCATGCTTCCGCGAACTGCCGCGGGTCACGATCCAGCTTCCCATGTACAACGAGCACGCGGTCGCCCGCCGTCTCATCGACGCAACCTGCCGCATCGACTACCCGCGCGACCGGCTGGAGATCCAGGTGCTCGACGATTCCACGGACGAGACCGTGGAGATCGTCCATAGGGCGGTCGAGTACTGGCGTTCGCAGGGCTTCGACATTCACCACGTGCACCGAACGCAGCGAACCGGCTACAAGGCGGGGGCCCTGTCGGAGGGGATGAAGACGGCCAAGGGCGGGTTCATCGTCATCTTCGACGCCGATTTCCTCCCCCCGCGCGACATCCTCGCCGAAACCATCCATCACTTCGTCGACCCCCGCGTCGGCATGGTGCAGGCCCGCTGGGAGCACCTGAACCGCGACCAGTCGCTGTTGACCAAGACCCAGGCCATCCTGCTTGACGGGCATTTCGTTATCGAGCACGCGGCCCGAAACCGTTCCGGGCGGTTCATGAGCTTCAACGGCACGGCCGGCCTCTGGCGCAAGACCTGCATCGAGGACGCCGGCGGCTGGCAGCACGACACGCTCACCGAGGATCTTGACCTGTCCTACCGGGCACAGATGAAGGGCTGGAAGTTCGTCTTCCTGTCAGACCTGGTATCGCCGGCCGAACTGCCCCCCGACATGGAGGCGTTCAAGCAGCAGCAGTACCGCTGGGCCAAGGGCGGGGCGCAGACCGCCCGCAAGCTGCTGCCGACCGTGCTCCGGTCTCGCCTGCCCAAGCGGATCAAGGTCGAGGCCTTCTTCCACCTCACCAGTTGCATCGTGTATCCCTGCATCGTGCTGCTGACGCTGATGCTCTACCCCGTGGTGTATCTGAAGGTGAGCATGTTCCAGGAGGGCTTCTGGAAGTACCTGTTCGATTTCTCGATTCTGCTGCTGGCGACCTGTTCGGCTGCGACCTTCTATATCTGCAGCCAGCGGGTGCTGTTCCGGACATGGGCTGACAGCGTCAAGTACATCCCGTTCCTGATGGCTCTCGGTATCGGTATCGCATTGAACAACGCCCGGGCGGTGCTCGCCGGCTTCTTCGGAAAACCCGGTGAATTCGTGCGTACACCGAAGTTCGGCGAACTGGCCTGCGACAATCGCTGGAAGAGGGAGGCCCAGCGGGCCCGCAAATCGCTGCCGAAGATCAAGTTGCAGCCGTTTGTCGAGTTCGTGATCGGGCTCTATTTGCTGGCCTGCGTGATCATGTGCCTGACGAACGATCCCAAGCAGCGGCTGACCGTCGGCGTGCCGTTCCTGTGCCTGTTCATGGTGGGCTATTTCTACGTGCCGCTGACAACCTGGTTTGGCCACCGCCTGGGCAGGGCCGAGGCCGTCGACGAGCTGCTGACCACGCCCGTCGAGGCCCCCGCGCCAGACCTCGACCGCGGCCGCCTGACCGCAAACCGTAGGAGCGGCTTGCAGCCGCGATCCTCGCAACCCGCCGTCGGCCCCGTCAGTCCGCCCCTCGAGACCCCACCGGCCGTCCGGCGCGATCAGAAGGTCTGAGACCCGTTCCTGCCTGCCTGCTGCCGCAATGCCTCGCCGATTTGTCCGATGACCGCAGATATCACGCTGTCGTAGGTGAAGTCCTGGAGGATCCGCTGGCGGAAGTCGGCCAGGGTGGCGCTGTACAGCTCGCGGTCCTCCAGGAATCGCTGGCACAGCGACGCCAGTTCTTCCGGGCTGCGGAAGCTCACCTGGTCGAGACAGCGGAAGCTGCCTGCTGCTGCCGGCAGGACCTCGCCGGCCTCGCGTCGCCTCCGCGCTTCCGCCAGGTCCAGGCCGCCGAAGTCCGTGCCCACGTATCGGTACAGAACGAGACACCCGCTGGCGATCGCTTCGAGTGATCGTTGGTGTTTGAAACCGGCCGGCATCGTCTGGATGGCGAATCTGGCGCAGCGATACGCTTTACGCAGCGGCTCTCCGTGGTCGATCGGTCCCACGGCGAAGGGGGAGAGTTCGGGAATGTCCTGCCACCCCTTGCCATATAGCTTGAAGACGCGCCCGGTCTGCCGGGCCCACCCGGCCACCCACCCGAGCGTCCTCAGCCGGAAACCGATGTCGAAAGCCCGGTATGCATAGAAGGAAAACAGCTTCTCGGCACATTCAGGCGCGAGGCTGTCTCCTCTCTCGCCGGCCAGCCGCCTGACCAGCGCCGTGGGGTCGCTGCCCGAGTAGTGCTCCCGCAGATGCTCGCCCCGTCTCAGAACCTCGTCGACGAAGGCGTCGATCCGGTCGAGGATCGGGTGCATCGCCTCTGGCTGCTCGCGACGCCAACGGCTTCGCAGGGCATCGATGGTCTCGTTCAGATGGCCCACGTAAACCACGTCGCAGGCCAGCCGCCGGGCCTCCTCTTCATCCACGGGCTTCTCGCTGAACATCGCGTGCGACACAGGGATTGGGGCGCTGAAAAACCGGTCCGGAGGGTAGCCGAACTCCTTCTCGCATCTGTCCTTGTAGAAGCCGAAGGTGAAATCGAGCGGCCCCAGCGGCTCGGCGGCACGCCGGCACATCAGGTGCGGCAGCGGGTCCTGGATCCAGCAGGCCAGCGGCACGTTGGCGATCAATGCGTGCGGCTGTTCGTGCCGGTGGTGATCGATCACCAGCACCAGGTCGGGCTGGAACTCGAGGAAGGCCGTTAGATAGTCATGCGGTCCGAGCGTGAGATGGTCCGCCGGCTCTATCAGGAGCCGTGTCGTCAGGCCGGCTCGCTCGAGGGCGTCAACTGTGTCGCGCATCGAGTACTTGAGGAACGACGTGAATCGCGAGGTGATGCACAGCACTCGCAGCGGGTTGCCCGCGTCTGCCGTCGCGTAACGGCGGGCCCACCAGGCGACGTCGCGGCCGGCGTAGATGCCCTCGGCGCGGCGCCGCAGTTCGCTCCAGCACGCCTGCCGGTGCTGCACGACCTCGCCGAGCCTCTTCTGGGACGGGCTGGGTGTCTGGCCGGGCCAGCGAACAGTCGTGGTGCAGTTGGCCGGCGGGGGCAGGGACGGATTCCTCGCCATGACATCTCGCCATATTTCCCAAGCGTCCGGCCCGGCAAACAGATAGACCCGCGGATCTCCCAGCGGCTTCGACCAGTCGTGCAGATTGAGAACCAGCGCCAACGCCCTCAGATTGGTCTCGACCAGGTAGATCGCGCTGCTGTAGTCGAGGAAGGTCTTCTCGCTGATGCGATAGAGATCCGCCAGCCACCATCCCATGCCCACTCCGTCGATCAGGAAAGGAGGGGGGCAGGTGCCTTTGAGGGCCTGGCCGTCGGTCACGTGCTCCACCCCGTTGGCGAAATCCAGCGCCGCCGGGATCCACGTCCGCTTGCCGTCCGACCGCGTGCCCCGGACCAGGAGGTTGCCGTCATTGGCCTGATGGAGCGTCAAGTCCTGTTCCATCTCGGTCCAGAGAGCGGCAAGCGTTCTGGCGAGCATCCGCCCAGGCTCTCCCCGCGTGCGCAGGCTGTTAAGGTTTTTCTCAAAGCGGTCGCGAGTGGTCTGCCATGAGACGACTTCGTTCGGTACGCCGGCCAGTTGCTCCGTGGCCGCCAGCAGTTGCCCGACCTCGGGGCACGATCGGGGGCAGGCCCGACCGACCTCCACGGCAACGCTCAAGAGCCCCTTGCCGGCCAACGCCTTGATCGCCAGTCCCCGCATCGGGATGTCCTGGGGCGTCTGGGCAAGATACGTCTCGACCGTGGAAATGAACGGGTACGGATCCGGAGCCCTCGCCATGGCAAGAAATCGGCCGCGCAGTTCGTCAGTGGTCGTGTCCATACTTGACATCACGGGATTCATCGGCTTTTTGCGGCCTCGGGGACGCGGGCCGGCCGCGAATCCTTGCTTACGTAACACACTGTCTCCCCGAGCGAACCTCGGCGATGTCTCGCAGCAGGTCGGCATATCGGCGCGCGGCAGGCGTCGGTTCGGCGCCAAGATACGCTCGCAGTGCGGTCCGCGTCTGAGCGAGCAGGCGCTCGTATTCGGCCGCGTCGGTCAGGATCAGTTCCAACCGGCGTTCGAGGGCGGATGCGGACGCAACGTGACACCAGCCCTGCATGCCATATTCGTCAGGCCGATACCAGCACATGCTCTGGCTGAGTACGATGACCGGCGTCTCGTGGAAGGAGGCCTCGATGATTGCCGAGGTGATCACGTTAAAGACGACCACCACATCGGCGGCCTGCACCAGGCGGCTTAACGGCACGTTCTCGATCAACAGCATTCTTGTCTCGACCGGCAGTGTGCGGTTGACTCGCTCGTACAGAACGGGCTGGTCGAACCGTGGGTGAGGCTTGACCGCCCACCGCCACTGCGGATGCCGGATAGCCAGCGATGCGACCGATTCGAGACAGCGCACGGCGTCAGCCCAGTCCGTGGTCGGCAGGTCCGCGCTTTGTGCCAGCCGCCCCAGGTTCCCCGTCGCAAGGAGCACGAGCCGTTGCCCGGCTCCCAGGCCGAGCCCGCGGCGCACGGATTCGATCCCACCGTGCTTGTCGTTCTGCGAGCGCATCCGACGAACCTCATCGAGGATCTCGTCAATACGCACGTCGCCCGCAACATGGATGAGGTTGTCCGGCACCCCGGCCTCCACGAGCTTGCGGCGGTGTAACTCGCTGACGACCCCGACATGGAAGCCCCGAATGGTGGGGGTCCGACGGACTGCGGCCGGCATCACCAGCCCGTGCGGCAGAACCAGCCCCGGGATGCCCATCTCTGCCGCGACGTCGTTCAAAGCAGCGATGTGGTTTACCACGACGGCTGCGGGGCGGAAACGACGGAAGACGCTCCTCCACACCAGCGCGTGCCGGGCCATTTTCCTGGCGTATTCGCCGAAGAGGAACTCGAAATGCGGCTCGAGTCGCGGATTCAGGAAGACCGCTCGGGCGGCCGGCGACAGGGTGCGACAGGCGTTTTTCAGTGAGTCTCTTGCGTGTTTGGCGGCTCCGAGCTCTGGTAGAGGTGCCTCGGGCACGACCTGAGAGTCGTGCCAGACAAGGTGCCCGTTCGCTTGCAGGGCATCCAGCGTCGCCCGGTCGGCGGTCCTGTAGATCTGCACCGCCAGAAACTGCCCGTCTTCGTTGATCTGTCGAATCAGCGGAAGCTGGCGCACCAGGTCGTGACCACTGCCGGCGAAAAGGATGAAATCCCTGTCGCCAAGGGCGGCGGCAAGATCGACAGGCTCCAGGTGCGGCGGTTTGGCCTGGGCCACTCGGTCCGTGTATTGCGGCCGGCCCGGTTGCTCGATCGACGCGAGGACACGGACGGAGATGCCCATCTGCTCGGCGATGCCTCGAACAAGCATGAAGAGTACCGGCATCTTATGATAGTCCGCCGGCGGGCTCAGACCATGGCCGTGCGGTTCTTCGAACACGATGACCTCAGAACGTCTGAGCGTCGCCAGCGCACCTTGGATAACGTGGGCAATCCATGCCATGCACGCGATCCATGCGCGGTGGCGGTATTCGGTCATGCGAAGGAGATCGAATCCTTCGAAAGGGACTCGAGCATGCTCGCGCCACAACTCCCAGAGGACTTGATCGAGGTGCTCCAGGTCCGGCCGGGTTGCGCGGGTGGCGAAGTCCCAGGGAGTGCTGTGCGGAATGCCCAGATCCAGCAGTGCCAGATGGACTCCGAGATCGAACGCCAGGACCCGGCCGTGCAGGGCTTCCGGGCAGACGGCCTGCACGCACGCCAGATCATCGGTATCGAGAAGCACGATGAAGGAGTCGCGAGGAATCATGTAGCCTTTCGCTTGGCTGATGCCGGTCGTGCTTTTACCCTTTTCGCTCTATCCCCAGCCCGTTCACCGGGAGAAAGCGCCTCTCCTCCGGCCGCGGGCAGGAGGGCGGCGAGGTTCTCCGAAACGCGACGCCAGGCAGAACCGGGCAATTCGTTTCCGATCAGGTCAAAATGAGTCTCGAATGCCTTCAGATACCGCCCGTGAGCAGGTTGCAGGCGGGCGCGACCCGTCTCCGGCACCCGTCCGGCGGCGAACGCCAGCCGTGCGAGACTTCGCAGCCGGCAACCGGGGAGACGTTTCCCGCCGATCGCTTCAAATCGCTGAGCCAGGTGGCCCTGAAGCACCTCAGCCTCCTGGCGCCGCAGCGTGCCGACTCGCGCCATCTCATCCAGATCTCGGACGCAGAAGGTCAGGGGTACGAGCAGATCGAGAGGCAGGAGTTCGTCCCTCCTGTGGCGCAGGTCCTGCCCGATACGATACGAGGCAATACCCATCTGCCGCTCGATCATGAGTCGAGTCGCCGCGGCGAGCGATCGGTAGGAGCCCTGCATTTCGTTCTTTGCCGCCCAATAGCTCCAGAAACCCCGCACGACATCATCGGGGCGGCTTCGTTTGAGATGCGTGGCCGTCGCCTTCGGATCATACAGAAGCGTGCATCCGTGCTCTCGCAGCCTGTGGCTCATGTCCACATCGTCGTAGGCGGTGCGACACCGCTCGTTGAACAGCCCTGCCTCAAGGAGGGCTTCGCGACGGATCAGCGAGATCCCGCAGTAGAGCCAGCGAGGCGAGTACGAACGCCGAAGACCGAAGCCAAGCTTCATATGAACGGCTCGCCAGCGGTCGGCGATGGTGTCCGTGTATCCCTCGATCACCCGGCCGCAACAACCGGCGATCCGTCGGCGCCCCCGGAAGTTGCGCAGGAGCCGGGAAAGCCAGTCACGGGCCGCGACCAGGTCAGAATCCAACGATGCAACCAGTTCCCCGCGGGCGGCCATGACGGCAGTGTTCCTCGCTGCCGCGAGCCCGCGGTTCTTGTCATGTCTGAGCAGGGTCACACCTCGGCAATCGGAGATGCGCGCGGTCTCATCAGTTGAACCATCGTCCACCACGATGACCTCATCAGGTCTGACCGACATCCGCAGAACCGAGTCGAGGCACTGGGGCAGAGTGAGGGCGGCGTTGTAGGCGGGGATGTACAGGCTGACAGTTGGGCGGTTTTCCGTCATTTGGCCACTTGGCGATGCCGCTCTGAGTAGGCTCGTCCTCTTTCCAGGCTCGGTTAGGACAAATCAGGGCCTGGAGTTGCCGATGTATTATCGGACAAGCTGCGGCCATGGTGTCGTTGAAATGCTTGGTGTCTCGCCTGCCTTGGTCGGGCGGCTCGAATGAACTTTTGTGGGCGATACGCCCGGGTGACGGCCGGGGAGATGGCTTTGGTTCGCTTGCCGACTGGAACTGGTGTTTTCGTCCAGGCCCGAATGACCTCGAAGCGTCTGCCCGGGAAGGTCCTGACCAGGATTGCCGGTCGCCCACTGCTTGGCTACCTGTTGGAACGGCTTGAACACAGCCGAAAGACCGCCCGCGTGGTGGTGGTGACCTCCGATGACCCCTCCGACGACCCGGTCGCCGCCTTCTGCAGGAACGCCCACGTCGAATGCTTCAGGGGCGATCTGCTCAATGTCGCTCGGCGCTTTCTGGACGCTTTGGACTGGTTTGGCTGGGATTCGTTCGCTCGCATCAGCGGCGACAGCCCGATGCTGGACCAGAGCCTGGTCGACCTGGCGATCGGGATCTTCCGGCAGGGGCGTTTTGACCTGGTGACCAACGTCCTGCCCCGTTCCTGGCCGCCGGGGCAGTCGATTGAAGTGCTCCGTAGCGACGTCTTCCGGGACAGCGTTCCTCTCATGGACGAGCCGAACCATCTGGAGCACGTCACACCTTACTTCTACGAAAATAAGCACCAGTTCAGGATATTCAACCTGTTTTCAGAGAGTCAACTCACGGAGGTCCGCTTATCGGTCGATACTAAGGCTGATTTGGACGTATTTGCCGGGATCGTGGGGCTGATGGACAAACCGCACTGGCAGTACGGCCTGGCGGAGATCGTGCGATTGTACCGGCAGGTGGTCCCGGCGGGGTCGGCGGCTCCTGCATGAGCAAGCTCAAGGTGGGCATCATCGGGCTGGGCGTCGGCGAGCGGCATATTGCCGGCTACCGCGAGCACCCGGATTGCCAGGTCGCGGCCCTGTGCGACTTCGACGAAGGCAAGCGAAGCGAGGTCGCCGCGAAGTACCCCGGAGTGCCGATGAAGGCGTCGGCCGAGGAGGTGCTCGACGATCCGACCATCGATGCCGTGTCGATCGCGACCTACGACAACTACCACTCTGAGCAGGCCGCACGGGCGATCCGCAACGGCAAGCACGTGTTCGTGGAGAAGCCCGTCTGCCTGACCGAGGAGGAGGCTCGTCGGCTGCGGGAACTGCTGAACGAGCATCCCGGCCTGGTGTTGTCGTCGAACCTGGTGCTGCGAATGTCGCCGAGGTTCAAGACCCTCAAGGGGATGATCGAGTCCGGCGATCTGGGCGACTTGTTTTACGTGGAGGCGGACTACAACTATGGCCGCCTGCACAAGCTGACCGAAGGATGGCGGGGGAAACTGGATTTCTACTCCGTGGTTCACGGCGGGGCGGTCCACATGGTGGATCTGCTGCTGTGGCTGACGGGCGACTCGATAACGGAGGTGCAGGCTTTCGCGAATGCCATCTGCTCGCGGGGAACGCGTTTCCGGTTCAACGACATGGTGGTGAGCACCGTGCGGTTTGCCGGCGGCGTGGTAGGCAAGATCTCGGCGAATTTCGGCTGCGTCATGCCGCATTGTCATGGTCTGGCGGTGTACGGCAACCGAGGCACGTTCATCAACGCCCTGGATGGCGCCCGCCTCTATGCTTCGCGGGATCCGGCCCAACCGCCGACCGAGATCAGGACCGGGTATCCCGGCGTGGGCAAGGGCGACCTGATTCGCAGCTTTGTTGACGCCATCATCCACGGGACAAGGCCCGTGGTGACGGCGGACGACGCCTTCCGGGCGATGTCGGTGTGTTTTGCGATCGAACGGGCGGCTCAGCGGTCCGGTGCGGTCGAGGTGAATTATCTGTAGGCGGCGGCGATGAGACAGATTCCATTCGGGCGGCCGATGATTGGCGAGGCGGAGCGGCGGGCGGTCGCAGACGTGCTCGGCGGTACGACCCTCACGCACGGGCCGAAGGTCCGCGAGTTTGAGCAGGCTTTCGCGGCTTTCACCGGGGCCCCCGCAGCGGTCGCGACCGCGTCCTGCACGGCGTCGATGCACCTCGTGTACATGCATCTGGGCATCGGCCCCGGCCACGAGGTAATCGTGCCGGCGCAGACGCACACCGCCACGGCTCACGCCGTCGAGTTGTGCGGCGCGAAGGCCGTTTTCGTCGATTCGGAACCGCGGACCGGCAACATCGACATCGATCAGATCGAGTCGCTCGTCAACAAGCGGACCAGGGCGCTTGCGGTGGTGCATTACCTGGGCCTGCCCGTGGACATGGATCGGGTGATGGAGATCGCCCGACAGCACAACCTCTTTGTCGTTGAGGATTGCGCCTTGGCGCTCGGGACGTATTACAGAGGCGTTCACGCCGGCCTGCTCGGTGACGTCGGCTGCTTCTCGTTCTACCCGGTCAAACACATCACCACGGCCGAAGGCGGGATGGTGATCTCTCGGCACGCCGAGGTGAACGAGTCGGTCTCCAGGCTGCGGGCGTTCGGCATCGACCGCAATGTGGTCGAGGATCGCAAGATCCCGGGCATGTACGACGTCCAGGGCATCGGCCTGAACTACCGGCTGAACGAGATCGGGGCGGCCCTGGGCATCGAGCAGATGAAACGGCTGCCCGCCTTTCTGAAACGTCGGCGGGAGAACTACGAGGCCTTGCAGGCCGGCCTGAGAGGCATCCCCGGCGTTGAATTGCTGGAATCGACCAACGGCCACTTCCAGAGTTCATACTACTGCATGGTCATGCTGCTGCGGCCCGATCTGGCGGCGAGGCGGCCCGAAATCATGGAAGCCCTCAAGGCCAGGGGCGTGGGCACCAGCGTGTACTACCCCAAGCCGGTCCCGCGCATGACCTACTACCGAAGGAAATACGGCTACGCCGAGGACGCCTTTCCGGTCGCGTCGACGATCAGCGACCGCGGCGTCGCCCTGCCGGTCGGACCTCACGTGGAGCGGGAAGACGTGAACTACATGGTGTCGGCAATCAACGAAGTTCTTTCTGGGATGAACTGATGAACGACTTTTCCGAACGTCGAATCGCATTGATCGGTGGAGCAGGTTTCATCGGGCACCACCTGGCCATGCGGCTCAGGAGTCTCGGGGCCCAGGTGCTCGTGGTGGACAGCCTGGCGGTCAACAATCTCTACAGCCTGCACCGCGAGGGAAAGAAGAACCCCAACGCCGAGCTGTATCTGCGGGTCATCCGGGAGCGTCTCGACCTGCTGGATGAAAACGGAATCGGCCTGGAGGTGATGGATTCCCGCGACTACAGCGGATTGTCGCATGTGCTGGCCGATTTCAACCCGGATGCCATCGTGCACCTGGCGGCCGTCGCCCATGCGGGCAGATCGAACAAGGACCCGTTCTCGACCTTCGACCACAGCCTGCGGACGCTGGAAAACGCCCTGGACATCTCCCGTGCGTCACGCCTGTGTGTCAAGCATTTCGTCTATTTTTCATCAAGTATGGTCTACGGCAACTTCAAGACCGGCGTCGTAAACGAAGACACCATCTGCGAGCCCCTGGGCATCTATGGGGCCTTGAAGTACGCCGGTGAGAAGATCGTCATCGCCTACAACCAGGTGTTCAAACTCCCGTATACCATCGTCCGGCCGTCCGCCCTGTACGGCGAGCGCTGCATCAGCCGGCGCGTCGGCCAGATCTTTGTCGAGAATGCGGTGCAGGGCCGGCCGATCACGGTCAGCGGCGACGGCTCGGATCGACTCGATTTCACCTACGTGCAGGACCTGGTCTCAGGTGTCGTGAACGTCCTCGAGAACGAAAACTCGAAAAATCAGACCTTCAACCTGACCTACGGTGAATCACGTTCGATCGCCGAACTGGCCGGCATCGTGGCCGAGCATTTCCCCGGCCTGTCGGTCGAATACCAGCCCAAGGACCAGTTGATGCCTGACCGCGGGACGCTGAGCGTGGAGAAAGCCCGCCGTCTGATCGGCTATAATCCGCAGTATCCGCTTGAGCGGGGCATGGCCGATTACGTCGGTTGGTACAAGGAACTGTTCGCCGAGCAACTGGTTGCCCAGGCGTGATCGCAGGCCGGCGAACGTCATGAGTGCGGACAAGGATGTCGCATGGGCGGCGGAGTCGATTATCTCGTTCAGGATCCCTGGTTGACGGAGCGAATCGGCCGGGACACCTACCGGTTAAACGTCACCGAGGCTCTGCTCGGGACGCAAGGGGACGACGACCGGGCGCGGCTGACGGCTCTTCAACAACACCCCGTCTTCATCTACGCCAAGGTGCCGCCGGATTCCGCCGCGGGTCTGCTTTTCCTCCGGCAAAGGGGCTTCGATCTCGTTGACACCAACGTGACTTTCGAAAAACCGGTACGCGGGCTGCATCCTTCTGCCACCGGCTGCGTTCCGCGCTTCGCAGTACCCCAAGACCGCGGGGCCGTCATGGACCTCGCTCGGCGGAGCTTCCACTGCTCGCGGTTTCACCTCGACCACGCTATTCCCCGGAGGGTGTCGGACCGGATCAAGGCCGATTGGGCGGGAAACTACTTCGACGGCAAGCGCGGGGATCAGATGGTGGTCGCCGAGGTCAACGGCCGGGTGGTCGGGTTTACGCAGCTTCTCCACGCCAGGGACGAGACGCTGATCATTGATCTGATCGCCGTGGACGAGCGCCAGCGACGCAGGGGCGTGGCCAGGGAGATGATCGCCTTCGCGGAAACACAGTCGCACGCCATGCACTGCGTCCGCGTCGGCACCCAACTGGCCAATACGCCCTCGATCCGGCTCTACGAGAACCTCGAGTTTCGCTTCATCGAAGCCGCGTACGTCTTTCACTACCACCACAAGGCAGGCCATTGAATGCAAATCGGAGATTTCGACCTTGATCGCCGCGTGATGGTGGTGGCCGAGATCGGCAACAACCACGAAGGGTCCTTTACCCTGGCCGAGAGGATGATCGCCTTGGCGGCCCAGGCTGGTGCCGACGCGGTGAAGTTCCAGACAATCGTCCCTGAACGCCTCATCTCGCCGAAGGAGGAAAAACGCCTCGCCCAGCTTCGCCGTTTTCAGCTTTCGTATGAGGATTTCGAGAGACTCGCGCGGGCTGCCGAGCGGGCCGGGCTGTTGTTCCTCTCCACGCCGTTCGACATCGCCAGCGCCAGGTTCCTGGCACCGCTGGTCCCGGCATTCAAGATCGCCTCGGGCGATAACAACTTCTTTCCCCTGATCGACGTCATCGCCCGAACGGGCAAGCCGATCATCCTGTCCGCCGGAATGAGCGATCTGGACGACATCCGGAGGACGAAGGAATTCATCGAAGCCGTCTGGGCTGAAACCGGCGTCTCGCCGGGGCTGGCGGTTCTCCACTGCGTGGTCAGCTACCCGACCGCCGCGCCGGATGCTAACCTCGCGGCCATCCGCCAACTGGCGTCGCTCGGCGTCACCGTCGGCTACTCGGATCACACCCTGGGCATCGATGCCGCCGTTTTGTCCGTCGCCTTGGGCGCCCGGATCATCGAAAAACACTTCACCATCAACAAGCGGCACTCCGATTTTCGCGATCATCAGCTCTCAGCCGATCCCGCGGATCTGAAGGAACTTGTTCACCGCGTCCGCCAGGCCGAGCAAATGCTCGGCAGCGAGGACAAGCGAATCCTGGATGTCGAGAAGAACCTGGTCGTCGCGGCTCGCCGCTCAATCGTCGCCGCCCGCGATCTGCCGTCGGGCACAGTATTGGCTTGGAGCGACCTCGAATGGCTCAGGCCGGCAGGGGGCCTGCCTCCGGGCAGCGAAAACGACCTTCTCGGCAAACGGCTGGCCTGCAGCCTGGCAAAAGCGGAGATGATTCACCCCGAGCAGGTTCGTTGAGTGCCCGCAGACCGCTGAATTCGCTCCAGCTATAGAGCGTTTCACGATCGGGTGTGCCACTGGCGGCTTGCCCGCCAGTGCTCTCTAGCGACCATAAAGGCCGAATTGTGGCCTGCTCGCCCGCTACATCCAAATGTGAAATGCTCTAGATACGCCCGTATCGATCGGCACGCCCCAGATCCTGGCAAATGGCATACTATTGAGCCTGCCCGCGAAGAGGCAAAGGTATGTAGCCAGTGGCGCAAACAGAAACGCCTGATACGAACTCGCACACCGATCAGCACGCCCCAGAGGGGCGCAGGTATGTAGCCAGGGGCGCAAGCCCCTGGTTTTCGATGCCACGCAGACCGCCAAGCCCCAGCGGGGCGACGGATTCATGCCAACGAATCAGGGCCTCAATCCCAGATGTACCGCTCGTCATAGGGTATCTCGTGACGGTGGAGAAACTCAAGAAACTCCTCCTTGAAGGTTGTTCGCCGATGATGCTCGGCCTGGGCCGAGATGTACCGGCGGACAGTATCGTCATTCGACCGGCTCACGGAGAATGCGCCGTATCCGCTCTGCCACGCGAAGTCGCGATGGTTGGCAAACGTTTCATGCACCCATTTCGAAGAGTTGGTCTTGATTACCCGGAGGAAGTCGCCCACCGAGGGGTGGGCGGGGAATGAGGCCAGGAGGTGAATATGGTCTTCGGTCCCGCCCGCGTAGAACAGAAGCCCGCGCTCGCCTTTGATGATTCCGCCCACGTAGTCGTAGAGACGCTCGCGGAGGTCGGGGGCGATCTGGGGCAGTCGGTGCTTCGTGCTGAAAACAAGATGGTAATGAAGGCAGGTCAGGGTTTGTCCCATAGTTGTGTCTCCTTTCTGTCGCCCCTTCGGGGCTGAATGGATATTGGCCGCATTTGTACCAGGGGCTCGCGCCCCTGGCTGCATACCTTTGCCCCTCTGGGGCACAGAACTCGGTATTGCAGAATCTACCAGAGGTTGAGGCTTCTGGCTAGTGCCGTTTTCGGTCGGCTACTTTTGTTGTGGTGCAGCTTTCCAGGCTACACGTGCAGGCAAGATGCCTGCACCACAAGGGTCGGACACGGAGCTTTCCGAAAAGGGCACCAGGCGCCTTTGCCCGTCTGGGAAAGGATGCAGACCGAGGACAGCCCCGTCAGGCCGGCTGTGCCTGTCTGGGACAGAATGCAAACGCAGGACAGCCCCGTCAGGGGCGGAGGCATGTAGCCAGGGGCGTAAGCCCCTGGGATTGGTTATTACCTGTCGTACCCAAACCAGCGATGAATCGGGAGGTCGGTCGCGATCTTCAGGGCCTCATCTCGGTTTTCCGCATGCACCGGCGAGGTGTTCGAGATCACGATCGCATCGGGTGTCAGGTTGAGCGCCTTGGCGACGGGAATGATGGGCGTTCCGCGATACCGGCGGCCAGGACGGCTGAAGCGATCATCCGCGATGCACAGCACCTTGAGCCCGGCCTTGCGGGCGCCCTGCACGAACGGATAGATGTTCTTGCCCAGATCGGCCAGGACGATCCGATCGGCACCGCCGGCGGCCAGTCGGCGCATGTGTTCGAAGATGTGGTTGTTGTAGAACAGCCTCTCCATGGCCTCGGCTGACAGCCGCCATTGCTCACAGGTGGCCCGCTCGCGTTTCCATCTTCGAAGGCCCGCCGTCACGCCGCGCTGGTAGTCCTCGCGATGCCGGTTGGCCTCGGCGATCCACTCGTATCGCTGGAGCCAGTCGCGGCGGTAGATATTGTCGAAGGGCGACGGCAGATAACGGGCGGCGACGATCAGGTTATTGCGGGTGTCATAGTAGACCGTTCGGCCGCTCAGGCGTGCGGCAGGCGTCTTGAGGTGATCGACGGCCAGATCGGCGAAGGTCCTCACGGTCCATCCTCCGGCCGTAAGCCGGAAGCTCAGATCGTATTCCTCGGCCTGCATGAAGAACGAACCATCGAGCCCGCCGACGGCGTCCAGCGCGGTTCGCCGAAAACCCACGCCGCACCCGACGAACACGTCCGGCAGTGCGCTGCATTCCCGCCGCCCATCGGGCAGGCAAACCATGAACCCCGCCGCCGCCAGCCGATTGTCGGCCTCGAACTTCCCGACCATCCTGGCGATGGTGCCGGGTTGGGGGTACGAATCATCATCAAGGAAGACCACGTACTCCGATTGCGTCCGCTCGACGCCGACCGCCTTGGCACAACTGCCCAGGTTGCGATCGAGGCTCATAACCTGAACATCGGGGAACCGGCCGCGGATGGCCTCCTCGGTGCCATCAGTCGAAGGATTCACGCAGACGACGATCTCGGGATTCGCGGGCGCGCGATCGGATTCATGCAGCCGGGCCAGCGTCGACAGCACCACGTCGCGGCGGTTCATCGTGGCAATCACAAATGCGACGGATGGTGTGCTGCTCATCGTGACTTCCGCTCCGGCAGGGCAGTACCATCTCTCATGGATGCCCTGTTCTCCCCGCCGGCGGCGGGCATTATAGTCGACCAGGGTTGGATCGGAACAGGCGGAGACTTTGCCTGACCGCGAGCGTTAGTTAAGATTGCCTTACTAGGAATTCCCGTTGGTAAAGGATACTTAACTAACGGTACGCGGAGCCGAAGGCCTGACAAAGCGGAGGTTTGGCATGAGAGTGCGTCCCATCGCGCGGGGACTGTTGATGATGGCGGTGATCCCTGCGGCGACGGTTCCGAACAGGGTCCACGCCGCGGATGCCGTGTCTTTTCCACTCGTTCGCGACGGCCGCCCTCTGGTCGAGGTCGTCGCGGCAGGCGGCAACCCTGCGATTGACCCGGCGGTTGCCGACCTGACGCAGTACGTCGAACGAATCAGTGGGGTGAAGCTCAAGGTGACGCGGGGCACCGACGATCTGTCCGGCCCGACGCTGCACATCGGCGAAACATCGCTGTTCGAGCGCACCGCCGAGGCGCGAGACGCCATCAAGCTCGACGGATTCGTGATCGCCCGTATTGGCGAAGACGCAATTATCGCCGGCAACATCCCCCAGGGCACGGCCAACGGCATCTACACCGTCCTCCAGGACCAGTTCGGCGTGCGCTGGTACTACACCGGCCCGCTATGGGAAGTCGTGCCGAAGGCCGCCTCCCTGGCGATCACCATTCGCCCCAATGCCGCCGGGGGAGCTTATCTGGAGAATCCGTCATTCTACGGCCGGTCGGTGTGGGGCAGGATGGCGTCGGCTGAATTCAGTCGACGCATGCGGATGACCCAGGAAGGCGTCAATCTGCCCTACGTCGGCACGGGCCACGATCTCAACCACGTGGTCAACCCCCAGAAATACGGCGACAAGCCCGAGTATTTCGCGTTCTGGGACGGCAAGCGGCATGTCGAGCACGACGTGCATCCCTGTTTCACGCACCCCGACATGTTCGACGTGTTCATGAAGTATGTTCGCGAGGGCGGCCGCTCGTTCGGCGTCAACGACAACCAGACGGCGTGCAAGTGCGAGCGGTGCCTGGCCGTCGACGGCCGGTCCGAGCCCTACAACGGCATGTGGAGCTTCTCCGAGAGCTACTTCCAGCTCATCGCCAGGGTCGCCGCCCAGACCGCCAAAGAGTTCCCTGACCGCCAACTCGGCCTGTTCGCCTACCAGTTGACCAACGCTCCCCCCAAGACCGTCGAGCACATCGGCAAGAACGTCAGCGTGGTGCTCTGCCAGGACACTTCGCAGAACTTCGACCCGAAGTACAAGGAAACCGACCAGCGAATGGCCACCGAGTGGGTCAAGAAGGCCGGCCACGTCCGCTTCTACGACTACATCGGGATTAACTACTGGGTGCCGCGATACTTCCCCAACATTCTGGCCGACCAGATCAGGCACATCGCCCGCATCGGCGTCGAAGGGTACGGCACGCACCACACCTCGATGATCGACAGCTCGATGCCCATGTACTACCTGCTCTACCAGATGTTGTGGAATGCCGAACTCGACCCCGACGTGGTCATCGATCGGATGACGACCGACCTATATGGAAAGGCCGCCGGGCCGGTCAGCCGCTTCTACAAGCACTGGGAGGACTGCTGGCAGCGCCAGACTCGGGGGCGGTGGTTCTGGGGGATGGACAACTTCCGCGGCGAGATGGAGATCTACAAGCCCGAAGACTTCGACCACGGCCGCCAACTGCTCGACGAGGCGGCAAAACTCGCCGATGACGACAAGGTCCGCCAACGGATCGCTTTTCTCCGTGAATGCTATGAGTTCACTTACGCCAGCGCTAAGGCGCACTATGTCTCCATGGACGCCATTCACTGGCAGCCGACGGACGATTACGAGGACGCCATAACCCGATCGAACGCCGTTGCCGAAGCCTGGCGCGAGTGGACCAGGCGGTTTGACATTGCCCAGAGGATCCCGGACCTGCCTATCTCGGGCTGGCCGGGCAAGACCGGCTACGTAAGGATCTGGGGCCTCAAGCAGCAGATGCGCGACGCCGCCCTGGCCCCGCTGGTGCGATGGGCCTGCGCCAACGAGTCCAAGGTCGAACCTGACCGCCTGCGCTACCTCGAACGGATGCTTGCGGGCGTCGGCATCCTCAATCGCGAGCAGATCGAGTCTCGCGTGATCCGCGGGGCCAACGCCGCATATCGCAAGCCGCGGGCCGACGGCTTGCTGGCCGCCGACGTGCCGCATGAGTGCCCCATCCCTCGCTTCTCCCTGAGCACGCCGAAGGGAGAAGCGAGGGGTGGGGGATCTCACAGTCCCACCGGCGGTGCGGAGACGGAGCGCAGTTGGCACCCGCCGGCCGCCGACTGGTCGGGCTTCCCCCACGTGGACGAGCTGCCCTGGGTATTCCACGACCGCCCGGCGGCCCCGAAGGTCGGCAAATACGACGAGCCGATCTGGTTCTACTATGCGGACCCACCCACGCCGGATGACCTGTCCGCAACCTGGCAGGCCGCCTGGGACGAGCAGCGGCTGTATCTGCGCGTCGTGGTCCGGGATCAACTGCACGTTCAGAACCAGCCGGCTGCGGATATGTGGAAGGAAGACAGCCTGCAGATCGGTTTCAATCCCCAGCGGGACAACTTCGAGCTGAAGGCCGCCTCATGGGACTACATCTGGGGCGGCTACAAGCGAAATGAGTCGGAGTTCGGCGTCTCGCTGCGGGACAAGAGTGTTCAGACCCACATCTGGCAGGCACCGAAACTGCCCGAGGGAGCCAGGGCCCAAGAGTTGATCCGGGCAACGGCGGCCCGCCACGGGGACCGAACGATCTACGAGGCAGCGGTGCAGTGGCAGCTTCTGCCAGGATTCGAGCCCAAGTCGCGCAAAAGCTTCGGGATTTGTCTGGTGGTCAACGACATGGATAAAGGCGAGCGTCGCAGCGCCGAGTATGGCAGCGGGATCATCCGCGCCAAGCGGCCCACGGAGTTCGCGGCCCTTCGGCTGGCAGAGTGAAGGCCTTGACGAGCCGGCAGGTTCATCCTGCCGGTCTTTACCGGGCAGCCAGGGTGGCCCATCCATCCGCGCAAGCGGATGGGTGGGGTCGCAATGATTGGTTGCGATGAAACCCCTCCTTTTCCCGCAAGATCGCGCAGCCCGCAAACCCTGAACCCTGCTCGCCACGGCGTAGCTCGCAGAGCGAAGCCGGGAACCCTCGCCCACTCATCACTCCGGGTCCAGCGGCAGGGTGGCCCATCCATCCGCCGCAGCGGATGGGTGGGTTCTCGATGATCGAGAGCGATGACAACTCTCTCTTGCGGACTTGATCGCGATGCCCCGGAATCTGAACCCGGAACCCTGTCTCGGGCGGCAGGTCGGGCCTTGCCCGACAACGGTCTTCCACGTCCGCGCAATCCTGCTTAGGATGCATCTCCGTACCGATGCGTCAATCCTTCCAGAGATGGAGAACACAGGCATGAGATTATCGTTCATTCCGAACAACCGTTCAGAATTACATCGACGAAGCGGCAGCCTGCGAAGGACAACGCGGGCGGGCCTGTCTGTCGTGACGTTGATCTGCGGGTGCGTCGCACAACCTTCGGCCAACAGACCGCAGATCGCTCCGTACGAGTTGGCTCAAACCGACGGCAAGACCGAAATGGAGGAGCGGATCCGCGGATTCATCGACTACTTCCGATCGACGGTGGATCGGACCGCCACTGAGATAGAGCAGAAGGCGGCTTCGCGGGATGTCAGGCAGGCCGCGGCGGTGTTCCGCGTCCGGTTGGGCGCCCAGTGCCGGGCGGCGGCGGATCAGGCCGATCCGGGCGAAGTCCTGCTCGATCTCTGGACTCTGACCTACCGGCTCGCGGATTACCTTTCCACCGGCAATGGGGCGCAGGTGTTCGGCGATCAGCAACCGGTGGCCCTGCGCGCGGCCCGGGAGATTCAAGCCGCCATCGACGAGCTGGCCCGGAAAAGCCTCGCCGACAAGTCGTTCGATCGCGTCCACCAGGACGTGATCACCTACGCCCGCGAGCACCCCATGCAGGAGGGCTTCGCCGGCCAGCCGGTCGAGTACTTCAGCGACAAGCCTCAAGGCCGAAACGCTCTTCAGCAACTGATCGAAATCCCGCTGGCGCCGATCGTGGCCCTCGGCGGAGTCGGCCGAACGCCCGAATCCGTCCACGCCGTGGCCCGGTCCGTGGACCGCTTCACCGATGTGGTGGATGATTTTCCCGCCAACGCTCGTTTGCAGATTCAACTGCTGGGCGCCAATCTCAGCCGGACCCCCGAATTCAGCGACACGATGGCCAGCGTCCGGCAGTTCTCGGATAATTCGACGCGGCTGGTCGACGTGGCGGAGGCGATGCCGAAGAGCCTGCGGACCGAGGCCGAGACCCTGCTCGACCGAGTCGACAAGTCTCAGCCCGAACTGCGATCGACGCTCGGCGAGACCCAGCGGACGGCCGGGGCGATCTCCTCGGCAAGCGCTGACATTCGCCAGACCACCATCGAGGCCAGGACCACCCTCGCCGGCGTGCAGGAGGCGTCCCAGGCCCTGGAGAAAGCCTCCCAGTCGGTCGGCGCCACCGCCAGGGAGATCCTCAAGTTCGTGCCCGCCTCGATGAAGGATGAAACCGGCCAGATCATCGGCGAGACGCCCGCCGAAGCAGAGCCTGCGATTTCTTCGGAGGACACTTCCTTCAGCTTTCAGGCGGTCACTCGCAGCGCCGACGCCCTGGGTCAGACAACGGACAAGCTGCAGAGCCTGCTGGCTGAACTGAAAGCCTTTCTCGACGGCAACTTGTTGTCCAGGGAAGTCGGCAACGTCGACGCTCAGCTGCGCACGGCCACCGATGCCGCCAGCCTGAGCGTCCGCGGCATCATCGATCACATTGCCAAGCGGACGGCCCAGTTGCTGTTGCTCTTCTTCGCGCTCCTGGTCGTCTCTCGGCTAATCAACCGCCGCCCGAAATCGGCGAAGGCCGCAAGCTGACAGGAATATGCTAAATGGTGAAGAAGGTAGGTCAGGCTTCCTGGCCTGAGCCGGCCGAAGGCTGCCCGACGGGTTCTCTCCCCCTTCATAAGGGGGAGCCGGAGGGGGTAGGTCCCCGGGTGGCCCATCCATCCGCGCAAGCGGATGGGTGGGGTCGCGATGATTGATTGCGATGAAACCCCTCCTTTTCCCACAAGATCGCGCCGCCCGCAAAACCTGAACCTCGCCACGGCGAGCAGGTCTGAACCCTGAACCCTGAACCCTGCTTGCCACGCCGAAGCGGAGCGAAGGCGGGAACCCCGAACCCTGCTCGCCACGGCGTAGCTCGCAGAGCGAAGCCGGGAACCCCCGTCCGCTCATCACTCCGGGTCCAGCGGCCTCTGCTCCGCGTCATCCTGCCCCTCAGCCCCGACGAGATAAATACGGTTCTTCCCGTCGCGTTTGGCCCGAAGCATGGTCTGGTCGGCCTGCTCGATGAGGCCGGCGGCGTCCTGGGCATTCCACGGGAAAGTGGCCAGCCCGCCGCTGATGGTGATCCGGCCCTTGCTGTCCGGCCCGAGATTGGCGAACTCCTGCGATTCGAGCGTCTTCTGGAACCGCCTCAGCACGGCCAGGGCGTCGGTCGGGTGTTTCGAGCCGGCCATACGCGGTTCGTCGGCGTCCCAGAAGGCGACCACGAATTCATCCCCGGCGTAGCGGGCCACGATATCATGGCGCCGGCAGTGACGGCGGATGAGCTGAGCAAGCTCGCGAAGCACCTGGTCGCCGGAGTTGTGGCCGTAGACGTCGTTGAAGTGCTTGAAACCGTCGAGGTCGAACATGACCACGGTGACCGAAAAACGCTCCGTGGCCGCCCGGCGAATGAGCGGCTCGAGCGCCTGCTTGAAGTAACGGCGGTTCGGAAGCTGCGTCACCTCGTCGATCATCGCCAACTGGTGCCACTGCTGCTGTTGCTGGGCGGCCTTGAGCAGGTGGGCGATCAGCCGGCTGTGATGGCGGAGTCTCTCAACCTCGCTGGCTGAATACGGTGCCCGGTGTCGCGGGCCGATCTCGATCTTACCCTGGATCTGGTCGCCCGACTGGATCGTCTCGACCAGCGCCGGCTCGGTATTGGGATCACCCACATACTGGCTCTCCCGGTCGATGGTGATGCGGACGAAGGGTGTCCGCATGGCATCCGCCAGCAGGCGGCAGAGCCGCTCAAGCATGGCCGTCCGGCCGTCCGAAAGCCCCGCGAGGATGTCGGTCAGCGAGTGCAATTCCTCCCACGTGGGGACCGGAGCCTCCGGCGTTGTCAGGCGAGACTCTGGGCCGGGCGCGCCGATGGCCAGGGCGGCGTCCAGTTCGCTTCCGCTCGGCGGGTAGATCACGTAGTCATCCGCACCCGCGGCGACGACCCGCCGTGCAACCGGCTCACTGCTCGGCAGGCAGCAGAGCACGATTCGCGACGTGGGCCCCGCGGCCTTGCGCAGACCGGCGATGGCGCTGCTCAACTTGCGTGCCGTCGGATCGACGCCCACCAGCAGTCCGCGAGGAGAGTGCCTGGCCAGCGCCGCCAGCCCCTCCATGTAGGTCGAGGCCTGCGTGACTTCCAGTTCGGGGTATCGGCCGCGAACAAACCGGGCCAGGTCGCCGGGATCGTTGACGATGAGCAGTTGCTCGCGGGTGGGGATCAGTTGGTCCAGCCTCATGATCGCTGCTCCTTGGCGCGGGGCTGATCAGAGGCCGGCCTGCCCAGCAGGGCGGCGATCTCCTCGGGTGTCAGGTCAACCCGTGGCAGCGGTTTCTCGGGCTCGGCCGTCTCGGCGGGCTCTCCAAGCTCGATCCGCTCGGCCGTCGCCGGTTTGGGCGGCGTGCGTTGAGGACGGCTGGGATGCGGCGTCCAGGGCACGGAAACCGCCACATCCTCGCCCTGCTCCGCCTCCGCCGAGGTGATAAGCCTGATCGGTGGAGGCGACGCCGGTGTAGTGCTCTCGGCAACCTCAGCGGGACGACCAGGTTCCGCGGGCGGCTGCGATACATTGATCGGCGTACGCGAGATCTGTGACGGCCGAAGCGAACCAGCCAGCAGCCCGCCCGCCGCGCCGCCGGTCAGCGGCTCTGAAAAGACCGCTTCCAGGTCGGCCTGGGCCAAAGCGGAGTCAAACAGCTTCGCACCTCGCTCGATGGCCGCGAGGACCCGGCCGTCGTTGGCCTCCTGCGCGATGACGTACACTCGGGTGCCGCGACTGATCGTGGCGACGTGGCCGAAGAATTCCATCTCGTTCCAGTCGACCGCTTCCACGCTGACGACCATCACCACCGGGCGTGTGCCCGTGGCCAGCACCGCCAGGGCGTCGTACAGATCCTGCGAGTAATGTGCGCGCGGTCCCACCTTGCCCAGCCACTCGCGCACCGGTGCTGGGAAATCCTTCTCACTGGCGGCGACGCAGAGAATCCTCGCCCCGTGCGGCCGAAAATGTGACATCGCCCCGTCCTCGCTCGAATTGCGTGCTTGGCCGTCTCCTGATACAAGTCTAGCTCTGTGAGGTGCAGCGGTCAATCGAAGAGGCCGCCGGCCGGGAACACGGGGTGCCCAACGTAGGAGCGGTCTCCGACCGCGACCTCGTTGACGAGCCGGCGGCTCTATCCCGCCGGTCCTGGTAGGAGCGGTCTCCGACCGCGACCTTCTTGACGAGCCGGCGGGTTTATCCCGCCGGTCTTGGTAGGAGCAGCCCGCCACGGTGGGTTTCGCCGGGTGCCAATGGCAGCTTGTCTGCCAGTGCCTTTAGCGAAGGGTAGCATCTGATGAGGGGTGGCATGGCCAAGCTCCGGCTCGCCGGGGCGCCGCCATGTCGCTCGGCGAGGCACTGCCCGCGACAACGCTTGAGCAAATGCGTCCGGGAATCCGATGTATCCGGATTGATAGGACCAAGGAGGGTAGTATGCGCTTGAGTCTCATTGGCGTCAGGTTGCTGTTTATCGGTCTTGCGCTTGTCCTCGGCCTGACGCGCGATGTCCCGGCCGGGCAATACGATGCCCTCGGCGGGCAGATCAAGGCCCTGGCCGCCGCAGCCGAGCAGGCCAAGGTCCGGGTCGGCATCCGGGTGGTCGCGCTGGGCGTCCAGCCCCATGGCGTCGTCTACGAGCGCAACGCCGACCAGCTTTTCAAGCCCGCCAGCAACCAGAAGGTCCTGACCACGGCCGCCGCTCTCACCTTGCTCCCGCCGGACTTCAAGTACCGAACGCTGCTGGGCATGATGGGCCGCGACCTGGTGATCATCGGGGCGGGTGATCCGTCGATCGGTGATCCGAAGCTCGCCAAGGCGGCGCGTCAGTCGGTGATCAGCATCTTCGAGCGGTGGGCCGATCGCCTCAAGGCCGAAGGCGTCACCTCGGTGCCCGGCGATCTGCTGTTTGACGACTCCATCTTTGATTCCGAGTTCACTCCCTCGTCGTGGCGCGGGCAGCACGGCCTCGGGCACCGGTACACGGCCCCGGTCGGCGGCTTGAACTTCAACGATAACTGCGTCGGCGTCATCTTGACACCCGGTCAGAAGGGCAAGCCGGCGATCGTGAAGGTCGTCCCCGACTGGGTGAAGGTCGATAACAAATCGGTCAGCGGCGGCCGAGGCCAGCCGGTGATCTCCCGCTCCTCGATCGACCCGCTGACCATCTCCGTGTCCAGAAACGTCTCCCGCCCGACGGGCGACGGCGACACACCCTCCATTCCCGTCGACGACCCGGGATCGTTCTTCGCCCGGACGGTACGATCGGTCCTGGTTTCCAAGGGCATCAGGATCGATGGTCAGGTGCACCGCAAGCGCATCCGGCAGGCGGACGGCTCGCTGCCGTCGGAATTCCGCATTCTGGCCGCGTACGAAAGCAGCCCGCTCGACTGGCTCTGGCGGCTGAACAAGAGCAGCATGAACCTGTTCGCCGAGGCTATGCTCAAGAGCATGGGTGCGTACGCCGACGGCAAAACCTCGGTCGGCACACGATCGAGCGGCGCCGCGGCCGCCCGCCGGTTCTTGAACAAGATCGGCGTCAAGGCCGATGGCTTCGTGATCGACGACGGCTCCGGCCTGAGCCACTCGAATCGCATCTCCCCGGCCTCGCTGTGCGAGAGCATGGTCTACATGGACCGGCAGACGTCGATCCGCAAGCAGTGGTGGACCAGCTTCGCGAGCCCGGGCGATCCCGAAGGCACATTGGATCGCCGGATGCGCGATCTCAAGGGCCTGGTCTACGCCAAGACAGGCTACATCGCCGGGGTCAGCGCCCTCAGCGGTTACGTCATCGCCGCCGACCGCGACCGATACTTCGCCTTCAGCGTCCTGTGCAACGACACCAACAAGACCAAGAACGGCTCCACCGCGGCCAGGAAGCTCGAAGAGGAACTCTGCAGGAAACTCGCCGCCTACAAAGGCCCTGCGGCCGCCTCTGCGGACACCTCCAAACAAAGGTAGGTCGGGCTCTGCCCGACGACGCCCTGCCCACGCCAAAGGGGCAGCTCATGGGGGTCGCATTCCACCCTGGAGCGGACCTTGGCCGTTGTTCCATGGCCGGGTAACATGCTGATCAGCGAGCACAGCTCTCGATCAGATCATCTATGCGACCTGTTTCGCCGAGTTCGTTAGCGCGGGAGAATCGCCATGACGTTCCCACTCAACGCCGTGAGCCGGCACGCACTAGTCGGTCTGCTCGCGGCCTGCAGCGGCTGTCCGCCGGTGGCGGAGGACACGTTCGAGCCGAACGACACACCCGAGACAGCGACTCTGCTGAGCCTCGGGCTGCCCGTCGAGGCCCGGGCGGTGCAGGACAACCTCGACGTCTTCGCCGTCGAAGCCGGTCCGGATCAGACCATTGCGTTCACGTTCGAGCACCTGGGCGGCGATGACTGCGCCGCTTTCACGGTGACCGCCCCCGATTCGCAGGTGCTCTACCGGGACAACAACCGTTTCTGCGGCCGGGAGTTCACGGTTCCGACGGTCGTGGAAGGCGCCAGCCTGCAGTCGACTCCCGCCGACGGATACATTCTTCGGGTGCCGGCCCAACTGCAGGGTCGGTACCTGCTGACGGTCGACGAACTCGGCCAGGCGGACAACGTATTCGATTTTGTGTGGCGCTACCGTCTCACCGTCGCACTGGAATAGCGCACTGCGGCTCGTAAAACATCTCAGGGTGAATTGTTTATCATTCGCCTCCTCCCGCGCCGCTCTTGTCTCTTGGTGTCGTTGTGCCTGCGTTGCCGTTCGCATCCCCATCTCGACCCCCTCGCCCGAAATCCGCGTCAGTTCGCCTGGTCGGTCTCATCTGCGGGTACGCTCTCCCGCTCTGCTGCTGTTTTCTGACTCCTGCCTTCCTCCTTCTTCCGCGAATCTGCGAAATCTGCGCAATCTGCGGACCCATTCTTCCGCTTCTTCCACCCCGGCACTCGCACCTCCGCGCCCTCAGCGGTTCCATTCGGATTTCTTCATTCGTCATTCGGATTTCGGGCTTCTTTCGTCATTCGAACTTCGTCCTTCGTCATTCTTTCGTTTCTTCCGGCCGACCCCTGATCGCCGCCGGCTGCCAACGCTTGTTCTGTTGCCGCCGGCCCTTTCCCGAACACCCGCCGTGATATCCGCCGTAGAGAGGCCGCCGGTCCGTC
>CAZPIO010000050.1:0-47375 GCA_964586235.1 uncultured Planctomycetales bacterium
GCACCGGTTTCCTAAACCGGGGGTCACAGGTTCGAATCCTGTCGGGCGCGTTCTCATAATTCAGCGCGCCCCAGGAGACCCAGTATGACGCCATCCCGTGCCCTTCTCGCAGGAGTATTCTTCAGCATCGTTTTGACGGGGGCCGTGGGGCCGGCGGTGGCTGCGGCCGCGAGGCCCAACGTGGTGATCGTGCTCACGGACGACCAGGGCTACGGCGATCTTTCGTGTCACGGGAATCCCATCCTCAAGACGCCGGAGATGGACCGGCTCTACCATCAGAGCGTTCGATTGTCCGACTTTCACGCAGCGCCGATGTGCACGCCGACGCGGTCGCAACTCATGTCCGGCCGCGACGCACTGGACAACGGGGCAATGAACGTCAGCAGCGGCCGTACCATGCTGCGCCGCGGCATCCCGACCATGGCGGATGTCTTTGCCCGCTCGGGCTATCGCACCGGAATCTTCGGCAAGTGGCACCTGGGCGACGTCTATCCGTATCGGCCGCAGGACCGCGGGTTCGAGAAGGCCATCTGGTATCCATCGTCGCACATACCATCGGCCCCGGATTACTGGAACAACGACTACTTCAATCCGCACTTCCGGATTGAAACCGGTGAGGTCCGGCAGTTCGAAGGGTACTGCACGGACATTTTTTTTGACGAGGCGATGAGCTGGATGAAGGAGCGGGGAAAGGCCAGCGAGCCTTTCTTCGCGTATGTCGCCCTGAATTCCGCACACTACCCGCTGTATGTGCCCGACAAGTACCGTGAGCCGTACCGGTCGCTCGATAAAGACCTTGCCAGCTTCTACGGCATGATCGCCAATATCGACGAGAACCTCGGCCGTTTGGAGAAGATGCTTCAGGGCTCCGGCCTGCGTGACAATACCATCCTGGTCTTCATGACCGACAACGGGGGTACGGTCGGTGTCAAGACCTTTAACGCCGGCATGCAGGGCAAGAAGATCACCCTCTGGGAGGGCGGACACCGCGTACCCTGCTTCATCCGCTGGCCCGCCGGCCGCCTCGGCCAGCCGCGCGACGTGAATGAACTCGCGCACGTCCAGGACCTGCTGCCTACCTTTGTGGATCTGTGCTCCCTCAAGTCCCCGCCGCAACCGAAGTGGGACGGCGTGAGTCTGGCGGGCCTGCTCCGCGGCGAACAATCGCACCTCCCCGACCGGATGCTCGTGATACAGTTCAGTCGGATGGACCACCAGGTCCCGATCAAGGGTGAGGCCGCGGTTCTCTGGAAGCAGTGGCGACTGCTCAACGGGAAAGAGCTTTACGACGTCTCCACCGATCTCGCGCAGGAGCACAATGTCGCGGAAGCACACCCGGAGATCGTCGCCAAGATGCGCGAGCACTACGAAAAATGGTGGGCGGACATCGAGCCAACCGTCAACACATTCAGTAACCTCACCATTGGCTCGGATGCCGAGCCGGTGACCCTCCTGTCCGCTGCCGACTGGCAGGATGTCTTCCTTGATCAGCAGCGGCAGGTGCGCCGCGGCGATCGCAAGGGCGGCCCGTGGGGCCTTGACGCAGCTCGTGACGGTGAATACGTGTTCGAGCTCCGTCGATGGCCTCGTGAGGCGAATGTGCCGCTCAATGCCGGCCTGCCTCCGTTCAAGCATGTGGACGGCACGCTGCCTGAAGGCGTTGCCTTACCAATCGCGAAGGCGAAGTTGCGCGTGGGCACCTTCGAGCAGACGCGAGAGGTCAAGAAGGACGACACCTTCGTCAGCTTCGTCGTCCCGCTGCGCAAGGGACCAGCCAAAGCCGAGACCTGGTTCTACGACGCCGACGGCAAGGAATTGTGCGGCGCTTACTACACGTATGTCGAGCGCAAGTAGCCGGTGCCCCTCGGCCAACCGATTCGCGCAAGGTAAATCAGATCGCCGCGCGGAGCGTCCGTTTGCGCGGCAACGAAGCCGACCGTCAGCGCTCCCGTCTGACAGCAGGGAACAACAAGTTGTCATTCGTCGTTGCCGGCCAGAAACGACAGCAGGTCGTCATTGTCCATCTCGTGGTGACGTCCGGGCGAGACGTGAATGCTGACCTTGGCCTCGGCACCAAACGCCCGATAGATCGCACGCAGCTCGGCCAGTGCCGGCTCAACCGTCTCGTTGTACGAGGCGGAGGCATTCTTCAATCCGGGCGTGTCAAGCTCTCCGTAATGGAGCCGGATCGGCCGCGGCGCACTGAGCCCCGCGATGTCGCTGCGGTCCATCCACCGCAGAATGCCGGGAACACAGTGTGCCGGGGCATTGTAGCAGCGAGCGAAGACCGCTGAGAACGATCCCATGGATCCGCTGGTGTAAATCCTGCGCGCACGGCGGCTGAATGCCGGATAAGTAATCGCGAGGTCGCCGCCGTAGGAAATCCCGGCGACGTCCAGGGTGTCGACACCCCTGGTCTCGGCGAGCCAGTTCTCCCAGCGGACCAGGTCTTCCACGGTCTGCCCGATCAGCGTCCGCCCGTACAAGAACGCGTCGGTGACAAGCGTGAACTGTCGACCGCGCCGCGAGCCCCAGTAATCCAGCCAGTTTTTTTCGTCCGAGTACGTCACGTCCGCCAGGGCGCCAAACCCGCGCAGCTCGGGACACAGCACCAGGTGCCCGGCCTGGGCAAGCCGCAAGGCAAACGCGTGGTGATAGTCGTCACGAGAGCCCAGGCAGGGGGCCGCCTCGCCATGGCCGTGGACAGCCATGACCGCCGACCGGGTCGGCTTGCCGGACGCGGGCGCCAGCAGGTAGGCCGGCAGGTCCAGGTTCTGGTCGACCTTCATGACCCACGCCTCGATCGTCACCCCGCTGCGTTTGATCTTCCGGCGCAATTCCGCATCAGTCCTGTCGGGCGGCGCGTAGCCGAGTATCTCGGCCAGCTTCTGCCGACAGGCCTTGCGCCACGCCTCCGGCTCACCATTGAACGAAGCAAACGAAAGCTCGCGACGTCCCCGTGGCTGCAGAGCCCGGAGCGTGAGCTCGTCAGGACGGACGAAGAAGCCCTGGTCAAGCGGTTGTTCCTTCTCTTCGGAGGGCCCGCCGCCTGCCGGAGCCGCCATGGCCAACCCGGCGGCTGCGACAGCCTGCCCGAACTCACGCCGTGACCCGCACCAGGTTTCCATTATCTGGTCTCCCGTCCGTCCCCCTTCAGATCCAACTCGACCGCCGAGACCGACGCCGCCGGGAACGTCCAGTGTCCACTCTCCGGCAGGCGCTCCTCGACCGGCTCCAGCATATCGGGGCGATGCTCGAACACCTCGAATTCCGGATCGGCCGCGAGGGTGAACACTCGGCCGGAGGCGATGACCGCGCCCTGCACACGGAGCTCGGCGTCGACCGATCGCGTGCGCAGGGTGTTGACGACGTGCAGAAAGACGCGCTTTCCCGTGCGGCTCGCCGTCACATCCAGCGAGTCAGGCACCTGTTTGACGTCAACTGTCTCCTCGCCGCTGTGGTGGCGGAACAGGCTCATGACGCGGGCGACCGGCATCATAAACGGCCGGCCGGTCGGAACGGGGATCATGATCGCGTTGGTTTGCCAGCGCGTTCCGCAGAAATCCGCCAGCGTCGCGATTTTGAGGATATCGCCATGGCGGGCCTGAGCATTCAGCACCCGGGCATTCGCCACTCCCGCGGCCCACGTGGAGAGCACCTCGCAGCGGTTGCGGCCGGGCAGCGCGAAGTGCCCCTCCGTCATCGCCAAACGCACAGGAGAACCCTTGATCTGCTCGCGCATCTGCGAGAGTTGCATCTCCATAGATTTGAAGGCGTTCATCAAGTGGTGCCAGGTCAGTTCGGGGTCCTGCCGGTACTGTGTCCCGCGCAACGGGCTGTTCGGCAACCCGGAGCCAAAGTGGTGGTGGAACGCGATGTATTGCAGGTGCTCACCGGCGATTTCGATCATCTGTCGGGCCCAGCCGCTGTCGCCCCAGCCGATCAGCTCGATTGTCGGGTCCGCCGCCCGCATGGCCTTGGCAAACGCCACCGTTCGCCGGGCGGCGGTCTCGACGTCGAATCCATCCTTGACGTATGAAGTCTCGTTTCCGATCTGCCAGAGGCGGAGATTGAACGGCCTGGCGGCAGCGTTCTTCTTTCGCTCTTCGCTGGCCGGGTTGTTACAGTAGTCAACCCACTCGGCCGCTTCCTCCGGTCCGGCTGTGCGCACGTCGCCGTTCGGAGTCCTTTTCCAGGCTTCGCGTCCTTCCGACTCGAAGTTCACACAGTAAAAGGGCTCGGCTCCGACTTGCCGGCAGAAGTCGACGAACTCATGGGTGCCGACCTGGTTTGTCTCGACGCCGCCCCAGCGCAGGTTCACCATGGGTTTGCGCTGGTCGCGCGGACCAATGCCCTCTTCCCACCGGTAATACGCGCTGAGTATGCCTCCCCACCGGATCAGCGTCGGCCCGAGGCGTCGTGTTGCCTCGACGACGTCCTCTCGCCAGCAGTCCCGGCCGGCGTCCCAGGCAGCCGCCACCGAGCCGTCGGTTACGCCCAGCGGCTCCATGAACTGCATGTACAGGTATGGAGACAACGCATACTTCGGCGTGGGGTCAACGCTCAGCAACGCCCCCGCTCGCGATGTGTCGCCGGCAGTTCTCGTCTCCGAGCCCGAAGAGGTCGTGATGCTGACTGCTGCCGACGCCCCCAGTGCCTTCAGCAGGTCCCGACGCGTACTCCTCGAGCTGCTCATCTCAGGCTCCCCCTCGCAATCTCGATCAGAGTGAACGCGCAGTCTCGCACTTGAAGGCTCATGCGGTGATTCCTCAATGCCCCGGGATAACACGAGCCCCGCACAGAAAAGATAACCTCAAGATGCTCGATTATATTTGAGGTCCACCGCAGCCATCAACTGATCGATCGGTGACGAGATCGCTCAGTAATTCGTGAACCGTTGCATCCAATCGGGCCATCTGCTCGGAATGCAGCCACCGGCCCGGGTCCAACGACCCGCGGTGTCGAAGTTGCGATGCCACTTGAGCTTCCACAGCTCCTTGAGACCGACTCTCCGCACGGACCAATCCATGAACAGGGAGTTGATGTACCCATCATGCCGATTGATGCAGAAGTGCTCCATCTCGGCATCAGCCCCGCTCCACGCGCCGTCAAAGGGGGGCGGGTCTCCTCTTGGTCCATCCTCGTAAGGCCCTCCGCCCCGCCACATGCAGTCTGCAAACACCGGAACCCGGTTGGGGTTTCTGGCCGCAGTTGAGGTCCGCCAGTTGTTCGCGGTCGGTCGACCCTGGATCTTGGTGACGCTCGGCAGCGGATTGTAGATCCAGTTGTTGACGCCGTAGCTGGGCTCCTCGCCTCCTCCACGGCTGCCGCTTCCACCCATCGGCATGTAATAGGTGTTGAACGGTCCGCCATATTCCAGATCGCCAGAGAGACGGGTCGTCGCCAGGGGACAACGCAGGATATTCATTTTCGTGTAATACTGCGATCGGAGACAGATGATCCATTCGCCCCGGTGCCAGTCACCTCCGCCGACGAGGCCTTCGCTGAAGCTGTCCCTGTTCGTCTGGCAGTACATCGCCCAGATCGCTGCCCACTGGCTGAGGTTGGCCTGACAGACCACGTTCCGAGCCTGCTTCCTCGCCTTCGACAACTGCGGCAGGAGAATCGCGCACAGCAGGGCGATGATGGCGACCACGACGAGGACCTCGATCAGGGTAAAACCCAAGGCCGCGCAGTTGGGATGCCTGGTCTTGTCGCGCATTGGATGGGTCTTCCTCAGGGCCTGTCGCGCGATCACGGATGACAACCGGGCGGAGGACTCTGTACATTAAACGGAATGTGTGGTCCGGTCGCGCAGGCCTCGAACTCAGCGTAATCCCATTGGTCGATGTCGCCGTCATTGGGGGCAAGCTCGCTATCCCCGCGCCGGTCAAAGCACTTGCAGTACGACGGCTCGTCCGGTATGCCCCCGTCCAAACCGCTGCGACATCTCTGGAAGACGGCGAAGTCCGCCTGGTCCACGTCGCCGTCGTCATCGGTATCGGCGAAGACGTCCAGATTGCACGGTGGCGGTGTCGCGGGCGAGCCTCCGGGGCTGGCTGCGTCCAGCCAGACCCGCTCACTGGAAAAGCCTGGCCGCCACTCGGTGTTGTCGGGGAGTAAGCCCACCATGTCGGTGGGATCAGCCTGGCCCGCCAGCCAGACGACACCGCTGACTGCGTCCAACTGGCCGCTCTGTCCGCTCTCGATAAGCATCGCCTCGCCCCGCTCGAGCAGGTTGCCGTTGGCATCCACCTGGTCAAGGAAGTACTCCATGATGGGGTCGGCGGCCCCCATCACCACCAGAATCGTCGGCCGGTAAGCGGAGTTGTTTTTGCCGCGGTAGGCCAGGCCAAGAGGACTGTTCCAGCGCGGGTCCGCCAGTTCAGCCCCGTCGATCAGTGTGGTGTAGATGTCGGTCGATCCCCCGCTGGTGTCGAAGGCAATGAGATCGCCCTGCCCGCCTGTCCCGTTCAGGTTTGCGCCGACCACGTACAGCAGGCCGTTTCGCGGATCGATCGCCACGTCGATCGCATCGTCGAGGACCGCCGGGCCGGTGTAGACGTTCAGCACGGCGCTCAATGACAGGTTGACCTCGTAGACCTTCAGCGGTGTGCTGGTCGTCTTGTCCGGGTTCACCGAGATGAAGAGACTGTTATGAAAGGCGCTGTAACGGATGTGGTGCGGCAGGACATTGGCTCCCAGATTGTTTGCCCCCAGGCCGGCCAGGGCCCCCAGCTTGGCGGTCTTGACTACGCCGGCACTGGCGTTCATTTCGCCCATCATGATGTCTGTAGACGGCGGCGTTGACCAGTAGTCCGGATCGGCCTTGATAACGAACAGGCGGGCGTCGTTGTCGCCTGTGCCCGAGAACGTCAGAGAGGACCACGGGGTGGCTCCCGGTTCACCTTTGGGCGGCGTCCAGTCGCCCACTGCGATCTCGCCGGTGTCCTCCCAGAACACCCGGATGTTCCCGTCCGACTCATAGGACCGGACCATGTAGACCCAATCCTTGCAGAAGCCGTTGTTGGTCACCATCACCTGCCAGATCTCGGTGTCCAGACCCGCGTCATTCTTCGCCTCGACCTCGAAGGTGACCGGGGGGCCGTTCACCGCGGGGGTCCAGCCGTAGACCCGTCCCGTGCTATCGACATCGGCCCCCGTCGGCCCCTTCACCAGACGCCACAGAATTGGCGGGGTGCCGGCCGCGAGGGTCAATTGCTCCACGTATTCCACCCCCGGGACGGCCATATCCGGATCAGGTATAACCTCGTTGATGCGGGGAGCTATGGGCCCGGAATAGGCGGAATGCGGGCTGGCCGCATCAAAGTAGTTGCCCCACCAGCCGTAGTCCCAGTTGTCGACCGTGTCATTCGTGTTCAGGATGAAGTGGTTGTCGCCGAAGGAGGCGATGTAGATGTCGCCGTTGATCTTGTCCTGCTGACCGTAGCGCATGTCCACGTCGGTGCCATCGATTCCGGTGTGGTCTTTAACAAAGGTCCCGCCCAGCGTGAATTCCTTGGCTACACCATCCTGTTGAGTTACCAGAAGGGTTTGTTGGGTCAGGCCGCCAAGGGCGTCTCTGACGATGACGCCGTAGGGCGTGGCTCCGAGACTGGCCGCCGGGACCACTGTGGTGTACGAGCCGGTAACCCCCATATCAAAGAGCACCACCTCCGTGCTGGTGGCCACATAGATGTCCCCGGTCGCGCGATCCACGTCACAGCCCAGCAGGACATCGCCCACACTCGGGCCCGTATAAACATTCAGTATCTGAGACAGTTCCAGATCGACCTCGTAGACCTTCAATGGTGCGGTCGTGCTGGTATTGGCCACGGGAATCACCAGCGAGCCGGCACCGCTATTGCCCAGGGGGTTATACCGAATGTTGGTGAGTCCCAGATCACCCAGGCTCTGGCCCGCGAGGGTGCCAAGACTGACTTCCTTCAAGACCTCTCCTGACGAATTGACCTCCACAACATACCAGTCTGTCCAACCGCCGTCTGGCGTAATCCCGAAAAGGCGGGCGGGCGCATCACCTATCCCCGAGAACGTCAGCGACCTCAGGTAGAGTGTTCCCAGTTCGCCGACTTCAGGATCGCCGGAACGAACTGCCTCATTGTGTATCTTGGTCTTCTCGTTCTTCGCACACGTGTAGAAGTAGTCTGTCTCAAAGCCATTATTGTCCGAGCCCCGGGCCGGGCTGGGCGCGATCAGACCCAGCCCCAGCACGCAGGCACCCACAACCCAGTGACCACACAAGAAAGATCTCATCGCTACTCTCCTGCCAGCCTGCCTTGTGCCCAGCACACCACCCCGATGATCTCACGCCCTCAACTCTGCTTGTCCCGGCCGGTCATACCCCGCCCTACTGGCGCTCAACGCAGTAGTTGGCCTGACAGACGTAGCCGGACCAGGGCAAGTCCCTGGGGGACAGGACGATCCAGGAATATCCCTCCGCCGGCCGCGCATCACTCTCTCCCGATCGTCAGACGAATGCGGTCGTTTTCGCTCACGCCTCCCTGCGCTCAGTGCTCACCCCGGTCCAACGCACACCTTGCTTGCGTCCGGGCATCCGCCACCCATTCTCAACGAGTCCGTCTCGACCGCCGTACGGCCAACAGACCAAGGACCATCAGTCCCAGCGTCGCCGGCTCGGGGGCTGGGCTGGCGGCATCGAAGTAGCTGCCCGCAAAACCGTAGCTCCCAATGTCCACCGTGCCATCCGTGTTCAGGAAGATATGGTTGCTGCCAAAGGTGCCGATGTAGATGGTGCCGGTTATCTTGTCCTGCTGGCCATAGCGCATGTTCGTCCCGGCACTGATGGTCGTGTAATCCCTTATCCAGGCCCCGCCTAGAGCGTATTCCCTGGCCGCACCCGACTGTCCGGTCACCAGAAGCGTCGTCTGCGCGAGACCGCCGACGGCCGACCTGACGATCACGTTGTTCGGGGTGTTTCCAATAGCGGCTGCCATGGTCGAGTACGCACCGGTAATCGGATCGAATTTCCCCATCTCATCGCCGCCCGCCACGTAAATCGTTCCAGTCAGGGGATCCACGTCACAGCCCAGCCTGGTGTTGGCAGCGGTGACCGGTCCCACGTAGGTTCTGAGAACCGTCGTCAGGCCCACGTCGAGTTCATAAACGCTGAACGCCATGCTGGCAGTCTTGTCTCCTTTTACAGGGATGACCAGCGAACCCGCGCCGCCATTGCCTTTGGGGTTGTACCGAATATTAGTGATGTCCAGGTTCGGTCCCAGGTTAGACAGTCCGGCAAGGGCAGCCACATTCACTTCCTTCAATGCCGAGCCCGAAGCGTTG
The DNA here is from genome assembly GCA_964586235.1 of uncultured Planctomycetales bacterium. Classification (GTDB taxonomy): domain Bacteria; phylum Planctomycetota; class Phycisphaerae; order UBA1845; family PWPN01; genus JAUCQB01. The sequence goes on from CAZPIO010000050.1 coordinate 9,322, forward strand.
AACTCGTCAACATACCAGGTGTCCCACGCTCCGCTGGGCGTGATCCCGTAGAGCCGGGCATCATTGGTTCCCGTTCCAGTGAACGTTACCGACTTGAGGTACTGTGACGCCCACGTGCCGACTTCCGGATTGCCCGTGCGAATGCTCTCGTTGTGAATCTTGGTGCTGTTATTCTTTGCCGGTGTGTAGTAGTAGTCGGTCTGGAACCCGTTGTTGAGGTAGGCGATGGCGGGCTCGACGGCCAACATGCCTACCCCGGCGATACACACAATAATCACTCGTTTCAGTTGCGTCATGGCTTTGACCTCCTCCAGTTATGCCAGTCTCCAGGGATGCACGCCCCCGGGTGCTTCTGATCCAAAATCACAGGCCCCCGCAGGGCAGTTGATTTGAGATTTCAAGAGAATCATGCGTTGCCGCCCTCCCGGCAATCGCGGGCTCCAGCCAGGGGCATTCGCTGCAACAGGCGCCTGCCTGCGAACAGATATCCCACTTATTTCGATTTGACCCTTTTCATGCTACCGCATGCGGCGAGCGACTGCAAGAGAAAAAGTTACATTGATTGAGTTTTCTTCAAACAAAAAAACATACGCGCGACTTTTTTTATAAATAATTATTAAATAAAGAGATAAAACTAGATCCTCTGTCAGAAACCGCCATTTTTGCCCGTCAGACGTCACACTGTGTCTTCCCTTTTCGGCCGGGTTTGCCTTATAATGCGGGCATGGTCGAGCCACGAGTCAATCAGCAGTCAGCGTTGGAGAGCACCGACCGTGAGACGCACGCGCCGACTTCGCGGCGCTATCAGGTGGTTTCCGAGGCGCTCCGGACTTACCTCAAGGACGGCAGTTGGAGTCCGGGCGCCAAGATCCCCACTCTTCGCGAGCTGGCCGGCCGTCTTTGCGTGAGCACCAGCACGGTGCGCAACGCGATTCGTGTTCTGGAGCGTGAGGGCAAACTCTACCACTTGCCGGCTGTCGGCACGTTCGTGCGTCCGGTTCATACTGGCCAGGTCGCCACCGAACAGATCATGGTGGCGCTGGTGGCGACGGACCTGGGCAGTCCTTTTTCCGTGGAAGTGACGCGCGGCGTGGAGCAGGCCTGTCAGTCGCGACGGTGGCGGCTGCAGATCTACGACAGCCGCCTCGACGCTCATCTGGAGCTGGACAACCTGCACCGCCTGCGGGATTCGGGTTGTCGCGGAGCCATCCTCTTTCCCAGTTGTCAGGATGACACCATCGAAACGATCTTCAAGTTGAAGCTGGACGGTTTTCCGCTGGTGCTCGTTGACCGAGGTCTTCGCGGCCTCAAAGTCGATACGGTGGAGTCGGATCACGAGAACGGGGCCTATCTGGCCGTCAGTCATCTTGTGCGGGCCGGACACCGGCGTATCTTCATGCATGCCGGAAGCTCGCCGCCGCCCTCGTCAGTGGAGGCACGGATTCGAGGCTACGAGCGTGCCCTCCTTGAAAACGGCATCAAGCCGCCGCCCGAGTGGTTCATCTGGTCCGCCCCCGTGACTTCGCAGGATCTGGCTGAAGGACGGCGTGGACGGTGGCTTCGGGCCTATGAGGCCGCGTGTCAGACGCTGAAATCGGTTGAGCTGCCGACCGCAGTTTTCGCGGAGAACGTGTATCCCGCGCTGGGTACGCTTCGGGCCTGCCAGGAAATGGGGCTGAGGATCCCGGCTGACATGTCGATCGTCTGCTTCGATGACGCGGAAATCAGCGAGGCCATGCTCCCTCCCATGACCTACGTCGCGCAGCGATCGCTGGAGCTGGGCTGCAAGGCGATTGAGCTGCTCGAACAAAGGCTTCAGACCCCTGAGGGGAATGCGCAGAAGGTCCTTGTTGACGTCGAACTCGTCGAACGCCAGTCGGTCGCCCCGCCGAGGGTCCAGGCGCCGCGCTGCACCTGATCATTACGGCCGGTTACGTGGATGAGGCCGATCTCGCCCCGATCCGGGGACCGGCGCCGATCATTCGCCTCGGCCTGCCCTTGTCGCGGCCGGGCGCGCGGGGGCCGTCGACGGCGGTGGCTGCCCCCCGGTCGCCTTCATGAACTCGCGGATATCCTCGGACCAGGAATCGGGCTTGAGGTAGGCTCCGCGGTCGCGGGCCCAGGCCATCTTGAAGAAGATGGCGAAGCCGCCGCTGTCATACACCGCGTGCATGGCATCTCGCGCTGCCGTCGGCGGACCGCCATCCTGCGTGCCGGTTTCAGGATCGGCCCACGGCGACCTGCGGTCGGCATAGGGGTAACCGTACTTGAAGTAGAGCTTGCCGACCGGCTTGCGGTATTTCTCCCGGGCCTCCTTGATCGTCTGGCGAATGCCCTTGGGGCCGTCGGGTACGTTGACCTCCGGCAGATCATAATCGGTGTGATAGCAGTAGATATCGATCAGGTCCACCGCCGGGTCGCGGGCGTAGAGGTCCAGCAGTTCCCTGGTGCCGGAGATGCACAGGAGGAACCGGCCGGGGTCTTTGCGTTTGTACTCCTCGAACAGCCGCAACCAGCGTTCGACATAGGACCGAGGGGCCGCTCGCATTTCACCGAAAGGCGACAGGATGTAGTGGCCATCCTTCAGCGTGTCCACGAGCTTGCGCACGTAGGCTTCCTGGTATGCCAGCGCACGGCGATTCTCGAAATACTCGGGGATCGCATCCCGATCCGGCAGCCCCAGATGATTGACGTTGTTCACCGGATGGAAGGGGTGACCTTTCCAGTGCAACGGCATATTGATGGCGTGCTCGCTGAAGATGCTGACCACGGGGACGATGCCCCGCTCCATGTAGAGCTGCAACTGACCGCGCAGGGAGTCGAAGTACGCCTGATCGAACTGATCCAGGTCAAAGCGGGGCCCGCCGAAGGTCGTCTCCCCGCCTCCCGTTCGCTTCCAGGGATACGGGTGCGGGCGAAACTCCTTCTCATCGCCGTTGCGGACGTTGACGAGGTTGTTCCACGCACCCCAGTAGATCGTGCCGAAATCGGCGGTGGCGCAGAAGTTCATCCCGTACGGCACCATCATGACATCGAGGATCCGGGCAATGTCGTCGAGCGTCCGGCCGGAGGCGAACTCGCTGCCCATCTGTCCAACGAGAAACGTGGACTGCCCGTTGACCGTGGCGTAGGGGCCCTGCACCCCGAGCGCCCTGATGGGCTCCCGCGGCGGAAGCTGGGAGAGCACTGACGCTGTCAGCAAGCCGCAAACCAGACCGGATGACATGTGAGACTCCTGCACGTGCAAGTGTGATCAGCATTCAGAATCGTTCGTTCTCCTGGTGCTGGCGAAGCGCGCTCAATCGGTCGGCGGCTGCGGATGCCGGTCGCCGATGCGATCCATCCAGGCCGCGAGCGACTTCCGCAGGCGATCCAGTTGCGGCGTGGCGTTCGGATCCTTGACCAGGTTGTTCATCTCGTAGGGGTCGGCTCTCAGATCGAACAGCCCTTCCTCGTTCGCGTCGCTCAGCATATACTTCAAATCCCGAGTGCGAACCATCCGATGACCGATGCCCAGACCGGCGATACCGCAGGCCTCGCTGAAAACAGCGTCCCTCAGGTGGTTCGCCTTGCCAGTCAGCAAAGGCTTGAGGCTCTTGCCCTCCAAACCTTGCGGGATCGGCAGGCCCGCGAAATCGAGAATCGTCGGCATGACGTCGAGCGACGAAATCAGGGCGTCGCTGACCTGGCCGCTTCGGACCACGTCGGGGTAACGAACGATGAACGGGACACGGATGGACTCCTCGTACATGAGCAGCTTGTTGCCGACGCCGTGATTGCCGAGGTGGTACCCATTGTCCGAGAGGAAGATCACGAGCGTGTTTTTCTCCACGTCCAGGTCGGCGAGCTTCTTCATGACCCTGCCGACCTGCTCATCCATGTTCGACACCTCGCCATAGTAGAGCGCGGTGACGCGCTGAGCTTCCTCCCGCGTTTTTGGGCCTCCGCCGTCGCGGTAGGAGATCTGGCCGGGTGCGCCCTGGTTGGTGAGTGAGCTGTTGAGCGGCGCCTCGCGATAATTCGGGTCCAGCGGCATGTCCCGCGGCTTGTAGAATTCGCGCCAGCGATCAGGAGGTTTGAGAGGGATGTGTGGCTGCGTGGGAGCGATGCACAGGAAGAAGGGTCTGGGCCCTGCGCCCCTGGCGGTCAGGAATTCCTCGGCGAAGGCGAAAGCTCTCTCGTCCGAGCCGCCAACCATCTCGCCCCCCTCCTGGAAGCCGAGATTCTCGCGCGGGTTGCCGAGGTGACTCTTGCCGCAATACCCGTTTACATAACCGGCCTCCGCGAGATACTGCGCGAGGGGTTTCAATTGGCCGGCTTTCACCTTGCGGATGAACGGCTGGTTGTCCAGGAATGTCGATCCGTGCTGTTGAGGATAGTGGCTGCTCCAGATGCTCGCCCGGCTGGCGACGCACACCGGCGAGGCGACGACAGCCGTGGTGAAGCGCGTGCCCTGGGCGGCCAGTCGATCGAGGTTCGGCGTGTGAATGGCTTTGTTGCCCGCGCAGCCGAGAGCCCTGAACACCTGATCATCGGTGATGATCACGACAATGTTGGGTCTGGCCGACGGCCGGCTCTGCGCCGCCGCTTCAAGCCCGCAGACCATGGCCGCAACGACGGCCAGTACCGCCGCAAGACAGCGGATCATCGGAGCCGTATCCATGTCTGTCATACCTCCATCAGTCTCACTTCGTCACCACGAGCACCCAGTCTTCACTCCCGGGCGCGGACAAAACCCGCTCTTCGCCACCCGCGACGCTCACCGTTCTGGCCCACTCACCCGTGCGAGGATCAAACCACCTGGCCGTGAGCGTGCCCGTGAGACCCTTCAGATCCAGTTTCACATCACCACCTGACACGGCGTACGCAACGTAAGTTTCCCCCGGCTGCGCCAGGCAGACGCCCGTGCTCGCCAGTTCGGGGTGCGGCGTCATGCGCTGGAACGGCAGTGCCCGCAGAAAGCTTGCCAGGTGCCCGACGGCCGGATAGAGCAGGCCCGACGGCCGCGTCGTGGCGCCGAGCAGACTGAAATTAGCGGCGGTGGTGCGTTTCTGCGGCCGGATGCGCCGGGGGGAGTCCACTTCATCAGCGTAGTTGATGTGACCGCCGCTCAAGGCGATCACCCATGCCCCCTTGCGCAGGTTGTCAACGTCGAGGCCGCCCTGCCCTTGGTAGAAATTGCCCTCCCACAGGCACTCGTGCGCGAAGATCGGCTTGGGCACGCGCCGATGCAGATCGAACAGTCTGGTGTATTTCAGGGGATCGTTGTTCCCTTTCTGCCTCTCATTCTGCCCCGTCCGGTCGCCGAGCTTGTCCTGCACGGTGTGATAGCCGAACCATGCGGCCCGCTGCACCGTCTCGCTGCCGGATCTGAGGCTGTGGAGGCTGATGAGATGTCTGCCCCCGTCCAGTTCGTGCAGGCGATGGCCGATGGCCATGACCTCGGCCTCCTTGTAGCCCTCCTCCCATTCGCTCAGCGGCTGATAGGTGGCGTTCCAGAAACCGCCCCACCGGGCCACCCAGTAGCGCAGCAGCAGGTCGCGGGCGGCGGCGTCCCGGGGCGCCGGGATCGTGTTCGTGCCGCCCAGGATGTTAAACGGAATGAGCACCATGTTCCGCTCACCGGTCATCCTGAGCGCCCGATCCAATCCGCGCCAGACCGTCAGATCAAAACGCGAGGTGTCCTTCGGGTCTGCCGGGTTGCGTTCCCACGCCATGTGATCGCGTTCCAGGTGCGGCCCGCAGATCGCGTTGAAGCCTCTGGCCTTCAGGAGATCGAGAGTCGCGGCCAGCGTCGCCTCGTCGAGCTTGCCCACTTGCCAGAGATGAAACGACAGGAGATAGACCGGCGTCCCGTCCGCAGAGGCAAACCAGAGCGGGTTGGCCGGATGGACGCGCAGCGGTCCGTGCAGGGTGGACGGGATGCACTCGAAATCCCCGCTGCCCGCCAGGCCCGGGTCCTCCGGTTCGGCGGCGGCGGTCCATTTCCAGGTTCCCACCTCGTCCGGCGAGAACCGCACTCGCCAGGTACTCTCGCCGTCATAGAAGCCCTCGCGCTCCGTGCGACTGCCGGAAGGAGAAGTGAACGTGGCCTTGAATCGGACATCGACGAAGGGATTCGAATACGACCGCTGACCATTAGCTGCGTGCTCCCAGAGCGCCCAGCGGCCGACCTGTTCGGCGCCGGCGGCGGCACCGGCACTGACGAGCAGTCCCGAAAGGGCCAGTACGAAGGCCCTCAAACTGATTCTGCTGCGAGTGGATTCCGCAATCCGTATTCTGGTCTGCATCTTCATGCACGCCTTTCTCGGCAATCGATCAGCCTGGCCAGGACGGGGAGCACCCGCTGCCATTCCGCAGTCGGGATGTCCTCGCTGATCTGCAACATCAGCGGCCGTTCACGGCCGGCCTCGTCCAGAAGCTGACTCAGCCACAATTCGATGTTCTGTTCGTTTTCGTAGCAAAGGGGCGAGGGAAAATTCGGGAGTATCACCTTGTCCGGCCAGGCCAGCCGGGCCTGGGCAAGCGAAAGATCGCCTCCAACCTCCGGCAGCGAGAATGACTCGACGGCATCTAACGGACATTGCGCGATGAGATCCTTCAGCGGCCCGAGTCGCCCGTCCATGTGCACGAGGTACGGTTTGCCCGCGCGGCGGCACTCCATGCCGTGTCGCTTGTAGAACGGAAGACAGTAACGCTCAAACAACGGCGGAGGCGTCATGTCGGCGGTGACGTTGTCGGGCTGCCAGATGACCTCCACCTGCGATTCGAGGGCCATCGCGAACGCTTCGTTCATCCGGGAATCCATCGTCTCGATGAGTTCGTCGACCAGCGCCGGCGCGTCGGACAGATCGACGAGAAACCGCTCAGGCCCGGCCAGCTCGATCAGGAGCTTCTGGAAAGGACAGCGGTCGACCCGCCCCAGAACGACGCCATCCTGCCCCAGGTCCCGAATGCGTGCGGCCACCGCCTCTTCGTTTCGGCGGAACACCGTGTGCTCGGTGATGTATTGCAGAGTCTTGTAGTCTTCCGGCCCCGAAACGTAGTACTTGGTGATCCAGTCGCTGCCGTACGCGGGGTCCTTTCTGGACCGCTGTGAAATCGTCCCCACCGGCGTCTCGAGGACGCGTGTCTCGATTCGCTGGCCGTTTTCCCAGGAGTAATGGACGCGGAGCTCCACGCCGGTCACTTCCGACAGGTAGTCCGGGTAGACGTGCCAGGGCGGCGACAGCAGCGAGACCACCGCCTGATAGTCAATGATTCCGAGCCCCCAGTTGCGCAGCTCGCGTTCGCACTGGCCCCGAGGCAGATATCGGTTGTAGATCGAGAGGGGAACGCGGTCAGGCGGCTGCTTTCGATAGACCGCCATCATGCGACCGTGTGGTGTCATGGCGCCGATGGTCATGTCCCCGTTACCCCATCAGAAGATTGCCGGAACGCCGTGACCTCGGCGAGGTCCGGTATGGACTCGATGACACCCAGCCGGGTCACTGAAAGGGCCGCCGCGCAGTTCGCGAATAGAATCGCATCCTCGACTGCCTCGCCCTTCGATAACGCCGCCATCAGGGCGCCGCTGAAGGTGTCGCCGGCCCCGGTGGTGTCAACCGCCTTCACCGAAGGAGGCCGGAAATGCTGCCGCCCGCGGCCGGAAACAAGCACAGCCCCCGCCGACCCCAGGGTGATGATCGCGGTCTTGACTCCCTGTTCGAGGAACCACCGGCCAGCTTTCTCCGCGCCGTCGACGTCACGCACCTCAATCCCGCTCAGAATGCTCGCCTCCGTTTCGTTCGGCTTGATGTAGTCGATGGATGGATACAGGTCAGCCGGCAGGCGAGTCGCGGGGGCGGGGTCGAGAAGGGTCGTTACGCCCAGCCCGTGCGCTTTCCGAATCGCGTAATCGATCACTTCGAGCCGGTTCTCGAGCTGGAAGCCCACGATGCACGAATCCGCGATCGCCGGCAGGACGGCGTCAATGTCCTCCCTGGAAAGCCGGAAGTTCGCTCCGGGGATGACGGATATCAGGTTCCGCCCGTCCTGATCGATGAGAATCACGCTGATGCCGCTGTGGGTCGTCGGGTCCACGCGAATCATGTCCGTGCTGATGCCCAGGCGCCGGTACATGGCCAGGGCATCGCTTCCGTACTTGTCGCAGCCGATCCGGCCGATGAACCGCGTCTGAGCGCCCAGGCGAGAAGCGGCCACTGCCTGATTGGACCCCTTGCCGCCGCCGCCCTCGTGAAACTGGTCGCCGATCACCGTCTCCCCGACCGTCGGCAACCGGGCCCCCTTGAGGAACAGGCCCACGTTGTAGCTTCCGATGACCGTAACAAACGACTTGTTTCCCACTGCTGGCGACCTCCTGACCACGCATCCGGGCGACATCATCGGCGGTGAGAGTTCTATTCGGACTTCACGTCGGGCTTCATCGCAACCGGAAAACGAATGAACAGATCATGCAGGCAGCTTTTCAGGGCCGCCTCATGGTTCTTCGGATCCGTCACCTTGTACAGATGCATGTTTGGTTTTGGATCGTTCTCCACCCACTTGGTGTGTCCCTTGTCGCTGATCTCGACGCGAACCGGCACGAACGCGAACACCTCTGCGGGTGTTCCGCCCGGCGGCGAGGACGGGGCCGCCACCCAGCGGTCGCCCACGCGGTAAACCGTGCGCCCGGCCGTATGAATCAAGGGCCCCGTGCACCACATGTTGCGCTCCATGCCCATCAGGATATGCCGCCAGGGGCGCAGGTCCATGTTCATCGCGGCCATGGGGTCGAGCTCATTGGGGCGGGGCACCTGCAGAGCATAGATGAAGTAATTCAGCAGCGCCGGCGGCACACCTTCCAGGACCTCTCCGTGCTTGAACGCCCAGTGCGTGCTGCGATTCTCCTTGATCGGCAAACAAGGGCACCAGTAGATGGGCAGGCCGGATCGCATCACACCGACATAAGCCGGCACGTCGAGATGAACGTTCCACTCGTTCTTGTTCTCGAGAAGATTGCCGATGTTGATGTACAGCCGGGCGATCTTTTTGCGAAGCAGCTCCGGATCGCGGTTATACGCGGCACAGACATCCCGCACGCTGCCCGTCGTGTGCACGACGACCGGCTCCGGCGATTCGCGCAGCGTCTTCAGCAGAAGCTCAACCGCTGCCTGGTACTCTCCGGGCTGATCGAGGCCTTTGTCGTCCGGCGACTTGAGCTTCTCGCTCAATCCGACGGCATAAGGTGCCCTTCGTCCGGTCAGCTTGAGCATCTGCTCGACGGGGATGCGTCCCGGTTTTTCGGTCTGCCGCTTGCCCAGGTCCAGAAGAATGGCCCGCACATCCAGTTCCGGCATGGCAAAGACGGTCGCCAGGTCGAAGTGGTCGTCGGGATCATCATGAGGATGAAACAGATCGGTCCCGTAAACAAGTTGGACTCGCTTGCCCGCCGTTTCCCCAGACAACGCGACCTTGCCGGAACCTGCAACCAACCACATTACGCAACACAGACCGACCCGCGCGAAGCCTTGTCTGCTCATGATTTGTCTCCACCCCGGATGTGTCACTCCTCGCCGCCCCCGGCTCAGGTACTGAGTATGATAACCAGCGTCGAGGGCCACGCAACAATGCTTTCGTGAACAGCATGATGACACGATCAAATCGCCTCGAAGGAGCAAATGCGTACTCGGTTGACACGGGCGTGCGGCACGGACTACACTCCGGCCGTCGAGCGTGGGGCAGCGGGTCGGCTCCGCGCGTGCGGCGAGATCACAGTCGCACGCCGAACGGTGCCTTCGCCGCCGCCGGCCCTGACCTGTCACAGGTGACGACCTTCAATTCGGGTAAACTCAGGAGTTCACATGATCCTCGTCGAGTCGTACCCCGTTGCCGTCGCACTGTGCTTCATCACCATGCTTTGCTGGGGTTCCTGGGCTAACGCTCAGAAGCTGGGCAGGGGAGACTGGCGGTTCCAGCTTTTCTACTGGGACTACGCCATAGGCGTTCTCCTGCTGGCTCTGCTCCTGGCCCTGACCATGGGAAGCATGGGCGCCGAGGGCCGGAGCTTCTCGAGCGATCTGGCCCAGGCGAGCGTTCGCTCCATCGGGCTGGCTCTGCTTGGCGGGGTCGTGTTCAATCTGGCGAATCTTCTACTGGTCGCCGCGATCGACATCGCCGGCATGGCCGTCGCCTTCCCCCTGGGCTGTGGAATCTCACTCATCCTCGGGACCGTGGTCAACCATATCGCCGTGCCCAAGGGAAATGCCGCCCTGCTGTTCCTTGGCGTGGGCGCGGTCACCGTCGCGGCGGTGCTCGATGCGTTGGCCTACCGACAGTTGCCGGCCCAGGGGCCCAAAACCACAACCAAGGGCATCATGCTCTCCATCTTTGCGGGTTTACTCATGGGTTTCTTCTACCGCTTCGTCGCGGCCTCCATGTCGCCTGACTTCTCTCATCTCGAAGCCGGCAAGCTCGGACCGTACAGCGCGAACGTGCTCTTTGCTCTCGGCTTGTTCCTGTCGAACTTCGTCTGGAATACGCTGGTCATGGTCAAGCCGTTTGTCGGGGCGCCGGTGCCGCCCCTGGACTACTTCAGGAAAGGCAACTTGAGACTTCACGCCGTGGGTATTCTCGGCGGGGTGGTCTGGAGCATCGGGATGACCTTCAACATCATTGCGGCCGGGCCTGCCGGTTTTGCCATCGCCTTCGGTCTGGGGTATGGGGGCATCATGGTCGCCGCCCTGTGGGGCGTGTTCGTCTGGCGGGAGTTCGCGGGTGCCCCGGCCGGCACGAACAGACTGCTCGCCCTGATGTTCGCCTGTTACCTGGTGGGCCTGGGGTTGATTGCGGTCTCAAGGTCGGTTTGATCTCACCGAGCCAACTGGAGGCGCGGCTTGCCCTTGAGAAGGGATAGAGTACCCTGTCTGCCCGACGGTGGATGACCCGGAGGCGTGGAGGTAACGCAATGAGTCGGCCCGTGGTGACCCAACAGATGCTCCAGCAGCTTCACAGGAAGGGGGCGGAGATCCGGCTGCCCAGGGAGGCGATCATCACCCCGGGCGCGCGCGACTGGTTGAACGACAACGACGTTGCCGTCCAGCGGGAGACAGGCGAAAGCGCCGCCTCGGCCAAGCTGGCTTCCTCGCTGGCCGCGTGCCGTGTGATCGACTTGAGCAAGCGCGTTGAGCCCGGCAAGGTTGCCGGCCCGGTCGGGATGGGCCCGCGAAAATACGAGTTGAAGCCTTTCACGTTCCCGCCGGGCGAGCTGATGACCGAGATCTGGATGGAGAATCACATCTCGACGCATGTCGAGTCACCGGCTCACTTCATGGGCCCCCGGCACGGCCGTAAGGGAATGGACGTGAGCGAACTGCCGCTCACCTCATTCTACGGTGAGGCGGTTCTGGTTAACCTCGCACAATGCGCCAAGGGCCAGGAAGTGCTGCCGGCGCAGGTGCGGGCGGCCGGTGCCGTCGCCCGCGACATCATCCTGTTCGGCAATGCCCCTCACGACGGCAAGGACCGGCCTTACCTGGGCGAGGCGGTGGCCCGTTACCTGGCCGACCTGCCCGCGAGGATGATCGGCATCGACGACAGCGTTTTCCCGGAGAACCCGGCCGTGCTGCTCAAGGAACTGAACAAGTACTTCATCCACGATTTCCTGCTGTCCAAGGATATCTGCCTGGTCGAGGGACTCGTCAACCTGGGCGCCCTGCCCGCCGGCCGTTTCGTGTTCTTCGGGGTCCCCCCCGCCATGGGCGGCTGCGATTCATTCCCCATCCGCGCGTTGGCGTTTGTCTAACGCAGCCGTCGCCGCGCGCATACGGCATCGAAGAGCACAACAGAAATGAGAGCCACGGTGGGCAGCAGGCCCAGAAGGACGAAGATCAGGTCGTAGTGTCCGGTCTGGTCGACGTATCGCCCGATGAACGGGTTGACGGTGGCCCCCACCACGCAGCCAAACCCGCCCAGCAATCCCATCGCCAAGCCAACGGTGCTGAAGGAGATGTCCTGGATGCACGCCAGCCAGTTGGTCACGACAGAGGCGATCCCGAACGCAGCTACCGCCAACAGGCCCACGCAGGCATACGGACTGGCCACCTGGCTGACCGGGACCGCGCTGAGGGCCAGCCCCGCCCCGATCAGCACGGTGACGCCCCGGGCCCGCCGAATCGAGTGCCCCCGATGGGTGAGGTACTTGACCAGGCTGCCCCCGCCGATGTTGCCCAGGTCGGCCCCCAGGAAGATCGGCACGGTGATGACCGCCGCGCTCAGGAGGTCCTTGAAATCCCGCTGGTCGTGCATGTATTTGACGATCCACTCGGCCAGGAAGTAGGTGCAAGGGTTGATCGCGCCGGCAGCCACCAGGAGTATCCAGAAGCCCGGATGAGAGAACACGATGCGGAACTGGCCGAGGACCGATGGTGTTGCGGCGGATTGGCCGGATCGCGGCTGCAAGCCGCTCCTACAAGAGGGGGCGGGCGCGTCGGAGGTGCCGAGGTCGCGACGCCAGGTGCAGGCAAGCCAGATGGCGATCCAGACGACCCCGAGGCCGCCGACCATGAGGAACGCCGGCCGCCAGCCGTAGTACTGGGCGATCGGGCCGATCAGCAGCGGGGCGATCAGCGCGCCGGTGGCCGTGCCGCTCTGAAACATGCCGTTGCCCAACCCGCGGTCCTGGGGCGGCAGCAGGTTGGCGATGACTCGCAGTCCGCAGGGCCAGTTGAACGCTTCGCCGACACCCAGTGTCGCCCGAGTCCACTTCAGGGCCCTGGCACTGTACGTCCACGCGGCGGCGGCGCCGGCCAGCGACCAGAGCCCGACGGCCAGGGCATAGACGATGCGCACCGAAAAACGATCGGCGATGAAGCCGGCGGGTACATGCAGCGCCGCGTACGACCAGCGAAATGCGGAGAGCAGCTCGCCGAACTGCTCGTTGGACAGGTGGAACTCCTCGGTGATCTTCGGCGCGCAGATCGCCATCGTCTGGCGGTCGAGGTAGTTCAGCACGGTGGCCAGGAAGAGGATCCCGCAGATGAGCCACTTCCATGCATTGCCGCGCCGGGCGGTGGGTTGGGACCGGGCGTATGGAACTGGCTCGGTAGTCTGCACGAAAGACTCCCTTTATGAATGACGAATGACGAAATTCGAATGACGAAAGAATGACGAAGGACAAGACCCAAATGACGAAGACGGTGGCATCGCATTCTGTGTCTCGTCATTCAGGATTCGAGCCTCTATTAACGTCATTGATGATTTCATTCGTTCCGTTTATAGCGCGTCAGAGTCGTCGGAGGACCTCGCCTGCCCGGCGGAAGCCGGTTTCCGCGCTGTTGAGCACTTTCACCCCAAAATCGGCCACCGGATCGGGGTGCGAGAAGGCAAACACGGCCATGGAAAGCTGAGCGAGGACCACGATGTCGGCGCGGCGGGCGGCCATGGCCTTGCGGATTGCGTCGGCGACGATCTGGTTGTGCTCGGCGATCCGCCCCCGGCCGAGGCACTCGAACGCTTCCTCCACGGTGGCACCGTCAAAGTCGACCTTCTTTCTCAGTCGGTCGGCAGTCTCCCGCAGGAGGCTTTGCGTGCTCTTGACCGTCGGGCCGTGCGTGGCGACGACCAGGATGCGGCCGCCGGTGCTGACCGCTTCCTCCATCATGGCCTCATCGATCTGCACCGTCGGGACGCCCAGCTCCTTCATCCTGGCGCTGACCTGCTTGTGCGAACGGTTCATGGTCGAGCAGGTGATCATGACCGCGTCGATGCCGACCAAGTCGACCAGGTCCTTCGCGTAGTTGCTGAACAGGTCGATGTTGATCTGCGGCGGGCAGGGCTCGCCGGCGTGGTGAGCACGCATGAAATTGAGCTGCACGCCGGTATTGCCGACATTGACCAGCTTGACCCCGGGCAGGATGGCCTTGCCGAAGTAGTCGCACCACAGGCTGATCCAGGCTGCGCCGTTCACCAGGCCGAGTTTCTTGCCCGCCAGGGCGGGATCGGATCCCGCGGGCTCGGTCAGTTGCGGAACTCCGGTCACCTTCATGTAGTCGCCGAACAGTCGGATCGGATCGACGCCAAACGGGTTCTGCAGCATGAGTTTTGCCCTCTCATTCAGAGCGGCTCGAATCCTCGCCAGAGGCTCATTTGCCTCGGCGGTGCCGGCCCGCTGCCGGCGACGGCGATCTTCGCTTCGGGGTTTTGAGCAATGCCTCGACCGTTTCCACCACGTCGTCGGAGGTCATCTTGTATCGCGCCAGCAAATCGTTGACATGCCCGGTGTGGATGAAATCCTCCGGGTCGGTGCCGATCCTGCCCACGGGGATTTGCCGCCCTTCCACGGCCAGGGTCTCGGCCACCAGCGAGAACAGGCCCCCGCTGACACAGTGGTTCTCGAGCGTCACCAGGGCACCAACGCGGGAGGCCATGTCCAGGAGCAACCGTTGGTCGAAGGGTTTTAGTGAGGGATGATGATCGACCCGGACTCGGACGCCCTTCTTGCGAAGCTTGGCCGCGGCCGCCTTGGCCGTCCTGACCATGTATCCGGTCGTCACCAGTCCGACGTCGGCCCCCTCGTCAATCACCGTCACCCCCCTGCCGAGCTGAAAGCGGTAGCCGCTCCCGATCTCGTCGTCCGCGACCTCGCACCTGACGATCCTGATGTAGAAGGGCCCTTGCGTCTCCACGGCGGCCCGCAGGACCTGTCGCATCTCCTCGTTGCAGCCGGGTTCGACCACGCGGAGGTTGGGAATGCGCAGGAGAATGCCCAATTCCTTGTCGCTTTGATGCGTGGCCCCGGCCTTGCCGGTGAACAGGCCGACATAGGCGCCGAGGATCTTCACATTCAGGTTGCTGTAGGCCACGGTGACATAGAGCTGGTCCAGAAAGCGGCGGCAGAACGCGTCGAAAGTACAGGGGAACGGGATGAACCCTTCCTGGCTCAAGCCCGCGCTGACGCCGATGAGGTTCTGCTCGGCAATGCCGACCTTGATCAGCTTGTCCGGGTGGAAGTGCTCGAAAATGTGCAGGCCGGAGCTGCTTCTCAGGTCGGCGTCCAGGGCGACAATCCGGTCGAATTCCTGCGCCAGGTCCGCCAGGGCGTACCCCATCTGGTAGCGCATCTCGCTGGTCTTGTCTCGTGGCGGTATCGCGAACTGGGCCATTCCTGCCCTCTCTCTTACGCCTGACGCTCGACAATCTGATCGGGATTGTCGTGCAGGGGAGGCACCACGCAGATGGCCTCACCCAGTTGCCGAGGAAATGTCTCCGGTATCCCGAGCCGCTGCCCGTCGCGCTGCCAGAGCTCCGTCAGCCAGTCACAGGCCGTCGCCTGGTCGCGCGGCGCGCTCGTATGCCAGTTCGGGTTGTACTCGCACATGCCGATGCTCTTGCCTTTGATCGTGTTGAGAATAACGGCGTTGGGTTTGCCGCGCCGCTGCGTGTGCAGCGTATTGAACAGGTCGATGAGCTCGGCGACGTTGTGCCCGTTGCGAACCTCCCACGGCTCCAGGTTGAACGCCGCGAGCTTGTCCCGCAGCGGCTCGATCGACATGTCCTGCTGAACGAATCCCTTGGCCTGCACTTTGTTGTTATCGATGATGAAGACCAGGTTGTCGAGCCGGTAATGGCCGGCGGCCATGAAGGCCTCCCAGACGGACCCTTCGTTGCACTCTCCATCGCCGATCAGGACATAGACCATCCGGTTACTCTCGTCCGGCCCGTGCCGTCGGATTCCGAGAGCCCGGCCGACGGCCACCCCCGGAATCTGTCCCAGCGAACCGCCGGAAATCTCGATGCCCGGTGTTTTCAGGGCGTCGGGATGACTCTCCAGGTGCGAGCCCCACGCCCCGTATCGGGTCAGGTCGTGCATATCGAAATAGCCGAACAGCGCCAGCACCACGTACAAGCCCGGGCAGGCATGGCACTTGGAAAGGTAGAACACATCGCGCTGCGGCCAGGCCGGCTGCTTCGCGTCGAACCTTAGACAATAGTTGTACATCACCGCCAGGATCTCGGCCTCGGAGAGGCTCCCGCCGGGGTGGCCGAGGGCGGCGCAGCACATGGAATAGACGGAATAGCTGCGGATGAGGTAGGCCAGCACCTCTGTCTGCACCACCAGATCCTGATAGCCACTGTGGTGGGTGAAACACTCCTGAAATCGGGTCGTGTTCTCTCTGAACGGTCGCCACAACGCCCGGAAGTCAAGGGGATCCGTGCGGCCCCTTGTGGCGCGTTTTTTCGATGAACGGATTGCCATCCATTCCTCCCGGTCATGGCCTTGCCGGGCGAGTATCATACCGTGGGTAGTCGGGGCGATCCAGGGCTGATCGGGAGCCCATGCGTCGTCGAGAAGGACCACCGCCGAGGTCACGTTGTTTTGCCTGCCGCGGCAGGCTTGAATACCCGGCCAACCCATCGTTGACGGACTCATCCGCTTGTTTGACAATCCCATCCATGAGGACAGGAGCGGATCGCTGGCACACTGTCGCGTCATGGATGCTGATCGCTTGGCTGGCGGAGACGGCTCCCGCGTGGGCCGCCGGCCGTGAGGTCATCCGGTTCGACCAGAACCCGACGCGATGGACGCTGCGAACCGAGAACTCATGTACGGTGCTCGTGGTGGGAGATGACGGGACGGTGCTCACGGCCCACGAAGGGCCGCCGGCCGACCCGTTTCAAATCGCGCCGCCGACGCTTCAGGTGGTTGGCAAACGGCGTTTCCCGCCGATCACGGTGCCGACGCGGGGCGGCTTTCCGGTCCTCGCTTCGGCCGTCGAAGTGCTCTTCCCCAGTGGCCTTCGGGACATCCGCCTGATCTACCATGATTACGAGATTACGGAATCAGAAGGCATGCCGCTGCTACGGCTGGCGCTCAAGGATGAGCTCTATCCCTTGTCCGTGACCGTCTGCTTCAGGGTGTTTCCGCAACAAGACCTCATCGAACGCTGGCTGGTGATCGAGAACCGCGGACGCGATCTGCTCGTGATCGAGAACGCCGCCTCGGCCTGTGTCATGCTGGAAAACGGGCGGTATGACCTCGTGCACCTGACCGGCCGATGGAGCGACGAGTTCACGCCCCAGCAGGTGCCGATTGCCGGCTCGGCGCAGGTTCTAGAATCGCGCGGCCTCCGTTCGCTCCACGCTCTGCCCTGGTACCTGGTCCGGCCCACCGGGGAGACGGCTGAAGAGCAGGGAGATGCGTGGTTCGGAGCGCTGGCCTGGAGCGGCAATTGGCTGCTCCGCTTCGAACCGACTCAAGCGGGCGAGTTGCAGATTCTCGGCGGGATCAACTTCTGGGATACGCAATGGCGGCTCATGCCCGGCGCGTCGTTCGTGACTCCCACGATGGTCACCGGCTTCTCACGGGAGGGCCTCGGCGGGGCCAGCCGGCGGATGCACCGGTACATCCGCAGACACGTGCTGCCGGCCAGTTTCCGGGACAAGCCGCAGCCGGTTCTATACAACAGTTGGTTCGTGACGTTCTTCGACGTCAGCGCCCGGCAGCAGATCGAGGCGGCGAGGCAGGCGAAGGAGCTGGGCGTCGAACTCTTCGGCATGGACGACGGCTGGTTCCACGGCCGGAAGGATGATCGCGGGGGGCTGGGCGATTGGCGGCCCGACCGGGACAAGTTTCCCGATGGGCTCGGGCCGATGATCAGGCAGATCCGCGACATGGGGCTGGAGTTCGGCATCTGGGTCGAGCCGGAGATGGTCAATCCCGACTCCGAGCTGTATCGCTCGCACCCGGATTGGGTATTCCGCCGGCCGGGGGCCAAGCCGCTGGAGGACCGCAACCAACTGGTCCTCAACATGGCCCGCGACGACGTGAAGCGTTACACGCTCGACTGGTTGACCCAGTTGCTGACGGATGCGCCTTGCCGGCTTCTGAAATGGGATTTCAACCGCGACGTGGCCGAGATCGGCTGGCCCGACGCGGAAGCGGGCCTGTCGCGCGAATCGCGCATCCGGTATGTGCAGAATGTCTACGAGATCCACGACCAGATCCGGGCGAAGTTTCCCGACCTGATCATCGAGGCTTGCGCCGGAGGAGGGGGGCGGCTCGATCTGGGCATGCTCAAACGCGTCGATCAGGTCTGGCCTGCTGATAACACGAATCCGGCCGATCGGCTGTTCATTCAATACGGGCTGTCCTACGCGCTGCCGGCCAAGATCGTCGCCTGCTGGACCACCGATCAGGACTGGCGGGAGGCGAAACCGTCGCTGGAATTCCGGTTCCGCTCCGCGATGGGTGGTGCGCTGGGCATCGGTAACGATCTGCGGAAATGGGGGCCGCAGGAGATCGAAATCGCCAAGCGCGAAGTCGCTCTGTACAAGACCATCCGGCCGGTGATCCACTTCGGCGACCTCCACCGCCTGGTCTCTCCTTTCGAATCGAACCGCATGGCCGTTGAGTACGTCTCGGAGGACCGATCGACGGCCGTCGTGCTGATGTACAATCTGGCGGATTTCACGGCCAGAAGTCGCCTCGCGGTCAACGACACGCGATCCGGCCCGCGCGGTCCTGAGCGGCTGAAGATCCGCGGGCTGGACCCGTCGGCGTCCTACACGCTCGACCTAGACGGCGAGGGGCAGGCGACCGGCGAAACACTCATGAACCGCGGAATCCCCTGGCTGCCGAAAAACGACCTTGAAGCCCGCGTGGTGCGACTGCGCAGGCGGTAGTGGTGACGGCATCTCGAAAGCAGCGACTGCGACAAGGTTGAAGGCGCGGCGTTTCGGCAGTCTCATCGGTCCGCGGGAGCCGATGCCGGGTCGCGGGCATCATAGCGGCCGTTGAACCGCTTCAGAAGCTGCTCGCGGGTTTGAGGACGGCCTTCATTGTCCAGGAACACGTCCGTCCAGGGCGGCCGTGTCGAGGGATCTGTCAGAATCGAGTAGGCCCACACGTTGCGGATATTGTGGTCGCCCTTCTTCGTGTCCCAGCGACCGCCGTACTTGCGGCCGATGTGGCGGCGGAATGGTTGCAGCGTGAACGTCTTCCAGCCCGGCTGGTCCGACGGCAGCTTGGCCATCACCTTGCCGTCCGCATCCACGGCGTAGGAGCCGCCCTGGAAAATGGACATCACGATCGGCAGTTTGCTGTCGATGGCCCGCGTGGGAACAATGTGGCCCATGTCGTCGCCGATGGACTGGTGCAGGATCACATCCGCACCCAGGAGCTCTTCGCAGCGAACCGTCTCCGGAAACCACATGTCGGCGCAGATGCTCACCCCGTAGCGGACGCCGTCAAGCTCGATCAACTCGAAGCGTTCGCCCTGAGACCAACCCCACCAGGTCTGCTCGCCGAGATTGGCCTGGACTTTCCGGTACTTGCCCCGGAAGGCGCCCTGCCCATCGAGGGCAAACGCGGTGTTGTACTTCTTGCCCTTGGACGACTCGACGAGCGAGCCGAGAATGGGGACGCCGATCTCTCGGGCCAGATCGCGGTATCGCCTGTACCACGGGCCGTCGCCGGGGATCGGCTCGGCCAGGCTGTTGATTCGCTCTTCTGAGGGATAAGGCCAACCCGAGATCGCGTACTCCGGGAAACAGATGATGTCCGGCCGGGGCTGTGCGGCTGCAGCCTGACGGGCCAAGCCGGCCAGGAGGTTGAAGTTGGCCTCCGGGCCAGGATTTCCCCTGGCGGAGTGATCCTCGCCCGCCTGGACGACGGCCACCCGCAGCGTCCGCGCCGGATCGCGCAGCGACGCGGCAGACCGCGTGTCAACCGGTCTGCGCGAGGAGCTGCCTTCAGCGCGGCCCGCGTCTGTCCCGCCAGGCGCGGCATTCTGCGCAAACAGCGAAACCGACGCCCAGCCGAGAACCGCCAGAGCAAACATCATTCCTCGTCGAAGAGCGTGTCTCGATGCAACCATCGCTTCTCCTTTCTGTCGCCTCGCCCAGACGTTCACCGCACAATGACAACACCGACTTTACAATTCTTCGTTGTCGATCACGCGATGCCCCAACTCATCAGGCTTTCAGGATTTCGAGCACCTCGGCCAGGGCTCGCGGGCCACCGACGTTCCCCGGAAACACGACGTAGGGTATCCCCGGGTGCCTGCTCTCGGATCCCAGCCTCCATACAGGCACACCAGGCAGAATCTGTCCCAGCACCTCGGCTCGTTTGACGCCGAGAGCCTCCGTGGCCAGATCGCTGGAGGTGATGCCGCCCTTGGCCACGAGGTACCGGGGATGCTCCGGGATTCCCTTCACGATGCTGACCAACCCCGATGAGACCCGACGGCCGATCGCAAGACTGCTTTCCGGGTCGGATCCCGAGAGCAGCGCCCGGCTGGTGTGCAGCAGCACATCCTGACCTCGGCTCAGCCCCGCCCGGGCGAAATTGCCGACCCGCTCGATCTCTTCTGTTCGCCTGTGGTCGTCGAGTATCGCATCCACACTTACTTCAGTGCTTATCAGGCCGGTGACGGACAGCAGCTCCTGCAACTGCACCGATGAACGGGCGACATGCGAACCAACGACCACCAGACCGCCGCCGGTGACAGGCATATCCAGCTCCCGCGCGGTCAGCAGCGGCCGGGGTCCGATTCCCGCCCGCACCCGGGCCATGGAGGCCGCGGTCCGGTAGAGAAATCGCTTGCCGCGGCCCTCGGCTGTCAGGAGACCCAGTGTAAGCACCTCGAGATCACGGTAGCAGGCGGCGTTGGCCGCACAGACGCATCCGTGAGCGAGCGCCAGGAGCCGTTCGGCCACCCGCTCGGGCCCGCCCTGGCGTATATCCTTGAGGGAAATGGACTCCACTGATCGGGCGGGAATGCGACCCCCGGTCTTCTCCTCCACCCACTCTCGCAGATTCGATGCACGATAGCCAAACGCGGAATCGCGGGCAAACTCCGTCTGCCCGGCTGGAACCAGGCGCTCGCCATCCGCGACATAATGAATGTCGTTGACCGTGTAGCGGCCGCCTTCGAGAAAGAACGGAATCAGCAGCCAGGCGTCGAAATCCTGCTGCAGGCCCTCAGCCAGAGCCTCCAATTCTCCGGGGAAATGGCCCCGAAGAGTCGAATCGCTCCGGCTGATGACGACGAAATCGTGGTTGGCCCGGTGCCCGGCCGCCGCAAGATTTCGGCCGATCTCGGCGTTCAGTGCTCTCGCTCCAGGCAGCGGCAGGCTGCGCGAGTTGGTCAGAACATAGAAGGCGGACGAGCCGTCCAGCAGCGCGTCGCGGAGGACTTCAGGCGTCCACTCCATCAGTACCGCCACGCCGTGTACGGTCTGCGTCCCGGTTGGATCGTCGTCGAGCACAACCACCTTCGGGCCGTGCGATTCCACCTGTTCCCGGATGGCCGGCAGCAGATCCACCGGCCACTCGGGCGGCAGGCTCTCCAGCAGCCGGATCTTCTCGATGGGCTCAGTGTCCGTCGGTGGTTTCACGTGTCTGGGCACCTCTCCCAACAACCAAGGCGCAGGCAGAGAAGGAAGCGACCGGGTCATCTGTCTCGGCGTGTCGAATCATTCGAGCGTTCGCGGTGCCAGGGCTTGCGGCAGTGCGGGCAGATTTCCGGGTATCCAAAGCTGTCGACACGGGAGTCCCTGAGCAGCACCGACTTGCCGCACTCCTTGCACTGGCCTGCGGCGTACGCCGCCCATCTCCCGCAGGAGGGGCAGACCTTGGGCCAGGACTCCAGCCTGGCCTCTGAGGCCAGGTACAGAGTGTTGGCCGCCTCGCATCTCGCGCACAGGATCGGAGTCTCGTGCGATCCGGTGGCCGCGGGCTGCGCCTGCTTCTTCTTGCAGCCGCCGAGCAGGAGGATCGTCAAAGCGCAAGTGAGTCCGATTGCCATCCGGGTCGACACAGTGGTGCTCCTTTGAGTTTGAAGAAGGTCATCGCCAACCGACACGGGCGCCTTCGACCGATTCGCCCGCCGGCGTTGGCCTGGGCGCACACCCGCTGCAATGTGGGCAGAAGCATGACCGCCGACAGGGTGAAGATCGCCGCCGCCATCAGGATCTCGATCAGTGTGGACGCGCGAACCTGGTCCTGGAAACCCACTATTGCCCTCGATCGTCCGGGCCAGCACAAGCCCTGCCCGAAAAACTTGGGCTGAAGCGCGTTGATTGTACCTCCAGCCGCTCGGCGGTCACAACCGAGCGCGACCAGGAGGGGACTGTTCGGCCCATGAGGCTGGTGGCATTTGACCAGATGGCCGGCTTCTCAAGAAGCCCGTGCCCCTGCTTCTCATGATCTGCCGAGGCGACAGCGCGATCCTGGCGCCTGACCCGTCGAGTTCGCTGATTCGGCGTGAACCGCCTCGCGTCTGGCAATTGGTGATGGGTTCAAGACCAAGCCCTGCCTGAGACCTTCGGCCGCATGCCGCAAGTGATGCTCACGTCCGAAGTTGCGCGACAGATTGGACTGCCGCTACGCCGGTCGATCAGCCTCAGCGGAGACGGCCCCGGGTATCGGTCCTGGACAGGTAGAGTATTGCAGGCGCGGCTGATGACAGGATAGGATCTGTGTTGACAGAACTCTGTGGTTGACCGGTGGGCTGGTTGCCCCATTTCGCACGATCGGCCCCCCGACATATCGAGGAAATGATCTGATCGCCAGAAGGAGCTCGCCATGAAAGACTCTGCCCGCAGGTTTTCCCGAAGGAAGCTGCTGGTCGGCACATCGAAGGTGGTCGTAGTCGCTGCCGCGGGCGGCGAGGCGGTGGCTCAGGCCGCCCAGGCGGTCACCACGCAGCCTTCGGCCGGCAAGATTCTCAACTACCACCCGAAGATGAAGTACCGCAAGCTGGGCAAGACCGGCCTCATGCTCTCTGAGATCAGCCTCGGAGGCCATTGGCGCCGGCGCGACGGCGGCCGCGTCTGGTCCAGCTTCGCCAAGGACGAGGTGCCCGAAGATGTCGCCAGGAATCGCATCGAGGTGGTCAGCCACGCCATCGACGCGGGCATGAACTACGTTGAGGCCATCACCGCGGCCGAATGCCTCGCTTACGGCATCGCCCTCAAGGGCCGCCGCGAGAAGATGTACGTGGGCGCGGACGATCATCGGTTGGGGCCGCGCGAGTTCGAGAACTGCACTGTGCCCGGCCTGACCAGGAACGTCGAGGAATGCCTGCGCCGGCTCCAGACAGACTACCTTGACATCTGGCGCGTGCAGGCACGGATGGACGGCACGAACACGGATGACCACGTGAAGGTCATGATCGAGACCGCCGCCAGGCTTCGCCAGGCCGGCAAGATCCGGCATTTCGGGATCTCCTCGCACAACCGCGACTGGCTCAAACATGTGGTCGAGACCTATCCGGAAGTGGAGATGATCGTTTTCCCGGTGACCGCGCGAACCAAGAGGGTCGGGGCCCCGATCACCCGAAACAATGTCGAGGAGATCCTGGGATGGGACAGGGAAGGCAACGCCCTCACCACCAGCATTTTCGACGCGCTTCGCAAGCACAACGTCGGACTCGTGACCATCAAGCCCTTTGCCGGAGGGCAGGTCTTCAAGACCGCCAAGCAATTCCCCGTTCTCGGCGTCGGTCTCAAGGAGGAAAACGACCTCGCCCGGCTCAGCCTTCAGTGCATCTTGACGCTCTTCGACGAGATCACGTGTGTGGTTCCCGGCCTGACGACGGTTTACGAGGTGGACAACGCGGCTCGCGTTTCGTACATGCGCGACGTGGCCATGACCCCGGCGGAGATAAATTGGCTGCAGGAGGTCACCCGCGAGCGGATGGCGGCCCTGCCGCAAGACTATCAGTGGCTTCGTGACTGGGAGGTCATCTGAGGCGCCTCGTATCGGTCCTGCTGTTCGGACGACATCGCGAAAGCCTCCGCCGCAGAGATGTTCCATTCTGCCGGGGATGCCGGATGCGCGTTTCAGCGGACCAGGTAGCCGAACCTTGCGGCGAACTGTGCCGGACGCATGCCGCACGCCTTGGCGAGTCCTCGAAGGGTCTTCTTGTTGGTCAGATCGGATTTCTCCAGCCGGATCATGTACGACCGGGCCACCGCGTAGGATTCGGTGTCGATGGAGACCATCCGGACGGCCACGCGCCCGTCTTTGCCGATGACCTCCGAGAAGGGGATCGGACGGAGCCTGCCGGCCTGGATGCAGACGATGGCCCCGTTGCCCAACTCTCCGGCACGCCGCCGGCCGCTCAGGAACTTGATGGCCGCATACCCCAGGTCGCGCACGTACTCGCAGTCCATGGGGATCGGCGGTGCGGACCGCAGCTCGTACCCGACCACGTTGGCCACCACTGACGAGCCCCACCCGCATTTCTTCATCCGCTCACTCAGTTTGTTCTGCAGCGCACCGGCCAGATCGGCCTCGGACAAGCGAAGGTTCCCGAACTCGTCCGGCGGGGGCACGCCGACGGCGGCCAGGTCCCGCTTGCCGAGCCGCTCGACGAGCCCCTCCGCAAGGACTGCGACGCCGTGCTTCCGGCCCCTGACACGGCGCTTCAGGACGGAGGTGAACAGGATGTCGACGATGCGCCTGAGGGTGACCGGCCGTTTGCCGAACTCCTCCGGGATGATCGTGAGTGTGGCCCCCGCGGACTTGCCGATCCCCAGGGCCAGGTGCCCGGCGTGCCGTCCCATGGCCTCGACCAGGTACCAGCGATTGGTGGTTTTGGCGTCCTCCATCAGATTGGCAACGATCGTTGTCGCCACGTCCCTGGCCGTCTGAAAGCCGAACGTGTCCACCCCTTCCGGAAGCGGCACGTCGTTGTCGATCGTCTTGGGCACGTGGGCCACCCGCAGGCCAGCGGCCGCACGGGCGATGCGGCTTGCGGTCAGGCACGTATCATCGCCCCCGATGGTCAGCAGGTGTGTGATGCGCATGCGTTCCAGCGATCGGATCACTCGCCTGAGATCCGCGGGCCGTTTCGTCGGGTTCGCCCGAGAAGTGCGCAGGATCGAGCCGCCGGTGAGGTGGATCCTGGACACCGCCGCGATGTCCAGAGCCTCGGTCTGCGTGATGTCGCCCTCCATGAGATGCTGGAAGCCGTCGCGAATCCCCACCACCGTCCAGCCCCGCTCTCGGGCCTCGATGGTGGCCGCGGAAATGACCCCGTTTATCCCCGGGGCAGGACCACCCCCGACAACGATCGCGAGTTTCTTCCTGCTGCGGAGCGCCATTCGGGCATCCCTTTCTCAACGAGCCTGGACCGGCTCGGTCGTGCTATCCTTTTCAGCAAACCAGGCCGGGACCCGCGGGACCTTCTACCCATGTTGACAAGGTCTCCGCAGATTGGCAATACCGAGGCGGCGCAGCCTACCGACATTGTGACTGCCCCAGGCGACGGCCGGTCCAAGGCCGCCAGTTCTGTTCAGAACCCGGAGCGCAAGCGACGGGCCCGGATGCCACTCACGGCCGTGGACTATCGCAGCTCAGGCGGGACGTTTCCGTACGACCATGGCTGGCCTCGAAACACCGGCGCCTTGGGTGGTTCGGGGATTGGCCCCGGTTTCATCTGGCGCGTCATCTCCAGTCCGGCTTCGACAATCATCCGCCCGGCAGCCGGTTCCAGAGTGCTGTACGAGGTCAATCGGGTCTCGTACCCACCGCCACCCGTACCAAAGGCCTCCTCGGTCGGCACGTAGCCCACGCAATCGTTGGCCAGCTCGACGGGGAACGTGAACTTGAAGGGACTGCCGGCCTTGATATCCAGCCCTAGCTGACAGAAGAACTCCGCCGGATTGGCAACGAACACCGCCGGACCCACCTGGATCGCCTGCACTTCCACCTTCGCGGTCGGCTCCTGGGCCAGTTTGGCGTCCAGAAGCACGATCTCCTTGGCGAACGTCCACTCGGTGGGCCCCGCCTTCTCGGGCGGCTGCTGCACCAGTTCCACGCATCTCCTCACCCGCTCCGGCTCCGGCACGCGTCGTTTCATCTCCAGGGTCTTCACGCGGAGATCCGCGGGCCCGAAGTCGCCGCGTGGCATGCTCAAGAGCACCTTCACTGCCTCGGCTCCCACGCGGCCGCCCACGAACCGCGCCCAGTCCTCGCCGGCCAGGTTCATGTACGGGTTGCGGTTGTCCACCTGGGTCACGTCGCCGGAGGCACCCTGGAGGAACACCACGACGCAATCCGGCCCCATGGCCCCGCGGATGGTCTGCTCCAGGTAGTAGATCCAGTTGGCCGAGATGCCGCCCGGATTACAGGTGGCGTGGCAGGCGTAATTCACCACGCAGCCGATGCACTTGCCCTGGGCGTTCCAGACTCCGATCACTCCCACCTCGGGGTCGACCGGCCCGGCCGGCTCGATGATGTCCGGGTTGAGCTGCCCCGGATGCGTGTAGCTGAGCCCGTTTTTCATCCGAAAGCGGCGGTTGAACGCAACCTTGTCCTCAATCCCCTTGCCGACCCCGCAGCGGGCCTCCGCTCGCGACTTGTCCGCCGCGCAAACCGCCTCGACCAGCTCTTTCTGCACCCGCTCCAGGTACCGCGCGTCGGCGCAAGAAGACTTCTCATACGCCAGCGACTTCACCAGCGGCGAGCCGTGGTCGTACTCGCCGGGCAGGATCATGCAGGTCGGCCCGGAGCTGTGCGAATGAGACGCCCCGATGAGGATGGCATCGGGTGCGATTCCGCATCGAGCCTGGATTTCCTTTCGGCAGGCCTCAACCAGCGGCCGGCGCACGGCCAGGGCGTCGATCCCGACGAGGGCGACCCGCCGGTTCCCGTCGTCAAACACGACCGCACGGACCTTGCAGGGATCGTGCAGCGTGCGGTGGTATGCCTTGCCATAGCCGCCCGGTGCTTCCATGCCGATCTCCGGCGTGATGTCGCGTTCGGCAAAACCGACTTTGATGCCGGTCGGCGAACCGGCGGCAAGGGCCGAAGCCGGCGAGCCGGTCAGGGCTGCGGTCACGATCGCCAGCACGACCGTCAGGCGGGCACGATTCGTCGTCATCTTTCTGCTCCCCCGATTGAGTTAAAGTCCAATCCACATCGCGGTGAATGGCGATACAACCTTCTCTCCGCATGGCACGGTTCAAACATGCTACCCCCGGATGCGCCCGAGGCAAGCCGAGATGCGGAAAGCTCCGCCGGCAGAGGCTTGGCCCACGGGAATCCTGTGCATCGCGGTTCTCATCGTGTACATTCGAAATACCGGGCGTGCCCGGTCGTACTCTTGGCAGGCGGGCAACCGGTGCCGCCCGGCCTGCCTGGTCCGGCGACTCCCAAGGCAGGCACGGAGAGCGACGTGCGATGAGGAAAGCGACGGCAGCTCTGCTGGCGGTGGGCTTGGCTGTGACCGTGATCGGTTGCCGTACAGGGGACCGAAATGTCCTATCGACACCCCCCTCAAGTGATGACCGATTCACGTGCGATCATGGCGGCATCATCCGCGGCCCGCGCGATCGCAGGCAACTC
This sequence comes from uncultured Planctomycetales bacterium, assembly GCA_964586235.1. Classification (GTDB taxonomy): domain Bacteria; phylum Planctomycetota; class Phycisphaerae; order UBA1845; family PWPN01; genus JAUCQB01. The sequence continues at coordinate 36,656 of CAZPIO010000050.1, forward strand.
GCCTTGATCTTCACCGGCGGCCAATACGGCGAGGGAGCCGCCACCGTTCTCGATGTCCTGCGCGACCGTCGCGTCAAAGCCTCGTTCTTCGTGACCGGCGATTTCATCCGCAACCCCGAGCACCAGATCTATCTGCGTCGCATGGTCACCGAAGGCCACTACCTCGGCCCGCACTCCGACGCTCATTTGCTCTACTGCTCGTGGGAGGATCGCAACAAGACGCTGGTCACCGAATCCGCATTTCGCGCCGATCTGGAGAAGAATCTGGCCGACCTGTCGCGTTACGGCCGGACCCGCGAGCAGATGCGCTTCTTCATCCCACCCTACGAGTGGTACAACCGGCAGATCGCCGACTGGGCCCGCGAAATGGTCCTGGTGCTGTTCAATTTCACTCCCGGCACGCGATCGCACACCGACTACATGGCCGACAGCGACCCCAAGTTCGTGCCCTCTCGCCGGATCGTCTCGAGCATCTTCGAATACGAGTCCGCCCACACCGACGGCCTCAACGGCTTCCTCCTGCTGCTGCATCTCGGCGCCGGCCCCGACCGCACCGACAAGATGCACCTCCACCTCGCCCCCCTCATCGACGAACTCGCCCGCCGCGGCTACACCTTCACCCGCGTCGACGAACTCCTCGCCCGCGCCCGTTGAGTAGGAGGCGTCTCCGACGCCGATCAGTAGGGTCCGCGCTCGCGGACCAGAACCTGGTCTGATTGCTGCCAATTCCGTCCCCCACCCCTCGCTTCGCGAGGGATGGGCCACCCTTGGATGGGGCACCCGCACCCGCGTGTCTTGCCTTACCTGGGTTCGGCGGTTCCCGTCAGCACCTGCTCCCCCTCGGCGGCCATGGGGATGCCCAGTGTCTCGTGGGCCCAGCGTGCCGGCACGCGCATCCGCAGGTTGTTCACCGCACGGCCGAGGACCTCGCTCAACTCGCGCCGGTCGCGAGGAAGCTCCAGTTGCCGCCGGAAGTGAGGCACCGGCACCGCCTCGCCGAACCGCAGCCGAACCAGCGGCGTGAGCACATCCCGCCGAATCGTCCTTGCCTCGCAGGCGATGTCCTCCTGCCGCAGATCGAGCCGCACCTCGTTGTGAATGCTCGGCCCGCCGGCCGCCCGCTCCAGGCCCGCGCCGCTCGTGTCCACAGTCAGCGTCGCACCCAGCCATGCCTTGGTCATCTCACGATTGAAGAACTCGCAGATGCGCTCGTACGGCGGCGGCGTCTTGCCGTGCCCGGCCTCGAGCAGTTGAAGCTCCACCGCCTTGCTGAAGATCCCCGCCGCGTCCGAACTCAGCGATTCGAGCATCTTGAGCAGTTCGCGCTTCTCTTCCGGGGTCGCCGACGGCTCGTACCGCGCGATCCGCACCGGCATCCCGAACAACTCCGCGAACACCAGCCAGTCTTTCATCGCCAGGTGCTTGCCCAGGTAGGCCACGGCCGTCGCCCGCAGCAGGCCGCCGCGCATCGGATGACCGGACACCACGTGCGGAGTGTGAACCACGAACTTGTACTGCGGCAGCTCGATGGCGTCGTGCGGCGCCTCCTCGGTCAACACGCGCGCCTGCCCGGCTCCGTCGAACGTCAGCCGCCCGAAATCCACCGGTACCATCTCGACCAGCCGCAACTGGCCGTCGATGTATTCCCAGATGTTCTCGGCCACGGCGATGTTGCGCCCCAGCGCGAGCGACAGGTGCTGCATCGCCTCGTCGAACCCTTCGATGCCCGCCAGCGCCTCGCGGCAGTAGTCGGCCGCCTCGTCAGCCGCTCTCCGGTCCGTCACCTCCCGCACGTCGGCCGCCGAGATCACCTGCCAACTGAGCCCGGTCAGCGCCAGCCGCCGCGTGCGGGCCACCGAGTACAGGTGTGCATCCTTCTCCTCCATCTGCTGGTACAGAGCCATCGCCCGGTCGATCGCCCCGTCATCCGCCTCGCGCAGGATGCTCACCAGCCGCCCCGGTGTGAGCCCGTCGGCCGGGTAATCCCGCCACCGGTCAGCATCCATCGGCCGCACCACCTGCCCCGGCCTCGGCCGTGCCGCCTTCATTCCTCGACCCAACGCATGTGCAATCAACGCCTTCAGTCCCATGTCGACCCCTCGCTTTCTTTTTGCTTTCAGACCCCCTGACAGAACCCCAAGCCTGGTCGCCCCACCACGCTGGGCAGGCCGTGGCGACCGCAAGCGCGGGGCTTTCGGCGCCAGAGGCTTGGCCCGTCGCTCGCGCTCCGGGTTCTGAGCGATCCACAAACTCTCCTTTGTCTTGTACCTCACCAGATCCCGCGCCGGGAGAACTGCAGCGCCGGTCCGCGCACGTGTTCGATCACCCCCGCCGACTCACCGGCCGCCCGCACCGCCAGGCACGCAGCCCAGAACCGATCCGCATGGCTGCCCGAAGCCCGCGAGCTCTCGTACCTCGCCGGCCCCGCCGCCGTCACACTTCGCCGGACCGAGTGCCAGTCGTTGCGAATCGCCTCATCCACCGGAATGCGAATCGTCCTATCCTCCACGTGCAGCCGCAGCCAGCTCGCCAGCTCGTCTTTCACCAACGCCGTGAACGTGACCGGCTCGACTCGCGTGCTGCCGAACTCCTCCACTGCCGCCTCAGCCAGCGCCATCCCCATCCCGCTCGCATCGATGCAGCAGCGGGCCACCTGCCGCAGCGATAGCAGCCCGCGCAGCGCCGCGTATTGCCCGCGGAACGGCTCATCAACCGACTCGCGCACGGCTCGCGTCATCAGCACCTGCCCCTCACCCTCCAACACCCACATCACTGTCAGATCCCGGCTCCGCCCGATGTCCACCCCGACATACAGCGGTCCCGGGCACCGCGCCAGATCCCCAAAATCGCGGCAGCGCGCCAGCGTCGCGTCCTCCACCGCCATGATCCGCTCGTGACTCAGCAGCACCGACGACTCATCGAGGAACTCGCACAGAAACTCCTGCCGGAACAGCTCTTCGTCCGACATGGATCGTCGAATCTCCTCCGGATCGACCTCCAGCCCCGCGGCCACTGCGTCATAAAGGGTTACCACCGAATGGGCGAACTGCTCGTTGTCGCGCAGCTCCGCGAAGAGGTTGTCCCGCCCCTTGGGAGTCGAGGCCACATCCAGCTCCCCGTCACCGCGCAGGATCGTCGGGAAGATCGACGCCCAGATCGCCCGGTCGTCGCGGTGCATGGCGAACTCGTCCAGAAGGACGTCTCCGGTGAAGCCGCGGGCGGTCATCGGATTGGCCGGCAGGCCGATGATCCGGATCCCGTTCGGCAGCTCGACGGTTAGAGCGCGGAAACGAGTCCCCTCCAGGCAGCGATCGCCCAGGAAGCGGAAGGCCAGATTCAGAGCCTGGCAGTGCTGCCGGACCTTGAGCATGAGCTCCGCGCTTTGCCGTTCCCCGGCCGACAGCAAGATCTGGTTCCGTTTCCGCAACAATGCCCGAAGCAGGCGTTTGAGCGACTTGGTGAAACTCTTGCCGGTCTGTCGCGACCAGCAGCACCAGTTGAACCGGGCGGGACACTCGATATCGGCTCGCTGGTAGCTCAGCAGGGGAATAATGGGGCGGCACTCGGCCGGCACCGGGGAGTCATGGCTCTCCGTCGGTGAGCCTGTCGGGGTACCTCCCGCTCCATTGGCTTGTGCTGATTCCGTTGCGAACCCCGGGGATTCTGATGCCTCTGACCCCACCTCCGCCCCCCCTGAGCGAGACGAGGCCGTCCGGCCGATCGCAGTCGCTCGCAGGCTATAACACGGTGGGGCGCCCCGAAAAACGGCTCACTTGGCGAACAGCCGGCGCTACGGCGGTGGGCCGCTGCCGGCAGGTCTCGGGTTTGACGACAGCACGGTTCGTTCGGGCGTCATAACAGTTTGACAAACAACACGTTACAAATCTGAGGCTGATGATCGCCCGCGATAAGATCGAAGGGTCGCGCGCCTGGGTAGCACAAGGCCTGGGTACAGGCTTGACGTGCCCACCCCCCCAAGAGTAGAAGGATGAGCGTTTGGCGCGGCCGGGAAGAAGCAACCGCATGCCGTGGCGATGGTGGAAGGCTTCCTCTGCCAGGTGTACAGCGAGCGAAGCACCAGAAATCCAAACGGGTCGGCTCCAGCCTTTCCGGCGTTCCGGTGGTGGCGCGCCCCGTGACTTTGCCCGCCTCAACCATCGCCTCACCAGCAACGTCGCTTTCGAGGATTCGTCCGTTCGCGCCCGTGCCCACGGATTCCTGCTGGCGCCGTCTGCACGACAGCCGGCGAAGGCGCGTCCTTAATCTCTACGGTGTCAGAGTTTAAGCACAAGGGCCCGATCGGAACCGTTTTCCCGGCCCTGCTCTCAGGTTTGCGGCCAATACAGGTAGAGGGCGATGGCCAGCCCGATGGCGGCGCCTGTGGCCAGGAACGCTTTGATCAGCGTCACCGTCCAGTCCAGGCCTGCTGCCGCGCTCGGGTCGGAGGCGTATTCATGAAGCCGCGTCATGCGGTCGGCAATGCTCGAATGACGCCAGCTATTCGCGTCGATCGGTATGCTGTTGAGCAGGGCGATCCGGTTCAGCGCCTCCGCGAACAACTCGGCCGCGGACGCACAAACCGCCTCGTCTTTCGAAGGGGTGTTCTCCCCAGACACTCCCGCTGTGCCGTGAACAAAGCAGGGCCGGTTGCACCCCTGCGACGTGGGCGTCACGCTGCGGGCGCCAAACAGATCGGCCTGCAGCTCGAACGTCCGCGAGACCGCCCCGAACCCCAGCAACCAGATCAGCAGGATCAGCAGCGTTGCCAGGACCCATACGTAGGAGTCAAAGTCCGGAATCCGGTTGAACGTACCCGGCCAGGTCTGCGAGGCGCGCACGATCAACTCGATGATCCCCCCTACGACCAGCATGCTCAGCAGGGCAAACAGCAGGTAGTACTCGATGTGCCGGCATTTGACGTGGCCGGCCTCGTGGCCGAACACCGCCTCGATCTTGGCATCGTCCATCAGTTCCAGCAGCCCGTCGGACAGCAGGACGTACCTCACCGGCTTGAATAGCCCCATCACCGCCGCGTTGATCATCATCCCGTCGCTTTCCCAGATGAGGATCTGCCGGTATTTCAGTCCCACCCGGCGGCACAGAGCCTCCAGCCGGTCACGCAGCTCTCCCTTGGGCAGCACGCGCGTGTGCCAGATATACCGGAGCATCACCGGTGCTACCGTGAAGATCACTCCGGCCATCGCCACCAGCGCCGCCTGGTCGGCCCAGCCGACGCCCCACAAAGCCTTGCGGATGCGATCCGCGTGCAGCATGACGAAGTCGTTGGCGGCCAGGATCGGCAGCATCGGCACGGCGATGATCAGCACGTGCTGCCGGAACATGAACCTCAAGAATGCCCGGAGACTCCACGGCGGCCGGGCCGGTACCGACGCCCACAGTCTCAGCTCCAGAGCTACCCGCCGGACCGCGCAATCTGCCGGGTATGAAGCCGTCCACGACGCAAGAGTGGCCACGAAGAAGGGCATCAGCACGACGAACTCGTCCAGCCCCCACACCGAGGCGATCCCATCCCAGCTCCTCACGAGCGTGGTCCAGCCGGTGAAATAGACGAGTGCCGTGAAGCCGACCAACAGCACGATGCGGGCCATCAAGTTGCCCCGCCCGAGACGCCGCTGCGCCGCCGGCAGCCATGCCGGGTCTCGATCGAGCTTCTTCTTGACTCGCCGGGTGGTGATCCCGCCGGCCAATGCGGCCGCGAGTACATAACCGGCCACCGACATCCAGATCCAGAAGGGTTGGCTGACCCGCACCCACGCCTGGGCCGGACCCTCGGGAGGAAGGCTGAGCACGATCGCAAACGCCGCAAACACAACGAACTGCATGTGCCCCCACTTACTCCCGCATCCTGTAGGAGCGGCTTGTAGCCGCGATCCTCCCGTCGTAGGAGCGGTCTCTGACCGCGCCTCTTGACGAGCCGGCAGGTTTATCCTGCCGGTCTTCTAGGAGCAACCCGCCACGGCGGGTTTCGCTCCGCTCAACTTGTAGCCACGATCCGCATCTTCTCTCTTCATTCGGATTTCGTCATTCATTCGTTATTTGGGCTTCGTCATTGGTCATTTCCAGCACCTACAAGCCCTCCAGCCGATCGCCCGGCCGCACATGACGGCCGTTGACGAAGTCCTGCCAGCTCATGACCCGCTTTCCGGCCGGTTTGAGCCCGTGGATTTCCAGCGTCCCCTGTCCGGTCGCCACGGTTAGCAGAGGGGTGATTGTCCCCGGCGACTCGTTGGCGCGCGCGGGTATGGCCGAGGCAGTGGCAATAATGACCTCCTCGGCCCGGCCATCAGACCCCCGATACAGACACCGCGCTCCCGGCCAGGACCACATCGCCCGGCATCGCAGCGCGATCCGCTCGGCCGGCTCGTCGAATCTTAGCATCCCGTCGGCCTTGGTCAGCTTTGGTGCCCGCGTGACCTGCGACTCATCCTGCGGCTCGCCCGGGGCGTGCAGATCCCGTTGGAGCAGTTCCAGCGTCGCGCCGATCGCATCGCAGGCGATGCCCGCCAGGCGATCGTGCAGTTCCTCCGCCGTCTCCGTCGAGCCGATCATTGTCTCCCGGCGGATCAGCACCGGCCCGGCGTCTATCCGGTCCACGATCCGGAACACGGTCACCCCGGTCTTCGGCTCGCCGTTCAAGATCGCCCAGTTGATCGGCGCCGCCCCGCGGTACTTGGGCAGCAGCGAACCGTGGATGTTGATGCACTCGCCGGCAAACGCCGCCCGCAGCGTCGGGTGGAGCTTCTGCCCAAACGCGGCCACGATGCCCAGATCGGCGCGCAGCGAACTCATCGCCCCCACGAAGGCAGGATCGTTGGCGTCGGCGATCTTGTGAACGATCAACCCCTGGGCCTCGGCGAGCTGCCCCACCGGGGTGGGCATGGGGTGCTTGCCTCGCCCCGCGGGCCGGTCCGGTTGGGTCACCACGGCCGCAACTTCGTGCGGGCTGTTGAGCAGCCACCGAAGAGTGGGCACGGCAAACTCGCCCGAACCGAAATAAACGACGCGCATCAAGTTGCTCCAGTCAGACCCGAGGGTCTTGGCCGACCCCAGGGGCCGACGACGGGGGCTGATCCCGGCCGGTCAGGCCTCAAGGCTCGACTGACAGATCATAATGCTGCCATCACCCGTGGCCAAGACAACAAGCCGAGCCCCGCTTGCGGGGAATGGCCGCAAATGGCTTGCATGACCGGGCCCCCACGGGTGGCATGGCCAAGTCCGCCACGGCGGACGCCGCCATGTTTTCCGACACAGGGCCCTGGTTGTCCCCGCGTCCCGCCCAGTGCCGCCGAAAAAAGCACTGCTCGCAAGCGGCGTATACCGCCTGCGAGCAGTTGCAGAATCGGACCTGCGATCACGTCCCGCCGCTTACGGCAGGCAATCATGGTTAAACGGCACCCCTGGCCCGCTCGCGCATCCCTCGAACAGCGTGTTGTCGATGCTGTCCACGTATGCGTCGCCGTTCAGATCCGCCAAATCGGCACAGAAGCCGGCAGTAGCGGGGAACCCGGTGCCGCTGAAACACGCCTGGAACATCGCGAAGTCCATCTGATCGACATCGTTGTCCCCGTCGAAGTCCGGCCTCGCCAATGTCACCACGACCCGGACGTCGATGGTCTCGCTGGCCGGCGGGAGGTTGGGATCCGACACCGTGATCGTCGCGGTGTAGGTGCCGACGAGCAGCGACGCTGTGTCGTAAGTAACGGTGATCTGATCGGACTCTCCGTTGGCCAGCCCCGGCGGCGTGAAGGTGTCGGGGGACACGCTCAGCCAGCCGGCGTCGTCGCTGATAGTGTACTCCAGGTAGCCCGCCCCGACGTTGGTGACGGTGAAAGTGGCGGGGGGCACGTTCTCGCCGATCGTCACTGTGTGGTTCAGCACGCCGGTGCTCAGATCGATGCTCGGGCCGACGTGCACCCTAACCGTGATGGTGGCCGGGCTCTTGTCCATCCCCGGCCAGGTGACCGTGATTGTTCCCGTGTAATCGCCCGAAGTCATGCCGGCCGTGTTGTACTGCACGGTGACCACGTCGGGTTCGCCGGTCGAAGTCCCCGTTCCGTTGACCAGCGTCAGCCAGTCGGCATCATCCGTGGCTGTATAGTTCAGGGTGGTTCCGGACATCCCGTTTGTGATGGTGAAGGTGTCATCCGGAATCGCCTGCCCGACACCGATGTCATGCCGCAACTTGACCTTGTCCAGCAGAATCAGCGGCTTTGTCAGGTCCGGCAGGTACGAGATCCGCACGTTTTCGAAGAAGGCCTCGCAGATCTTGTTCCGACGGTTGTTGACCAGGTCCAGGTCGGTGTAGTCGAAGTTCACCGCGAGAATCAGGGTGGTCGGACCGGCCGGAGCACCCTGGCCGGGTGCCAGCGTCAGCGTGATCGTGTCGTAGTCGTCGGGGGTGCCGTAATTTGTGTTCCCCGTGGCGCTGTCATGACCCCACTCGATCGCGCTCTGCGAAGCATCCTGTGGTTGATAGCCCGGATAACTGATGGCAGTCTCCCACTTGCCGCCGCGGCCGTCATCCGTACCGAGGTCGATGCCTCCGACATCGACCGACAGGGTCACCGGCTGCGTCCAATCGATCGGCAGCGAAGCCAGGTCGTCGACCTTCCCCGGCCTCTGCACGATGATCGAGCCGGCATAGCAGCTCTCGTTGGTGCCGCCCTTATCGATGCACTCGGGGTTGACCTTCCAGAGGTCCAGGTTCATGTGTAGGGGCTGTGTGGGACGGATCAGGTTGGCGATCGGTATGATGTTGTTACAGGCATTCTCGCAGTATGGCTGGGGGTTGCCGAGTGCCACGCAGTCCGCTATGCACTGACCGACGACCAGATCCTTGATATCCGGGTCGCTCTCAGCATTCTCGTAAGGACCCGGGTCGAAGAAGTAGTAGGGCCCGGGAGTGGCGCTGTATGGAGCCAGGTCATGAGCGCTGGCTCCCGGCGGCACCGTCGGATCGCCGTCCGAGTAGCCGGGAACGTTGTAACCGGCGCGCTCCCAGTTCGGCGGAACGCGGCCGGACATCACCGGATCAGGTGTGAAATAGACGTTGAAGTTCTCGAAGATCTGGTTGGCAATGCCCCCGCACTCGGGCGGGACGGGCGAGCAGTCACAGGACGAGTCCGCGCAGTCCGCCTTCCAGTCGCCGTCGTCGTCAATGCCGTTGCTGCAAAGCTCCATCGTGGTGAACGGCAGGTCGGGGACCTCGCCGTCCTGGCCCCACGCGACGAAGTTGGTGGCGAACGCGACGGTATTCGAGACGGTGCTCAGCACGCCCCATTGAGCGTACGTGCTGCCACTGTCTTTGGTGGTCGTGCCGCTGATGTGGTTCCAGTCACTGAGGCCTTCGTCCTCGTCGAGCCAGGCGTCAAACTTGCTGCCGCCGGCTCCGTCCGGGCTTACCTGAAAACGGATCGTGTGCCACGCATCCATCGTCATCGGCAGATACCGCTTGGAGGGGTCGTTCGGTATCCTCTTGCCGCCCGCATCGATCTTGGTGTTGTCCGCCTCCACCCAACCTGACAGCGAGCAATCCGACGTGGTGCCGGCGACCTTGGGCTTGAAAGCCAACTGGTAACGCCACGTGCCGTTGCCGATCTGGACACCCGGCATGGAACTGCTGGTCATCATCGAACTGCTGATGTACACCTTCCACTTGATGGCGGTGGTGACGCCTACACCCGGGGTGAACGTCCAGTCACTGCCGCTCGTGCTGTACTTGAGCTTGCCGTCTACGGTCTGATCCTGTTCGGCAGGCAGGCCGCCCACGGTCCCGGGCGGCGTCTGAGTCCACGTCGGGTCCTGATCCGAGATGACCCAGCCGGGAAACGCGCCGTCCTCGTCGGTGACCAGCTTTGGGTCGCCCGTGTCGGCCTGATAGGTCTTGCTGGCCGGCCAGTCGCCGTAGGCCGCCGACACCGCCGTCGCCAACGTCGTCACAAAAACGCCATTGAGAATCTGACGCATGGGTACCCTCCTGTGTGCTGTAAGGCATCCTAATATTGCAATATTTACCATCTTTTTAAGATCAATGACTCCTTGACCACGAACCAATGACCACCAAGCGGGCCCGCCTGTTTTATAGCGGGCAGTCAGGGTTGGCCGGCCCTGAACCGCTGTAACACGTCTGGAACACGGCGAAGTCCGACTGATCCACATCGCCGTCGCCGTCCAGGTCGGCGTCGTCCCGGCACGCCGGGTCCGCCTGCGCAACGCCCGGTCCGGTCGCGCACGACTCGAAATGCTCGGCATCGTCGTTGTCGACCCGTTTGTCCCGGTTGTAGTCAACCCCCGAGTACTTCTCGACGGCATGGATCTCGAACGCGGGCGACTGACCCTCGCACGCCTGGAAAACGTAGCTCCCAGCCGGTCCCATCCAGGTAGTAACCGACTGCCCGACATCCACGAGCGCCCAACTGTGCGCGCCTGCGTCGGCGAGATCCCAGGTCACGGTGACGCTCTGACACTCACCGCCGGTGAAATTGACCGGCTGGACGGTGCAACTCCAGACCTTGGTGTCGCCTTCCGCCGGCACGGTGCGGACATCCTTCAGCATGAGCGAGGAGTTCAGCGTCGTCCCGAGTCTGACCTCTTTCTGGGCTGCGGGCCCGGGCGGCGGAGCGGTAACATCCTTCGTCGCCTCGTACCCATCGGTGGCCGTGGGCGACATCGCCGCGATGAAGCTGCCGGTGATGCAGCC
>CAZPIO010000051.1:0-46963 GCA_964586235.1 uncultured Planctomycetales bacterium
GCCACGATCCTGGTCGCCCGCCACGGTGGGCGAGTCTTCGACATTCGGACTTCGGATTTCTTTCGACATTCGGCCATCGGCTCTGAGGCTGAGCCTCAGGCTCAGGCTCGAAGAGATTTCGACATTCGTCATTCCCGCTCGGCGGTCTGTTCCGCTCCAACCGCGTTCTGTCGAGCGGGCCGCCGTGTTATGACTGCAAAGAGCCCGGCGGAGATGCCGCGCGCCGACCACGCCGGCCGGCGGACTTCAACCAGATTGATGTCCCACTGGCCCAAGGAGGTGAAAGGATGAGGCGAATGACCCGGACGAGCCCAGGCCCCGCGACAGTTAAGCGCATGATCAGACAGGATTTACCAGCAAGACCCTTCTCCAGCCTCCGGTCCCGCAACCTCGCCCCACCCAAAAGCGCCAAACGAACCCACCGTCCAGCCCCGCTTCAATCGACGGCCTGCCGCCGCACCAGCCGGCCGAAGCTCTCAACGCCTGCGGTCAACCGCATGCGGGCCGGCCATTCGTCCTGCAAGGCCAACGGACCCGTCAGGCAATCCGCGCGGCACAGGCAAAATGACGGACGATCCCAATACAAACACAGCCGGCCCGGGAGCTTCACACTCATTACTGAATAGAGAGTTTTATGAAGTATGAAACCAGTGGACTGCACTTATCGAATTCTGAGCCATCCTCAGGCGATCCCCTCGACATGGACGCGGGACAGGCCGACACCACCCGCCCGAAGTGCCACGGAGCCTCATCGCGGAGCGGCGGGGGCGGTGGAGGTCGCGGCCGGTCGGCCGGGCTGCTCCTCGGGCACTTGCGCGAGGATGCGTTTGGCCGTGGCGTTGGCCGGGTCGATTTTCAGCAGCGCCCGGCAGGTCTCGGCGGCATCCTTGAGCCTGTAAACGCGGACCTGGAGATCGGCAACAGCCTCGAGGTAGGCCGAGTTGCTCCGCGCGCTCTGCGGGGCTCTCAGCAGGTCGCCGAGGATCCGGTAAAGAGCCTGGGTGTGCAGCACGGCCGCCGCTTCCTCCCGGCAACGGGTCAGCTCCAGGAGAGTCGATATGTCCGCGGCATCGAGGCGCACGGCAATCTCAAGGATCTGCCGCTGAGCCGTATAGCAGTTCAGCAGGCCCGCCAGCCGCTGAGGATCATCCGGCGCGGCCTGCACCGCGGCCTTTGCCGCTCTGACTGCCTCGGCGTTCTCCCTCCTGGCCTCGTCGAACCTGCCGCGGGCCTCCGTAGTCAGGCCTCCACCGGTCTTCAACATGGAAATGATCGACGACAGGAGAATCTGGGCGTACACGTTTCGATACGCCGGGTTGGCCGGAGCCTTCCTGACCGCTTCCCGGGCGACATCGATCGCCTTGGACTGGAGCCTCGTGTTTGCCAGGTAGGCACGGGCGAGCGACAGGAGAATCTCGGGGCTCTCCGGGTCCAACGCCCGTGCCGTCTCCAACGTGCTGACTGCCTGGTTGGTATACCCACGATCCAGGTAGATTCCGCCCAGTTCGAGATGGGCCTGCGCATCCTTGGCTCCCGCCGGGCAGACCCGGGGGTTGATGTAGGTCTTGTATCGATCGATCGCCTGGACGCTGTTTCTGGCGGCCATGACCCGGGCCATGCCGAGAAGGGCCTGCGGATTATACCGATGGCGCTCATGCTGCAGGACCGCCTTATAAGCCTGCTCCGCAGTCTGGGGATCATTCATCTCCATCGCTATTTTGGCCACGTAGTCGATGTATGTTTTGACCGCCTGGTCAGCGAGCGCATCGCTCTTGCGGGCCGCGTCCGGCTCGGAGGGGTCGGAACGCACGGCGGCCGCCTGAAGCTCGAAGACCTGGGCGGCGACCTGGTAGGCCCGGAGGTTCTGCGGCTCCTGCCCGATCAACTCGCTAAGGATCTTCGTGGCGTCCTGCCATTGGCTGCCCTTGGCCAGTTGCAGCGCGTGGTCGATCAACTGGTCGCTGGACATGCCCGCTTTGACGCCGGGCACGCCCTGCAGCCTGGCAACGGCGGGCGACTCGGGGCCGGCCGCTGTCGCATCAGTCACCGGACGCGTCTGGGCCCGAGCCCACGAGAGACACACGGCCAGGATCAGGATCGCCGGCAGTATCCGGCTCACCAGCCGCGGAAGCCGACAGAAACCGCTGCGGCGGACAAGGCCGCCAGGTTCGCGCGTGAACATGAAACCTCCCGAGAGGACCGCCAATCGGTCCGAATGCGATGGTGAACCGACCGTCGGGCCGTCAGCCTCGCACACAAGGAATCATCGGGCAGGCCGTGACCCGTCGTGCAGTAAACCCGTTACGGACTATATGGATAGGGATTAGGACGGTCAAGGCGGGGCCCGGATCAGCCCTCGACACACAGTGTCCCGTACCCGGCTGCTGCCAGGTCACCGTCAGCCGGCTCGGGACGAGGTTCGCGGGCGGTTTCGGCCGGAGCCGCACCGGCCCGTTCGTTTTTGAGTCGCTCGATCAGCAGCAACCACGTCTCCCGCTGGTACTCCAGAAGACCAGCCGCGTCGCGAGCGGCCGTCAGGTCGCGGAGACTACAGGCTTCGACCAGCTTTCGATAGATGAAGTTGTAGACCCCGGCCATCCGGAGGCAGAGCTCCCGGTCGACGTCATAGTTGAGGGCGTTCAGAAGCTCCAGAACGATCTGCTGGGCACGGCTGAAGCCGTTGAAGCACTGCTCCCAGTTCTGGTCCTCCAGCCCCTTCATCCCCAGCCGGGCAAACCGTATCGCCCCGTCGTACAGCATCAACTGGAGCTGCTCGGGGCTCGCCGTCAAGACAGCGTCTCGCAGATAAGGATTGGCTTCCTGGCTCATATCCGCAGATGTTATCGGTTGAGCGGAGGGCTCAATCCATTTCTTTCTCAGAAGCCTCACTGCATGGCCGCCTTGCCGGAACCACCGGCCAGATCGAGACTTGCGATGAAGGTCGGGGTATGTGTCGGCCGGCCGTCCGAAAGGCAAGCCTCATCAGCCGGTCTTGGTCGCACTGACCATCGACGCCAGAGTCGCCAACGCACTCTGCTGGGACTGGAGCTGCGACAGGGCAAGCTCCATGGCGTAGAACTTGTTGTACAGCGCCTGCTCCCGGTCATCCAGCATCGCCTGCAGCTCGGTCTGCCGCTTGTTGTATTGGTCGATCTGATCCTGCAGAGTCTCGTTTCGCAAGGTCAGTGTGCCGTCCACGCTGCTGGTGAACCGCGAGAGCAGATTGTCCAGTTTTGCGGCGATCCCGATCTGGGTGGACTCGCCGTCCTCATCGGTGACGATCCGCGTGAACAGCTTGTTCACCGCATCCGGATCTTCGGCAAATGCCTCTCGAAACTTCTCCTCATTGAACTGGATCTTCCCGCCGCTCCAGACCTCCAGGGTCAGGCCCACCTGGGTGACGTTGGTGTATTTGAGGCTCTTGTCGCCGACCGTACCCAGCAACATGCGATAGAACTCGTCGCGGACTCGAAGCACGGTGTTCTCACCGAACAGAGGGCCCTTGTCGCCCGTCTGGAAGTCGTATCTCGTCAGTTCCGCGATCTGATCGACGGCGTTGTTAAACGCCTCCACGAAGCTCTGCATGCCCGTCACGATGCTGTCGACGTCGTTGGCGACGCTGAGAGTCACGGGCTTATCGCCAGCCGATGCCAGGTTCAGTGTCAGACCCTGAACCGCGTTCTTCATGGTGTTGCTGCCGCTGGCCAGCACCAGGGCGTTTGGCGAGTTCAAATCGCCGACGACCACGACGGCGTCCCTGGCCTCCGAAAGAACGTTAAGCTCCATGAGGCCGGGGGTCATTTCCAGAGCGAGCCTTCCGCCCATGCCGCTGGTCGTGGAGGTCAGGGTCAGACGGAATGGCTCGAGGCCCGAGCCGTCGTTGATGACGCCCGCACGCACGCCGATGTCGGCGGAGTTGATCTTGCGGACGACATCGTTGAGGGTGTCGTCGCCGTCGATCTCGATCTTGCCGCCGTAATCGGCGACGATGGCGCCGTCCGCGGCCAGCCCCTTGATCTTCAGGTCTTCGGCGGCGTGTCCGCCGGAAACATCGGAGACGCTCATTGCCAGGGTACCACCGGCCGTGTCCACCAGCTTGATCCCGTCGCCGGTGTCGTTGATGCTGGCCTCGATGCCCACGAACAGGCGGTTGATATCGCGCAACACATCGCCGACGGTGCGGTGGGTCGCCTCGTGGAGCGTCAGGGTCGCGGAATTGCCCTTGCTGTCCGAGAGGCGGATCTGGCCGTAGCGAATGCCCTTGCCGTTCATGAGCGAGGCCAGCGGCGTGCTCTCCGAGACGTACTGCCGGTGCAGGTTGCCGCTGGCGAGCGTGCCGTCCCGCGCGACGAGCCCGAGATCCTCGGCCAGAGCGCCCGAGGCGGACATCGGCGCGGTGCCGCCGCTGGTGTCGCGAATCACAATACCGGTGCCTCCGACATCGATCTCCGCGTTGAGCCGGCCGTCGGTGTTAATGATCTCCATCACGTCGGCCAGCGTTCTTGCCCCGGTGAAATCGAGAGTGAAGGCTTCGCCGTTGGTCCGGGTGAAGTCGACCGTTCCGACGCGCACGCCGGCCCCGCCCTTCAGCGATTTCAGCATGACGGTGTTCAACCCGCCCAGCAGGTCGGTGGAGGTGAACGAGGTCCCGCTGAAGGCCCGCTCGGTGACGTCGCGTGAATCGACCAGGCCCAGGTCGTAGATCGCCCGTGAACCGTTGACGGCGGAAATCAGGGTATCCCCCAGACCGGTCGTGCTGTCCGTGATGGTGATGCCCTTGCCGTCGGCGGAAAGAGAGGCCGTGACGTAATCCTCGTTCCCCTCCGCGTACTGGATGGCTCGCAGGACATCTCCGATCGTGTCCATGCGGTAGATCTGCTGGCCGGTCGCCCCGGAGCTGTTCGTGTCGATAGCGATGCCGAGATCAGCGGCGGCACTGCCCTTGACATCCTCGATCTTCAAGTTCGAGTTCGTGCCGCCCGAGCTGTCCGTCACGATGATCTTGCCGCCCGACAGCGACATGCTGACTGAGATGCCCGCGCCGGCTACCGCCGTGGACACGTCACCGAGCGTCGCGGCTGCCGAGAGATCGACCTCGACCGAGGCGCCCTGGCGGTTGGTGATGCGGATGACCCGCTCGCCGTTTTCATCCGCGCGGACACCCCGGCCCGAGTTGAGCATGTCGAGTCTCATGGTCAGCCGCAGGTTCGACGAGAGGCTGACCTCGAAGATCTCGCCTCCTTTCAGCTCGAACCGCAGGTCGGAAAGCAGGCCGTCGGACCGCACGCCCATGCCGTCGTTCAAGGCTGCCAGGCGCGTGTTTTCGGTCATCCACAGCAGGTCTTTGCCCAGTACCTGCCCCGAACTGAACGTCCCGGCGATGCCGAGCTCGGTCGCCGCCCTCCCGCCCGACAGGTCGCTGATCACCAGGTTCCCGCTGGTAAGACCGGTTGAATCTTGAATCACGATGCGACCGCCCCGCGTGCCGGCGGTCACGCTGATCCCCTCGGCAGAGTTGATCAGGTCAACGATCTCGCTGACGTTGGTCACGGTCCTCAGGTCGACACTGGCGGACGCGCCGCTGCGATCGGTGATGCGGATCATGCCGCGGCGAATGCCGTTGAAGCCGTTGAGTGTGGATACGGAAGTTTTCGGGTCAAGGCGGGCCTCGGCACGGGCAAAGACGAGCGTCCCCGCGCCGACCGCCGTCTGGTCCGCATCGGCAAAACCTGACGAAACCAACTGGTGCGACGCGGCCAGAGACCTGACGAGGAAACTGTAGCTGCCCGCCATCGCGCTCGTATCGGCGCTGCCATTCAGGACGGTCTGGTCCGAACTGGCGACCGTTTTACCCAGAAAAGCCGAGGGGCGGATGAAACCGTGAATCGCGGATTTCGCGCCCAGGAGCAGCGCGCTCAGTTCCATGTAGGCCGCCTGCTGCGCCTGAGTCTCCGTGACGCGCTGCTTCAACTGCTCGATCGGCCTGCTGTCGATCGCGATGAGCTGGCTGACAATGTCCTCGATGTTCAGCCCGGAAACCAGGCCGACGCCGGACGAAATCGTACCCATAGAACCACCTCCACGGTCTGCGCGCGGACCTTTCCCCGCAGTATTCATCGGTGCTGTCGCCCGCTGGACTTCACCTCAAACCCGCGCGGCAGGACCATCCGCGGAGGCGATGACCCGGTCGCACTGCCCGATTATCGGACGTGTTCCGGGCTCCGCATTTCAGGTCAGCCTATAAACAGAAGGCCGGCCCCGCTTTGAACGAGGCCGGCCTCGGTGAAATCCGGTTTGACCGCCTGGCCCTGCCGTCACTGCAGCAGCGCCAGCACGTTGCTTGGCAACTGGTTGGTAATCCCCAAGACCGACGAGGTGCTCTGAACCAGGACCTGAGAACGCGTGAGGGCTGCGACCTCCGAGGCGATGTCCGCGTCCCGGATCGTGGACTCGGAGGCCATCACGTTTTCCAGCGCCACTCTCTGGCTGTTCATATTGGTCTCGATCTGGTTTCGCTGGATCGAGCCCAGCCGCCCGCGGAGAATGGCGACCTGGCTCAAGGCCTTGGACACGACCGCCTCGGCCGCGGAGCAGTTGCCCCCGATGACCGAGTTTCCGCCGGCCCCGCGGATGCTGTTCAGGAAACCGTGCTCCATGTCGCCCAGGTGGGCCGTGCCCACGGAGGGGATTCCCACGCATACCTGTCCGTTGGGGTTGACCTCCGGCCCGATCTGGAACAGCGCCCCGCCGCCAGTGATATAGAAGTCTCTGCTGGCAATCGTGGTGGAGCCTTCGGTGGTCAGCTCGAGCTCCATGTCCAGGCCGTTGGCCCGCAAGAGCGCCGTCTTGGAGTTGACCGCCGCCACCTGGCCGTTGATCAGGACGCCGGCGTCCTGGCCGTTGTCCTGGGTCTTTGCGCCGGTCGGAACGATGAAATTCCCCTCCAGCGGTTGAACCGAAACGAACGCCTGTGAGCCGTAAGCGATGCTGTTGAGCAGCAGCCGGGCGTTCGCTCCCGTCCCGCTGACCGTTGCCGAGACTCCCGTGGTCAGCGTTGTGGCATTGATGTTGGCTGCTATCTGGTCGGCGCTGGATCCGCTGGTAATGGCGATCACCTCCGTGCCGAGGGTCCCCTTCAGTTCGAGCGACACGTTCTCATTGATGTATCCGCTCGTCCCGGCGAACACCAACTGAGCCGTCTGAGCCGACTGGATCACCGCCACGGTCACCTTGGTGAAACCGTCGTCGGGCACTCGTGCGCCGAACACGACCGCCCGGGCGATCGCCGACGCCGGAACACAGGAGGTGGTGTACGACAGGCTGCCGTCGATCAGCTTGCGATCCGAGAAACTGGTGGTGTTGGCGATTCGGTCGATGGCTTCGAGAATCGAGTCGATCTGGAGCTGGTCGGCTTCGATCTCCTGCCGGCTCACGGCGCCTTCGTTGGCCGCGTGGATGATCAGGGCCCGCAGGTCGAGAATCATCGAGGAGATCTCATTGAGGGCCGCTTCCGCGACGCTGAGGACGTTGATGGCCCGCTGCGAGTTGTCTATCGCCTGGTTGATGCCCCTGATCTGGCTCCGGAGCACCTCCGAGGCGATCAGGCCGGCCGGGTCGTCGGCACCCCGGTTGATTCTCAAGCCGGTGCTGAGCCGCTCCAGCCGGACGGTCATGTCGTCCTGGTTGTTGATTAAGCGGTGGATGGTCGAAACCGACGCGACGTTGGTATTGATGCGCATGATATCCTCCCTGACGTGCGGGCGGGCCTGTGCGGCCTGCGCCGCCGGAACGCAGCCGTGCGTTCCGTGGCCGGGCAAGTGCGCCCCGGCCAATGATACTGCCTGCCAGCAGGCGATTCCTCCCCCGCGGGCAGGCCCGCCGCCACGGCCGCTGAGCCATGACGGCAGGAGCGGTTTCGTCTCGACCGATCCTCCCGATCGGCCTCCCGCCATCCGTGGCGGGTGGCTGCCGACCGATCAACCGGCAGCCGACGATGCTTCCATTTCGCCTCCGGCTGCTGTCTCAACGCATCGACGAGCGCCGACGGAGACAATCGGGATTTCGACAACCCCGACGGGTAGCCTTTAGTTATTGGCCTTGGCCGCAAGAAGATTTTTTTCAGATCTCCCGCATCCCGCGGATATCGGACGCGAAGCGCAAAAACGGCCGGAGAAGAGTCCGATATCGGCGCGCCGTCGGGACGCCGGCCAAATAGAGAGCGGTCGAGCACGACCGGAATCGTGTTCGACCGCTGGTTGGTCCAGATTGTTCAGAGAAAGCGGACTCGTCCTCACCCGCTGCGTTGCGGCCCGTTACCGGCCGCCGGCACCTTATCAGCCGAGCAGGGCCAGCGCGTTCTGCGGCTGGGCGTTTGCCAACTGCAGGGTCGAGGTCGCCGCACTGACCAGGATCTGGGCCCTGGTCAAGTTGCTGGTCTCTCGAGCGAAGTCCGTATCGCGAATCGCGCTTTCGGCCGACGAGGTGTTTTCCAGGGCAACGGCCAGAGAGTTGTACACCGCGTTCAGGTTATTCTTCGAGAATGCACCCAACCGGCCTCTCAGGTTCGATACCTGCGTGTTGGCCTCGCGAATGATGCGCTGAGCGATCGCGAAGTTGCCTGACGCCATGTCGTTTTCCTGGCCGCTCATCAGACTGGACAGGAAACCGATGCCACCCTTGCCCAGGCTGCCCGTCGACACGTCCTTGATGCCCAGACTGGCCGTGGCGTTCAGACCCAGCGTCGGAGCAATGCTGAAGTCCGCTCCGCCTCCAGTGATGTAGAAGGTCTTGGAGAGTGCCGTCTGCTGCGCGAAGCTGGCATCGACGGTGAGGTCCAGATCCAGTACGGCGGAGTGCAGCGAGGCGTCAAGCCCGTCGGTGACTGCCTGGGCACCATTGATGGTCAGCCCGACGTCCACACCGTGATCGCCGTTGGCGCTGTCACCACCGCTGACCGTCAGGCTGGTGCCCTGGATGGTCTGCACGGTGACGAAGGCTTCGGAGCCGTAGCCTGTGCTATCGAATTGCAGGGTGCCGGCGCCGGTGGCGCTGAAGGTCGCGGACACGCCGGTGAGGGCCGACGACTGATTGATGGCCATGGCCACGTCCGCAAAGCCGGTCCCGGAACCGAAGCTGAACTGCTCGACGCCGTAGTTGCCGCTGATCTGCAGCGTGATTCCGCCCGCGCTGACGGCCGAGCCATTGGCATAGACGCTCGCGGTCTGCGCGGAAGTCGTGACCTGGACGGTCACCGTCCGGTAGCCGTCGCTCGGAACCCGGGCGCTGTTGATCTGCAAGCTGGTGATCGCCGAGCCGCCCGTCGCCGCGATCGTGACTCCCGACATCGTGTAATCGAGGGTCCCGTTGAGCAGCTTCTTGCTCTGGAACTCCGTCGAGGTCGAGATTCTGTTGATGGTGTCCAGAATTGAGTTGATCTGGAGCTGATTGGCCGCCTTCTCCTCGTCGCTCATCGCCGCTTCATTGGCGGTCGAGTCGACCAGGCTTTCCAGTTCGACCAGCAGGTTGCTGATTTCCTGGAGACCGCCCTCCGCGACCGAGATCACCATGTCCGCCCGCTCGGCGTTGTCCATCGCCGCCTGGATGGCCGCGATTTCGCCGCGCAGCGTTTCGGACGCGATCAACCCGGCCGGATCATCCTTGCCGCGGTTGATGCGGTAGCCGGTGCTGAGCCTCTCCAACGAGGTATTCAGCGTCTTGTTGTTGGCTTCCAGAATGCGTGCCGAAACCAACGCCGGCACGTTCGTCATGATACGACTCATTGTGCTTGCCTCCAGCCGGCCGTGATCGGCTTTCCGGGAGCCCGGGGATGTGTCCCCCTGACACAGGGCTCGGCGCCGATCCTCGGCTTGCGGTGCGGTCGGTTACCATCCGTTCCGCCCGCGGGGTCTCGTCCGCTCATACTCTGCAGTGCCATCCGGGACCAACCGACTTCACGTCGATTCAGATACGCACTCGCAGTATTAAACGTCCGTGTCCAACCTTTTCCGTTCTGTGGCCCGCGCTCAGCTGCTGCGCCGGACCTGCGGAAACCGGAGCCAGGTCCGTCGATCCTTCAACGGCGAAAGTCGAATCGTCATGTTCAGAGCCGCGCTTGAGTTCTATCCACACCGGGTGAGTCGCGCGACGGCCGCGGTGGCACCGGTTCTCGGACATTGAGCGGTCTGATAAACGGGGACGAGGGCCCTGCCGGATTCCCGCCGGCCCTTTTACCGGACAGCGGGACAGCGGGCTTCGTACGCGGAAAGGGGAAAAAGCCCCCGGAAAACAGCATGGATTACCGCGAAGAACGCCCCTCGCGGATGCTTTTCGGCGGCAAACCGGGCCGGGAGAGTGGAGTCCGGACCCTGGCCGTGAACATCCCCGGCCAGGGCCCGTCGTCCGTTCGAGCCCCGCGATCCGCGCGTGCGAGGGATCACGGAGCCTGGTCTTCCGGTCAACCGAGCAGACCCAGCACGTTTTGCGCGCTGGAGTTCGCTAGGGCGAGCACGCTGGTCCCCGCGTTGACCATGATCTGGTTTCGGGTCAATCGCGAGGTCTCGTAGGCGAAGTCGGCGTCACGAATCGCGGACTCGCTCGCGGTCAGGTTCTCGACCGTCACTTCCTGCGAACGGATGTTGGTCCGCAGCGCGTTACGCTCGAACGAACCCAGCCGCCCGCGGAGCACGGCCACCTGGCGAATCGACTCGTTGACGATCTCGGACGCGTAGTTCGCGTTGGTCAGGCTGCGGGTCGCGTCGTACTTCTGGCTGGACATGATCTGGCTGAGGAACCCGACCAGCGGGTTGCCCAGCCTCGATGCGGCCACCGACTGGATGCCGATGTTGACCTGCTGGTTGGTGTTCACGTCGGGGCCGAGCTGGAAGAGCGCGCCGCCCCCGGTGACCGCGAAGCTCGTCGAGCCGATGCCGAAGCCTGCATCCAGCGTCAGGCTCATCTCGAGCGTCCGTGTCTGCAGATCCAGGTCCAGGCCACGTCCGATGACCTGGGCGCCGTTGATGCTGGCGATCGCGTCACGCCCGATCGATCGCTTGAACATATCGGGCTGCAGCACGCCGCCGTTGTTGTACAGGTCGATATTCGCGCTGCCGCTCAGCATGCGGATCTCAACGAACTCGTCGCTCCCGAAGCCGATGCTCTGGAGCACGATGCCGCTGGACGGCGCCGCATCGTTGAGGTACATCGCCTGGACACCGCTGGCCTGGCTCTCGCGGTTGACGGCGGCCATGATGTCGGCGGCCGACGTGCCCGATGTGAAACTGAGCACGGTCACGCCGGTCGAGCCGCGAAGCTCCATGGTGATGCTGTTGGCGATCGCACTGCTGCGGAACTCGAGTTCGGCGTGCTGGGCCGACGTGGTGACCACCACGTCGACCGGGATGTAGGTGGCGGTGCCGAACTGGCAGGCGTGGACGGCCAGCGTCGCGACGGCGTTGGCGGTCACGCCGCTGGTGATGTAATCCAGCTCCCCGTTCAGCAGCTTGCGGCCCGCGAACGACGCCGTGTTGGAAATCCGGGTGATGGACTCGATCGCCGAGTTGATCTGCAACTGGTTGGCCTGCTTCTCCTCGTCCGACATGGCCGCGTCGTTGGCGATCTCGACGATGAGGCCCTGGATGTCGGTGAGCAGCGAGGCCACTTCATTGAGCGAGGCTTCCGCCGTCGCGATGATGTTGATCGCGCGCTGGGAGTTGCTGATGGACTTCTGCACACCGGCAATCTCCGCACGCAGGGTTTCCGAACTGATCAGACCGGCCGGATCATCCGCGCCCCTGTTGATCCGCAGGCCGCTGGACAGACGTTCCAGCGAGACCTGCAGCTCCCCTTGCGACTGACGCAGGGATCTCTGGGCGATAATGGCCGGTACGTTGGTGTTGATCCTAGCCATTGTGCAATCCTCCTTGATTGAGCTTGGCTACACATCCGCCTCGTGTGGCGGGTCGACCCGCGAGGGCCTTGTCCGAGGGCCCCGGCCGCGGGTTCACTGGCCCCTACCGTTCCTTCGAAGCTCCCGAATGATTCGCAGGAGTTCCGGCCACATTGGCAATGTCTTCCGGCTTCACGCTAGCCGCCGCGCGATTCTCCCTCTTGATAGCTTCGTATACTTCCTTGCGGTGGACGGGAATCTCGGAGGGCGCGTTGATCCCGAGCCGCACCTTGTCTCCACGGATATCGACAACCGTGATCTCGATGTCATCGCCGATCATGATTGTCTGATCCCGCTGTCTGGATAGCACCAACATCCTCGGCTCCTTCCTTGGCCATGCCGATGCTTCACGAATAACCTGCCTGACCTGATTCCGAATCGCCGTCGTTCCGGCATCGCGGACGGCTTGCGGGGCGCTCGGCGAACCGATCACCACTCCGCTGGCAGGTCAAGCAGCCGATGTCAATGCATCTGCCGGGGCCTGGTATCATCATATCACCCGGAGGCCCGGCGGAACAGGCGCTCCGGGCGCCCAGGCCCGGGGATGCATGTCAGGCCGTCTTGCTGACGACCTCGGGTTTCCGGTCCAGATTCATCAACGGGTGACGGGTCGAATACCGGCGATCCGACAGCACCAACTGCTTGGCCTGGCGCGTCTCGACGTTGACGACCAGCGGTCCCTGGAGGTTGCCGGTCAGGATGCTATCCACCTTGTTGACGATGGTAAACACCTGTGCCGCCGACGGATCGGTCAGACCGATCTGGACCAGTTCCTCCAGCTTCACCGGAACCACGTAGTCCGGGACAAACAGACGCGGGTCACATACGACAAAGGCCAGTTCCGCCCGATCGACGGCCTGCAGCCAGTAGAACCCGCTGTCCTCGGCCGTCTGAATCAGGGCATACTCGTGCTGATCCGGGAATCCCAGGATTCCCTTCTCGAAGCAGATCAGCCTCGCCTCGTCCACCTCCAGCGGTCCAAAGCGCGACGTTTGGATCATCATCGCGACTCTCCTCATCTCGACCCATCCGGATCGATTGGCACCCTTCCCGCATGTCGGCGACCCGGCCGGCGTCATCCTGAACGTCCGTTCAACCGGTCTGCCGACCACCTCCAATTGCAGGAAGAACACCTGCGTCATCCTGAACGCGACCCGGCTTAACACGGCCGGGCAATCTTCCCACCGCCCCGCTGCTGGGTCGTTGCAGCGGCACGATGCACTCCAGACACACCTCCACGCCTCGTTCTCCCCCAGCCTCGCCCCCTCCGCACCCGGCGGCCCGACGGCCCGCTAGATGTAATCCATCAGCGATAACTGCATCAGCCGCGCGCCGGTCATCAGGTTGGCCTGCAGCGACGTCTGGGCCTGCTGAAAACGGGTGATCGCCTCGGTGTAATCGAGGTCCTTCACCTCGCTCAGAAGGACTCGCGTGGCTTCCACCGCCTGTTGGGTCAGCTCCACCCGGGCGTGCATGGCCTGCGAGCGGGCGCCCACTCTGCCCTGCACCTGGATGCTGCGGGTGAGGAACTTCTCGAGGCGGGCGCCGGCCGCGGTGATGTTCTGCTCGGCATACGGCCCCCCGCCCACAAGGGCCTGATACAGGTCGATCAGGGCGCCGAACACGCTGTCGGGCTCTATGCCGTTGACGTCGTCGCCGACGATTTCGTTGCCCGTGGTGCTCTTCTCGATACCGAGCCCGTCGATGGCCGCGGAGAGGTCCGCCCGGACGACGCTGAATTCGCCGGGGCCGCCGGTGGAATCTACGAGCCGGATGCCGTTGCCAGTCAGGGCCAGGGACGCGGTAACCGCCACCCCGGCGGCCGTCGCCGCCGCGTTGATCCTGTCGAGGACGTCCTGGACGGTGATCGACCCCTCAAGGCTGACGTCGAAGGTGCTCCCGTCCTTGGCCACGATCGTCAGGTCGTTCTTGCCCGAGCGGAACTCGACTCCGGCACCGTTGTTCAGATCGCTCAGCCGGGTGGCGCCGTGGAAGGAGCGGATCCCGAGAAGCTCGGCCGTGCCGGTGGTGTCGCCGGCCTCGCCGACGCTCATTTCCAGCCCGGAGACCCGGTTAATCACGTTGATCCCTGTCCCGTCCTTGTTGATCTCGGCGGTGACCTGCACCTGGGCGCTGTTGATGGCGTTGAGCACGTCCTGAATGGTTGTGGCCGAACTCAGGTCCACGGTCGCGTTGAGCGAGCCGTTGCTGACCGTGATCGAACCCAGGGTTGCCCCGGCCCCGCCGAACAGCGAGCTGATCAACGTCATCGTTGTCACCCTGGGTTTGAGATCGGCGCCGCCGACGGCGCCCGCGCCCGTTCCCGACACGCCCAGGTCGCGAGCCGCAACCCCGCCGCCCAGATCGGCCACGGTGACGTTTCCCGCCGCCACCGTGATCTCGAGGCCGTTGCCGGCGGCGTTGTAGGCGGCATTGAAATCCAATCCCGGACCGACGTTCAGTCCGGCCTGGCTCGCCGCCTCATTGATCATGTCGATCACGTCGCCCACGGTGTCGGCCGTGCTCAGGTCCACGGTAAAGGCGACCCCTGGCACATCCAGCGAAATACTCACCAGGCCGCCGGCGTTGATCCCGTTGCCGGTGGTCCCGCCCATGTCGCGCAGACGCGTGTCATCCGTCAGCGCCGGGTCGAGGTCCACCCATCCGGTCACCTGCCCGCTCAGGGCCCCGAACAACTCGTGGCCGGAGATGTTGAACGGGGCATCGAGGAACCGATCGACGTGCGAAGTCAGCGATCCGGTGTCACCACGGTATGCCACTCCGCCATACACCTCGGCGAAGGGCGGCCTGGTGGTCTGCTGGCCGCCGAACATATACACGTCGCCGTAGGCGCGGTTGCCCACCGTGATCAGCTCGCGAAGGATGCTCTGGACCACCTCGGCCATTGAATCCCGTTCGGACTGGCTGGCGGTGCTATTGACCATCTCGAGGGCGATGGAGTGCGCGTCGGTCAGCAGCGTGCCGATCTCGCTGATGGTGCTGTCGGTTTGCGACAGGAATGCGTCGGCGTGCTGGATGTTCTTGAGGATCTGGTCCTGCCGGTCCAGTATCTCGGTCATCTGCACGGCGCGGCCGCCCTCGACGGGGTCGTCGCTGGGAGCCAGAAGCCTGTTGCCCGTCGCCAGCCGGCTCTGCTCGAGGAACAGGCTCAGCGTGTTCTGGCGAAGCGAATCGAGCAGCGAAAGCGTTCGCATGTTGAAGCTTGTTCGCGTGATGTTGATCGCCGATATCGCCATGATCTCAGCTCACCGCCTACTGGAGAACAGGGCCGCGCTGGCCCACGGGGGCCGCCGCGCCGCTCCATGCCTAACCCAGAATGCTCAGCATCTCCTCGATCAACTGGTCCACCACCGAGGTGAACCGGGCAGCCCCCTGGAACGACCTTTCCAGCTTCAACAGGGCGATCGTCTCCTCGTCGAGGCTCACGCCGCTGATCGATTCGCGCTGCGCGGTCAGGGCCGTGAACACCGCGTCGTAGGCCTCCACCTGGGCCTTGGCGGCCGAACCCCTGACCGCGACCTTGTTGACAATGCCGTTGTAGAAATCCAGAATGCTCTGGTTGCCGATGCCTGCGATCGGCTCGCTGCCCAGGGCCGCCAGCCGGGCGGCGTTCGAGCCGTCGCCGGGCGTGCGGTTGGTCGCGGCAGCCAGCCGCGCGGGCGCCTCCCGCAGCAGCCCGTTCACGTCAATGTCGGCGGCTCCCCTGCCGGTAAAGAACGTGTTGATCCCCAGGGCCGAAAGCACATAGGAGCTGTCTTCGCCGAACGTCATCGTGTAGCCGTTTGCGGCCTGCAACTGCAGTCGGTTGTCCGAGGTCACCGTTGCGGTCACGTTCGCGACGGTCGCGTTGATCTTGGCCGCCAGCGAATTCAGCGAGTCATCGGCGCCGACCCCGTCCAGGTCAACCGTCACCGTCGTGGTGGTCGCCACGCCAGTCGAGTCGGTCAGGGTCATCAGGAAGGAGCCGTTCCGAGGCACCAGATCGAGGCCGATCTGGCCGTCGTTCAGGGCCAGGGCGGTGTCCGACACGTCGTAGGTGCCGTCGATGGCCGTGTACCAGCCGCCCTCCTCGAGCCCCTGCCCCGAGGCGTGGACCTTGTTGACTTCCTGGATCAGGGCGGTGGCCAGGTCGTCAAGGCTTTCCAGGTGCGGCAGGGCCTCCTGATCCCTCGCCGCCACCAGGCCGGCGAGCTGGCCCGACCTCAAGGTCACCGTGCCGTTGTTGTCCGCGAACCGCACCGTCGCCTGGATTCTGCCGCCGACATTGTCGAGCGTGGAGGTCAGCCCTCGGCTCATGCCTCCCTGGATCAGCAACTCGTTGCCGACGTAAACGTTGATGCTGCCGTCGAGCTGTTCGCGGACCTCGATCTGCACCAGTTGCGACAGTTCCGCGAGATACTGGTCGCGTTGATCGCGAAGGGCGTTGGCCCCGTACTGGCCGCCGCCTTCCATGGCCACGATTCGCACGTTCAGGTCGCGGATGTTCTCCACCAGTTCGCCGGCCGTCTTCGCGCCCGTCTGGATCTGCGCGTTCAGCTCATCGCAGAGGCTCAGAATATCGTTGCGCTGGCGTTTCAGCGCGGAGACCAGCGAATCGGCCGAGTTCAGGATAATCTCACGCAGACTCCCGTTCTGCGGCTCGTTCTGCAGGGCGCTGAATGAGTTGAAGAACGCCTGGAGCAACGACGACAGATCGACGTCGCTCAGCTCGTTCATGGTGCCTTCGATCTGACCGATGATCTGCTGCTGGACGGTGACGCCGGCCATGTCTCCCGACGCCATGCGCAGGCGGTTCATCAGCGACTCGTCGACGTTGCGCTTGAGGTCTTCGAGGGCCACGCCGCCGCCCGGCAGGAAGCCTTCCGGGATCGGTCCGCCGATGATCGGGCGCAACACCGGGCTCTGGCGCGTGTAGATGTCGCTGCCGGCGTTGGCGATGTTGTTGCCGGTCACCTGCAGCGCGCTCTGGTACGCCAGAAGCGCCGTTTTGCCGATCTGTAACGCGCCGTTCACCAGTCCCATGGCTTACCCAACCGCCTCAAAGACGTTCGCCCGGCCGGAGATTTCACGGTCTCCGCCGCGCGAGTAGACCCCCGTGGCCACCCCGCCCGAGGTCATCACCGCGAGGATCTCGCCCATGTGCGCGAGCATCTGCTCGGTGATCATCCGGGTCGACATGCGCATCCGATCCATCTCCTCGATCCGCGACCGCAAGCCCGCGGCCGCACCCAGAATCTGGCTCCGCTGCGGCTCGGCGAAATGCTCGGCAAGCTCCGTCATCCGCACCGACGGGTACTGCCGCGGATTCAGGCCCAGATCCCGAAGGAGGTTGCGGACCAAGTCGCGGCGCAGGCCCTCCCGCTCGGCAACCCGGTTGGCCAGCAGCAACTCGCGCGAGGTAATCGCCTGGATCGCGTCGCTGTCCGCCCGGCGGATCGCATCGAGCTTGCCGCGCATCAGGGCGGCCAGCTCATCGTGCAGCCGGGCCATGTCGGTGAGCAGCCGAACAAGCTCTCGCACCCAGTTGTCCGCCCTCGAATCCACCACGATCAGACTCCCTTTTGCCCGCTGAGCCGCTTGTAGACCGACTCCGTCAGACTGTTCTGCATGCGCCTGCCGATCATCTGGGCAAGCTCCTGATCGAGCTGGGCCCGGAACACCCGTTCACCCCGCCCGCCATGACCGTACTTGCCCTCTAGATTGCTGTTGTGAGCGATCCTGAGCATCTGACCGATGAAGGTCGTGCCCACCACCTCGCCGACGACCTTGCGAAGCATGGCCCTGCCCTGGGGCGTCCGGATCGACGTCCGCGCGGGGCTGAGTCCGACAGGACTGGTGGTGATATCGCTCATATGCCTGCTCTCATGGCCGCGAGATGCAGCCGGATCACCAGATAAAACCTCTACTGCTCCTCGATCATCGTGGCGTACAGCTTGCCGGTCTTCTTCAACTGGTCGATGATCGCAATCTTGTCGGGGGCCGGAACCTGAAGGCGGTTGAGGGCCTCCAGCAGGTCGGCCAGCCTGGCCCCGCCCTTGCGGTTCGGGTCCAGCCCGACGAATTCCTGCTTGACCAGCATGGGATTCTCCGGCGTGGGCTTGCGCTCGGGCACATACGTCTCGACGGTCAGCCCCTTGTGCGAGATCACCGCCGGGGCGATCTCGACGTCGCCGGTCATGACGATGGTGTTCGTTCTGCGATTGATGGTGACGCGGGCCTCGCCGAACTGCATGAACAGGTCCAGGATCTCGAGCCTGGCCAGGAACGGCGCCGGGTCGACGCGTTCGGCCTCGGGGATCCGCACCACGACCGTCCGCGGGTCGAACGCCGTGGCGATCTGGTTCCCGGTATCGTCAGCCAAGGTCGCCGTGACGGCAACGTCGGCGTTGATCGCCTGGGCGATGGTGTTGGCCACGCCCCAACTGGCGACGTGGTCATCGATCACCAGGGTGATGTAAGGCTCGCTCGGCCGGATCCAGGCCAGCTTCCGCGAAGCGGGCTGGTTCTTCAGGATCGCCAGTTCCCTGCCCTGCGCGATGTAACTGTGCACCCAGTCCTGCTCGAGCGTGGCCCCTTGCGCGATCTTCGCAACGGTCGTTATGCTGGTGTCTTCCAGGTGAAGCGGGCCGGCGGCCAGGGCCATCGCTCCCCGCGTGTCCTGGGGATTCGGGCCGACCAGCGGGGTGATCAGCAATCGCCCACCCAGCAGACTCTTGGCCGCGCCCACGCTGCTGACCTGCACGTCCACCCGGTCGCCTTCCCGGGCGCCGTCGCGGGGCAGAACGGCCTCCACCAGCACGATGGCGACGTTCTTGGCGTTCTTCAACTCCGCCAGCGTCACCACGGGGTTGGCGAAGCGTTCGCTGGCCTTGGCCAGGGCCTGCATGGCCGGGACGTAGTTGCCACCGTCGCCGGTTCCGTTCAAGCCCACGACCAGACCGTATCCCGCCAGGCGGTTGATCCGCGAACCCTGAAGATGCGTGATGTCGCCGATCTTGACCGCCATCGCGGCCGGCGCGATCAGCCCCAATACGATCGCCGCTGTCATCAACCGGAATCTCGTCGACCTGCCTGCCATCGCGTCCTCTTTCAACTTCGCCTCGTTCCCCCGCGTCCGCCGCCCTTTGTGCGTCTCAGAACGGCTTGGCCCAGTCCAGCAGCCTCGGGATCCACCCTCGGGTCGTGGCGTCCCGGACCGCGCCGGTGTTCTTCTCGACCAGCACCATCGCGGCGAGTTGCGTGCTGAGAATGGTGTTGGCCGGGGTCACGTCTTCGCTCCGGCACTCGCCGGTCAAGGTGATCTCGACGATCTCCTCGTCGTGGGTCTCATGCTGCCGGGCCTCGAGCACCAGGTTCCCGTTGGGTTTCACGTCGATGACCTTCGCCTGGATCCGCGTCTCGAATCGGTCTTTGCGCTCGTTCTGGGCGTCGTTTTCGTACTTGTTCCTGTATTGGAACTTGAAGCCGGGCTCCCCGCGGGGAAGGCTGTCCGTACCGAGCTTGTGATCCTCGTAGAATCGGAACCACTCGCTGAGCTTCCCGTTGATGTTCCATTTCTTCTCCGTGTCGAGCTTGGCGTCCGATTCCCGCTTCTTGGCCTGCTTAACGATGATGGTGATCAAGTCGTGCGGCCTGAACTTCCTGGGCGGCGTCCGCGGGATGGCGATCAGCGACACGGCCTCGATGGAGCGGGTCGACGGGGTCGATTCATCCCTCGGCGGAGCGGCGGAGAACCCCGCGGGAGCCTCGGTCCCGGCACCTGTCTCGGAACGAGCCTGCTGATCGGAAGCCGGCAGCAGCCACATGGATGAACTCTGGGCGGCGGCCACCGAGGCCGTCAGACCGAATGCGAGAATCAACAATTCAACACGTCGCATAAAGCTCAACCTTTGTCCGCCGGAGCCGTGGTCGTCGCCCGGGACGTATCCGGTATCTCCACCCTCTTTTCACCCACGACAACGGCCGAAAAACGGCCGGCCGATCGCTCGCCCATCTCGTTGCGCACTTCGATCACCTGGCCGAAGACCCCGGAGCCCATCGCCCGACCGGTGCCCTTGATCCGCAGGCTTCCGAGCTTGACCAGCACGGTGACCAAGTCGTTCCTCTCTACCAGCGGCAGCGGCTCGAGGTCCTTGACCCTGATCTGCTCGCCCTTGTCGATGAACCGCTTGGTCCGCTGGCCAACTACGGGAGCGATGCTGGACAGGCCGATATCCTCGACGCGATCGTAGAGTTGTTCCCGCATCGTCAGGTCGCCGGCTTCGACCACTTTGCCCCGGTTCAGGGGCCGGGCGGCAACGGCAACCTCTTTCTTCAGCGAGATCCGCGCCAGAACCTGAAACGTCTGCTGCTCCTGCCTGGAATCGATGGCTGTCACGTCAAAGGAGATCATGCCCAGCAACTGGTCGCTGCGGGTGGAAATCTGGAATTTATAGGTCGGCTTGGAGAGCGCCAGTTGTTTGGATGCGGTTCTGGGGAACTGGATGACCGGGGTGCCTCCCAGATCCGCCAGTCGCCGGCGAATGTACTGGGACAAGGCTCCCTCGAGGCTGTCGGGATCGGCGGCAGACGCGGCGTCCGGCTGCTCGGCCGTCGGTGCCGTGGCGGGCTTCTCCTCGGACCGGTCATCGGAACGCCTCGCTACGGCGTTTCGGTCGTTGCTGCGGGTGGTGGACCGTGTGACTGTGCAACGGGTGCTTCCGCGGAAGGTCCAGTACGCCAGATTGGCGCCTCGATCGGAAAGGGCCTTTTGCACCTCATCGATGCCCAGCACCAGCGAGTGGCCGGGTCTCGGGGATAGCGTAATCAGGCATGAAGTCGCCAGACCGGCCGGGTCGCCGCGAACCTCCGCGATATCACCCAGGGTGACCTCCTGCCCCTCGACCACCGCCACGTTGTGGAGCCGGACGGAGATGTCCCGTCCCGACGGGCTTTCACCGGCCGCCGGTTGCGTCGTTGAGCCCGCACCGAGGGCCCGCGTCGAAATGGCCGCGGCGAGACCGAGGCTCAGAGCCAACCACCCTGGCCACCGGCTGCGGCGAGCACCCCGCCGCATCACGCCGCATCGAATTGTCCTTGCCGCATCCTGCATCGACGACCTCCGCGTCGCAAGGGTCTCCCGCGGGCAACGCACTCCCTGTGCCCGCCACCGACTGTCACCCGTGCCTTGTGTTCACCTCTCTGCCTATCCCCCTCCGTGTCGTTCCATCCTTATCGCCCCGGCCGACCTCCCTTGCCGGCCGCTGTCGCCGGTTCGCGCCGGCGGCTTGCGCTTCAGACCTACCTCCTCAGATTCGCCACCACTCGAAGCATCTCGTCGGCTCCCTGAATCGATTGCGAGTTCAGCTCGAAGCCCCGCTGCGTGAAGATCAAATCCACCAGCTCGCGAACCGGCTCGACGTTGCTCATCTCCAGCATCCGGTTCTGCAGGTTGCCCATGCCGTTCTCCATCGGGTTCCCGGTAATCGGCGGGCCCGACGCGTCGGTCTCCAGATACAGGTTCTTGCCGATGCTCTTGAGCCCCTCCGGATCGATAAACCGGGCCAGCTCAATCTGACCGATCTGGGTCCTGTCAGGACCGGCGCCTTGAATGGCCGACACCCGCCCCGCGGCATCGATTTCGATCTCCCGGTCATCCTCGCCCAGCGTGATCTGCGGCTCGAGCAGCGAACCGTCGCTGTTGCCCAGGACCAACTGGCCGTTGGCGTTGCGGAAGAAGTTACCCGCCCGTGTGTACGCGGTGATCTGCTCGCCGTTGTAGTAGGTCTGAACCTGGAAGAAGCCATCTCCCTGGATCATGACGTCGAGCGGCTGGTCGGTCTGCTCGGGGTTGCCGACGCGGAAGTCCAGTTGCGTCCCGGAGACTTTCGCGCCCATGCCGACCAGAATGCCGTACGGACTCGGCTCATCGTTGATGTCCTTGACGCCCGGCTCCCGCAACGTCTGGTAGAACAGATCCTCGAAATTGGTGCGGGACCGCTTGAAGCCCACCGTCCCGATGTTGGCGAGGTTGTTGGCCACGACATTGAGCTTGGTGTCGAGGGCCTTCATCCCCGTCGCGGCGGCATGCATCGCACAGATACCCATGAGTCCGGTTCACCCTTTCAAGACCTAACTGACCCGCCCGATATCATTCACCGCCCGGCCCAGCGTTGCGTCCGCAAGGCCGACCAGGTTTGCGTTCAACTCGTACGCCCGCGAAACCTCGATCATCGAGACCATCGCCCGGGTTGGATCCACGGTCGACGACTCGATCGAGTTGGTCTGAAACCGCGGCGACACCGACCGGGCTTCGGCTCCCGCCGCATCAAAGAGGTTGCCGCCGACCTTGCTGAGCCGCGAACGATCGGCGAACTGCACCATGGCGATCCGTCCGAAGGTGGTGCCGCCGGCCTCCACTTCGCCTCCGGCATTGATCTCCAGACGGCCGCGGGCCTCGGGCGACACGCTGATCGCATTGCCCCGCTCATCGAGAACGGGCCGGCCGCCCGCGATGGTCACCAGCACACCATCCCGGTTGATCGCGAGGCGCCCGTCGCGCGTGTACCTGGTCACGCCGCGGTCATCGACCACCAGGAAACCGTCGCCGTCGATGGCCACGTCGAGCTTTCCGCCGGTGAACTCGATGCGCCCCTGTTCAAAGGACGTATAGGTCGGGGCCACCAGCAAGCCGCCCGTCATCCGGTCGAGGATCCGGTCGCTTCGCGAGGCGGCTGCGGGGTTCTCCCTGGCTTCGACCCTCCGCTCCCGCACCGCGGTCATGTCGCTCTTGAAACCGGCCGTGTCGAGGTTGGCCAGATTGTTCGCCAGCACCGACTGCCGGTACTGGTTCACAATCATGCCTGCCGCGGATTGGTAAATGCCGTACACCATGGCCTTGTTCCGGTCGGTCCTCGAAAATCCCTCTACCCTACCTAGGCTCTATCCTCCAGTATTCCTTCCGTCTCCCCGACGCCTGTGAGCCCGACGCCCTCGTCGGCTATTACGTTTCTTTCCGCTCCCCGAGGGTTGGCCCCTGCCTGGGCGACAATGCCTCGGTCTCCTCTTCCGGCAGCACCCGGAGCCGCTCGGCCATGTGGACCGCGGCGGCCATAGCCGCTGCCTGGATGATCCGCGTGCCGAGGGTGGCCCAATCCGTGGGCCCTGTCCGGCACTCCGTTGCCTCATGCACCCTTCGCACGCGTCTGACTGACCTCACACAGCACGCCGGGCGGCCGTACCACCTGCCGCCGCCGCGCAGGCGTACCCACCCACGACCGCGTTTATTCAAAGGGCATGCCAAACGGCTCCGGCACGGAACTTGCCTGCCCCATATTTGCTCATTTAGCGATCATAAACCGTTTAAAATGAGCGACTTACATGAGTTGTTAATTTGGATAATCTGGCAGTGACGCCTGTGAAGTGCACGACCGCCCCTGGCGCAGGTTTTGCCGAACTCAGGCAAGTCTTGCCGCCGGCGGCGAGGCACTCTCAGGATGCGGAGGGCATCGCCCAGGAAGCGACAGATAGACGCCTGATACACCCAATACCAACATATTCATCTATATAGGGTTGAAGCAGCAGCCGCGGGATGTCGGCCGCCGCGGACGCAAGCGCTCACCCGGCCATCGAGCCCACGATTTCCCGGAACTTTTCGCCGCGCTGCTCGTAGTTGGTGAACATGTCGTAGCTGGTACAGGCCGGCGACATAACCACCACGTCGCCCGGAGAAGCCATGTCCGCGGCCGACCTGACGGCCTCCTCGAATGTCACGGCCCTGGCCACGCGGGCGGCGCCCGGCGTGTTCGCGGCCAGCACGTTGGAAAGCTCAAACAGCTTCTGGCCGGTTGCGCCGTAACACACCACTCCCTTGGCCTTCCGCACGATCTGCCCGCACATCTCATCGAACGACATCCCCTTGTCGCCACCGCCGATCATCACGATGACGGGAGTGGAGAAGGCGTTCAGTGCGATGAGGGTCGACTCGGGCGTCGTGGATTTCGAATCGTTGTAATAGCGGACGCCGCGACGCTCGCCGACCAGTTCGAGGCGATGCGGCAGACCGGTGAACGCGGACAGCCCGTCGGCGATCAGATCGTCCGGAATGCCCAGCGACCGGGCAACCGCGATGGCGTTGGCGGCGTTGTCAAGGTTGTGACGACCGGGAACGCGGACGGCATCCGTGAACGCCGGATCAAACGCGAACCGTTTCAGCCGCGGGCCCGCTCCTGCTTTGCGGACTTCGTCGGCCAGGGCATCATCGTCGGCATGCACAAAAGCGATGTCTTCGAGCTTCTGGAACCGAACGATATTCATCTTGGCGGCCGTGTAGGCCTCCATGGTCACGTGACGGTCCAGGTGGTTGACCTTGATATTGGTAATCAGGGCGTGCGAGGGGCTCCATCGCACCAGTTCCGCGTCTTCGAGCTGAAAACTCGACAGTTCGAGCACGACCAGGTCATCAGCGGTCATCCGGTCCAGATCATTCAGCAGGGAATGACCGATGTTGCCCCCCATCCACACGGCCGGCACGCGCCCGGCACGGGCATAGGCGGTCGCGATCGAGCCGAGCATCGCCGTGGTCGTGCTCTTTCCCGCCGAGCCGGTAACCCCGACGATGCGCCGCGCGGGGCAGCGATCGACAAACAGGTTCATTTCGCTGCTGAGGGGTATGCCGCGGGCAAGGGCGTTCTGGACAAAATCCGATTTGGCCTTGTTCACCGCCGGGCTGACCACCAGCAGGTCGCAACCGTCCAGGTCCGACTCCTGATGCCCGCCCAGATGGTAGGTCACCTCCAGCCCGGCTAACTGCTCCACGCTGCCGTGAAGCGACTCGGCCGACTCCCTGTCGGTGACCGTTACCTTCGCCCCCTGCCCCACCAGCCAGCGGGTCACCCCGATCCCCCCGCCGAACCGGCCCAGACCCATGACCACAACACGCCTATTGCCGAGATCCATGCCTTTCATGCACGGGATTGTACACGCTCGCGGCTCCGACGGAAGCCGGGAAAGGCTAGATAGAGGGGCAGGCGCAGAAGGATAAAGGCGGAAGGTCGCCTCGAACCTCTCCCTCCTGATCGCCGTAGCAATCGTGGCGGGCGACTGGCCGCGGCCAAATGAGCTGAGGCACGGCCTGTCCCGCGTCGTCGACAGCCGTTGTCAGGAAGAATCGCGCAGGAATTGAAGCTCTCGCCGTCAACGGGCGTTGTGAAACGCGATCGCTCTTCGTTTGGCCGCCGTCATTGTGCGATTTGTGCATGGAAAACCTGCAAGTCGCGGTCTAGGATTCTCCCGGAGAGCGGACGTCACGGACGGACCGAGACTGACGCGTGACCGACAGGAGTGGCGCACCTGAAACCCGCAGGGCGCGGTTACGGATCGTCCACGTGTCCGGAGTGGCCGGTGGAGTGTCCACGTACGGGGTGGGGGACCCAATCATGCAACAACTCTCGAGCGAAATTGTGAAGGAACTGCTGGCCGTTCACGGGCTTCCCTGCATATCGCTGTATCAGCCGACGCACAGGCAGCACCCCGGCAGGGCCGAAGACCTTATCCGCTTCAGAAACCTGCTGACGGAGATGGAACGGTCGCTGCGCCGGAAGTACCCGCACTGCGACATGCAAAAGCCGCTCAGCCGCTTGCGCGAATACGAGCGCGACCCGGTATTCTGGAATCACCAATACGACGGGCTGGCGATGTTCATTGCTCCCGACGTATTTCGGGTCCTGCGGGTGCTGCGGCCCGTCCCACAGCTACTGGTGGTTTCTAACACTTTTCACCTCAAGCCGCTACTTCGGATCATGCAGTCGGCCGACCGCTTCCAGGTCCTCTGCGTCAGCCAGAAGAGGGTCTCGCTGTACGAGGGAAACCGTTACGGACTGGCCGAGATCGAGTTGCAGAACGTGCCCCGCAGCCTGGTCGAGGCGCTGGGCGAGCAGGTGACCGAACCCCATCTGACCGTGGTTTCGGCCGGCGGCCCCGGCACGCCGGGCATACG
This sequence comes from uncultured Planctomycetales bacterium, assembly GCA_964586235.1. Taxonomy (GTDB): domain Bacteria; phylum Planctomycetota; class Phycisphaerae; order UBA1845; family PWPN01; genus JAUCQB01. The sequence continues at coordinate 25,941 of CAZPIO010000051.1, forward strand.
CCACGGCCAGGGGGCCAAGGCGGATGAAGTCGACATCGACATCGAGAGATATCTCCGGGCCGTCGACCGGGCGATTCTGGAGCGTTATTCCGGGCCCTCCGGACTGCCGCTGGTGCTCGCGGCCCTGCCGCAGTATCAGGCCGTCTTCCGGCGCGTCAGCCACAATCCGAAGCTGCTGGCCACGGGGATCGAGCTTCACCCGGACCGTCTGAACGCGGATCAACTGCGCGAAGAGGCGGCGAAGCTCTTCGAACCCTGGTACCGGTCACGGCTCAGCACGATCGTCGATCAATACCGGGCCGCACGCTCGCACCAGGCCGGCTCCGATGATGTCTTGCAGGTTGCCATGGCCGCCGCTCACGGGCGCGTTCAGACTGCCCTCGTGGACGCTGATCGCCGGATTCCGGGAAGGATGGATGCCACCGACGGCAAGGTGCAGTTCGCCCCACCCTCCGAGCTCGCGACGGACGACCTGCTGGACGACATCGCCGAACGCGTCCTGGCCACCGGCGGAGCGGTGTACGTGGTTCCGACGGCGGAGATGCCCTCCGCCACCGGTGTGGCGGCGACGTACCGGTTCTGATCGGGCAACGGCTCGGGGGCTGTCCAAATCTACTTCGCCAGGAACGGCCGCACGCGGTCGGACAGCAAGCGATATCCCTCGGCGCTGTAGTGAAGCCGGTCCGCGGCGAATAGCTCTCCGCGCGGCTGGCCGTCGGGGCCCAGACCCATGTCGTACGTCTCAGCGTATTTCAGGTACGACCGCGGTCGAGTGTACTCCTCGATCAGTCTGTTGAGCCTCCTGGTCGCGTCCCGCTCCGCCCAGCGCGCGGGGGTAGGGCCGGTCGAGATGTACACGATCATCGTCTTGGGCAATCTCGCATGCACTTTGGCGACAAACGCCTTGTAGTCGTCGAAGACGCGTTCGGGCGACTTGCCCGCGTGCAGGTCGTTGCCGCCGGCGCGAAGGACGACGATCCGCGGCTCGTAAGGAAAGATGATTCGCTCGGCGAAGTGGGTCGAGTCGACGATCTCCGACCCGCCGAACCCACGATTGATCACCTGCTGATCGGGGAAATCCTTGTCCAGCGTCTTCCATAATCGGATCGTCGACGAGCCGATGAAGAGCACCCCGCCTTTGGGCGGCGGCTGAACGCGATCCATCGCTTCGTACGCGGCGATGCTCTTTTCCCACCTTGCGAAATTGTGGTCGCCCGAGTCGGCCGGTCTCGTCGCCAGAGCGGGTCGGCTTTGCGGAGCCGGCCGTGTCTGGGAGCAGGCGGGCAAGGCCACGAACAGCATGGTACAAGACAACAGCGTCGTAGCAGATGTGAAGGTGATGCGCATGAGAGGCTCCCCAGGCCGGGCGCTCAGGAAGTGTCGGCTCCCTGAACCCCCAGCGGGGTCATCGTAGGCTCCTCGCGGCTTGGGCACAACTCCTGCTTTCCCTCGTTCAGCGATCCGCCGACGATGCCGCCGGGCACTTGGGGGCAGAGAGTCCATGACAGTCCACGCGGGAGGTTTGGCCACCGGTTGCAGACCCCGGAACGCACACTAGCTCGCACGGCCGCAGGCCCCTCGCTTGCGGTCGCCACGTCGACCAACCTCGGGGTTCTGAAGAAGCTGCCTGATGTGTCACGCACCCAGTGAGAGGCCGTTGCCCTCGCGTCAGTCGCAGGCGTGAGGGCCTCGCGATATAATTCCACCCCATGAAACAGACGATCGCGGTACTTGATTTCGGAAGCCAGTACGCCCAGCTCATCGCCCGAAGGGTGCGTGAGAACAGGGTTTACAGCATCATCTGCCCGCCGACGATCTCGCCGGCCCGGATCCGGGAGATGAACGTCACGGGAATGATCTTCTCCGGCGGGCCGGCCAGCGTCTACGCCCCCGGGGCGCCCCGGTGCGACCCCGCTCTGCTGCAGATGGACGTTCCCGTCCTGGGAATCTGCTACGGGATGCAGATCAGTTGCCACAGCCTCGGTGCCAAGGTGCACCCGGCACCGGCCCGGGAGTACGGCCGGACCCGGATGGAGGTCGTCGACAGCCACGGGCTGCTGGCCCATGTGCAGTCGCCCACCACGGTGTGGATGAGCCACGGCGACATGGTTCAGGAACTGCCGGCCGACTTCATCCCCCTGGCCCGCACGCCGAACTGCCCGATCGCGGCCGTGCGGCACCACAGCCGGCCGGTGTATGGCGTGCAGTTCCACCCCGAGGTCACACACACCCCCTGCGGCGGACAGATCCTCCGCAACTTCCTCTATGAGATCTGCGGCTGCAAGGGCCTGTGGGAGATGGGCAACTTCATCAACGAAACGGTGGAATCAATCCGCCAGACGGTCGGCCCCGACGAGCGCGTGATCTGCGGGCTGTCCGGCGGCGTCGACAGCAGCGTGACCACCGCCCTGCTGCACAAGGCCATCGGCGACCGGCTGGTGTGCATCTTCGTGGACAACGGCGTGCTGCGCAAGAACGAGGTTGAACTGGTCGAGTCGACCTTCCGGGATCATTTCCAGATCGACCTTCGTGTGGTCCGGGCGGCGGATCGCTTCTTCGCCCGGCTGGCGGGGGTGACCGACCCGCAGGAGAAACGCAAACGGATCGGGCACGAGTTCATCGAGGTATTCAAGGCTGAGGCCCGGTCGATCGCCAATGCCAGGTACCTCGCCCAGGGCACGCTCTACCCGGACGTGATCGAATCGGGGCACGGCATCTCGGGCACCTCGGCGAGCATCAAGCTGCACCACAACGTCGGCGGCCTGCCGGCGGAACTGGGTTTCGAGCTCATCGAGCCGCTGCGCGACCTGTTCAAGGATGAGGTTCGCACGGCCGGCGAGCACCTCGGCCTGCCGACAGAGATCATCTGGCGGCACCCGTTCCCGGGGCCCGGGCTGGCGGTGCGGATCGTCGGCGAGGTCACACCCCAACGGGTCGCCTTGCTCCAGGACGTGGACGAGATCGTCATCGATGAGATCCGTGCAGCCGGGTGGTACAACAGCATCGGGCAGGCGTTTGCCGTGCTCCTGCCGGTCAGTGCGGTCGGCGTCATGGGTGATGACCGCAGCTACGAGGGCCAGCAGGTGGTCGTGATCCGCTTCGTCGAGACCACTGACTTCATGACCGCCGACTGGGTGCGAATCGATTACGAGGTGCTCGCCCGCATCTCGTCGCGGATCATCAACGAGGTCCGCGGCGTCAACCGCGTGGTCTACGACGTCTCCAGCAAGCCGCCCAGCACCATCGAATGGGAATGAAACGGGCCATCATCATCGTGGACCACGGCAGCCGGCAACCGGAGGCGAACCGGGCGCTGGAGCACGTGGCTGAGCTGGTACGCGCCCAGACCGGCGGCCATGTCTACCCCGCCCACATGGAACTGGCCGAGCCAAGCATCGGCCAGGCATTCGATTCGGCCGTGACCGACGGCGCAACCCTCATCGTCGTGGTCCCCTATTTCATCTCCCCCGGACGGCACAGCCGCGAAGATATCCCCCGGATGTGCGCCGCCGCAGCGGCCAGGCACCCCGGCGTGCAGTGGCACTGCTCAGCCCCCGTCGGCCTCGATCGCATGATGGCCGACCTGGTCGTGCGCCGAATCGCCGAATGCGAGAGCAACGGCTACGCCTGCGAACACTGACCGGGCGGCCGACGGACCGCGAATCAGCAGCCCCGCCCGCTCATCTCACCCCGAGGGCCTTGCCCGCATCATCGAGCTCACGAGCCATCTGGCACCCGAAATACGTCGATCCCCAGGTCATCAGCGGAATGGCCACCACGATGATCGCGATGCGCCACCATCTGCGGCGCGGCACGCGCACGCAGGTGATGATCGCCAGGCCGATCCACCACAGGTAGTACAAGCCGGACACCCAATGATTCGTGGCGGAGCCCTTTCCGACTACCAGTGTGAACGGGTAGATGTTGGTCTCGATGGGCAGAAGGTAGGGAAATCCGATCAGGATCTCAGGCAACAACGGATAGCTGGTGTAGGACGTGACGGTGAACCAGAAGCGGAGCGACTGCCGGATCGTTCCGGGCGCCAGCAGGAGGCCAAAGACCACCGTCTGGAAGCACACCTGGCAGGCAACGCCACACATCCATGAGGCGAGCATCTCGATGTCGTCCCCGCCTTGCCAGGCATGCCAGTAGGCAATCCAGGCGGTGGGAATGCTCATGCAGACAAGCAGGAAGGTCCCCGCCCACAAGAGCGACGGCCGGTCAGGCACCTGCCGGGCAAATCGCCACGGCAGGAGCGCCGCCTGCAGGCAGGTGACCACAAAGGCCGCCGGCTTGAATCGCCACCGCCACCGCTCCCATGGTGTGCCTATGCGGGCCAGCAGTTCGTCGCGACGGCGCCGAACAGCGAGCCAGTCCACTCTGCCGCCGCATTCAGGGCAAATCGAGTCGGGCAAGCCGGTCAGATTGTAGCCGCATCTCAGGCAGCGCAGGCCTTCGTCAACGACGGGCGAAGCGGCGGCGGGCGTGGCATCAGGCAAGAAACGGCCTCCGGTTGATTCAACGGCCGACAGGAGTACCATAGGTTGTTGCCCGCGGCAAGCGGACGGGAAGAACGAAAACGATGAATGATGAACGCGGAATGATGAGTGTAAAAAAGATGTGCGGTGCTGCTCTGCGCGCTCTGTGTCATCCTGAATTCATCATTCATCATTCCGCATTCAACATCTCCTCCGGTCCGAGGAGCCCATCGAGGTGAGCGCTGATGCCTGAGCCGGTGTCCTCGTGTGAGCTGGAGATCCGGGTTCGCTACGCCGAGTGCGACCCGATGGGGTTTGTGCACCACTCGAAGTACTTTGAGTACTTCGAGATGGGCCGGACCGAACTGCTCCGGGCCGCCGGGTTTCGCTACCGGGATCTCGAGGAAAAAGGCGTGCTGTTCGTGGTAGCCCGGACGGCCTGCACCTTCCGGCGTCCGGCTCGGTATGACGACCTGCTCAAGCTCGAGGTCCGCATCGTCCGCCAGACGCGCGCCCGGATCGACCACGAATACAGGCTGGTGCGGGACGGTATCGTCCTGTGCGAGGCGACGACCGTGCTGGCCTGCGTCGATCGCAACGGCCGGCCGATCGCGATCCCCGAGGAGATCGCCCCGCCGCCGGACGTGCCGACAAAGCCGGCTGGCGACCGAATGTGAGTTATTGAGAGCGATCCATGGCTGTTCTCTGTCAACTTGTTCATCCCGAGCGATACCAGGCCTTCGACTGGCACGGTGTGCAGGATGACGCCGACCGGCACTACTGGCTGGGCCTCTTCGAGAGCTTCACCGCCAACATCGAGCAGCGGCTTCGCCAGGACGGCCTGGCCGGCAACGGGTTCGCCGAACGATGGCCGCGTTTCAAGGCCGAGTACGACGAAGGCATGCGGCGGCTTCGGGCCGAGTCCGAACGAACCAGGCTCCAGTCCACCATCGAGCTGGTCGAGTTCCGGCAGGCCATGCTCGACGAGTACGGCTGGCCGGACCCGTACTTGGGCGTCAAACGCCGCGAGAACGACATCGCTGCCGGCATGTACCCCGAGATCGTTCGCAGCGTCGACGAGGCGCCATTGCCGCAGCGGTGGGAAATGCTCTTCCGCATGCTCTTTGCGGGTAATATGTTCGATCTGGGCGCGCCCGACACGATCAAGATGTACAACCGCGGCGAGCTGGATTTTGCCGCCATTCTCGCGCGGATCCCGCCCCGACCGTGGTTCATCGATCAGGCCGATACTGTTCGCGACCGCATGCTGTCTGCCCACCGCTGGAAGCAGGCCCTGTTCTTCGTGGACAACGCCGGGACGGACATCGTCCTGGGGGTGATCCCGACGGTTCGGGAGATGGCCCGGGCCGGCACGCGCGTGGTGATGGCGGCCAACGAGCGACCCGCCCTCAACGACATAACCGTCGGAGAGCTGAATCCCCTGCTCGAACAGTTATCGCGGCGCGATCCAGTGCTGGCCGATCTGCGGGCCAAGGGAATGATCAGCACGGTGTCCAATGGCAGCAACAGCCCGCTCATCGATCTGAGCCGCATCAGCGACGAGTGCAATGCGGTTGCCCGTGAAAGCGACCTGATCGCTCTTCAGGGCATGGGCCGGGGCGTGGAGAGCAACTGGCGGCAGCGTTTCCTCTGCGACGTCTGGCGCGTCGCCCTGATCAAGGACCGCACCGTGGCCAAGTGGATCGGCTCGCGGCTGTTTGATCCGGTGTGCAGGTTTGATTCAGGAGAACGGTCACGCCACGATTAGATGGCTCTGCGCCGCCTGCTGTGTTTCAGGACACAGTACGAGGCACAGCGTATCGCGCCGTTGGGACCGCCAGCGGAGCCGTCGGTCCTGCGAATCCACTGGCAGGAGACCAGCACGTACCTGCGCCAACCTGCGAACTCCTGGCCGCTTCAGCGGCCTTCCCCGCCGCAGGCGGGCTAATAGGCCAACCCTTTAGCGCTGGTAGGCCGGCCCCCGAACACACAATCGTCTTCTCCCCTCATTTCAGCGCGTTTCAACGGGCTTCTTCGTCCTTCCCATCCGGCCGATCCCCACTCGGCTGATCAGAAGCCGACGACGGATCCTCCGGTCGATCCGTACGCTGCAACCGCTCAAAGGTCTTCCCCTCGGCGTGATGCTTCTTCTGATTGCGAACGTATGAAACCACCCAGGCCAGATCTTTGGTCCCGAAGCTGACGACGCCGTAGCCATCCTGCCAGCCGAGAACCTTGCGATTGCAGATCACGTGGTTGATGTGGTGCGAACTCGCACCCTTCAGTTCGCCGATCCAGTTGCCAATCACCACTGCCGGCGGGATGCTGACAGCCAGATGAACGTGGTCTTCCGTCCCGCCCACCTCGTGCACGATGACCCCAGGCGTTTGCAGGGCGCGATGTCGGAGGTAACGGTGCGTTCGGTTCTCCACTGTATCGACGAGTACCGGCGCGTCATGTTTCGTGTGCCACGTGAGGTGCAGATTGATCTCCGAATAGACGTTCCGGGGCATGGCGTCCTCCTTCCGCAAACATGGCAGTATCAAAAGCCCGTTGAAACGGGCTGCCACGGTGGAGAGTAGAAGATATAGTAATCTTGGCCTGAAAACCAGTCCTAAAAGGACTGGCCTATCAGCCCGCCTGCGGCGGGAAAGCCCCGTGAACGGGGCTGAGATGCCACGGCCTCACGGCGACGAACGAATCGCGGTCGGAGACCGCTCCTACAAATCCATAGCGTCACGGCCTTGACTCATCCTTCATCCCTCGCTGGCCTGAGCCTGTCGAAGGCCGCCTTCATCCTTTCTTTCACATCCACCCGACCAGTTGCGACAGAACCTGCCGCGCCTTGCCGTGGCCGGCGGCGAGGAAATCGCGGATCTGCTGCTTCTCGTCGTGGTGAAGGATTGCGGTGGTGGTCACGGCCAGCAGCAGCACCGCCGTCACGATCGGCAGCATGAGCGACATCGGCAACCCCAGGGCATAGGTCACCACCAGCAGCAGCCACGTGCCGAAGTCAAAAGGCCGCCTCTCGGCTTTCAGGAGGATCACGCACACCACCAGCGCGGGCGTGATGCCCAGAACGCCGGCCCACGCGGCCGCACTCAGGGCCGGTTCGGTTGCCAGGTGCGGCAGCACCAGCCACTTGCTGGACACGATGCTGCACATCAGGCCCAGGCACCAGGGCAGGAAGATGTGGCGCGTCCTCTCGATCAGGTTAAAATGGATGGCCAGGAACAGCAGATGCTGGAAAATCATATAGTTCAGGAGCGACGGTGGAATGATCACCGACCCCACGCCGTAGCTGGCAGGATAGATCTTGACCAGCAGTCGGGCCGAGACGGTTAGCACCGCGGACAGCACCAGGAGCAGCAGCGAAGTGGCCTTGAAGGCGAGCAGCAGCCGCCGGTCCGCTCGCTCGGGCCCCTGTGCCTCCCAGATCCTGGTCACCGATGGCTGCACGACGGCGACGACCGCCGAAGCCACCACCAGCACGGCCTGGGCCAGCAGCCTGACACCCGCAAAGACGGCCGTCGCCTCCCCTTGCTGAGGACAGACCTTGTGCAGGTACCACATCGGGTAATACTGCAGCGTCTGCCACACGACCGCCGCCAGCGCCGCCCAAACACCATAGCGGAGCATCTGCTGCAGGAGCGACCGCCCCTCGCCGATCTCCGGAAGAGGCTCCCGCTGATCGGGGGCGGCCGCGACCGCCCGAATCAGCCATGGGCTGGATCCGAGGGCCACGGTCAGAATGCTGGCCGCGTAGCAGACCAGCATGGCCCGCGTGCTCTTGAAGCCGCACAAAGCCACCACCACCACCGCGACGGTAAAGCCGACCTGGTAGACGGTTTCGATGACGCTGATGGCCCGGAACATGCGCAGGCCGCGCAGGATTCCGAGCATGAGGAAGTAGAGGATCAGGCAGAACGAGGCTGCCACGGCCAGGCGCCCCAGGGCGGCCAGATCCGCCTCGATGGGCGTGCCGCGGGCATCAGGCATCTTGCCCAACAGGAACTGGGCCAGCGGCGATGCCGCCACCCAGGCCAGGCCGGACAATACCAGCCCGATCAGCACAGCCATGCAAACCGCCCTCGCCAGGAAAGCCCGCAGCGCGCGGCGGGTCTCATACTGCGGGACATAGCGGCACATCGTCTCGTAGAAGCCGAGGCCCAGCAGCGAGTGCAGAAGATTGACTCCAAAGAGGGCGACCTGGAGCAGCCCGTACTGGCTCTCGGTCATCAACCATGCCAAGGCCACGCCGCGAACCAGACCCATGAAGCGGGAGACCACGGTTGCAGGGAGATAAAGGCTCAGCGAAACGCCGACCGAATCAGCCCTGAAAAGCAAAGGCTTGCCACTAGAACGATCGGCGAAGAAGCTCATCTTGAGTCGCCAGGCTCCGGAAGAGTCGATAGGGACCACGCCGTCTGCTCGCACTATAGCACAATGCGGCCACACGCGAAAACAGGGGGAACCCTGGAGGTTCGCGATAGAATGAGATCATGCGTTGAGAACTGCGCCGATGAGATGCGCGCCGGCCTGTTCCAGCCGCAATCTGGCTTCCAGCACCGCCTCGCGGGTGGTTGAGGCGGCCCGCACGACAAGAAGCACCCCGTCCACCATCGGAACCAGGACAGGGGTTATCTCGCCGGCACTGACCGCCGGGCAGTCGAGGAGAATGCAGTCGTAATCATTTCGCAGGCGGTCGATGAGTTCCGCGGCCGCCTGCCGGGGAAAGGGTGACAGGCTGTGGCCGTTCACGCATCCGGCCGGCACGACGTCGAGGGCCATGTCCTGCGTCTGAACCGGGACCTCGCCGAGCGGAAGATCACCCGACAGCGTCTCAGACACACCCGGCATCGCCGGCAGCCGAAACAGCGAGCCGAGCCCCGGGCGGTAAAGGTTGAAATCCACCAGCGCGACGCGGCGATCGGGCACCAACTGCACACCCGCCAGCGCCAGGCCGGTGGCGACCTGAGAGACACCTTCGCCCGATTCCGCGGCAGTCACCAGCACACAGTGCCCGCGCGGGCCGGTCGTACGGGGAAAAACCTGCGGCCAGAGCGAGCCAAGACTCTCGGCGATCTCAGGCCTGATGGCCGGCACGGCGCTACCGGGCACAACCGGCCGTCCGCCCCGAGCCACCGCAACCGCGATATCCCAGCCTTTCTCGCGCATCACGCCAGCCTCATGCGACAATCCGGTCGCCCGCCTTCTTGACCCGCCCTATCACCCGTATGCCCGTGTGGCGCTCCAGCTCATCCGGCCATCGCAAGGTGTGGTCCAGGACACCCGCGACCAGCGCGTACACCAGCGCCAGCACCAGCCCCGCGACTCCGCCCACAACGCAGGCCATCCGCGGGCTGGCCAACCATGCCCGCCGTCCGGCATAATCGCCGGAGATGTCCAGCACCTGAGGCACCACTGCCGGCAAGCCCTGCTCCTGGTTCTTGATCGTCTCGGTCTCGTCCAGCCAGGCATTCAGGTATCGCTTTCTCGCCGCGTCGAGATCGTGAACCAACTGCTGGTAGCGACCCAGCTTGCCGTTGAGTCTCTGGAATTGCCGCTCGGCCGCTTCTAGGCGCTTTTGCAGCTCCGCGCTGCGGTTGCTCGTCACAGCGATCGAAACCTGTAGTTGCGCGGCCTCTCCGATCACCTGAGTCAGAATCTCGCGGCGAACGCGGGCGAGTTCGGTCCTCTTATCGCCAATCCCCAGATAGCCAGGGTTGAATTCACTGCGCAATTGGTGCAGCCCCAGCAGCAGTTCGGCCTCGCGGGCCTTCAGCCGGCCAAGGATGACGTTCCGGTCCAGTGCTTCCTTTGGAATCACCAGAGTCAACTGTGTGAGAACCGGATCATCATCGGCAAGCCGCGCGTCGCTGATACTGCCGATCTCGGGAGCGGTCATCTCGCCGTCCTTGTCGCGCCGAGGGGCCCCGTTCCACACCGACGCGGGCAACGACTCGAGCAACAGCCGCCGAAGCCGCACGGCCTCGGCTCGCTGCAGATCCGACGTCAGCAGTTCCTGCCTCAGCCGCTTGATATATATTGGCAGGTCAGCCTCCGCGCTCGACCGACTGAGCTGTTCGAGATGTTCGACATCGAGGGGGGATTCCAGCTCCTGCTCGACGAACTGCTTCAGCGCATCTTCCGCAGGGGCCAACTCGGTGGGCCTGAGCGTCTCGCGACGAAGCCGGACATAATCGGCAGCCTCACGGGCGGCCTTCATCTGGACTTCCTGGAGCCGATCGCAGGCCATCGCGGCCAGGCACTCGGCCACCCGGTGAACATCACCGGATCTGACCGGCCAGGACACCGACACTCTCAGGAACCCGATCGATCCCTGCGAACCGCCCTCGCTCACGCTGACCCGCTCCGACAGCCTCGCGAGCCTGGCCAGCAAGGCGGGCCCCTCGATCGCATCCTGGCGACGGTATTTGATTTCTGAATCGAGCTGGCGCAACGCCTGTTCGAGCCTCGCCCACGTCTCGGGCGAGCGTGCCGCCTCCCAGGCCTCGCGGGCTTCTCGCCACTGCGAGGCGCCGGGCGAGGCCGGGTTGCCGACGACGGCCAGGGTCCGCAACAGGACGGCGTCCGACCGCACCAGGTCGCGATAGACAGGCAGGACAACCGGTGAGAAGGCCGCCGGCGTGCCCGCGTCCGCAGGCAACGGGGACGCGACGGATTTCAAGGCCATCAGGATGGAAGCGCGATCACACCATTCGGTCAGCAGGCTGACCGCCAGGCACGCCCCGATTGTTGCCAGCAGGACGGCGACCGTTCGCAGTGGCCGAACCCTCACCGAACGGCCAATCCGCAGTAGAAACCGGGATGTCAGGGATTTGGGCACTGCTTCCATGACCCCACCGGCAGGTAATAATCGCATCTTCGCCGGCTACTCGCAAGGCAATCGACCGGAGGCTCGGGAGCCCGGCAGCCGCCCGCGATTCTCACCCCCCGCCGCCTTCCTCGAACACAGGCGCCCCGGCAACTCCGCACCTGCCTCCACGACCCGTTCAAGGGATGATATGGGCGTCGGGTGCGATCGACCTCATGCGGCCGAGGGCAGCCACCGCATCCTCATAGGAGCGATATCGCCCTGCCATGACCACCCAGAGGACCCGGTTGTTCCAGGGGATGTTCTCCATCTGCACGAAATCGAGGTTCTTGGTCCGGTACGCCTGCACCGCCCGCTCGGCGTGATCCGCGTCCTGAAAGGCTCCCAGTTGGATCGCGAAATAATCGTGCTGCCAGCCCGCCATACGACGTGCGTCGGCACAAAGCGGGCTCTTGGGAAACCGATAGAGGATGCGTGCAAAACACTGCTCCGCCTCCTTCCACTTCCCGACACGGCGCAGAGCAACCCCGGCATAAAAGATGATCTGGTCGCTGGGCGGCTTGTCTTCCAGCCGCGGGACCACTTCGGAGTACAGCTCCGCGGACCTGGACCACTGGCCCAACTGGAAGGTGACAGCCGCCAGCGAGATCTTGCTGCGGATCACGACGTCGTTGTTCCTGCTGGAAGCGATCGCCTGCTCGAAATCCGAAGCCGCGCCCCTGCGGTCACCCAGCTTGTTTCTGCACAGCCCGCGAATATAGTAGGCCTCACCGACTTCGGGCGCCTGGCCGAAGTCGCGAATCAGCGGATCGAGCTTGCTCGCCGCCTCCGCATGCCGGTTGCGATCATAGAGCTCCTTGGCCTGGATGAGCTTCTGACGCTCCGCCGGTCCGAATTGGATGCAACCAGTCTGGAGCACCAGCACGGCCGCCGTCAGGCCGGCCGCGCAACCACATCTCAACCGCAGGGTGTTTCTTCCGTTACTCATCGCGACCTCACAGAAACGCACCCGTCCTTCCGGTCCCGCCGCCGACAACGTAAGAGTACCCGGTCCTTGCCGGGAGGCAACCCTGCGCGGCTGCCGGCCCCAATCCTCCGATGGACGGCTCCCGCGATCACCGCTAACATGACCTTGCCGTGAATGTGGTCGCACTCGGAGACTCTGTCGCATGGTGATTGAATCGCTCCTGGACGCCACCCGCCGACACCCCGGTAAACTGGCCGTCAAAGACCCTTTCCGCCAATTGACCTATAACCAATTGACCGTCCTCGCCAAGGCGATTCGCCGTCTGGTGCTGAAGGAGACGGACTGCCCGCGAGTCGGCGTCATGCTCCCTGGCACGGCCGCCGGCATGGCGACTTTGCTGGGCACCTTGTGGGCGGGCAGGACGGTCATACCCTTGAATTTCCTTCTGCAGACCCGCGAGCTGAAGGCAATCGTCCAGAACGCCGGCATTGACTTCATTATCAGCACCACCCATTTCGCTCCGACCTTGGAGGGGGTGCCCGCGCGTATCCTCTATATCGAACAATCGGGCCTGAAGCGCCGGTATCTTTGGGAAAAGTTGAGGCGGACGCCCGATCCGCCCCCGGTCGCGCCGGACGACGTGGCGGCAGTCGTCTATACCTCCGGGAGCACTGGTCAACCCAAAGGAGTTTGCCTGACCCACGCTAATTTCGAGTTCAACGGCCGGGCGGCCATCCAGCATCTCCAGCTCGGGCCGGACAATCACATACTGGGCGTGCTGCCGCCGTTTCACGTGTTCGGGCTGACCATACTCAACTTCCTGCCGGTGATCCTCGGCGCCACGGTCTCGTTCATTCCGCGTTTCTCCGCCCAGGCGGTCTACGAAACGCTGGCCACGGACCCAAGCATCTCACTCTTCCTGGCGGTGCCGAGCATGTACGCGGCCATCGCCCGTCTCAAGTCGCTGGAGGCCTCCAAATGCCAGAGGCTCAAGCTCGCCGTCAGCGGCGGCGAACCACTGCCGCGGAAGATCTACGACCATGTCCTCGAACGGACCGGCATCCGCCTCATGGAAGGCTACGGCATGACCGAGACGTCCCCGGTCATTTCCTGCGACCTTCCGTCACGCCACCGCGTCGGAACCGTCGGCCTGCCCCTGCCGGGAGTGGAGATCCAGGTCCGCGACGAGGCCGGGGTACCGCTGCCGGGCAATACGAAGGGCGAGCTGTACGTTCGCGGACCGCTGGTCATGAAGGGTTACTACAATCGGCCCGAGGAGACGCGAGCCGTCGTCGACAAGGACGGCTGGATGAGAACCGGGGACATCGTCGAGGTCACGGACGACGGGCATATCACCATCACCGGCCGGTGCAAGGACATCATCATCGTGGGAGGAGAGAACGTGTACCCTCGCGAAGTGGAGACCGTTCTCGAACAGCACCCGGCCGTTCGCGAAGCGGCGGTCGTCGGGCAGCCTGACAGCACGCGAGGCGAGGTCATCATCGCGTTCGTGATCCCGAACGGGTCGGCCAAGGTCTCGGAAACCGACGTGAGAGCCTTCTGCCGTGACCACCTGGCCGGTTTCAAGGTCCCGCGGCAGATCATCGTCCAGGAAGACCTTCCCAGAGGCCCCAGCGGCAAGATTCTCAAACGCGAACTCAAAGCCGGCCTTGAGACGCGGGAAGCCGATGCATAACCGCCTGCACGGCCAAACCGGCGCCTCCCCGAGATGCCCAGGGATGCCTCCAAGCTTCGGTATTCGTGTTGGTTCCCGATCAGACCAGAGCTATAATGGGGGTGTGAGCAAGTCAGGACGCTTCATGGACCGGGTGACTCCAGTTTTGAGCATTTGTTCTCCTCAAGTGTTGTGTTGCGGTGGAGATCCGCGAAGAGGCGATTCGCCTCGGGAGGTGTGCGATGGAATTGGTGAGCCAGTTTTCCGTGTTCATGGTTAACAAGCCGGGCATTCTGGCCCAAGTGGCACAGCAGCTTGCAGAGGCCAAGGTGAACGTGACGGCCATGACAGTCATGGACTCGAGTGAGCACGGCGTCTTGCGGCTGGTGGCCGGCGAGCCGGAGAAGACACGCGCGGCTCTCGGCAAGCTGAACCTGCCGACGACTGAGACCGAGGTGCTGATGGTCGAGATGCCAAACCGGCCGGGGGCCCTCGCGGACATCTGCTCGCGATTTGCACACGCCCACATCAACATCAGCTACGCCTACTGCACCACCGGTGGTCCCGGCGGCAAGGCTCGGGCCGTTTTCAAGCTGGCCGACACCCGGAAAGCCATGAAAGTCCTGGCTCATCCGACGCCGAAACGGCGCGACCTGAACCACCGTCGGCCGATGATCCGGATTTAGCGCCGAGGCGCGTGCGCGTTATATCGCGAGGAAGAAACCCTGGTCGCCCGGGCGGCGTGGTCAGGTTCGCCGCGGTCGCAGACCTCGCCGCGGGCGGGCGGACGCCGCCATGTCTGGCGCCCCGGCAAACACGCTGACCTGTTGTGGTGCGGGCTCGGAACATGCGCCAATCCAGCCAGGATGGTTGCGGCATACAAGCCTCACCGCTGACACCCAGCCGAATCGTTTTATCGGGCACACCTCTTGTCAGTACTGACAAGTGCAGAAAAAGTCCCAACTGCTAGCCTCGTTCCAGGTTCTTGACTGGACATTCTTCGCCCACCCTGCCTAAAAACCTGAGACAAGCGGCCTGGTCGCCGGCCGCGGCCGGAATGCAGCCTCCGGCAGGAAAAGGCAGCGCATTTCGCGGACCTGTTTCGCCGCCGGGCTGCAAAGGGGAAAGAAGCCATGAGGGGAACGTACGGGGTTTCTTGCACTCCGGGGAAACCGGGGCGCGCGTGCTTCGCGGTTATTGCCCTGTCCATGCTGACTGCCGGGTGTTCGAGCTCGGGCTGGCACTTCCAGCCTGAGGACCGGTTCGGGAGAACCTATTACATCGACGGAGCCGGCAACTGGGGCTTCGGCACTCTGGCCGTGCCGCAAGGATTGCGCAACGCGGGCTACCAGGGACGAGTCGCTCAATGCCGATGGTCTGTCACTCTCAACCCCGCCCTGGACCAGACGATCGGACGTTATGCGGCCAAGGCCAGGGGCAAGCGGCTGGCCCGCGAAATCGAGAGTTACCTGAAACAGTATCCGGACAATCAGGTTCACATCATCGCCTTGTCCGCCGGGACCGGAGTGGCCGTCTGGGCCTGCGAGAACCTCTCGCCTCCAGACAAGGTGGACAACGTTGTCCTGCTCAGCTCGAGCTTGTCCTCAGGATACCCCATGGGCAAGGCTCTCGAACACATCAGAGGCAGAGTGTACGTCTATGTTTCACCCAATGACGGCATGCTCAGTGGGCCCGTCCGCGCCCTCGGGACGATCGACGGCGACTTCAGCGCAGAGCCCGCCGGCCTGGTCGGACTGCGGTGTCCATCCCCACGGGTCCGGAATATAAGCTGGTGTCGGCGATACGAGGCCTTCGGCTGGACCGGATCGCATGTGAGCGCGGTGAGCGAGCCTTTTGTCCAGCACGTTCTGGCCCGCCATATCATGCCGCCTGCCCACGCAAACACCGCGGGCACCCAGACCGATGGTGCCACCAACCTCGCCGCGATGCAGTAACACCGCGTCTCTTGGCGAGCCGGCAGGTTGATCCTGCCGGTTCTTCCGGCATTCCCTGACAATCGAAGACCGAGGGGACAAGCCCCTCGGCTCGTCAAGCATTTCGGGGTCGGAGACCCCTCCTACAGGCTCCGAGAAGTCCCGCCAGTCCGACGCCCGCCAGCACCATGACCAGGGGCATCACCGGCACACGGTACCGAACGCTGCCCACGTAAATCATGTGAACGAACGTGAATACGGCCACGGGCAGAAGCAGCACGACCCACGCGGCCACCGCTCCCCGCGTTCGCCACAAGCCGCAGGCAGCCAGGCCCAGCAGCAGCATCGTCCAGACGGCGGCCGCTATGCCGGCGAGCCCGCGCCGGTAGTTTTCCACGTTTGGCCAGGGATTCCAGGTGCGCCGAAACTTGGGCCACGCGAGGCCGATCGCCCGGCCGGGGTCCTGCCGGATCGCTGACCAGGCTTGCCGCTGAAAGTAGCGGTCCCATTCGACCTCGCCCAACCCTTTGACCTCAGGCATCACTTTGGTGTGGGCAAGGTCGCTGGCCCCTGTTGCTCCAGGCTGGAAGCCATCGTAGAAGGATATCCCTCCACGAGTGGTCAGCCATCGCCACTGGCCAATGACAGCGTGATTTCTTGCCGCCCACGGCACCAGCCCCAACACGACCACGACCAGCGAAATGATTCCCGCCACAACGCCGGCCCGGTCCATCCGACGGCAAACCGCGACCGCAGCCGCCGCCATCGGAGCCAGCACCGCCGATGAAGGTCGCAGCATGACGCACAACAACAAGACGCCGCCCAGCAGAACGGCCGGAGCAACGCCCAGCCGCCGGTTCGGCCTGCACATCCCCACCAGCAGCCACCATGCGGTCACCAGACCTGCCGCGAACAAGGTCTCCGTCAACAGCAGGCCGGAAAAGAAGACCAGGAACGGATCGACAGCCGTGGCCAGGCCGGCGAGCACGCACGCGGCCTGAAACATGCCTCCGCCGAAATCCCCCTCCAAGCGGGCCAGCGAGAGCCATCGACTCGCGAGCAGATAGATGGCGGGCGCCACCCACGCCCCGATGACCGCCTGGAGCAGCCTGGCCCAGAAGAACCCCTGCGGCCGGTCAACGAAAATGGAGAGAAACGCCGGATAGGCCGGCATGTACGTCGCCCGATAGGCGAATTCGTCGCGCAGTCCCTGGCCTTGCGACAGGGAGCGGGCTGCCTGGCAATACGCCTCCTCGTCCGGGTATTCGAGCACCTGAGCCCGCTCGCCCGAATAGCGAACCGTGACCCAGCCCGCGCGCACCAGGGCCGCGAGAATGAATAGAATCATCACCCACCGGTGCCCCGTCGGGGCTGGAACGTCTTGCATAATATGCGTCAGTCTGCCGTCAAGGGGCGCAGATTGGCAACCGTCGGCACCACGCGGGCACTCAACCGATACACGCGGCGAGTGGCCTCGGAGAGCCGCACCCGCTCATCGATCCGCAAGGGTACCACCCACACCGGGCCCAGGCGATCGCACAACAACACCGTTCGTTCGCGCACATCGGCGTCGATCTTCTCATCAATGAAGAAGTCTGACAACTTCTTCTGCTCGGTCATGCCCAGCGGCAGGAACCGGTCGCCTGGGCGGCGCCCGCGAGCCGTAAGCGGCAGGTGGACGGCGTCGGCGTCGATCCACTCTTCCCAGGAGACCTGGTCGCGGGAGGCCACCTTGCGAATGTGCTCCGCGATCATGTGCGGATTCACGGTGAGCGTCTCGACGGCCAGTTCGATGCCGTGCGACACAAGCAGGGTGATCCCGTCGACAGCCACACGGATCTCCGCCGGAGGGACGAAATCGCCGGGGGCCGGCGTCGTCCGCCGCAGGACCAGTCGATCATACCTCCTCATCACCCTCAGACCGCCCGGCAGGTCCATCCCCTTGCTGCCGGCCGACTCGCCGGCCATGGCCGCCACGGCCTTCAAGTTGCTGTAACTCAATTCCGCCTCGCCCACCCCCAAGAGCAGGATGGCCTCGCGGATCAGTTGCGTCCGGATGATTCGCGGCTTGCGGGCCAGGGCGGTTGCCAGCAGAACGATCTGCCGGTCATCACGTTCGAGAATCATCGACTCGAGCATCCGCTCGGCCGTCTGAGCAAGGTACTCGTCAAGGCCGCGGGCCTGCTCGCCCAGCCGGTTGATCGCCTCCACCGCCCGCGGGTTGACCCGCTCGCACAGCATGGGAAGAATCTCGTTGCGGATGCGATTGCGGGTGTAGCTGTCCAGGCTGTTAGTCGAGTCCTCCCGGCAGGTAATCCCGCGATCCCGCAGGTACTGCTCGATCTCCTGCCTGCGGAAACTCAGCAGGGGGCGAATCACGCGGATGTCGCTGCCCTGCCGGATCGGCCGCGACGGCCGGATGCCGCCGAGACCCCGAAGGCCGGTGCCCCGCGCGATCCGGTGCAGAATCGTCTCGGCGTTGTCGTCCGCATGATGGGCCAGGGCCACCACCTTGGCTTGCTGGCGCAGACAGACCCGCTCGAAAAGCTCGAAGCGGCATTGCCGCGCGGCCTGCTCGATCGAGATACCCTCGTCCTTGGCCCGTTGCCTGACGTCCACCGACGCTATTGTGGATTCGAGACCCAGATCGTCCGCCACTTCGCGCACGAAGGCGGCGTCCCGGTCGGATTCCGGACCGCGAAGGAGATGGTTCAGGTGGGCAACGTGCGTTCTGATCCGCCAGCCCGCGCGGTTCAAGGCGCACAGCAGATGCACCATTGCCACCGAATCCGCCCCGCCCGAGACTCCGGCAACAACGGTAGCTTCCCGAGCAAGCAGGCGGCTCTGCTCCAGGCTTCGGGCGAACTGCGATTCCAATTCGTCATCGGGCATCCAGTCAATCACCCCTGGGCCGGCCCAACCAACACATGTTCATTATAGGCTGCCGGCGAAGCGGTTGCCATGAGACACAAAAGCGTCTAGCCTGCCTGACCGTCGCCGACACACGCGTGCGGGAAAGGAAATGAGCCATGACCTCGACTGCCCTGCTGATGATTGTGGGAATGCTCGGCTACGCGGCCGAGCCCATCAACGTGTATGACCTGCGTTATGCGCTGCGATTCAACCCTGACAACCCGGGGGAGGTGGCCGCCGCGTGGGATCACGCCCATGCCGCGGCGACGCTGCAGGGCATCGTCAACCGCGACGGTCCGAACCTCTATCTCCTGTTCGTTGAAAGCGCGGGGAAGTGCGTCGACGAATACTGGCTTGGCCGCATGTCCGAGCGGGGCCAATGGCTCGCGGGGCGCAAGCGGATCCTGGTGCCCAGCATCGCCGCCCTGGTGAGCAAGTACCGCAAGTCGATCAAAGGGGCGGTGGTGTACGACCCGGCCGTCCCTGCCACCAGCAACCTCGCCTCGACCATCGCCGGCGTCGAGAACCTGATCGCCATCCGGTACGACCGCTCGCCGGGCAGCCTGTACAACCAGCTTGTCGCGTCGGGTCCCCGGCTGCCGGTCGTCAGACGGCTGATCGAGGAGAACGGATCGTCCGTGTTCACCGGCCGCGGCACGATCCCCGGCACCGACCTGGCTTCGACCGGCAGCGCCAAGTGCGACGCGTATCTCTGGCTCAAGCACCACTATATCGACACCGGGAAGGTGGACACCAGCTTCGCCGGATACTACCTTGACTCGTTCTGGCTGACCTCTCCGACAACGGTAGGCCCCAACCAGCACACGCTGACCAATCACGACTTTTTCGTCTCCAAAAAGGCGTTCTTCTTCGACCTCAACGTCTGGGCCGACGAGACGCCCATCGACGACCGCGGTCAGAAACCGGGAACCGACCTCGAAACCTTCAAAGCCCTGCTCCGCAGCGCCTACGAGAAGGCCGGGCGGCAACGCATGATCCACATTGGCGGCTTCACGCCCTGGGCCTTCAAATACACCAACGCAGGCAAGGCCGGGGGCAAGCACGAGCCCGTCCCCACCGAATGGGAAACCGCCAAGCTCATCGGGGCCTACAACGCCTTCATCGACGCCGACGCCATCGGCCTTGGGGTCATGGCCAATGCTTCTTTCTACGCACATTTCCCGCTGAAGAAGGAGTACCCGCAGCCGTGGGTCACGAGACAGCAGTTGACCGGCCGCGGGCTGCTCAAAGCCGACGGGCAGGTCAACTTTGACGGGCGGCAGTTCATGATCTTCTACGTCGGCGACTACGACTCGGCCGCCTGGCTGTACCAGCACATGCCTTCGGTCTGGGATCACCCGGCCCGCGGCAGGCTTCCGCTCATGTGGTGCATCAGCCCGGTCCTCGACCGCCGGGCGCCCATGGCCATGGACTATCTGCGGCGCACGGCCAGCCCCAACGACTACTTCGCCGCCGCCGACAACGGGGCCGGGTACCTCAACCCGGGCATGCTTCAGGAGCCGCGTGAGATCTCCGGCCTGCCCAGCGGCCTGGAGGTCTGGGCGGACCATTGCAGGCCGTTCTATGAGCGTTGGGGCGTGACGATCACCGGCTTCATCATCGACGGCTATGCCCCCGGCCTCAACAAGGACGGCCTGGACTGTTACGCCAGGTTCAGCCCCAACGGCATCGTCCCGCAGAAGGTCCCGGCCACCCTGCTGCACGGCAACATGCCCGTCCTGCGGGCCAGCTACGACCTTGGGGACAATGCCGAGGGGGCCGCCAGAATCATTGTCGAACGAGTCGCCAAGCGAAGCGTCCCTTTTCACTGGTTCCGGGCCATCCTGAAGTCCCCCGACTGGTACATCGAGGTCTGCAACCGCACCCGCGCCGCCAACCCAAGAATCGAACTCCTCGACGCGCCGACGTTCTTCGAACTCTACCGCATCTGGCTCCAGTCCGACCCCAAGGCCGCGGCCGGCAAGATCGACTCCGAGCGATGAGCCCGGTCCACGGGTGAGGCCGACCCGGCTACGCCAGCGGGCTCTGCCGCGGCGAGCGCCCCCATCGGCCCTTTTTGTCACGCGTCTCCGCACCGGAGGATCATCCGCCCGACGCTCTCCGCCTTCACAAGGGGGAGCCGGAGGGGATTGGGCGTGCCGTATGCGAGAAGAGGTGCCGACGAGGGCGTCGGCACTACGACCGAGCGGGCGCGCGG
>CAZPIO010000052.1:0-46773 GCA_964586235.1 uncultured Planctomycetales bacterium
CCCGCCAGATCCTCCGCCTGCCCGAAACCCTCGAAGGCGCCGCCGCCGGCCTGCGACTCAACGTAATTACTGATTACTTGTATAATCTTGCGGGAGCCTTCATGAGCTTCTACGAGGCCTGCCCGGTCCTCAAGGCCGAGACTGATGTCCTGCGGGCCTCGCGCCTCAAACTCTGCGACCTGACCGCCCGAACCCTGCGCATCGGCCTCGACCTCCTCGGCATCCGCGTCGTCGAGCGCATGTGACCAGGTGGGGCCGACGCCCTCGTCGGCCCATCAACGGGTGCGGGTGGCCCATTTCGAAAGGGTGGGAGGCGGAATCGAGAGCACGAGCACCGAGAGCAATCCGTGACGCGTTTGGCACCTTGTCAAAAACGGGTCTCTGCCCGCAGATCACAGAGATTGACACGGATGAACGCTGGCGGTACAGAGCTCATCAAGAGAAAACAGGACAAGGCAGGAAGGAGCATGGCAATCGACCGGGTGAAAGGGTGCTTTGTGCTTGCGGTTTCGCTATTCGTGCTCGCGTGCGTCTTTATCACGATTCCGCGATTGCGTTGCGACCGCAACAAAGCGACAACGCCGTCGACATCGACAGCGCAGACGTCCACAGGAATCGCGACACCCTCAAGCCTTGAGGAGGCAGTCGGGGGTGACTGCCGGTTCATCCTGGGCCGTGTCGTCAGCAGAGAGCTTCTGCATCCGCGGACACGATCCGAACAACAGTCCTATCGGGTCCAGGTCGTCCGCGTTCTGGTGGGCGGCCCGCTTACGGGAGAGGTTCTTGTTCATCGCTATTCGCGCTACGAACCTTTTTGGATGGAGAGCGCGGCAACGTACTTGTTAGCCGTGAGAGATGAGCCGGGAACACAAAACCGGTTCTGGCTTGCGTATGTCGACGATCGAGCCGTGCAAACCGGAACCGAGGACGATCGCGTCAACGATCTGATGCGTCGCATAGAATCGATCCTTTCTGGGAAACGCGGGCACAAGAACCACGGGCCGGAGCCCGCCTCCAACTCGATCAGCCGGCCCGCCAGCCCCTAGACCGACATCATGGGGGATACGGGTGCGGGTACGAGTGCCCCATCGCGCCATCGGTAGGGGACGGAATCGATAGCAGTACCCGGCCAGCATGGGCGTAGCCGGTGTCTCTCCCAAAGACGCCTTGACAGCCCGGTGGCAGCGAAGGAGGATGATCCAGAGCAGGGGATCGAAAATCAGGAGCTCGGACTGAAGGCATGAAATGGCTTCTGCTCTCTGTTCTGCCCTCTGCCCTTTTCTGCCCTCGCGACGCGAGTAGGCATTCGCGTATCAGGATCCTTGTTGTCACTTTTCTGGTCGCAATGGCGGCCGTCTTTTTCATCCTGTCCTGGCTTCAACCCGCACCAGGACGCCGATCGTGGTTTACAGGCTTGGCGGGAGACCCGAGTGTATCCATCGGTAACAGCGATTACGAGATCTCACGGAATCCTGATGAGACGGGCTTCTTTACGCTTTGGCGATGGGGCCGGGATGAAAAGCCGCAAACCGAACGCCGAATACCCGTCGCGAAGGAAGTTACTTTGTGCGCGGCAGACCGACAAGTGATTCTTGTGAGGACATCGACCGGGTGGGTTTGGGTCGACTTGCGCAACGGCACTTCTCATGTGGCGAAGACCGAGGACGATCTCCGTGGACAACTGCCAATTGAATCTGCTGGGCTTGTTGGCAGATTGGCTAAGCCGAAGTCTTCCAACAGGTACAGCATGTTGGCCTTGGTGTTCGTGTGTCTCGTCTCAGCTCTGGTAGTGGCAAGTGCTAGGTCTCGACGCAGATGGTAGGACATCAGTGGTTTGTGAAACGGTATCGCGTCGAGCAACCTGCGAGAGTAAGGGGATGCATGAGCCGGGCCACTGAGGCATCCTTGAGAGCCGCCAGAAGTCGATCCGAATTCAGTCCCAGCCCCGCTATTATCGGACGACGCCTCGCGTTGTCCGATTCCGTTTGCTTACTGCCTCGCCCAATTCTACGCTTATCCGGGGACTTGGCGTCCGCTCCCTGTCCAGGGAAAGGGGCTCGATGCTCGGCGGCTTTCTTCGAACACTGTTTGACGACCGTTCTCGCGGCGACGACCGCGCCGCCGCAGACATCGATCTGTCGCTGCCGGCCGGCAAACCGCCCGTCCTGCGCCGGCGAACCATCAACCTCATCGCGATTCTGGGCATCATGGCGATCCTCTACGGCACGCTGATGCCGTTTCAGATCGACCAATCGAAAGCTTTTTCCTGGCAACTCACCTGGACGCGTTCGGCGCCGGGCGACATCGTAGCCAACGTGCTCATCTACGTGCCCATCGGCGCGTTCGTACGGCTGCTGGTCCGGCGCCGGGGCTCGCCCCGCCTGCTCGAATGGCTGGTCAGCCTGGCCATCGTCTGCGGACTCAGCTACCTGACCGAGGTGGCCCAGACGGTCGTCGTGATGCGGGTCGCGAGCTGGATCGACGCGGTCTGCAACTTCGCCGGTGGCTGTCTGGGCATCGCCTTCGGCCCGCTGATGCAGCGGATGCTCCGAAACGCTCACGCCTGGCTCTATCGCGAGTTGCGCATTCACCCGATGTCGATGGCCGCGGCCACGGCCATGATCTGCGTCTGCACCTATGCCCTTGCCCCGCTGGATCTCAAGCCGACACCGAGCCACGTGGCCAAAGGCATCGCCCATCTCAGATTCCTGCCCAGCCACCTGGTCTGGATGCCGGGCAACGGCTCGCTCAGCCCCGTGGCCGTGCTTGACAAGGTGATCTCGGCCGGCGCCTATGGCCTGTTGGCGTTCCTGCTGTTCCTGTCGGCCAGGGAAGCGGCTCGGTCCCGGCTTCGCTCCGCCTGGTACGCTCTCAGCCGCTCGATGATGCTGGCGCTGGCAATTGAGGTGGTGCAACTCTTCACCATTTCGCACGTGGCCGACCCGCGGGACCTGTTCTCGGGATGGCTCTGCTGCCTGCTCGGATGCGTCGTGGGCTGGAAAGTGGTCGGTCGTTCGCCGGAGATCCACCGCGCCCCGCTGACCCTGCTGCAGGGTGCCGTCGCGGTGATCAGCGGCGTGATGCTGGCCTGGGCGGTCGGCTCCGTCGTGCTGGTCAAGGCCGCGCAGAGCGACGGCCAGGCAACCTGGTGGCCGGCGGTCGGCAACTTCCACCGCTCCTGGAGCAGTCTGCTGGGCGATTACACCAGCGGCCTGTTGCAGTACACGCTGGTGGCCGGCCTGCTCATCCTGTGGGGTCGGGCTACGCACCACCGCCCGAGGCCCGCCATGGTCCTCGCGGCCACCTTGGCCGTCGCGGTCATCTCCGTCGTCGTGGGTGTCTATCGCGGATACAGCCTCGATACCGCTCAACTGCTGCTCGCCCTGATCGGCGGGATCGCGGCGGTGCGCTTCGATCGAGCCATCTTCGGCAAGCGGCAACGCCCTGTCGGAATCCCGGCAATGGTAGGGTCCGCTCCGGCGGACCATCTCGGTCGCAACGGGTAGAAGCCGCCCTGCCGCACCATCTCATCTGCAACCCGCCCGAGGATGAAGGCGTATAAGATCGCGCCGAGCCGCAGCACCTTACCGCCCTTCGAAAGGACACGCCCATGAGCCCCCGGAGCCTTCTTGCAGTCGTTGTCTGCACATCTCTCGTCTGGGTGCCAACTCCCGTTCTTCTGGGCCAGGACCGGTCTGATCCTCGTCGTGTCCCCGCCCGGCCGTCGCCTCCTTCGCGTACTCCATCGCCCGACCAGCCGCGGGCAGTCGCTGTTCCGCAGCCCGGCCCCGCGCCCGCAAGACCTTCGCCATCCGTCTCTCGCCGGCCCATGCCCCCGCGGGGTGGACGTGGTGAAGCACCCAGCGGCCCGATCCAGCCGACCCGCGTTCAGATCGAGGTCTTCGAACTGCGGTGCCCAACGGACCGGCTGGCCAAGCTGGATCTGGCCAAGGTCACGAAAGACGATCCACCCGTCGGCGCGGTCGTCGAGCGACTGAGCACGCTTGGCTCCGCCCGGCTGTTGACCCGGATCGACAACACAACCGACCTGCTGGCCGAGTCGACCCTTTCCCGCACCGCGGACGTGCCCGTGGTCCAGAGTATCAGTGCCCCTGCAAGCAAGCCCGCTGACCCGAGCGTCAACTACGCGTCGGTCGGACTGACCTTGACCCTCTCCGGTTCGTGGCAGGATGACGATCCTGAGCAGGCGGTGATCCAATGCCGACTGAGCCTGTCCAGCGTCGCGGAAAGCCCGACGCAGAGCTCGCCTGGTCTCGCAATGCCCGCGTTCGTGAAGGCCAAGTTCGACAGGAGCCTTGTTGCCCGCAGCGGCCGGCCGGTCTGGACGCTGAGTAACACCCTGCCCTCTTCTGACGACGCGAAAGCGATGACCAGCGCTGCTATTGCGAGGATGGTCTTCACTCGCCTGGCTCCGTTGGCCGATCCCGAGCCGCCTGATGATCAGGAAGGGGAGGCCTCGTCGCTCGACGAGCGTGCGCGAGGCGTCAACCTGCAAATCGACGCTTTCGAGCTCACATGCACGAGCGATCGCCTGGTCGCACTCAACCTGGACGACTTGACCCGCGATGACCCCGCCGATGACAAGCTACTTTCACGTCTCAAGGAATCCGGCGAGGCGAAGCTCCTCAGCCGGACGCGGAATACCTTCGACATGAGCGCGCGGAACCGCCTGGCCCACGGCGCGCAAGTGCCGATGGTCCAGGACCTGGTGACGGCTCCGGACGGCACGGTCGTTCCCAGCATATCCTTCAAGAATGTCACATTTGTTGCCGCGATGATCGGCCGATGGCACCGCGCGGCTTCATCGTGGGCAGATGCTCGTATCGAGATCAGCGCCTCCACCGTCAACGAGAGCCGGATCAAGAAGCTTTCCGGCGTGCCTCTGATGTCTTTCGACAATTTCGAACTCAAACAGCGTGTCGGGACACTGAGCGGAACACCCGTCTGGACCATGAGCTCCAGTCTGCCCGATTCCGCCGACGACAGCGGCAGGACGAGTGTTATTCTCTTGAGACTGAAACCAACCCGGTTGCCCGGGCCGACACTCACCAAGGCAGACGAGGAGGTGGCCGCGGAAGCGCCCCATCAGCCTGAGAAACCGCAGCCCGCGAGGCTTTACGTCGATGTATTTGACCTGACGTGTACGCACGAGCAAATGGCGGGCATGGATCTTGACAAGATCACCGTCGACGAGCTGCCGGCCGACGGGGTGCTCGAACGGCTTCGAAAGCATGGACACGCGCGGCTGCTGGCCCGCGTGGAGGATGCCGTTGACCTGAGGAGAGGATTGTCTCTCAGCCGGGGAATCCAGATGCCGCAGGTCCAGGGCCTGACCTTCGACAAAGGTCCCGTGAGGCCCAGCATCACTTACCGCGATTTTGGCTTGGTTACGGAAGTGAATGGGCGCTGGCTCCCCGAAGCCGCTTCGTGGGCCGATCTCGACTGCAGGCTCGACCTGTCAGGAGATGTCCAGAGCCACGTAAAGCTGACGCCCGAAGTCACGGCTCCGATCTCCGTCAGTTTCGGCATGCAGCAGAAACAGCTTCTCGAAAGTGGCAAGAGCATCTGGGTGATCAGCAACCGGCTGCCGCAGCCGGATGACCCGGCCGGAACGGTCAACGTCAAAATCGTCAGGATGAAGGTGTCGCGCGAGAACGGGCAGGTCGGCCGCTGAGGGTACCTCAGCGTGTCATGCGCAGATATCCGCAGGCCTGGCGCCAAGCAGGCGAACGACGTCCTCCGTGGCCATCTCGACCAGTACGCCCCGACGGCCGCCGTTGACGATGATGCGGTCGAGCGCCAGCAGCGACTCCTCGATGACCGTGGGGAACTGCCTGCGCATGGCAAACGGTGAGATGCCGCCGACGTGATAGCCGCTGACCTTCTCCGCCTCGTCGTGCTCGGCGAGGTCGGCCTGGGCCACGCCGACCGCGGCCGCCATCTTGCGGGTGTCGAAGCGCTGGTCGCCCGGCACGATCGCGACCCAGAACGACTTGCCAACTGCCTTGACAATCAGCGTCTTGCAGCAGGACTCCAGCGGCCGCCCGACCGCCTCGGCCGCATGATCAGCTCCGACCTCGGTGAAGGTGTACTCCAGCACCTCGAAGGGCACCCCTTGGCTCCGCAACCACTTGATGGCGTTGGTGTCAGCCATGTCCGATCCGAGCTTGTTTCTGCTCGGCCTGGTGCTCAGCGACGGTCGCCGCCGTCGGTGAAAAGGATCTGATCGGTCGGCTCGCCCGCCTGCTTGCAGTACTCGATCAGCAGAGAAATGTAGCTCCGCCGGATGGTCTCACAGTCGCCGAAGCCCAGGGCCTTTTTCGCCTGTAAGACCGCGGCCTCGTCCGGCCCTTCGATTTCGACGAATCGGCCGAGATAAGGCACTTCATCCAGCTCGATCGTGCAGTCGCCGACCCGCCAGGTCTCCCGTCGCTTCTCGAAGCACAGGACCTCGATGTAACCGAGGGCCTCGACCAGCTCCCTGCCGGCCTCGCCGTCGTCGATCGAGACTTCGATCTCTTCGCGGGTCTTCAGCGGGCCCTGGATGCGGGGTCCCTTGTAGGTCAGCGTCGAGGGCGGATTGTTGCCATCCTCGGCCCGGCAGGTGCGGATTCGCAGCCCCCGCCCCCCGGAAAGCAGCGTACGATCAGGGCTGTCGAAGATGTGATTCGTCTCCAGAACGCTGCAGATGCGCATTGCCCGCAGCGCCGCCAGACGCTCCCGCACGGCATCGTGTGAATCGACCTTGATCTTGGCTTCGACCTCGACCGGCATCGGTCTTCCTCAGTTTGCCACAATATTAACCATTCGTCCGGGAATGCAGATCACCTTGCGCACGGTCCTGCCGGTGAGGAACTTCTGGACCTGCTCGTCGGCAAGAGCGGCCGTCTGCATTGCCGACTCCGACTGAGCCTGGTTGGCGGGGAGCTTGATCCTCGCGCGGACCTTGCCGCTGATCTGCACCGGAATCTCGATCTCCGCCTCGACGCACAACACCTCGTCATAGGTCGGCCAGGACTCGCAGGAAATCGATTGCTGCCACCTCGACCCGAGCATCCGCTGCCAGAGTTCCTCGCACAGGTGTGGAGCGATCGGCGACAGCAACTTGAGGAACGGCTCGGCCACTTCGCGCGGCAGCACTTCGCCTCTCATCGCGTTGTTCAACTCGATCAGGGCGGCGATAGCGGTGTTGAAACGCAGGCCCTGCATGTCGCCGGTGACCTTGCGGATCGTCCGGTGCAGCGTCCGCCGCAGCGAGTTCTCCGCCGGCGTATCGGCGACCTTGATCGAACCGCCCTCCGCGATGAACCTCTTCCAGACGGCCGCCAGAAAGCGGCTCATGCCGATGATGTCGCGGGCGTTCCAGGGTTTGCTGGCCTCCAGCGGGCCCATGTACATCTCGTAAACGCGCAGCGTGTCAGTGCCGTATTCGTGGCAGATGTCATCAGGAGCCACGGCGTTCTTGAGGCTCTTGCCCATCTTGCCGAGGCTGCGAATCAGCGTCTCGCTGGTCGATCGGCGCACAAACTGGGCATCTTTGCCTTCACCATGCTCCTCGACCTCACGGACGTCGACGTACATGCCGCGGCCATCCTGGTAGGCGTACGCCTGGATGTACCCCTGGTTGAACAGCCGGCCGAACGGCTCCGGCGAGCTGACGCAGCCGAGATCGTAGAGCACCTTGTGCCAGAACCGCGAATACAGCAGGTGCAGCACCGCATGCTCGGCGCCGCCGACGTACAGATCGACGCCCCCGCCGGGTACGGCGTCTCGCTCCTTGCGCGGTGCCATCCAGTATCGCTCGATCTCCGGAGCGACAAACGCGTCGTTGTTGCGGTTGTCCAGGTATCGCAGATAGTACCAGCACGAGCCCGCCCACTGCGGCATGGTGTTCAGCTCGCGCCAGAATTCACGAACCTCGGCGCCCGGCGGCGCCGACTGACCGGTCCCCAGCAGCTTAACCGACCCCGCTTCGGTGACATATCCGCGGACCTCGGCCCACTCGCGGGCCCGGCCCAGCGGTGGGGCGGGCGGAGCGTTGGGGTCGTCGGAAGCTTGCGGCCGGTAGTCGGCTATCTCCGGCAGTTCCACCGGCAGTTCGCTCTCGTCCAGGGACAGAACCTCTCCGGTCCTGGGGTCGTGGACGATCGGGAACGGCTCGCCCCAGTAGCGCTGCCGGCTGAACAGCCAGTCGCGCAGCTTGTAGTTGACCGCCCCTTTGCCCAGCCCTTTCTGCTCGAGCCACGCGGTGATCCGCCTCTTGAATTCCGCAGTCGGCAGACCGTTATACTCGCCCGAGTTGACCGCAACTCCATCACCGATGAATCCCCGCCAATCCTCGTTGCCCGGCGGCTGGACCACCTGGATGATCGGCAGATTGAACTTCAGGGCAAACTCAAAATCCCGCGTGTCGTGGGCCGGCACGGCCATGATCGCCCCGGTGCCGTAGCCCATGAGCACGTAGTCGGCCACCCAGATCGGGATTCGCTCGCCGTTGACCGGATTGACCGCGTAAGCACCGGTGAAAACGCCGGTCTTTTCCTTGGTATCGGCCGTGCGGTCAAGATCCGACTTGTGCCTGGCCTGTTCCACGTATGCCAGCACGGCCGGGCGCTGCTGCGGCGTCGTGATCTGAGCGACCAGCTCGTGCTCCGGAGCCAGCACCATGTACGTCGCCCCGAAGAGCGTGTCCGGCCGCGTGGTGTACACGCGGATGACTTCGTCTCCCTCGGCCAGGGCGAAATCAACTTCCGCCCCCTCGCTTCGCCCGATCCAGTTGCGCTGCATGAGCTTGATCGGCTCGGGCCAGTCGACCATCTCCAGATCCCGTTCGAGTCGGTCGGCATACTTGGTGATCCGCAGCATCCACTGCCGCAACGGCCGGCGATAGACCGGATGATTGCCCCGATCGCTGCGCCCTTCGTTGGTCACCTCTTCGTTGGCCAGCACCGTCCCCAGCGCCGGGCACCAGTTGACCGGAATCTCGTCGATGTAGGCCAGCCGCTGGGCGTCGATGACCGCGCGGCGCTGGTCCGGCAACAGCTCCTCCCACTTGCTCATACCGATCGGAAAACCGGTGATCGCGGAGATCGCCGGCTGCGGCCAGATTCCGCCGTCCGGGTCAACCACCAGCTTGCCCTGTTCAAGCTTGTGGATCAACTCGCCGATTGGCCGGGCGGCGTCGGCAGCCGGGTCGTACCAACTGTTGAACAGCCGCAGGAAGATCCATTGCGTCCACTTGTAGTAGCCTGCGTCGGTCGTGGCCAGCTCGCGGTCCCAGTCGTAGCCCAGGCCGAGCCGCTGCATCTGGGCCCGCATGTTGGCGATGTTTCCGGCCGTCGTCTCGCGCGGGGGAACGCCGTGCTCGACGGCGAACTGCTCGGCCGGCAAACCAAACGCGTCATACCCCATCGGGTGCAGCACGTTGAAGCCCCGCATGCGCAGAAAGCGGGCGTAGATGTCGGTCGCGATGTAGCCCAACGGGTGCCCGACGTGCAAGCCGACCCCGCTGGGGTAGGGGAACATGTCCAGCACGTAAGACTTCGGCTTGCCCGGCTCGAACCCCGCGTCGCCCGGCTGGAGTGTCCGGAAGGTCTTGTTCTCGATCCAGTACTGCTGCCACTTGGCCTCGATGGCCGCAAAATCGTATTGCCCGCTTTCCGAACTCATCGCTGTTTCTCTTGGGTCCAACGACTGCCGGGTCCCGGCACACCAGGCCGGACTCAGGCCGGGGTGAATGGTACATGATAACCCTCTCTCCCGAATGGATCAAAAAGTGTGTTACGATGCCCGCCACCCCTGGCGGCGACTTGACGCCCTTGGCTGGGACGGCCCGCCATGCTAGACTTCCCCACCGGCATCGGAGTCGACCAACGGTGCTTCATGTGTCACGGGGTCCCGAGGCTCTCCATGGGCGAGACTCAGAACAACTTGCTGCCCCACCGCAGGGCGAACGAGCCATTCATTCGGCGCGTCCGGATCCGCAACTATAAGAGTCTGGGCAAGTGCGACATTCAACTGCGGTCCCTGACGATTCTGGCCGGCCGGAATGGCTCGGGCAAGAGCAACTTCCTGGACACCCTGCGTTTTGTGGCCGAGAGCCTAAAAACCTCTCTCGATCATGCCATGAAGAACAGGGCGGGCATCGAATCGGTTCGCAGGAGGAGCACTGGACATCCCCGCAATTTCGCCATCGAGCTCGAAATCTCGCTCCCGGCTTGGTGGGAGGCGAGATACGGCTTCGAAATCGGCGCGCGTCCTCGCGGCGGCTTTCTTGTCAAGCGCGAACGCCTCAGGATACTCAAGCCCGCTGGCAGCCTTCTTGCCGAATACTCGGTGGCCGAAGGAAGCGTTACCTCTTCAGAACCGAATGTGCCGCCTGCTTCGGCTGACCGGCTCTATCTCGTGAACGCCGCGGGTCTGCCTGTCTTCCGGCCGGTCTATGACCAACTGACATCGATGGGTTTCTATAACCTGAATCCCGACACGATGAAGGAGCTGCAGAGCCCCGATGCGGGTGAGTTGTTGCATCGTGACGGGGGCAACATCGCCAGTGTGATCGCTCGACTGAGTTCCGACCAACCCGAGACCAAGGAGCGCATCAAAGCTTATCTCAGCACCATCGTCCCCGGTATTACAGATGTAGATCGCGTGTCCCTCGGCCCCAGCGAGACGCTCGAATTCCGGCAGGAAATCGTTGGCTCGGATCACCCGTGGAAGTTCTACGCCGTCAGCATGTCGGACGGCACATTGAGAGCCCTGGGAACACTTGTGGCTGTCGCCCAGTTGGCGGATCGGACGCGCTCCGCGAGCCTGATCGGGATCGAGGAGCCTGAAACGGCCCTGCACCCCGCGGCGACCGATGCCCTCATGGATTCCCTCCAGGAGGCCGCCAGCCATACGCAGATTATTCTAACGACTCACAGTCCGGATCTGCTCGACCAGATCGATCCGGCATCGGCCGAATTGCTGGTGGCTCAGGCCGTGCGAGGAACCACGGAGATCGCCCGCGTGGACCCTGCCAGCCTCGAGTCCATCCAGAAGCATCTGTATACCGCGGGGGAATTGCTTCGCATGGACCAGTTGCAGCCCGATCCCGACGACCTGCAGCGGCAGGCGCAAATGGTCTTCGACTTCGGAAGCGAGGAGACCCCGTGAACCGGTTGCGAGTCGCTCCGATCGTCGAGGGGCATGGCGAATTCCACGCCATTCGGTCACTGCTGACACGGCTATGGCACGAGCAACTTGGCGGCGAGTACTTGGAGGTGTTACAGCCGATCCGCAGGCCACGGTCCCAATTGGCGACGGAAGAGGGTTTGGCAAAGGCGATCGCCCTGGCTGTCTTGAAGCTTGCCGCGGGACGGGCGAATCCGGATCCTTGCCTGATCCTGGTCCTGCTCGATCGTGATCCTGATCCGCAGCCGCCCTGCATCCTTGGCCCCGAGTTGCTTAAGAAGGCATGCGCGGCCAGGCCGGATTTCGACATCACCTGCGTTCTGGCCAACGTTGAGTACGAAACCTGGTTTGTGGCCGCGGCCGAGTCATTGTCGGAGTACCTCGCAATCGCTCCGGGAGACCTCGTCCCGGAGACGCCGGAACAGGCTCGCGAGGGCAAGGGATGGATTCAACGGCATTTCAAGGGTATCAAGTACAGCGAGACGGTGGATCAACCGGCCATGACGGCGAGGATGGACCTCGTCTTATGCCGGCGACGCTCGCCGTCGTTCGACAAGCTCTGTCGGGAGTTGGAGAAGCGTCGCGGACTTGGGCAAGAACCGCAACGCAACTGACATTTGGAGGAATCCCATGTCCAACGATCAATTCACCCGTCGCAGGTTCCTGGCTCAGACCACGAGTGGCGCGGCCGCTGTTGCCGCCAGTTCGATGTTTGCCCGTGGGGCCGAAGGGGCCAATGGCCGCATCTCCATCGGCATCATCGGCTGTGGCGGCCGGGGTAGCGCACTCATGCAGGATATCCAGACCGTGGCCAAGGAGCGAAACGCGGAGATTACCGCCGTCTGCGACGTATGGAAGGTCAACCTCAACACCGCCGCCGCCAAGGCCAAGGAGTGGTTCGGCAAAGAGCCCCGAACCTCCACGCGCTTCGGCGATCTGCTGGCTCTCAAGGACGTTGATGCCGTGGTCATCGCCACGCCCGATTTCGGCCACACGCCGATCATGATCGAGGCGCTGAAGGCCGGCAAGGACGTCTATGTTGAAAAACCCATGTCGATGGAGATCAGGCTGGCCAACGAGGCCCTCGATCTGGCCCGTAAGAACGACCGGGTGGTGCAGGTCGGCACTCAGAAGCGCAGCGAGGGCCGGTTCAAGGCGGCGGCCAAGGAGTTCGCCACCGGCGTCCTCGGCAAGCTCAACCGGATCTCAGCGGCGATGAACGTCAATCATCCACGGTGGCAGCGGCGCTACGACGACTGCAAGCAGGCCGACGTCGACTGGGACGCCTTCCTGTTCAACCGCCCGAAGCGGCCGTTCGACCCCAGCCTGCTGCGGCAGTGGCACTTCTACAAGCTGTGTACCAACGGCCTGTCCGGCCTGTGGATGGCCCACTATTCCGACGCCGTTCACATGGTCACCGGCTCCAAGTACCCGACCAGTGCGGTGGCCCACGGCGGCATCTATGTCTGGAAGGACGGACGCGAGCACACTGACACCTTCCACGCCCTGCTCGACTATCCCGAGGGCTACCTCATGAATTGGGGGATGGGGCTGGGCAACTCGGCCGACGTGCATTTCAAGCTGTACGGGACGGACGGGACCATGGATCTGGAGAAGTGGACGGTCTCGGACGAAGGCAAGGTCAGCGCCGCCAAGGCCAAGAGCCGCGCGATCAAGGCCGAGGCGAACGAGTCGCACATGGGCAACTGGATCGACTGCATGCGATCCCGCAAACGCCCGAATGCGGACATCGAGTTCGGTCATCAGCACGCCGTGGCCACGATCATGGCTGCCGCCGCTCTCGAAACCGGCCGCAAGCACATGTACGACGCGGCCAGACGAGAAATGCGGTCCGCCTGATCCGGAAGAGGGATGAGTCTGTTGCTCTCGTGACCCCGCCGGCCGCAGTCGGATGGCCCTGCCTGCCGCAACGAACCCCTCTCGGCCGGCGGTCAGGACAGGTTGACACGGCCGCCCGAGCGGGATATTATCGATAAGTCTCTTCTGCACAAGCAGTAAGGCGGCGTAGCTCAGATGGTTAGAGCGTGGGCTTCATAATCCCAAGGTCAGTGGTTCGATTCCACTCGCCGCTAATGCGGACGCCGGCTCTGAGGCCGGCGTTTTTCTTTGGCGTACCCCGACACCGCGGCAGTATGCTGTAAGAGCTTGCGTCAGAAGCAGCACCCGCGCTTGTGGGGGTGAGATGCCCCAGCCCGCCTGCTACGGGGTGCCCGCATATCCCCTTCGAGCGGCAGACATCGCTGCGCGGCGGTCTCGTCAGGGGTTGGCCATGCCGCTCACGGTCTTCATGCCGCGTAGGGGATAAGGGCGTGTCGCACACGCTCGTGACGACTACTAGGCCATAGTATAATATCTCAGTCTTTCTCTGTGACCGGCTTCGGCCGGTTGCGGCAATCGCAAGGGGAGGTCCGGGTGGCCAGAGCTCGTCGACATCGATGCGTCCCGTTGTCTGATGCGGGCGCGAGTGCTCTCCGTCCGCCGCCCTCCGGCCGAGAGAAGGAAGTCTTCGTCGAGTTGGCGCGACGACTGGCCGGAGCCACCTCGGCCGATGCGGTCATGGATGCCGTCTGCGAGGCCACCGATCAGATTCTGCACTGGGATTCGTTCTGTCTGGCCCATCGCCCGGCAGGTGAGCAGAGATTTCAGATTGTCAGGGTCATCGACACGGTCGAGGGTCGGAGAGAGTCTTTCCCTGGCTATCACGGTACTCCCCTGGAGTTCAGCAAACCGGTCCAGCAGGTGTTCGAGGGAATGCCGCTCCTGATCAACCGCAAGCCCGGCGAATCGCTGCCCCAGTTGAGGCTCCTGGGTACGAAAAAGCTTTCGGCGAGCCTGATGTTTGTGCCGGTGCGATGCGAAGGGTGTGTTATCGGGTTCCTGAGCGCGCAATCGTACACGCCCGGCCGCTATGGCGAGTCCGACCTTCAATTCCTGCAGGATGCCGCCGATGCCGTCGCCCCCGCCATCGAGCGGATTCGCGCCGAGGAGTCTCTGCGTCGCAGCCAGGAGATACTTCGCGTCGAGCGAGACCTGGCGCTGGGTCTCAGCGCCACAACTGATCTGCGCGTGGCCCTCGATCGGCTGCTGGAAAGCTGCCTGATGGTCGAAGGCGTCGACGGCGGCGGCGTCTACGTCAAGTCCGACAAGTGCGACGACCTGGATCTGATGTGCCACAGGGGTCTGTCGGCGACTTTCGTCGAATGCGTTTCGCATGTTGCGGCGGACGATCACCGGGGCCGGCTGATGGCTTGCGGGCAGCCTCAGTTCCTGTCGCGTGCCGAACTGGAGGCGATCAGCGGCACGTGCCGGGCCGAGGGCCTCCGAGCACTGGCGTGCATTCCGGTGATCTCGAGCGAACGGCCGGTGGCCGTTCTGAACCTTGTAAGTCGGACGCTGGACGAAATACCCGACGGCTCACGCAGCGCTCTCGAGGCGATCGCCGCCCAGATGGGGGCCGCGGTCGCGCGCATCCGGGCCGAAGAGGGTCTGCGAGAGGCGAGAGACCTGCTGGAAAAGCGGGTGCGGGAGCGGACCGCCGAACTGCTCGAGGCCAACCGGCGTCTTCAGGCGGAGATCGCCGAGCGGGCAAAGGTCGAGCAGGCCCTGCGCGAGAGCGAAAAACGCTACCGGGCGATTGTTCAGGGCCAGACCGAGCTGATCTGCCGTTTTACGCCAGATGGCACGATCCTGTTTGCCAACGACGCCTACTGTCGTTGCTTCGGAGTCTCTCCGGAGCAGATCGTGGGTACGCCCTTCTTCCCTCTGGTGCTCGAACAGGACCGGGCCGACGTCGAGCGCCAGATCGCATCGCTTTCTCCAGAGAATCGGCTGGTAACCGTGGAGGAACGAGTCTGCCTGCCCGACGGTTCAATCCGCTGGCAGCAATGGACGAACCACGCGCTCTTCACCGAAGAGGGTGCGATGTTTGAGGTCCTGGCCGTCGGACGGGACATCACCGAGCGCAAGCGGGCGGAGGAAGCCCTGCGGGTGACAGAGCAGCAACTTCGCAGGTTCGGTATTGAGGCCGACCGTCAGCTCGAGAAGGAGAGAACGCGCATTTCAAGGGAGCTGCACGACGAACTCGGACAGATGCTGACTGCCCTGAACCTCAATCTCGTGTGGCTGAACAGGCACATGGAGAAGAAAAACTCGGCCGTCACGGAACGTTTCACCGAATCGATCGACTACGTGTCGCGAATGATCACATCCGTCCGCAGCCTGTCCAAGAGCCTGCGGCCCGCGGCCTTGAGCCATCACGGCCTGGTCGAGGCCGCCCGCGAACACACGGGCGAATTCGAACAGTATTCCGGGATTTCCTGCGGGGTCTCAGTCGATCCCGAGGATCTGCAAGTGCCCGAGCCCGTGGCCACGACAGCCTTCCGCATCATGCAGGAGGCCTTGACCAACGTCGCGCGCCATTCCAGGGCCACGAAGTGTTCGATCGAGATACAGGCGGTCGGTGAATGGTTGCTGATGAGAATCAGCGACAACGGCGTCGGTCTCGGATCGGTCGACATGACCCATCTGCGATCTTTGGGGGTGACGGGGATGAAAGAGCGGGCCACGATGGTCGGCGGCAGGGTGACAATCGAGAACGCTCCGGAGGGCGGCGTCCGTGTTACCGCCCGCCTGCCGATGAGGCCTCAAGAGCTCGGATCAAGCGAGTCCTGAGCGGCTCGCCGGTCCGACTGGGGTGAACACCGCCTCTGACCTCCATGTTTCCGGCGTTATGCCTGCTGAGCCGGGCATGCGGGGGTTTCGAATCTGGCGATCCAACACGGCCTCAGGTACGATAGAGCCGGAGTGGACGGCGGCAAACTCCATGGTCAGGGTGTGGCTGTGACTGGCGACCAGGTTCGGACGGAT
This sequence comes from uncultured Planctomycetales bacterium, assembly GCA_964586235.1. Taxonomy (GTDB): domain Bacteria; phylum Planctomycetota; class Phycisphaerae; order UBA1845; family PWPN01; genus JAUCQB01. The sequence continues at coordinate 16,084 of CAZPIO010000052.1, forward strand.
CCCGAGCAGGAATTGGCTTCCCTTCGCGAGCGAGTCGCAAGGCTCGATCGCGCGGAGGCCGAGAAGGAGGCCGCCGTTCGCCTGAGCAGAAGGCTGGCCGGGACTCTCTCCTATGAGGGCCTCCTGAACGTCCTCAGAGAGGAGAGCGATCGCCTTCTCGGGTGGGATGTCTTCTACCTGGCCCACAAGGTGCCCGACCGGGATCTGTTCCGTATCGTGGGCATCGTCGACACCGTCGACAGACAGAAGCAGGTCTTTCCGGGCGCCGACAACCTTCCAGGCGATTTCAGCCCCGCCGTCCAGCAGGTTCTTGAGGGGCACCCCCTTCTGGTCAACCGTGCCGCGAACGATTCTGCGCCCCTGCTGCAGCCCGCGGGCACGGACAAGCCGGCGGCCAGCCTGATCTTCGTTCCGGTCCAGTGTGACGGTGCGGTGATCGGCCTGCTCACCGCCCAATCATACACCCCCGGTAGATACGGCGAATCCGACCTCCGCATCCTGCAGGATTTTGCCGACACGGTCGCGCCCGCTCTGGAGCGGGTGTATGCTCGAGACGCATTGCTCCGGAGTCGGGCGCTCCTTGCCCTGGAGCGCGATCTTGCCCTGGCTCTCAGTTCCACCAGCGACTTGGGGGCGGCCCTGGAGCACCTGCTTGATATCAGTCTGCGGATCGAAGGGATCGATTGCGGCGGCGCTTACATCGTGGACGAGTCGAGCGGCGGCCTTGATCTGGTGTGCCACAGGGGCCTGTCCGGCGAATTCGTTGAAAACATCGCGCACGTCAGTGCTGACAGCCGCCGGGGCGAGTTCGTCGCCCAGGCGAAGCCCCTCTACATACCTCGCGAGCAGTTGGAGATACTGGACAAAGCCTGCCGGCGCGAGGGCCTGCGAGCGCTTGCGGCCATTCCCGTGGTCCTCGGGTCGCGGCCGATCGCCGTGTTGAATCTGGCCAGTCGCACGCTGGATGATATCCCTCACGGTGCCCGCAATGCTCTGGAGACGATCGCCGCCCAGACGGGAGCAGCCATGGCCCGCATCCGTGCCGAGGCGGCTTTGCGCGAGGCGAGAAACCACCTGGAGAGACGCGTGGCAGAACGCACGGCCGAGCTCCTGGAGGCCAATCAGCGGCTTCAGGCGGAGATTGTCGAGCGCCAACGTACCCGACAGGCCCTGGCTGACAGCGAGCAGAAGCACCGGCTCCTGATCGAGACCAACGCAATCGGGTACGTGATCCTCGACGAGCAGGGGCGGGTGTTGGACGCCAACGAGGAATACCTCCGGATGACCGGCCGGGGCAGTCTGGCCGATATCCTGGGCAGACCGGTGACGGACTGGACGGCGGAACAGGACGTCGCCCGAAACGCGGAGGAGGTCCGCAAGTGCCTGCGGGAGGGAACCCTCCGGGGGCTGGAGATTATGTACCGCACGCCGTCGGGAGAGTTAATCCCGGTCGAGATCAACGCCACCATGCTGTTGACGCAGGCAGGGCCGAGAATTCTGAGTCTCGTTCAGGATATCAGCGACCGCAAGCGCGCCGAACAGGCCCTGCGCGCCAGCGAGCGGCGTTACCGCACACTCGCGGAGTCAGCCCAGGATTCGATCTTCATCATCGATCGGGAAGACCGGGTGCGTTACGCCAATTCCTTCGCCGCCCGCCAGTTCGGTTGCACCCCGGAACAGCTCATCGGCCGACGCCGGGGCGACCTGTTCCCGCCGGAGATCGCCCTTCGGCAGGCAACCCACCTGGAGCAGGTATTCTCACAGGGCGTGCCCCGGACGTTCGAGAATGTCAGCGAGTTTTCCGATCGGGCGGTCTGGCTGCACACCCAACTGGTTCCCATGAAAGACGAGCACGGCCGCGTCGAGGCGGTCCTGGGCATCGCCCGCGACGTTACCGAAACGCACCGGGCCACCGAGGCTCTGAAGGAGAGCGAAGCCCACATGCGCAACCTTCTCTCCTCGCTGCCCCTGATCGTCTATTCCGTCGAACCGGGTACCAACAAGCTCCTGGTGTTCCAGGGCGCGGCGCGGCAGATTTTCGGCATGGACCCGGAGGTGATCCGCGACGACAGCACTGTGGTCCAACGACTGGTCCACCCCATGCACGCCGAACGCGTCGCGGAAACCTGGCGCAAGGGGTTGGCATCGGGCAAGCCGTTCGAGCTGGAGGTTCCCATTATCCGCGAGACCGACGGGCAGATCGTGTGGCTGTATGAGCGAGTGGTTCCCCTGGTCGATGATCAGGGCAAGTCACTCGGTCACCATGGGTTCGTCCTCGACATCACCGGACGCAAGCAGGCCGAGGAGGCCCTCCTCCGCAAGGAAAGTGAGTTGCGCAGGTTCGGCATCGAGGCCAACCGTCAGCTCGAGAAAGAGAGAACGCGCATATCCAGGGAGCTGCACGACGAACTCGGCCAGATGCTGACCGCCCTGAACCTCAATCTCGTGTGGCTGGATAAGCACACGGAAAAGAGCAACTCCGCCGTGATGGAACGCCTTGCCGAATCGATCGACTACGTATCGCGGACGATCACGTCCGTCCGCAGCCTGTCCAAGAGCCTGCGGCCCGCGGCCTTGAGCCATCAGGGCCTGGTCGAGGCTGTGCGGGCTCACGTGGCCGAGTTCGAACAGTACTCGGGGATCTCCTGCGAACTCGCGGTTGCCCCAGGCGACCTTGAGGTGGCCGAGCCCATGGCCACGACGGCGTTCCGGATCGTGCAGGAGGCCCTCACCAATGTCGCCCGCCATTCCAGGGCCACCTGCTGTTCTCTGAGCTTCGAGGCCGAGGACGAGACGCTGTTGCTGAGAGTCCGCGACAACGGGGTCGGGCTCGGATCGGTCGACATGGCCAATCTCCGCTCCCTGGGCGTGGTGGGGATGAGGGAGCGGGCCGCGATGGTCGGCGGCAAGCTGACGGTCGAGAATGCTCCGGAAGGCGGCGTCCTCGTGACCGCCTGCCTGCCGCTGGCGCCCGATGGCGGCGATCCGGCGCCATCCTGACCGTCCCTCTCGCGCGGATCATCCCGTAATCATCTGAACGTGAAGCGAAGCTCGGCGTACACCATGCGCGGCGCCTCGGCGGTGTTCAGGAAGGTGGAGCCGCCTTCCAGGTGGCTGGGATCGAGCAGGTTCTGCACGCCCACGGCCACGGCCGCCTGCTTCCTCCAGAACTCGTACTCGGCCCGCAGGTCCAGCCGGAAGTACGGGTGAATCTGAAGCGGCTTGAACGGGTTGTCGGTGTTGGGCGCTCTGACCGAATCCACGTAATAGAGGTAGCCCGACAAATGCAGATCCTTGATCGGGTCGTATTGGGCGCCGACCATGAACTTGTGCATCGGCGGGGTGAGGAAATCCTTGTCGGTGAAGGGCACGTGCCCCTCCCAGTCGAGCTGCTGGTAGGTGTAGTTGGCCAGCAGGGTCAGCTCCTTCGTCAGGGCGTAGCGGGTGTCGAACTCCGCGCCGTACATCGCGGCCGAGGCCCGGTTCTTGTACAACTGCTGGAACAGCCCCGGCGGACCCAACTCGGTACTGATCGTGATCACATCGCTGAAATCGTTCCAGAAGAGGTTGGCGTTCATCGACAGCTTGTCGTTGAGAAGCTTGCGCCGATAGCCCAGCTCGTAGGCGATGACTTTCTGAGGCTCTGTATCCTGATCGGCGGTGACGTAGCCCAGGCCGTTGTAGAGCGGGAAGTTAGCGAACCGGCCGCCCGCCGGCGGCATCTGAAACGCCCTGGACACCGCCCCGTAGAGGAATGAGCCGTCATCGAACTCGCGGGCCAGGGACGCTCGCCCGCTCGGATGGAAGCCGCCGTAGAAGTCGTAGTCGATCCGGGCGCCCAGATTCAAGGACCATTTGGGCAGGAATCTCCACTCGTCCTGGGCGTACAGTCCGATGGTGGCGCTGCTGATGAAATCCCGGCTGAGCATGATCGGATCGGCGTTGGAGGCGTCGATCAAATCCGTGCGGCTGTCGATGCCCCAGGTGAGCGTGTGGTTGTCGGCCGGCTTGAACGTGTGGTTGAATTCCAGGGCCAACTGCTGGTACCTGTAATCCATGTGCTTCGAGCCGGGCTGGAAGTTGAAATCATTGACATACCCGGTGATCCCGAACTGGTTGTCGGTGGCGACCTTGTGGTCCCACTTGGCCAGCAGGAACTCGGACTGGGTGGTGGGGTTGATGGCCGTACCGAGCCCGATGTTCGGTGGAACCGGTGTGCCGCCGTCCACCACGCTGCTTCCGGCCGAAAGGGTGAGAGTGTCTTTCAGCCCCGGCTCGAATATGGCGTGGGCCCCCATGCGGCCGGCCCTGTAATCATCATCAAGCCCGTGCAGCAGCGACCCGCCTTTCTGGAACCCGTCGCTGCTCTCGTGCTCGCCCGACACGCGGAATTTCAGCTTCTCATCCGCGTATCCGTATCCCACGTGCTCCTTGTTCCATCCTCTGGATCCGCCGTTGGCGATCGTGGTCAACCCTGTCTGGCGAGCCGGGTCCTTGGTCACGATGTTGATCACGCCGTTCATGGCGTTGGCGCCCCAGGTCACCCCCGTCGGCCCTCGAAGCACTTCGATTCGATCGATGTCCTCCATCTGCAGCGGCCAGAAGCCCCAGAAGCTGGCACCCAGGATGGGGTCGAAGATCTGTCGGCCGTCCACCAGCACAAGCACCTGGTCGCCCACCGCGCCGTGGAAGCCACGGGGTGACACACCCGTGTAGGCCCACGTCAAACTGGCGACGTCCACGCCGGTTGCCAGCCTCAGGGCCTCAGGAACCGACTGGGCTCCCGCCCGACGGATGTCCTTGGCCGTGACCACGCTGACGGCATACGGGAGATTCTTGATCAGTTGTGGACGCCTCGCCGCCGTTTGAACAATGTCGACTTCCGGCACGTCCAGATCGATGAGAATAATGTCCCGCAAACCGTCGCTGGGCAGGCTCGTGGGAGCGAGGTTGATATCATGCACAAACTCGTCAGCCGGTGCGGTCTGCGTTGACGACTGGGCGAGCACCGGGACTGCCAGCGCGGCGACGGCCCACACGGTCAGCGCCGACCACCACGTCATTGATCGCCGCGATTGTCGCGGCCACGGGCCCGTTACGAGCCTGCCTGTGTGTGTGATACAGGGCATCACGGTGGCGGTCCTCACGTTGTGCCAGGCGGCGGTCACGGATCAGTTCCTTCCAAAACGTTCCTCTACCTTGTCCAGAACCTCGTCCGGCACCGAAACACCGATCAACTCGGTGCTGCGTTCGTTGATCGAGCAGGTGATTCTGGTCGGGTAGTTCACGCCGATCGATGACACATCTGCTCCCCGGATGATTCTCTCCACAATGTCGATCGTTTGACTGACGATGGCCTCGTCCTTCGGCTGCCAGCCGGCGAACGCGCCCGCCTTGACGATCTTGCTCGAGAATGCCCACACCGGCTTGCGGGCCCGCAGCCCCCATAGCAGAAGCCGCTGCACGGTCGGCGTGTTGTACACGTCGGCATCAGGCAGCATGATCGCGCCGTCGCAACGACTGCTGGTGAGCAGTTCAATCGCCTTGAGGAAATCGTTCCTGTTGGTTTCGATCGGCGTGATGGTGATGCCGCTGTCCAGTCCGGCGGCTCGCAGGGCCTCCATGGTGCGTTTGGTGCGGGCGCTGTACAGAACGCCGATGTTCTTCACTTCCTCGTCGAGTTTCAGGGCCCAGGCAATCTGCTCTTTGGGCGCGACGTCTGTGGACACGCCGGCCGCGCGGGACTTGTGGCGGCTGCCTTCCGCGAGAAACGTGGCGTCCAGGGCGTTTGGAACCATGCAGAACACCACGGGCACCCTGGCAACGGCTCCCAGCGCGAAGTAGGTCGCCTCGGTGCCGACCGCCACGATAACCGTCGGCCTGGTCTCCTCCAGGCGCTTGCGGATCTCCGGCGCGGAGGCCGGCTGTGGGGCTGGCTGCGTGGCCATGGCTTCGCGCGCTCCTTCGCGGGCGGGATTGTCACCCGTTTCCTGGTCGGTCGCGGGCAGCTCGACGATCGAATACGCCCACTTCTTCTCCTTGACCGCTGTCTCGAGGTTTTTCACCATCTCGCGGTACAGCGGATGCGGGGTGAAAGCGATCACCACTTTGGTGGCCTCGGCTCCGTGAGCCGCGGGCTGGTCCGCAGCAATGCCGAGCAGCGCCGCCAGCAGTGGGACGACGCTCTTGCCAAGGTGACGATAACCGGCAACCGTAATTCGCATGGGTACCATGTCGATCAGCCGGTGCGAGACGACCTGCTTAACGGAATCGATGCATGCCCGCACTATGACGGCCTGATCGGATCTGATTGTCGCTCCTGGAGGGTTCTCGTCAGTGTTGACCGAGGCCCTCCTCGCTCAGATGGCAGACCACACCTCTGGAGCTTATCGGCCAATAATCAGGCCTTCTGCTGGTTAAGGAACGGAATGGTGCCGGCGTCCGTCGTGGTTTTACCCTGGGACGATTTGACGTCGCCGGTGGGGCATTTGACCAGGCCGTCCGGGAGGACTGCGCCGGTCGTGCTTTCGTCTGATCGTGCGTCGGCAGAAGCTGATTTCCAGTATTGCCCGACGCGTTTTTGCCCAAACGGAAGGCTGGTTTCAGGGATCAGTCGAGAGCCCCCTGAAGCTACTTCGCAGACGGGGCGGCGAGCTTCTTTGTCATCAGAATCACTTCGCGCCCCAGGAATATGTCATCCGCCTCGGACATTTCGCGGATCACCAGATCCATGCATTCTCCCTCATTCGCCGATCACGCCGCCCGGCCATCGCTGGAGCGTCAGCGGGTCGTGGGCCGGAAGAACGATGTCCGCGAGCGAGCGAATCTTCGCCAGGGTGGCCCTGCACGCCTGCGGGTCGGGGCTGCGGCCGGGCCGATCCTGCTCGACGTTGGCATAGAGGTAGACGGCGTCGCCCGTCAACAGCGCCGGGCCGAGTCGAGTCCGGACCAGCACGCCCTGGCTGCCGGGTGTGTGGCAGCCGAGCGGAACGGTGCGGATGCCCGAAAGCACTTCCTCATCCTCGACCAGCAGCAGCGCGTCCGGCCGTGACCGGATGGCCGCGAATACCTCGGCGTTCACGTGGCCGGGGTCGTTCTCCGATTGGCCGCGGGCATCCTCGTACTCCCGCCGGTTGACCACCAGCTTGGCGTTGGGAAAAGCAGGGAAATAGTCATAATGGTCCCCGTGGAGGTGCGTGGCAAACACGTGGCTCACCTCGGCCGGGTCAATGCCGGCGCGCTTGAGTGCGACGAGCGTATCCTCATCGGGCGATTGCACGACCCCTCCCGGGATGTACTTGGCGGTCGCCTTGTTGAACGCCTGTACGTACTTGGGGTTTGGCCCTGTTTCCACGAGGATCGGCCTGGCCCCGCCCTCGATCACCCAGACGTACAGGTTGTAGACCTGCGTGTCCTGGCCCTCGCTGTCCTGGAAGGTGATGAAGTCGCGGACCTCGCACTGGCCGACCTTCACCGCGCGGATGGTGTATTTCGGTGAGCCCGGCGGCGCGGGCGGCCAGCGGTCGAGAGTGCCCGGATCGTGGCTGGGCAGGATGATATCCGCTTTTTCGCGGATCTTCTTCATGCCGATCCTGCACTGCTCGAGGTCCATGCGCACGCCGACGGGGATGTCCTTCTCGATGTTGGCCAGCAGCGAAACCGTGTCGCCGGTAAGCACCACCCGCCCATGAGCGGTGTTCACGCGGTAGGCCATTGCCCCGAGCGTGTGCCCGCCGACAAAGAGCGACTCGATGCCCGGCAGGATCTCCTGGTCCTCGACCAGGACCAGCCGCCTGTTCCACTCCGGCTTGTCCCGGAGCATGAACATGATCCGGCCGTGTCCCCAACTGCCGCGACAGTCGTTGGCCGTGGCCAGCTCCCATTCGCGCTTGCCGATGTAGATCTTCGCGTTGGTGAAGGCGTCCAGCCCGTCCACGTGGTCGAAGTGCAGGTGGGTGATGAACACGTGGCCGATGTCGGCCGGCTTGAGCCCGAAGCGGGCGAGCTGGGCCGCAACGGTCTCGTCCGGCTTCTGCGTGATCGGCTCGCGCAGCACCGCCGCCGCTCCCTTGTTCATCTCCGCCACGTCGTTGAGCCCCGCGTCCACCAGCATGGGCTTGTCGCCGCCGAGAATCAGCCAGAGATACAGGGTGTATCCGTACGTCTCCGCGCGATCGCCGCCCTCGAAGGCGTCGTTCCCGGCGATCTTGCACGTGCCGTTGCGCAGAGGGTAGATGCGGTACGCCGGAACCTGTGAGCCGCCGGACGTCATTGTCGCGGGCGAACTCGCCGGCGGCCGGCGGCCCGGATCAGCGGCCGGCGAGCCGGTCGCCGACGCCAACACCAGGAATGCCCCGAACGCAGCCGTCTGTTTCGTCATGCAGCCTCTGATCGTTCGTTTCAACATGTCGTGTTACCCGCAGGGACAGGAGCCTGTCAGGCCCTGCCACCCCGACCATTCAAATAAGGCCACGCACTCCGCAACGCCTCCGGGCCGGCTCGATGCCTTATCGTATGTCATCTACAGGAAGGTGTCGATAACCGCACGGCGACAAAACTCGGAACGGGCGCATCTGGAAGAATCCAGGCAGGCTGAACCCTGAACCCTCAACTCTCACCCGTTCCCCCGCCGTCTCAGGACGTGAGGCTGAACGAGCCGATGATCGCGCGGGCCAGATCCATGGCCGCCGGCCTGGCCGGGTCGACGATCATGTACGCAACGCCGCTGAGCTCGGTGCCCGTCGCCCGGCACGTGTGCAGGGCTGAGAAGTACTCCAATACGATCTGCACATGATCCGTGCATTCACGAATGATCATCACGCCCGAGATGCTCGGGCCTTTGATCACTTCCACCGACGTCGCCGGTACGCAGAGGACCGTCTTGGCTTCCAGCAGGGCCCGCAGAGACTCCACCTCTGAGACGCCCATCCACAACGAGATATCGCCCGATGTCGCGGCATACGCCGCCGATCGCAGGGCCGCCGGGTCATTGACCAGGGACTCCGGCAGGCTGCTCAGATCCAGATGGGCCGTCTCCACGTCGCGCCGTTCGGTCGGCTGTATGACCAATCCGCGCAGGCCATTCGTCTCGAAGCCCGCGCTGACGGGCCCGAGTCGGCCTTCGCTCAGCGCGTCCGCAGGCACCTGGAAAGTGAGAACGCCGAGGTGAACGGTGGTTGCCGTCCCGGGCATTGCCGAAGACTGAAACTCACGGACCGGCACGCCCTCGGTACACAGCTCCCCGGCCGAGATCCTTGCCAGCAGCCGAAGTTGCGGCTCCTCGGCCGCGAATGCGACGAAAATCGCGGCCGGAGCGGCCAGGAGCGACAGAATCCCCATGCGCTTGAGCATGATCAGTCTCCCGTATGCCTGCAGCGGATGCCCCTGATAGGGTAGCGGTGGAGCAGTGCGGCCGGGCGCGGGGCCCCCTGTCACGGCCGGCGGCGGATGCCTTCTCCATCGTTCCCGTTGCTGTGGTCTTCGTGATAAAGACGAAGCAGAGGCGGTTTTGTTTCAAAGGCGGATCATTTTCTTCGCCCATCTGTGCGTCTCGGGTTGAACCGCTCTTGCTGCACGGCCGGGCAAGCAGAGATTCCGGCCGCCTCAGTCTCCGTTCAGCGATCCGCGGCCACCCCGGCGCGCATCTATCTGGATTCCGGCTGTCGGAGGAGTGTCTCTGATCCGGTCCGGCTCAGCCCAATAACCTCACAGGTCGCATCCGCGAGTCGTTGAGTTGGACTCCCACGCCCGCTTCGCCGTGGCCGCGAGGGCGACCGCCGCAGGGTCTTTGACCGTCAATACATGATTCGGTAGACTTGCAACATTCGATGGCTGCCGGGTTTGCGGCGGTTTTCGTGGAACGGGCGCGGGTTTGTCGCGGTGTGGACGGGCATCGGGGTTGACGGGGCGGGCAGGCAGGGATGCGAGCATGAGGGTTCTGTTCATCTACCCCAATCTGAACGCCGAGGAAGGCTTTAACCACGGCGTGGCAGCCCTGTCCGGGGGGCTGAAGCTGCGGGGCCACATCACCGGGCTGCTGAACATCAATGAGGCCATGTACAAGATTCCGGCCGACGAGGCGATCGCCGAAACGGTCCGACAGTGGCGGCCGGATTTCGTTGCCTTCAGCGTGATGACCCAGCAGTACCGGTTCGCCCTGCGGCTGGCTCGGGCGGTCCGGCAGGCGATACCCGGCCTGCCGATCGCGATGGGCGGGGTGCATGCCATCATGTGTACCCAGCAGATCGTCAACGACGGCTTCTGGGACTACATCGGTGTCGGTGAGTGCGATGTCGCATTCCCCGAGCTCATCGACAAGCTCGCGGCCGGCGACTCTGCGGCCTGCCATGTCCGCAACTTCCTGGTTCGCGAGCCCGACGGCAGCTACCGCGAGAACCCGCTCGGCCCGTACCCCGACCCGGCGGACATCGCCCCGACCGATTACGAGCTTTACGACTTGCCCCACATGCTGCCGCGCAAGAACGGCTGGCAGAGCATGCTGACCTCGCGCGGCTGCCCCTATCGCTGCAGCTACTGCTTCAACCACGAGGTCTCCGACCGCTACCTCACCGAGGGCGGCCACTCCCGCCGCAGCTATCTCCGCAACTACCCGATCGACCGGATCATCGGCGAGATGAGGGGCCTGAAGAGCCGCCACCCGTATCTTGAGACGTTCATCTTTGACGACGACCTGTTCACGCTGAACAGGGATTATTGCATCCGTTTCGTCGAGGCGTACGTGGAATCGGGCATCCAGGTGCCGTTCGTGCTCAACGCCCACGTGCAGGCCTTCAGCGAGCCGATCGCGAAGGCCCTGTCGAACTCGCCGTGCATGATCGTCAAATTCGGGGTCGAGAGCGGCAGCGACGAGCTCCGCCGCAGGGTCCTCGACCGCCACATGAGCAACCAGGCCATTGCCGATGCGTTCGCCCTGTGCCATGAATACGGCCTGCACAGCTCGGCCTTCCTGATGTTCGGCCTGCCGTACGAGACGCGGGCAATGATGGAGGAAACCATCGACCTGATGGCCCGGATCAGGCCCGGACGCATGCGCTGGGCAATCTTCTTCCCGTTCCCCGGCACCAAGAGCTACACCATCTGCCAGCTCGGCCGCCTGATCGACTACCGCAAGATGGACGGGATGGACAACTACTTCTGCGCCTCCTGCCTGAAATTCGACGAGGCCACCGACCTCTTCATCCGCAAGCTCCAGCGGACGTTCCACTGGCACGTCAATGCCCGGGCGGGTTTACCGCTGTCACCCGAATATCAGAAGCTCGTGGACGAGGTCGAGGCGATGGATGCGGCCGCCTGGCACGAGGCATCCGAGACGCTGCTGGCCCGTGATCGCAAGCTGTCTAACGACCACCTCGCGCGGGTCACGCCAGGCGATGCCGACGGCCTGGCCCGCTGGCGGCACTACTCGATCCGTTACACCGAGGTGATGGCGGTGAGCAGCGATTTCGTGCTGGCCGAGAAGGGCGACTACAAGAACGAGGCTGCCCGTCGTTGGAAGGCCTTCCGCGAGCAGATCGACCAGGCCCGCGCGGTTGCGGCCGGCAAGGGCAGTTCCGCCGGCACCGCCCGGCCGTCCCCCAAGGACGCCCCACTGCCCATGCTGCGGATCACGGAGTCGCCCAGCGGATTGTAGGAGCGGTCTCCGACCGCGATTCTTGACGAGCCGGCGGCTTCATGCCGCCGGTTGGGTCTTCGCCCGATCAGACCGAGGGGACAAGCCCCTCGGCTCGTCAAGAGTCGCGGCTACAAGCCACTCCTACTGTGAGAGTCGCGGCTACAAGCCGCTCCTACTGTGAGGGTCGCGGCTACAAGCCGCTCCTACTGTGAGAGTCGCGGCTGGGCGCCGCTCCACCGGCGGGATGACTTCGGCAGGCTCAGTCCAAGCAACCCGCCGGCTCGTCAAGGTACGATGACTATGCGAACCGGCACCAGCATCCGATCGAAGATCCGCCTCATCATCCGCCGTCTCGAGAAGGTGCACGGCCCGCAGCAATGGCGTTGCTGGGGCCGTCCGCTCGACGGCCTGATCGGAACGGTGCTCTCGCAGCACACCAGCGACGTGAATTCCGATGCTGCCTTTGCCAGCCTCAAGCGGGCCTTTCCGACGTGGCAGGCCTGCATGACTGCCCCGGCCGAGCGCGTCGAGCACGTCATCCGCTGCGGCGGACTGGCCAGACAGAAGACGCGCAGCATTCAAGCGATCCTGCGTTCCCTGCATGCCGACCGCAGCCGGCTGTCGCTCGAATTTCTTCGCCGCTGGCCGATGGAACGGGCCCGCGCCTACCTGCGTGCCCTGGCGGGCGTCGGGCCAAAGACGGCCGCCTGCGTATTGCTGTTCAACCTGGGCAAGCCGGCGCTGCCGGTGGACACGCATGTGCATCGGGTCTCCTGGCGGTTGGGTCTGATTCCGGACGATGCGAGCGCCGAGGATGCCCACCAGATCCTCGAACCCGCCTGCCCGCCGAAGCAAGTCTACGCGTTTCACATCCTCCTGATCCGCCACGGCCGTCAGGTCTGCAAGGCCCGCAATCCACGCTGCCGCCAGTGCGTGCTGGCGGACATCTGTCCATCGGCCGACCTCAAGTGAAGAAGAAATGATCAATGCGGAGTGATGAATGATGAATTGAAGACAGGGAGAGCACTCGGTTACCTTTTCGCCGTTCATCATTCCGTATTCATCGTTCATCATTTCTCGCGCCTTGCGTGAAACGCGATTGCCCGCTACCGTTTTCGTCGGCGGCTGGGCCGCCTCGAAATATCGACCCCGCGCTCGCGCTTGGGGTTCTGTCAAAGTGACCCGGCGCTCGCGCTTGGGGTTCTGTCAGAGTACCTGTTTCACGAAGGAGCATCCCGTGCGACGACAGTTCCGAGGCAAATCAATTGTGGCGGTGGCCGTACTGGCTGGTTTCGCGATGGCCGGCTGCACCGGCTCGCCGGCCCTCAAGCGTGCCGGCAGGACTCCTCAGGAAAAGGAGCAGTGGGTCAAGCCGGGCTTGTTCGGCAACAATGCGGCGGCGGACCGTCTTCGCGGCCGGTTCGACTTCTGGAACGAGGAGATTATCCGCGAGGATGTGGCCGTCGGCACCGTCTTCATGGGCGATTCCATCACCGAGCTGTGGGAGCTGGCTGCCTATTTCGCGCCCAGCGACGGCGCGATTCTCAACCGCGGAATCGGCGGCGACATCACCCCGCACATGGCCAAGCGGTTCGAGGCCGACGTGCTGCAATTGCGCCCGCGGAACGTGGTCATCCTGGCCGGCACCAACGACGTGTCCCGGATGCTCGACACCAGCAAGCCGGACGACGAGATCATCGCCGCGGTCACGGCCAACCTCGAGTCGATGATGGACGCCGCCCGCAAGGCCGGCATCAACGTGTTCATCTGCTCGATCCTGCCGACCAACGACGACACCAAGAACCACCAGGGCAAGGCCCGCCTCCTTCCCGTGATCAACGAGAAGCTCAAGGCCGCCTGCACGGCCAGGGGCTGCATCTACGTGGACTACGCATCACCGATGGCGAGTTGTGACGGCTCGCTGCGCAAAGACCTGGCCCGCGACGGCCTGCACCCGCATTACGCCGGCTACAAGATCATGGCCTGCCGCCTGAACGCGGCCGCCCGCAGCAGAAACATACGGCTGTAACGGCCTCGACTACCCCCCGCAGCCGAGTTCAGTCGCCAGGGCATTCATCTCGTCGATCATGCCTTGGAGGAATCTGACCGGTTCCCCGACGCGGCTTTGCCTCTCGTCCCGCATCGGAAGGGTGGCTTCCCACTTGGGCATCGCGTCGGCTGCCTGCCGCAGCCCGTCGGCATACGACTTGAACCACTTGCGGGCGGCCGGCTTGTCGGCCTCGGCCACCTGTCCTGAACGCACCAGCGACCGCAGTTCCCACAGCGCCTTGATTGCGTTGATATGCCCCTGGATCACGAGGCTTTCCTGCAGGAACTCCTCTTTTCCCATCTCGCGGGCCAGCGCCAGCGCCCGCCCGGCCTGGGCCACGTCGCGGTCGAGCTGCTCGACCGATTTGATGTCGCCCCAGGGAATCCGATACACCTCCCACAGATCGGTGCCGAGTTCGCCCAGTTTCCCCTCCTTCAGCCTTTTCGCGCTCTTTCCGGGCATTCCTCGTTTTTCGCCCGACGGCCATTCCGACCCGTACACGTCCCACGACACCGGCCCGATGGTCTCGGACCATTCGGCAAACTTCTCCGGGTTGCTCAGGCCCTCCCGCACCGCCCATGACAGCGCGAACTCCTTCGTCGTGCGTCCCTTCGCGTTCCACGTCCACTCGGCCGCGGCCTCGGTGTTGAACCGGCAGAAGCCGATCTCCGGCACGGCGTATCCAAGCAGCCCCGACAGCCCCTTGTCCACAAACTCATTCATCCGGGCGTGAATGAAGGCCGCACCGGTCATCGGCGTCCAGAAGCCGACGATCGGGCAGATGTTGGGGCACACGCCCACCCAGCCGCCCTTGGCCGCGTACTCGACCAGGTACGGCCGGATCATCGGCGCGTGGCTCGCGGTGTAGGTGAACAGGCTGTGGTAGTACCAGAGCTTCACCTCGCGGGGCAGCAGCGCAATGACCTGCGGGTTGCTCTTCTCGGTGGCCTCGCTGGTCAGGATCCGCAGGCCCAGCCGGGGCAGACGCTGCCTGGCCTTCTCCCACCCTCTGAGAATCATCCGCGTCTCCAGGACGGACCGGTCCTCCTTGCGGCACTTGTCGCACTGGCAGCTCTCCTTGCCGTACATGTTCTCGGCCATCCACACGTCGACCTCGCTGACCCCCGGCGTCTGGCCCCAAAGCACCAGCCACTCGGCCAGCACGTCGATCATCTTCGGGTTGCTGTAGCAGATCACTCCGGGCGTCGCGTCCTTGCCCTGCAGGTCGGGGTAGGCCTCAAACAGCCCCGTGTTCGTGAGCTGCTCGAGGTGCAGGATCACCGGGACGGGGTTGATGCCGTAGGTTGGCCCCTCGTCGATCATTCGCTGCTTGTAGGGCGGGTAGCTGACGTGGCACCGCTTATCCTTGTCCACCGAGGTGCGCGAGATGTGCTCCAGGTAGTTCATCTTGCGATCGGACAACCAGCGAAGATGACTCGAAGCGTCGCCGCCCCACAGGCCGCGGTCTTCCATGTCCGGCCAGTCGGTGACCGTCACCAGCGGGATGGTCACCGATCCGCCGGCGGCCTCGGCTTTCAGGAGCTGCTGCACCGTCTTGCCGGCGTAGTACAAGCCGCGCGGCTCGAGGGCCACGAGCCGCAGCCCCCGCTTGTCAGCCTCCGGGATGATGCGATAGGCCTGTGGAGCGTTCTTCAGCGGCTTGAGGCTCTCCGCCTCGGCACCGCCGAGCTGCACGGACAGCGTGAATCCGGCCTTGCCCGCTTGCGTACCGGCTTGCTGCCCGAGACATTCCTGCATTTCCTTGAGCGTCTGCAGCACCAGGGGTTCACTGGTGCTGACCTGGGCGATCACCACCTGGGAGGCCGGCAGCACAGCCGCCTCGCTCATCTGCACCTGCCTGGGCAGCGGAGTCAGGTGTCGCGTCCACGTCGCGGCCTGCTCAGGCGATAACGCCTTGAACTCGGCCGACTCGCCCGTCGCGGCCAGCGGGGTCGTCAGGCAAACCATTATTATAAACAAGGTGCGACTCATCATGTCCTCCTCGGGCTCTCGCCCCGCAGACCTGCGAGTATTCTGCCCGCAGGGCTTCGGACCGACAAGTCTCCGCCATACTCGCCCCGAGGGACGCCGGATCGGAGAATGTGTCAGGATGGATTATTTGATCTAACAGCCAGGTGATCGGGCAACTCCGGCTTTGGGTCTGAGACCTCCCGATCTGCCCATCTCTGCGCGTTTCCACGTCCCCATCCGGGTGCCCCCGCGTCTGCACGTGCCCGGCAGGTCGCTGCGGCCCCCCAAAAAGGACCAGAAAAGGACTCGATGGTGACAAGCCGGTAACAAACGCCGGGTATAGGTGTAGCAAGTGCCCGCCGGGGTCCCGGATGGGCGTCGGGTTCGAGCTGAGGGTTGCCTTCATGAAACCGGTACTGCAAATGGGCTGCGAATCGATCCGCCGGGCCACGGCCGGGGAGCCCGAAAGCCTGCATCGCCTGGCCGACTCCGTCCAGCGGCGGGTCTACCCCTACATCAACCGCGTGATCCTCGACACAGACGTCAGCTCCGACCTCACCCAGGATACGCTGCTGCGGGTGCTCACCTCGCTGCCGCAGCTCCGGAATACCGACCGCTTCTGGCCCTGGGTCTACACCATCGCCGCGAATACTACCCGGCAACACCTTCGGATCAAGCGGCGAAAACGCGAGATCACCTTCTCGGCCGTCGACCCGCTGATGCTCGAGACGCGGTTCACCGGCGAACAAGCCCGGGCCACCGCTTCGTCGACGGCAGATCTGGGATTGCGGGCCGCCAAGGCGATGGCCGGGCTGCGGCCGCGATACCGGACCGCCCTGTCGCTGCGGGTATTCAAGGAGCTCTCGTACAGAGACATCGCCGCCCGGCTCGGCTGCGGCGAGATCTGCGCCCGCGGCCTGGTCCTGCGGGCCAAACGGGCCCTGATCCGAAAACTGGCAAACGAAGAAGGCGGCGTATCCCGCCTGCCGACGACAAGGTATGATCAACAAAGGAGACTCATCTCATGACACGCCTGCTCACCACCCTGCTGACGTCCGCCGTCCTATGCACCGCAACCAGTGCACTGCGGGCCGAGTCGCCCGCCGTCCTGCTTCAAAAAGGCATCCAGGCCGAGGAGTCGGCCGGGAACCTGGACGAAGCCATCAAGATCTACCGGCAGATCATCGAGGAAGCCAAGACCAACCGCGAGTATGTCGCCCAGGCACACTTCCGCCTCGGGATGTGCCTGATAAAGGCCAAACGCGACAAGGAGGCCGCGGAGGTCTTCGAGAAGCTCATCGCCGACTTCCCCGAGCAGAAAGATCTCATCGCCAAGGCCCGCAAACAACTGCCGACCCCGGCGTTCCCGGACATCGTCGGCTGCCGGCTGCGCGAGACGATCTCGCTTCGGCTGGAACCGCCCAAGCCCGGATGGAAAGATGCCACGCCCACCAAGTCGTTCACCGTTTACGAATACACCATCCTGGAGATCAAGTGGGATCTCGCTCCAGAGCTGGTGAAGAAGACTTTCGTCGTGGAGACCGCGGTGGAGGGGCTCGGCTCGACCAACACGAACGCTGCCCCGCGATCATCAGAGGAGTTCGGGCGTCCGGAACCTGGATCAACCTACAGGCCAGGCTTGACCGCAGGTGAGCGCATGATTCGCGTCGTGGCGTATTCGGGCACGAAGGACGATGACCACGTCGTCGCCGTCGCCACGGCCAATCTGATCGTCAAGCCCCTGCCCAGGACGCAGATCAGCATTAACGACATCAAAGCCAACGGCGTCATCGAATTCCGCTTTGTCGGCCAGTTCCTGAACGAGGGCGTCCGGGATGTCACCACCAACGGCTTCAGCAATTCGGATTTCATCAATGTTACCGGCATGAGCGACGATGCGGGCCGGCCGCTCAAGTTCACCGTCAGGCACGACAAGCGCATGTTCCGCTACGAGGTAACGCTGAATGAGCCGGTGCCGCCGGGCCATCCGATCCTGATGGCTCACGAGGGCACGGCCGGGGTGGTCCAGCCGGTCGCGGGCAAGAGTGACGAGTTTCGGTTCTATATGAAGCACTGGCCGTCCACCGGCGAGCCGACCCGGCGGATCGAGATCTACCGGCTGCCCAGAGGCGCCGAACTGCTCGAGACCACGCCGAAGGATATGCCCCGCCGCGTCGAGAACGACCGCATCGAGTTGTTCGTCGAGAAGATGATCCCGCCCGGCGGCAACATCCTCACCGCCTTCCGATATCGCCTTGCCGGGGCCAGGCTGGCCAGCCGCCCGGCCACCATCACACAGCCGGGTATTCAGCCCTTGAAACTCAAGCCCGCTACCTGGTCCGACGGCGAAGTCATGCGTCTGCGGCTCACGAGTACCGCCGGGCCGGAGATCGGAACGATGATCTGGAGCAGTGAGGCCATCAAAGTCGGCACCAGGGACGCCTGGCGGATCGAGTCAACCATGGTCATCCCCATGCTCGACATGCTTCAATTCACCCGCGTCGACACGGAACGCGACAGCTTCGCCCCCATCGCCGGCCGGACGTACAACAGCGAGATGGGTGATTTCCGCGCCGAGTACGGGACCAACAAAGTCAAGCTGACGGCTGGTACCAAGAACGGCCAGACTTGGCGCGACATCGACCTGGAACAAACGGCCTACGACAACGAGCAGGCCCTCTACGTTATCCGCCGCATGCCGCTGGCCGAGGGGTATCGCAGCACGTTCCCGATCTTCCCGGTGATGGGAGGCTCGGTCATCGATTGTGAAATCGAGGTTACCGGCAAAGAGAAGGTGTCGGTGCCGGCGGGAGCGTACGATTGCTGGAAGGTCATGCTGGCCGTGAGCAGCGGCGGAGTGCGCGTGCTGCAGCACACGCTCTGGTTCTCGGCCGACGGGCATCAGTACCTGGTCAAGTACCAGGGCGACGCGCTGATGGAACTGGCCGAGATCACCAGGAAGGACCTGACGACCCCGCCCGTCTTCGAGAACAAGGAACTGGGCATCCGCCTGACCGCTCCGGCCGGCTGGGCCTTCTACAGCAATCCCTCGCCCAGGGGATACAAGATGAACACCTATCTGCTCAGCCCGGAGCTGAAGGCGTGGGCGCTGTTGACCGTGGCCGCTACCGAATCGGCGTTTGCGTCGCCCCGCGAGGCCGCGGAGAGCGACGTCGCGACGCTCAAGGGCTTCTTCAAGGGTTACACGCCGCGGGCGGACAGTTGGAAGGAACTCAAGGTTGGCGGGCTGCCCGCTATCCAGTACGTTGCCGATTACGAGGACGAGGGCAAGGCCATGGTCGAGTACCGGACGTACATCCTCGGCAAATCGATGACGTACTGGTTCGTCTTCCGCGTCGAGAAGGACCAGTTCGACGGATGCCGCCAAGAACTGGATGCGATCGTCGACAGCCTTACTGTGAATGCCAAGGCGAAGGCCGAACGGACAGAACCGGCCGCGAAGGCGAAGGAGTAGGTAGTGCGGCTTTCCCGAAGATCGCAGGGTGGACGGGGCACCGGCCAGCAGGTCTGGCCGGTGCTGCTGTTGCTGCTGGCGGCGGTGGTGGTGCCGACCGTCTGCGTCCTGTGGTTCATGAGTCAGGCCATTCGCAACGAGCGGGCGGCGGTTCGACACGAGCTCAGCCGGGTGTACCGGGGCCATTTGGGAGGGATCCGCGACCAGATCCTGGCGGAGTGGAGCCGTCGGATCGCGGAGGTGGAGAAGGTCGGCCCGAACACTCCTGCTCCGGAAGCCTTTGACGCCCTGGTGTCGCGCGGGCTTTGCGATAGCGTGATCCTTCGCGATCGTGCGGGCGGCATTCGATACCCATCTGCCGATTCGACGCTCGCTCCGGCGCCGGAACCTTCGGGCGACAACTGGGATCGGGCCCGGCAACTGGAATACCAGGAGCGGGACCCGCTCATGGCCGCCGAAGCTTATGCCGAGATCGCGAAACATGCCGACGACAGCAACGCCGCCGTTATCGCCCTTCAGGCCCAGGCCCGCTGCTTGGTGCGCGCCAGCCAGATCGACACGGCACTAGACATCCTCACTGGCACCCTGGCCGATCCCCAATACTTGCAAGCGGCCGACGCCAACGGCCGGCTCATCGCACCGGCCGCCCGACTGCAAGCCCTGCGACTGATGAAGGACCGGGATCCGCGTTTCGGGGAGACGCTCGACGCCCTGCTCCGGCAGGTGAACAACTACCGCCAGACGGCCATGCCGCGGAGTCAGCGGCTGTTCATCATGCACGAATTGCGTGTCTTGGCCCCCGATCGCCCTCTGCCCACGCTGGCCGCCGAGGACCTCGCGGACACTTACGCGGCCGCGATGCCGGCGGCACAAGCTGCCCCGGCGCTGTTTCCTCTACTTCTGAGGAAAGCCTGGTCGGCCACGCCGGCCGAGGCGGCAGCGCCCTACCTGAGGCCGAGCCCGATCAAAGGGCTCTGGCAGATCGAATTGTCGGGAGGGACCATCGTCGCTCTGTACCGCCAGGCGAGCATCATCGACGCCGCGCGATCCGTCATCTCTTCCCGTCCGCTCTCGGAGGCGACGGTGGAGCTTGTTCCGCCAACTGAGCAGGAGACCGGTCGCGAGCCGTTGCAGACGCTGCCCGTCGGCGACCTGATGCCCGAGTGGCGACTGAGCGCCTATCTCGAAGACACCGGTGCGCTGGCCCGCGCCGCCGGACGGCAGGAAACGCTCTACCTGTGGACGGCCATCCTGGGGATCGTGGTCATTGCCATCCTCGCGACGCTCGTAGCCGGGTACGTCACCCGGCAGATGAAGCTGACGCGGCTCAAGAACGACCTCATTGCCACCGTGTCTCACGAACTTCGCACGCCGCTGGCCTCGACCCGGGCCCTGGTCGAGACGCTGCTTGAGGGGCGGTACCGGGACCAGCAGCAGGTGCACGAGTACCTCGAGCTCATCAGCAAGGAGAACGCCCGGCTCAGCCGTCTGATCGACAATTTCCTGACCTTCTCGCGCATGGAGCGCAACAAGCGGGCCTTCGAGCAGGCCCCGGTCCGGATGAGCGACGTCGTAAAGGCGGCAGCGGAAGTGGTAAGCGAACGCTTCGCGGCCCCAGGCTGCCGGCTTGATGTGCAGGTTGAGCCCGATCTGCCCGCCGTCATCGGCGACCGCGACGCGCTCACGACTGCCGTGCTCAACCTTCTGGACAACGCCTACAAGTACACCGGCGACGTGAAGCACGTGGTGCTTCGGGCGAAGGCCGAGGACCGGCACGTGCGTGTTGAAGTCGAGGACAACGGCGTCGGCCTCTCCCGCCGTTCGATACGGCGCATCTTCGACCGCTTCTATCAAGTCGACCAAAGCCTGTCGCGCAAGGCCGGCGGCTGCGGGCTGGGCCTGAGCATCGTCAAGTTCATCGTGGACGCGCACGGAGGGCAGATCGACGTCAACAGCCAAGTGGGAACGGGGAGCACGTTTGTGATACGGTTGCCGATCGAAGAAAGGATGAAGGCGGAAGGATGAAGGATGAGTCAATCCTTATCATCGAAGATGATCCGACGCTTCTCCGCGTGCTGAAAGACAACTTCGAATACGAAGGCTACCGCGTCGCCGTTGCCGCCGACGGAGAGAAGGGGCTCTCGGCCGCCGTCGACGGCAAGCCCGACCTCATCATCCTTGACATCATGCTGCCCAAGATCAATGGTTACGAGATCTGCCGGCTCGTCCGCCAGCACGGTTCAGACGTGCCCATCATCATGCTCACCGCCAAGGGGCAGGAATCGGACATCGTGCTCGGGCTCAACCTCGGGGCCGATGACTACGTCACCAAGCCGTTCAGCACCAAGGAACTGCTCGCCCGCGCGAATGCTTTCCTCCGCCGCCGTCGACAGGTCGAACAGCGGACCCATCGTATCGGCCGCTGCGAGTTGGATCTGAACTCGCACCGGCTGACTCGCGACGGCGTCGAGATTCCCATGACCCCGAAGGAATTCGCCCTGCTGGCCTACCTCGTGAAGCGCGAGGGCCGGGCACTGACCCGCGACGAGATCCTTGATGCCGTCTGGGGCGACGAGGTGCTCGTGACCCGCCGCAGCGTCGACCGCTGCATCAACACCCTCCGTGGTAAGATCGAGCCGGACCCTCACCAGCCGGTTTACATCACCACGGTCCGCGATATCGGATATCGGTTTGAGATCCCGTCGAGCGAGCAGCAGTAGACGCGTCGCGGATTCTGCCCGCAACCCAATGACGAATGTCGAAACCCGAATGACGAAGGAATGACGAATGCCCAAATGACGAAGAGGGCTGGGCGTACCTTTTCGTCATTTGGATTTCGTCATTCTGGTTTCCTTCGTCATTCAGATGTCGACATTCGAGCTTCTTTGCTCGTTGGGGTTTGGATATTGGCCATTCACCTGGCTCGCGGACCCTCGAACGGCCTCTGCCGCTCCAGCCTGGGATTGAACTCCACCCCGAAGCCTGGCTTGTCGGGCACGTCGAGGTGGCCGTCGACCGGCACGGGCTCGTCCACCAGCAGCGGCGAGAACATTGGCACGATCCGGTCGGCCTGCGGGGCCATCATCAGGAACTCGGCGAACGGCGTGGCCTTGCTGGTGATCGCGAAATGGTAGCTGTACACCGACGAACCATGCGGTACGACCAGGCATCCCTGGGCGTCGGCCATGTCCTTGATCTTCAGCAGCTCAGTCAGCCCTCCGCACCAGGTCACGTCCGGCTGGATCATCTCGACGCCCGTGGCCAGCAGGTTCTCAAAACCCCACCTCGTGTACTCGTGCTCGCCGCTGGTGATCCAGATCGGATGGCTCCGCCGCTCGACCAGCGTGTGATAACCGATGTAGTCGTCCGGCGGCAGGCACTCCTCGATCCAGCGGAACTGGTACGGCTTCAGCGCCTCGATCAGCCGCAACGCGTACTCCGGCGTCAGGGCCATCCAGCAGTCGAACGCCAGCGGGAAATCCGCCCCGCACGCCTCACGCCAACGGGCTGCAAGTTTGACATTCTCGGCCAGCCCCTCCTCGCCATGCGCGGGCCCGTAGGGCAGCGGGATCTTCGCGGCCGCAAAGCCCAGCTTCTTGGCCAGGTCCGGCCGTGGGGTCGTCGCGTACATCGGCTGGTGCTCGCGGACTCTGCCCCCGATCATCGCCCACACCGGCTCGCCGCGCAGCCGCCCGCGAAGGTCCCACACGGCGCAATCCACCGCGGAGATCGCGTTAATCGTCAGCCCCTTGCGGCCGTAGAACAGCGAGGCGTTGTACATCTGGTCGAACATGACCTCAGTGTCCTCGGGCGTCTTTCCGACCACAAAGCGCTTGAAATGATGCTCGATCAGATAGGCCGCCGGAACTCCGCCGGTTGTTACCGCAAAGCCGACCGTGCCATCCTCCGCCTCGACCTCGACCAGCGTTGTCCCAAGCACGCCGATCCCGAACGACTCCCGCGTCTTCTGATACTCAGGGTACTTGCTCATCGGCGTGGCGATCACCGTGCTGGTGATCCAGTGCCCGCTCGACTGGGCGTGGTAGTCCGCCCCCTGGTCCGCCCCGCCCACCACGTAGGCCCGCACGTCAACAATGCGTTTCATGAATGCTCCTCGTTCCGCGCCGGGTGCCATCGGCGGCTCGTCCGCCAGTGCGGTTGGCCCAGGTTCTTCGTGAACCTGGGCTCGCGATTACCTTCCGCAAACGTTCGGCCGTCACGGTAGACCGCCCCCTTCATCTCCGCAAGTGCCCGATGACACGACGCCGGCCGGCGAATATCATGCCCACACCGCCGAAAGGAAGCTGCTTGGCAGCTCACGGGGGCGACGTTTACGGGACAACCACGGTGCGGCTCCCGACACCAGAAAGGGACAACCATGCCCAAGACGCCGCTAGGCCGGAAAACACCTGCGAGTCGTCCTGCGCACGCTGCGGATCGCCGCTCTGCATCACTTGCCGCCTGCTCCATCTCCCGCCGCCTGCTCGACTGGTACGACCGCCACCGCCGCGATCTTCCCTGGCGACGGCGCGCCGACAACCCCTATGCTCAACTGCTGGCCGAGTTCATGCTCCAGCAGACCCAGGTCAGCACCGTACTGAACTACTATGACCGGTTCATCGGGCGGTTCCCGACGGTCCAGGCCCTGGCGTCGGCCCCGCTTGATGATGTCCTGACGTTGTGGTCGGGCTTGGGCTATTACAGTCGGGCCCGCAATTTGCACGCCGCCGCTCGCAGGATCGTCGAGCAGCACAATGGCATCGTGCCCGCTTCGGTCGAGGAACTGATGACCCTGCCCGGCGTTGGCCGATACACCGCCGGAGCCATCGTCTCGATCGCCTACGGTGTCCGTGCCCCCGTGCTCGACGGCAACGTGATTCGAGTGTTGATGCGGCTGACGGCCACAAAGGCGGACCGCAAATCACCGGCCGTCCGGGCGCGATTTTGGGAGCTTGCCGGGCGCCTGCTCCCTCGCAAGCACTGCGGCGACTTCAACCAGGCACTGATGGAACTTGGGGCCACTCTCTGCTCGCCGCGAAACCCGAGTTGCAGGGCCTGCCCCCTGAACCGCTCTTGTCGGGCACACTTGCGCGGCCTCACCGGCCAGATCCCGCCCGCGGCCAGGCCGGCTCGCGTTTTGCCGACTCGGATGCTGGTCGCCGCCATCCGCAGACGGCAGGACTTGCTCTTCGTCCAGCGTCCTGCCTCGGGTCTCTGGGGCGGACTGTGGGAACTACCCTCCGAGCCTGTTCTCGATCAAGAGTCACTCGCCGCCGCCCGCAAACGGCTGGAAAGCACTTTGCCGATCCGATGCCGGTTAAGCCGATCCCCGGTGGGCACCATAACCCGGCAACTGACTCACCGCCGGATCACGTTCGAGGTATTTACCGGCACCACCAGGGTGCGGGCCGCACATCCTGGCGGTCAGAGCCCGCCCTCCACTCGCCCGTGGCAATGGGTCAAACGCCGGCAAATCCAGGCCCTCGGAATCAGCCGGGCATGCCAGGCAATCATCGAACTGCTCGGGGCCGACCACCCTCGCCCCAAAGAAGCCAAAGCACGGGGGTAGGCTACGTAAGCCTATATGCGGCAACAGGTTACGGACGCATTCAGGATCGCCAACGCAAGCCCATCCGCCCACCCCGGCACTCCAAGTCGATGCCGGAATTGGCAAAAAGAGCTTGAACGAATCACCGGCCGCAGGTTATGGTAAAGGGTGTCGCCGGTCATTTCGCGCGGCGGCTGGGTGTTGAAGGCGTTCGCATTTCGTAACCTCATTTCGGGAAAGGGATTGAAAATGTATACCATGCGCCTTTTTTACCGCGGAACTGCGATTGCGATGGTGGTCCTGGCCTGCGTTCTGCCCGCGTGGGGCCAGTGGTCGCGAGATTTCGAGCCGCCAACGTTCATTCTGCCCGACGGCTCGGGCACGCTGGTTGACCCGAGTGGCACCACGGGCATGGTTCTCTACGACCCGATATACGAGGGGACTGCTCATCAGTATCGCGAGATCTGGAATGAAATCCATGAGGGGTCCTTGCGCATGGGTTTCAACGGACTGGACCTGGACCCGGAGAACCAGGCAAACGACTCCGGCCTGATGATCGATTACGATCTGACCAAGCCGTTTCCGGCTGGTGTCAATATTGTTCATGGCAACATCTCCGCGAAAGTGCTGATCCGCTACTCCACCAACCCGCTGCTGGCGACAACGCCGACCGACTCCGAATTGAACGCAGGCTGGCTGCTGCGAGTGGATCTGGCCAACTTCAACGGCTACATCTGCGTCATGGATGACCGCGGCAAGCTCCAGCTTCAGAAACTGACCGGCATGGTTGTCGCGGACCTCTGCCCGGGAGTGAACAAGACAGTGGCCAATTTTGATGTGACCAAGGATTGGTGGATGCGATTTGAGCTGGTGGACAATCTTGACGGCAGCACCACGGTCCGCGCCCACGCCTGGATGGACGGCACCGATGAGCCCAACGACTGCGCCGATTGGAACGTGAACGGGGTGCAGTGCATCGATGCCAATCCGCTGCCGGATGGAGCTGCCGCCCTGCTGATCAACGAGGATAGCAACATCACTGACCCGCCACAGGGCAACTTCATCGACATGGATAACGCCTCCATCAGTGACGAGATCACCTGCGTCGAGATCTGCACCGGAGGGGACGACGAGGACGGCGATGGCCTGGTCGACTGCGCCGATCCCGATTGCGACTTCGTCGAGCCTTGCGCCTGCCCCGACCCGTTCGCCGATGCCGACAGGGACACCGACGTCGACCAGATCGACTTCGCCCTCTTTCAGAGGTGCTTCACCGGAGAGGGCGACCCGGGCGAAATGTTCAACGTGACCCTCTGCAATTGCTTTGACCGCGATGACGTGAACCAGGACGGCTTCCGCCCCTCCATCGATGGCGACAACGATGTGGATGGCACCGATATGGACGCATTTGAGGCCTGCGCCAGCGGCCCGGGGATAGCGGCCAACATCACCTGTGACGGCACGCCCTGAGCCTTGCCGGCCTGGCGTAAACCGCGATCGTCCGTGGGAGAGCAGCCTTGCAGCCGCGATCCTCGGCAAGTCGGCGACTGTCCCCCGCTGTCGGACACCGCGCTCCTTGGCGGGGTATAGGGCCGGGTGCCGACGGCATCTCTCTCGGTCAGTGACAACCGACAACCGGCGCCTGATCGCTCGCCGCGGCCGATCGCCGAACGTCTACCGCCCTTGATCCTGCTCTACTCCGCAGCAGCGAACAGACGCACACTGCCATATCTATAGTCCGGACTTGGTGTTGCACGCCAAGATCGCCCCAAGGTCTGCCACGGCCGCCGCAAACAGGAGGTCGACAGAAAAGATTTGCATTCGTCGACAGACATTGTCATAATAAAGTCCAGGTTGCCTCCTGTGGCACTGGTTTCGTTCCGCAGCGGCCTGAAACAGGGACGCGGTATGCGGAATGAGATCCGGGATCTGATGAGGCGACAACGGCAGGTCCGAGAGAAGCCCACGTCGAGGAGTGAGGGTCGCGGCTCGGTGTTCAACAACCAAGCTTGCAGGTTTCATGCATAGGAGCTGATCATGCGCAGGTGTCGTAATGTGTTCGCGGCCTCAGTAATGATGCTGGCTGTTGTGCTTGGGGCTCCGCGAGCATTTAGCGCTGAGGTCTGGGTAGTCGGTGTCATGGAGGAAACCGCTGGCAAATACAGCCGATGCAAGGCGGCGTCCGAGGACGGCCAGTGGGTCGTTGGTCTCAGCAGAAAATCAGGTCTCGACTGGCCGTTCTTCTGGTCGAAAAGCGGCGGGATGCAGGACATGGGCAACCCCGGCGGCACGAATGCCGACGTGACCGGCTGCGCTGCTTACTGGGACGGCAGCCTTCGGGCCTGCGGCATCATCGGCGGCCTCGGCCGCAAATGGCAATCCGGGAGCTGGTCTGTCCTTCCCGGACAGTCCGGCGGAGAGGTTCGCAGCGTTTATGCCATGACGCACGACGCAAACGCCGAAACGACTTGGATCGTCGGCAGTTCGTACCCCGCGGAAAACGAGAAAGCCTATCGGTACCATAATGAAAGCGGTTCCCACATCGACTATTGGGGTTACTACCAGGACGCCTACGGCGTGGCCCACAACGGCTGGGCCGTGGGCAAGAACAACTGGGGTAACGGCCAGACGAATCCTGACTGGCGATACGATCACCCCATCTTCATCTTTGACTGGATGACGAACTGCGCCGGCGGCGGCAACTGCGGCTGGGACCAGCTCAAGCGGTTTGCCGGTTATGGCGACACCGAGTACTACAAAGGGCGGGCCACGGCCATCGGCCCGAGTGCCAAGTATGCCACCGGGTATCTGACGTACGATCCGTCAAACCTGAGCCTGTACCATGCGTTCAAATGGCAGGTTCCGGCCAGCCCTCAGTTGGCCCCCGAACCGGGACTCGTCTGGGCCCGGCCGGTTGACCTGGGGACGCTTGGGGCCGGCGATACGCTGAGTTACGGCTACTGCATATCGGACAGCGCGACCAACCCGGTGATCGGCGGGGCCAGCTATGGAACCTTCAAGTACAGCGGCTATAAGGCGGTCTATTGGGACAACGCCGGTGTACACGATCTGTACGCGGTGCTTGAGGGTCTGGGCGTGGACATGTCGCGGTGGGCGTTTCTTGCCCGGATCTACGGCATCTCCGCGGACGGGAGCATCATGGTCGGCTACGGTTCGTACGACGACGACAATGACCCCGGCACATCCGCAGTCGAGATGGGCTTCATGGTTGATCTGGTCCATACCACGCCCCAGCCGCCGACCATCACGCAGCAGCCTGCGGCGCAGACGGCCTGCTTCGGAGGCATGGCGACGTTTGCGGCAGCGGCGACGGGAGCCGGCTCGCTGACGTATCAGTGGCAGAAGAACCAGGTCGATCTCACGAACGGTGGTCACTATGCCGGTGTGACGACCAGCCGGTTCACGGTGAGCAATGCGGATGTTGACGACGTGGCGGACTACCGATGTGTGGTCACGAATCTCTACGGAAGTGCGACCTCAAACGAGGTAACCCTCTCGCTGGCATACAACCCGCCGCTGACTCCGACTGATGGCACCCCGACCGCCGATGCCGCCGACAGGATCACGTGGAGATGGACCGACGTCGCCGATGAGGGCGGCTACCGGCTCAAGGATGCCGGTGGGGTGACCAGATCCGGCGATCTGCCGGCCAACACCACCCAGTGGCAGGAGAACGCCCTCGGCGCCAACACGCCGTACACCCGCATCGTCCATGCGTATAACGCGTGCGGCGAGTCCGCGGGCTCGGTCGGACAGAGCAAGTACACGGCGGCCCTTCCGCCCACCTACGGCAGCGGCACGGCTTCGCCGACCATTTCGTGTGACAAGAGCTCCAGCAGCGCGGGCCTGATCGCGAATTCCAGCGTGGCCTTCACCGCCACGAACGGATTCGGCACCGGAGCGAACAAGGTGGGCCAGTTCGGCTACCTGTGGAACCAGAGCGCGGGCAACCCCTCGAGCTGGACCGGAGAGCAGTTCTGGACCAGCGGGGCATTGGTCAAACAGGTCGGATCGAACGGAACGACCTGGTACCTGCACCTGCGTTCGTACAATAACGACAGCCCGAAAGCGATCAACACGACCGTATTGAATCTCGGGCCCTATAGCGTTGGCGGGATCGGCTCGACATGCCTGCAGAACGCCGGTTTCGAGAACGGGTTCACCGGCGGGGTGGGCAACCTCTGGACGAAGTACAACTACTCGGGCAACGTGACCTGCTCCGACGACACGACGCAGTACCATGGCGGTCTGCATTCGCAGAAGGTCTATTCGGCGAGCAGCAGCAACGAAGGCGGCGTCTATCAGCGATTCGATGTGGCACTCGGCCAGAGCTACACCGTAAGGGCCTGGTTCAAGTGCTCGAACATGCAGATCGCGCCCTACATCGGGCTGGATGCCTATGGAGGGACCGATCCCCAGAGCGGAACCATCTCCTGGAGCGCAGTGCCGACCTCCACGACCTGGGTGCAATCGTCGCAGGTGATCACCGCGGCGAGTTCCGTGATTACGGTCTATTTCGATGCGGTGACGACCGGTACGGCCGGTTCGCTATGGGTCGATGATGCCGAGCCCGCGTGCAGCGACATCCCCTCGCCGCCGAGCGACGGCACGCCGGTGGCCCTGGGCACGACCAGCATCCGGTGGAAGTGGAACGATGTGGCCAACGAGACCGGCTACCGCGTGAAAGACACGGGCAGCACGAGCCTGTCCGGCGATCTGGCCGCGAACACCATCCAGTGGGACGAAACCACCGGTATCGTTCCGAACACACAGTACACCCGCCGGATCTACGCTTTCAACGCTTCGGGTGAATCCGGCCCGTCAGCCGGGCAGACACTCTATTCGCTGATTCAGACCCCGTCCGGCGTGACTCTCGGGACGGTTACCGCGACGAGCATTAACGTCAGCCCTGCCGGGCCGCTTTCGAATCTGGCCCTCGGCAACTCGGGCGTACGCGTCTCCAACACGACCGCCGGCACCAATTCGGGCTGGCAGACAAGCCTGGGTGCGTGGACATCGTCAGGCCTGACGGCCAATACCCAGTACAGCTTCGTGGCTCGGGCCAGAAACGGCGACGCAGTCGAGACCGATGACTCCGCGCCCGCCGCACAATGGACGCTGTCGGTACCGCCGACGTCCGGCAGCGTGGCGCCGGACAAATCGACGCCGTGTGTCGACGAGGTGATCGTCTGGACGGCGGTGAACGGCTTTGGCGCGGGCCAGGTCGCGTACTACCGTTATGCCTGGGACCAGGAACCGACGCACACCTGGACGGGTTCGGAAACACAGTGGTCGGGCGACACCATCACAACCACGCCGACCGCGCCCGGTGCCTGGTACCTCCATGTACAAGGTTACAGCTCCGCAAACGTCGCCAACGGTACCTACGACTATGGGGTGACCACCGTGGCGGCGGCGGCCGACTTCGACGGCGATTGTGACGTGGACCAGAATGACTACGATCTGTTCAAGGCCTGCGCCTCCGGGCCGGGCATCTCGTACGATGAAGGATGCGGCACCAGGGACCTGGACGCTGACGGAGACGTCGACCAGTCTGATTTCGGCGCCTTCCAGCGGTGCTATAGCGGCGAAAACGTGCCGCCCGATCCCAACTGCTCGCCGTGAGCAGCGCCGAACGGGTCACCATGAGCGTGGTCGAACGGCTCGCCGCGAGCAGCGCCGAATCGCCGCCTGGGGGTGGCCCATCCATCTCCATCTCGGCGAAACAGGCAGGTCGGGCTCAGTCCGACTGGCGAACTGACCGCTCGTAACAACCACGGAGTATCGGTCTGCGGCAGGATTCGCCCTGGTCCGCCGTGGCGACCGCGGCGAACGCCGAGGACGTGGAGGAACACGCGGAGACAGCCGAGCCCGAGGGACTGCCCTGCTGAACACATGGGATGTCAGATGCTGCTATAAGCTGGCATCGGAAAACAAGCTACGTCGTGCGCCGTGATGAAGGGTGTTGGAGTCTTGCGGGTGAGAGTCCCGCC
>CAZPIO010000053.1:0-46506 GCA_964586235.1 uncultured Planctomycetales bacterium
ACCCAAGCCCCCTCCCTATCCTTGGGCAACGTCCTCCCAGCCATCGAAACGCTCCCCTGATCAGGCTGTGACGGTCTCACTCTTCGAGTCGCTCCATCTCCGGCCTCCTTGCGACGCGCAGCAGGAATGATCCGGACGCCTCCAGGACGGTCGCGAATCGGTCCGGATACCGGCGGAGCAGCTCGTGTGCGATCGATTCGCCCAGCTCGAACTCACCCTCGACGTTGCGGGCACCGCGAGGGGCAAACGCCGCGACATAGTCGATTTCATCTGTGTCGCACGATGCCAGAACCTCCTCAGCCGTCGCCGCCCAGGGCAGCACCCTGAGCCTGTTCGAGAAATCATCGCCATAGAGCGGGAACAGGAGAACCTCGCCGACGACCGCCAGACGGCTCTTGCGGATGTCCCGATGCACGTATGAGACAATTGGACCCCAGCCCGGCTGACTCGTGATCCGGCCGTAGCCGTAGTCCGGATCGTATTGCAGGCGAGTCCGCATGCGATCCACCCTCCAGCCGGCGCTGATTAGCATCAGGCCCGCCAGCAGCCATAGCGTCGCCGGCCGAAGCCGTCGGGCTCCCAAGGCGCACCACGTAGAACGAATGCGGTTGATCGCCTCCGGCCGCAACGTTGCAGCGGCACCGACAGCCACGGCAAGCCCCGTGAGCAACCACCACCAGTTCGTCCAGGCCCGCAGGTTCCAG
Organism: uncultured Planctomycetales bacterium; assembly: GCA_964586235.1. Lineage (GTDB taxonomy): Bacteria > Planctomycetota > Phycisphaerae > UBA1845 > PWPN01 > JAUCQB01. Next base: position 705 of record CAZPIO010000053.1, read on the forward strand.
ACGGCCTCGAGCAGCAGCAGCACGGTCAGCAACCGCGCCAGGCTGCGGCAGCGGGCGACCGCGGCCGTCAGTCCGCAAACGCAGAGCACGAAGCACGAGATGAGATATCGCATGTTATAGTCGAACCCGAACGGTGAAGGCTGGTTATAGGGATGGTGCAGAAAGGCAATCGCCAGCAGCGGCGGCACCAGCACCAGCGGCAAGACACGTACAAGTCGCTGCCGTCGCAGGCCCACGGCGATCATCAACCAGAGCGTGCTCAGCCCGATCACAGGGGTCAGCAGGCCGAAGGCGTCGATGAAATAGCGCGCGTACTCAACCAGCGGCCCGATATTCCACCCCAGGGAGGTAAGGGCCACTTCCACTTGAGACATGGGTCCCGCGAAGACCGGCACCCCCCCCACCCTGATGTCGGCCGGATACAGTGGGTTGCTGTAGGCAATCAGGTTCCGGATGTACCACGGCCCGGCAATCAAGACCCCAGCGGCCAACAGCAACGTGCCTCCGCGACACCACGGTTTGCAGCGAACGCGCGGGGTGTGCACGTGCGATGATGGCAAACATGCCAGCCGTCGATGCCGAAGAACGAACAAGCTGTGAACCGCTGCGACCGCGACGACGATACCGACGTAGATAACCCCGGAAAACTTGACCGCTGCCGTTGCTCCAAGTGCCAGCCCGGCCAGCAGCGCCGGTCGCCATCCTGGTTTCCGCACCAGCATCAACAGAAACATCACCGAGGCACAGGTCGCGATGGCAAGCGGAATGTCGGTATCGCCCTGGTCGACAAAGGAATTCGCAACGACCGGAGCAGTGAGCACATAAGCCACCGTCGCCAGGGCAGACGTCCGCCGGGCGCCGGATTGCCGGGCCAGGCAGAAGGTCAACAAACCCAGCAACCCGAATTCCACGGGCGCCCACAGCGCCAGATGCTCGTTGTGCAACGGCAGCGACAGCGCGGTAATCGCCGCCTCCTTGAATCCGGGATACGCCCGTGCAACCAGCCTGATCGCCTCGCTCGGCCAGATCGAGCCGCTCCGCACCCACTCGGCCACCATCGGCAGGTGGTAAAACATGCTGTCGGCGTCGGTGCTGACGTAGCGGATCTGGTTCAGCGACACGATCGCCCCGGCCGCAACTGAAATGGTCACCGCAGCGACAGACGCCAGCCGTGCCGGCGCCGAGATCCGCCGGCAACTGGCACCAGCACCGCCGGCCCGGCTGACACTCTCTCCGCAGCCTTTGAGATGGAGACGATCGCCCCCCGCCCGCCGAGTCACCAGCCAGGTCACGACCGCGAGCAGAATCAGCAGCGTCATCTGGCTGCCGCGAGACAGGACTCCGAACAGCCCCAGCCAGGCCACTGCTGCCCCTGCAGTCATCTCCAGCAGGAGCCCGGCGACCAGAAACGTCAACGCGGCCGACATTCCGGCCGTCAGTAGCTTGGCCCACCACCAGGAAATCCAGGCACACAGCAGCACGACCAGCGTCCAGTTCACGATCGAAAGCATGTCGTAGTTATCGGCCGTCCAAAGACTCAACCACAGTTGCCCTCACCTCCGAAGTCCTGGCCATCGTTGCTCCCGGAATCGGCAGGCGTCCATCGCCGACAGCGTCTCAATCATGGCGGAGATCTCATAAATGCGTTATGCAATCATAAATAACACGGATATGCACTCAGCCTTTGCAGCCTGACCGAACGGCCCCCGGGACGAGGGAGAGGCCAGGCTGAAAGGGAACGCCAGAGTTGAACGGGCGGCAAGGTGCAGCACCCTTTTCCGCCGCTCGGCTAGAAAGGCGCCCGGGTTTTATAATTGTCCGCCGCATCCCGCGTGGTTAAAGTGCGATCCTGCAAAAAACCTGGAGGTATCCGACATGTCTGACAGTCAGCCTGCGGCCGCGCGAATCGGCGCCGCTTGGATGGTCACGGTCTTCTGCCTGGCAGCCTGGCCGTGTTTGGCGGCGGACAAACCCGACAGCAAAGAGGTAGAACTCCGAATCTCCCCGCACTCCAAAGTCAGCCCGCTCCTGAGAATCACCGTTCCGTGGGGCGTCGAGACCGACCAGAACGCCGCTCCGCTCTACGCCGAGGCCGCCCGCCTCATTGGGCCGTCCCCGAAGCGTGATTGGCTGGACACTCTGAACGACGGCGGCCTCTCTCAGGAAGGCGAGAGGATCCTCAAGGAGAAGCGTCCGGCCATGGACAAAGTACGCCAGGCCGCTCGCTGCTCCAAATGTGTCTGGGATGACCCTCCGGCCATGGCCAGCCTGTCCAGCTATCGTCTTCTGTCCCGGCTGGTCGTCCTGCAGATCCGCCAAGACGTGGCCGGCAAGCGTTACCTGGAAGCGGCCGAATCGTTGTCGGCGGGCTACGCCCTTGCCCGGGCCTTGAACGTCTCGGAGACATCGCTGATCTCCGGCCTGGTCAGCGTGGCCATTGCCACCTCGATGAACGAGCAGGCCTTCTGGATGCTCAACCGCCCGGGCACACCTGCCCTGGACTTCGCCGGCTTGCCGACTCCGCTTGTGGACCTGCAGCCGCAAATCTCGCAGGAGCAGGCCAACGTCAAGCGCCAGGCCCCCAGCCCGGCGGCGGCGGGCGCCCTGGCTGCCCAACTCAAATCCAGCCACGACCGGGCACAAGCCCTCGCCGCACGAGCCGAGTCACAGATCGACGTTCTACGGGCAGTCGACAGGCTGAGATCCTCCGTGGCAAGCAACGGCGGCAAGCTGCCGGCGATGCTCCCGCCTGTCGTTACAGCCACACGGGCCACCGGCACGCATCTGACGGCCAAGACGCAGATCACCTACAAGCGAACGAGCCCGATCACGGCCACGATCACTGCCATTCTGCCCGAGATCGAGGGTAAGCCGACCCGGATCACCTATCGCCTCACGCTCGCGTCGCCGTGAAACCGGTCGGGCGACCTCGCGCCCGCAGGAGCCAGCCTGCGTTCTCGGGGTTCAATAAGGGGATGAAAGCCGGAAAAGGTGTTAGAAGAGCCTTCTCGAATCCAGCAACACGCAGATCGGCCCGTCGTTGATGCTGGCCACTTCCATGTGCGCCCGGAATACGCCCCTGGCGACCGTCAGGCCCATGGCCGCGAGAGTGTCGCAGAGGCGTTCGTAGAGGGCCAGGGCCAGGTCCGGACCGGCGGCGGCGGCGAACGACGGGCGGCGGCCCTTGCGGGCGTCGGCCTGGAGCGTGAACGCGCTGATCACCAGCACCCCCCCACCGGCATCGCTGACGCTGCAGTTCATCTTCCCCTCAGCATCCCTGAAAATGCGAAGGCCGGCGATCTTCTCAGCAATGTACTGCACGTCGGCCTCGCCGTCGTCGGCGGCGACCGCGGCGTACACCAGCAGGCCCTGCCCGACGGACCCGACCACCTGCCCGTCGACCGTGACACTGGCTTCATGCACCCGCTGTACCGCCGCGCGCATTCGAGCCACTCCCGCTACCGCAGCACACGAGATCGTAAGACCCGCCGACTTCCGCCCGGCCCATCCCAGGCAAGCCCATCTCGATCTTGCCGCAGGCCGACCGCGCGAGGCTTCACCCGCGGGCCTCCGACAGGAACCACCCTCCCAGAATCGACGCCGCGGCCAGCACAAATCCGGCCCACATGATCACCCGCATCACCCGCGAGGGCCGCCGCTGCTGCACGACCCAAGCCCACAGTCCGCCCGCGAGGCAGATCAGCATCGCATAGTAATAGGGCATCGCGATTTGCGTCCACCCGGTCGCATCCTGCAATCGCCAGACGCACAGCCCCGCGCACAGCACCGAAACCGCGACAAACGTCCTCGGACCAACGAGCAACGCTGCCAGAAGATAGCTGACCAGCAGTCCCGCGAAGGTCAAGGTCGGCGTCCATCGCGGTATGATCTGCGGGTCGCGATAGAGGATGCCGGCAATGGCAGTCAAAGGGGCGATCACCACCCCCGCCATGTAGACGGGCTCGAACAGTGCCTGGCCGCGTTCGGTCCGGGCCAGCAGTCCGGCGAGAACGATCAGCACGCTGCTCATCACCGCCAGCACGACCGGCCAGTACAGGGCCCATATACGACCTGGGAAATCGTGCGGGGTACGCATAACCACGAACATCAGCGATGCAAAGACCGCCAACATGAACAGCCAGCCGACCGTGGACTTGCGCGTGGTCAGCGTGATCCAAAGCAGGATCAGGATGAGCAAGCCGTTGGCCGCGAGCCCCCACCCCCACCGCCAGGTGTCGTCGTCGATGCTTCCATAGGGAAGACTGGGCCAGAACGCGAGATGGTAGGAAATCAGGACGGCGAGCGCGGCCACGAAGTACCCGACCCGCTCGCTGGTGCGGATCAGGCGGCCGGTGGTCGTCCACGCCCGCCCGTTGTCGAGTTGCTGCCGCCAGACGCCGGTCAGCCAGTACCACAGGCCCGCCATGACCGCCAGCCCCAGCAGAATGCGGTTAAACACCTCCGCCCACGCCAGCGCGGTCCACCACGTCGGCAGGGCCGGGAAACAGATCACTACCAGCGAGGTGACGCCGAGAGTGATCAGGGCAAGGCCCACGTCCGCCAGGCTCTCATTCCACTCGCGGCGGGCCAACACGAGGGCGGAAGTCCCGGCCAGAATCGCGGCCGGAGCGGTCCACGGCAGCACAATCTGAGCACAGCCTGCCAGAAGGATGACCGCGGACAGCACTCCGATGCCGTAGCGCAGGGCCGGCCCATCCCTCGGCGGTTCGGCCAGTACGTGCAGGGCATCCGGCCAGGCCCGCAGCCGCCGCCGTCGATGGGCCAGTCCTGTCACGACCACAAATCCGGTGACAATCAGCGAGAGCAAGAGCATCGACGCGCCGACCCCGTGAACGGTAGAGATCCGCCCGTCAGACCACCGGGCGAGGATCGGAATCGCGAAGACGACCGATGCGGGCATCAAGATCTGTAAAGACGAGAGAACAATCATGAGTTCTGAGCCTGTTACTCGTCGAGGATCTGGAAGGTCACGGTCACCACAGCCTGGGCGTCTTTCTCAATGGTCGAAACATCATAGATGCCTTCGGAGCTCACGTCCGTGGAATAGGGCCGGGTGATTTGAAGAACACCCATCGTGGCCGCCCTGACCTGGCCAAGCTTGCACCCGGCGCTGCGGGCGATCTCCTCGGCACGGCTGCGAGCGTCCTTTGATGCCGCTCCCATCAACTCGACCTTCAGGGCCGAAGGATCACCGTAGTAGTAGGCCGGGCTCTGTGAGATGACCAGAACGCCCTCCTGGATCAACTGTGTCACCTGGCCGGCCGCCTTCAGGACGCGGTCGACGTCGCCGGTGCTCACGAAATACGTCCGAGCCAGCGTGTACGAGGTAACGTCGCGCGTCGCCTGGCCGTGCTGGTCCGTCACGTAGTGGACGTTGGTCTCGATCGCTCCGAGTCCCGTCTCCTCCGGCTTGAAACCGTGCTGCTGCAGAAACGCCTGGACCCGCTGGATGCCGCTGTCCAGCGTCTTGAACGCCCCCTGGATCTGCTTGTTCTCGCCTTCGACGCGGATCTGCCACACCGCCCGATCCGAAACGATGCGTTTCCTCGCCGAACCCTTGACGAGGATGGTCTTTTCGTTGCGGGTCAGTTGCTCGCCACGAACCTTGTACGCGCGGGCCGCGACGAGGGTGCTGACAATCGCGCTGACCGCGATACCCAAAACCAGGACAGCAACCGTGGTGGTCAGATTGAGGTGAACTCGATACTCGTTCATGGCTCCTCCGTGAGCAGAAGGACTGGGAAAGTGACCGCACTCCGTACGCCAACCATCCTCGCACGAGAGGCCCCCGATGTCCAGTGGTCGAGGCAGAGGCCGCCCCGGCTTTCGGACACCGCCGCGCTGGAGCGCGGTGACCGCTCATCTATTGTCGGGCCACCCGCAGCCGATTCTGGCCACCGCTCTGTGAGCGATACCCATGTCCCGCTGTCCGCCATGGGCGAGATTCGCCTTGGTCCGCCGTGGCGACCGTGGTGAACTCTGCGAGCAGTGCCCGGCCTTCGCGAGGCCCCCGTTCGGGAGGTTCTATGGAGAAGACCACCGGCATAAAGTCCGCCACGGCGGCTTCGCTGGGGCGAACCGGCGGCTCGCCTGCGAGGCTCCCCGCTCGGGCAATCCACACCGCTCCGACGGCCATCCGGCAGCTTGACTACGGGGGCCTGTTCTGCGACACTATTACCGTGCGATCCGGCAGACCCGCCGGCAGGCCCTTGACTGACCCCCGTGAGTCGGTCAAGGGCAAATTCACGCCCCCGATTCCCGCGACCGTGAGAGGAACAACTGGGCGGCTAGGTCAGCAGATGGTCCCGCCCTCTGGGCGGCAGATAGAGAGACTTTGAATGATTAAAGCGAGCGAAATGCGTCGCGGCCAAGTCATCGACTACAACGGCACGCGGTACACCGTCAAGGATATCCAGCACGTCGCCAAGGGCAACTGGCGAAGCTACTACCAGGTCAAGCTCAAGAACTTCGTCACCGGCCAGATCATCGACCAGCGGATGGCCGTCGACGACCGCATCGAGGTGGTTTTCGTCGAGACCAAGGACCTCGAATACCTGTATAAGGACGGCAACGACTACGTCCTGGCCGACCCCGAGACATATGACCAGACGCCGGTCACCGCCGACCTCTTTGGCGACTCCCTGCAGTTCCTCAAGGAGAACATCCGGGTGACCTGCTCGATCATCGAGGGCAAGATCGTCAACATCGATCTGCCCAATACGGTCGAGCTTGCGGTCAAGGACACCCCCCCGGTGGTCAAAGGGGCGACGGCCACCAACCAGCCCAAAGAAGCCCTTCTGGAAACGGGCGCCAAGGTCAGGGTCCCGGCGTTCATCCAGATCGGCGAGGTCATCCGCGTCGATACCCGCACCGGCGAGTACCTCGAACGGGCCAAGTGAAGCTTCCGAGCGAACTCCAACAGTCGCTGGCCCCACAATCCGTTATCGCTGGCCCTAGAATCCCTTCTGGGGCCTCCTTCTCCGACATCCCGCCCACGGACAACCTCCGTGGGCGTTTTCATTGGTGGGCGGGCGGCGAGCCACCAGGTTTATCCCGGTGGTGTATCTGTCGCCTGCGCTTCATCGGCGGTAACATTCCCCAGGTGATACCAACCATGCATAGGAAACAGGGCGTTCGGTTTCCCGGGGCAATGACTTGGCACCGGCGGCTCATCCGGCCATGGGCACGATAGACCTGATCCTGATCACAGCATCGCTGGTGGGCAGCGCACTCATCCTCCGAGTACCACTCCGGCCTCGCCGGCGCGGCAACACACCTCACTGCGTTCGCTGCGACTACAACCTGACCGGGCTGGCCAGCGACCGGTGCCCGGAGTGCGGGACGGAGATGACCCCGGCGAACATCGTGTATGGGGAACTCGTCGCCCGGCCGTGGGGTAAGGCCCTGGCCGGCGCACTCACCCTGGCATTGCTCATCCTGGCCGTTCGATGGGCGTGGAGCTACGACTGGTACCGCGTGCGTCCGAATTCGTGGGTGCTCAGCGACCTGCAATCGAGCAGCCTGACGAGGAGGTCAACCGCCTGGGGGGAGATCCAGCGTCGCGTCAAGAACGGTTCTCTGTCCGGTGCTCAGCACAGCCGCTTGATCGACATCTGTCTGCAGAGACAGACAGCGAAGACGCCGTTCCTCATGGTCCCGGATCCGATGATCGACTACCTGGGCCCCTGCCTGCTCGGCGGTCAGATGAGTCCGGCACAGCAAGCCACGTTCTTTCAGCAGGTGATCAGGCTCAGATTGATCGCCCGATCGCCGGTCGCGGTTGACCAGGAAGTACCGCTCGCGATCGATGGCACCTGTCTGCCACCGGGTGGATCGGCTATCCACGTTCGAATGGTAGGACGTTCCGAAATCCGCATTGATGGCGCACCAAGTCCTTGGATCATGACTCGTGAGGTAGACCCGATAGGTGGTTATTCGGCCCGCCGCGTGAGCTCCAGCACTCTTCGGCGAAGCTCCAGCCTGGCGAAACTCCTGCCTCCAGGCCAGCATGTGCTCTCAACGATCGTTCAGCTTGAAATGGTGCACCAGCCAGGTGGGGTCGCGGTCCCGCGCATCCTGCATCGCTGGGAGATCCCCCTGACGGCTCCTGTCGAAATACTGGCCGCGGACTCACCGCGATGCTTGCGTCTGGTTGAGGACCCGTCTCTTCGACCTGTCTTGCAGGAGGCCATCATGCTCATTCGGCTTGTGAAGGATCACTACAGTGATGACCGTCATGAGTATCTCGAGGCCAGGTTCGAGCATTCTGCGATACCGGTCAACGTGTCGTTTGAGGTGATTGTCCGGGGTGGCGGCCGGGAGCGACGGCTTTCCGCATTCACGATCGATACACTGCCTTACACCGGTTTCCGCCCAAAGACGGTGACAGCCGACGACTACAGCGGCCCCCTGCTCTTCAACGTGGGTGATCGCGTCGATGTGATTCTCCGTACCCACAAGGAGCCTGCACTGCAAACGGTGGATATGTTTGAGATCTGGGAAGGAGAACTGATCTATCCAGACGTCAGGATCGAGTCGGCCAGGTAACACGGTGAGGCGAGGCCCTGGCATGAGCCCCGCTCACTTCCCTGTGCGAGCCTTTCCTCGATCGCCTTCGCCGCCCGTATCTGCCGGGCGTGTGGCAGGTCTGGCCGTCCAGGTTTTGTTCCTCCAGGGCACGGTGCGATCGGCGGAGGCGACGAATGCGGGGTACTGGTTGGCCTGGATGCAGGAGGCTCTGGCCTGTGCGAGCAGACGATCGTATGTGGCACGCATCTGCCCGAGCACCTCCACTTGGGCGGGAACGCCGGCTTGATTGTGCAGTTCCAACGTGTCGCGCTGCATATCATAGAGCTCTTCGGCCGGCTCGACCGTCTCGTCGCCGTAGAACCAGTAGATGTACTTCCACTCCGGCGTGACCACGCCCGTTACCAGTTGCTCGGCCGACCACGGCCAGGCGTTCATCAGCAGAACGGCGTCGCGCACCGGCCGATCGGGATGGTCGAGCAAGCCGACCAGGCTTACGCCGTCCAATCCCGAGGGGGCGGGAACGCCGGCGAAGTCGAGGATCGTCGGGGCCATGTCGATGTTGGCGGTGAGGGAGTCGCAGGTCTTGCCGACGGCCTCCCTGCGGCGAGGATCACGAATGATCAGCGGGGCCCGCGAAGCCCCTTCGTACGGGAACACCTTGCCGCCCAGCCCGTGATCGCCGTACATCCAGCCGTTGTCCGACGTGTAGATGACAACGGTATTGTCCGCTACCCCCGCGCGGGCCAGTTCCTCTCGAATCATGCCCACTGCCATGTCGTTGCCGTTCACGAGTTGATAGTAGATGGCCAGGTTCTTCTGAAACCGCTCGTCATCCGACCATTCCCGGAACTCGTTCTGATACATCCGGCTCCGCCTGGCCTGCTCAGGTAGGAGAGCACCCTTTTCCCGCCCCCAGTTGCCCGGCTTCGAGAAGGTGACACCGCGATAGAGATCCAGGTCGCGAGGATCGGGTGTATACGGATGGTGCGGGGCCTTGAAGCTGATCGACAGGCAAAAGGGCGCGCCCGCAGTCACCGAGTCCTTGATGAAATCGCACGCCGCGGCCCCCAGCGCCCGCGATACGTGCGGGAATTCCGCGGCGTATTTCCTGAGGTGCGGGTTTTTGCCCGTCTCATAGAATCCCTGCCCAACCCAACCGCCCCACCAGTCGAACTGGTCGGTCGGCTGTCGGTCCTCGGACTCCCGGCTCACCGATGAGGGCTCCGGCGTGACCGCGAACCCGAACTTGCCCGCAAACCCTACGCGATAGCCCTCCTTGCGAAGCAGAACGGGATACGACGACATGAACGTCTCGCGTCCCATCGACCCCCGGTCAAAGTTGCACCCGTGCCGGTACTCATAGAGGCCGGTCATGATGGACGCACGGCTGGCCATGCAGATCGCGCTGCTGTCGTAGTGTCGGCGAAAGAGCATCCCGTCGGCCGCAAGACGATCCAGATTGGGCGTGCGGATCTCGCGGTTGCCCATGCAGCCCATCGAGTCGAACCGCTGATCGTCGGCCAGCAGGAACACGATATTGGGGCGTTCCTCAGCCTTCGCCTCCGTCGCGGCAACGGGTAGCCCGCAACCGCACGCGGCCATCATAGCCGTCGCCACGCCGACCAGGCGCGCCAGGGTGGTGTTGTCCATTCTCTGTTACCTCATGTCAAAGCCTCCTCGCGGCCTCTATCCGGCGATCTTGTCGGCGATTTTGTCCCAGATCGCGGCCGCAACAAAGACGGCGTAGAAAATCGCCAGGGCAGCGACCACGCAACTCGTGATCACGCCGGGTCTCAATGCCCGGGGCAGGAGGCGGTGGTTGACAAACAGCACCTGGATACCGGCAACGACGAACACCACCGCGGCCACGTTGGCGGTCAACAGCACCAGCGTCAAGGGGGTGCCGACAACGAACAGCAGGCCGGTCCACACCACGAAGGCAGCGAGTATCGTGTAATAGAGCCTGCGGATGTCTCCCCGACAAAGGTTCCTTATGCTGGGGCTGGTCTGCCAGAGCAGCTCCGTGCTCTGCCGCACGCAGGCGTCGCTGCAATTGACCTGCGTGGTGAACAGAATCCACCCGCCGGTGCCCAGGACCAGTATCCAGCCGACCGGCCCCAGCACCCGCCCCACGGCCTCGGCCTGATAGCCGGCGATGCTCCAGCCGGCCAGTTTCGTACCGGCCGGGATCAGGCCGACGGCCAGCAGCACACAGAAGTACATGCCCAGCATGGCCCCGAGCCCGAACAGCGTCCACTGATAGCTTCGGACGTACCACAGCCAGACCCTCCATCGCGGCAGCGAGGAGTCGTCAGGCCGGAAGGCCGTGCCCGTGGAACCGAGAGTGACCTTCTCGCCGCCGATCAGGGCGGGGATATAGCCCACAACCTTGCCCATTCCATACCCTTTGTCGCGCGACCAGTTGGAGGTGGCGGTGTTGAAAATGCCACCGGCCGCCGAGTACGCGGCAAACCCCGCGAGCAGCACGTGGTCAATGCCGCTCGGAAGACTCCCAAATTGGACGAAACCCGTGGCGGTGCTCGCCCATGTGTCCAGCGGCACGAACCGGATCACCAGGAACAGGAGCCCCGAGAAGATGAACACGCAGCCAATCCACGAGAAGCGCTCGATCGAACGCTGCACGCTCTTGCCGATGGAGAGCAGCAGGACGACGAGGACCATCGCGACGAAACCGCACGCCATCACCGTGAGCCGGTCGCTTGAGCTGCCGTCTTGCGGCAGCCGTCGGAGGATCATCGCCGCCAGGGCGGTTGCCGATGCCAGCGCCCACCCCGGCCCTACCGAAAGAAACAGCAATACCAGCCAGATCGCCCGCCAGAACCGCGGCCCGGGGGCCAGCCTTGTGAAACCGACCAGGATCGGCTCGCCGCAGTACAGCGTGTAACGGATGCACTCGATGTTGAAGACCGTCTGGAGGACCACGGCGATGGTGCAGATCCACAGCAGGCTCGACCCGTGCTCCACGGCGGTCTTCGGTCCCAGCAGCCACTCGCCGCTGCCGATGGACAGCGAGAGGATGATCGCCCCCGGTCCGGCCAGCCGGAGATAGCTGCCCAGGCTTCTGGCAGGTGGTGCGGGCAGATCACCGACTTGCCATGGTTCGCCGCGGCCGGCGGGTAGGGTATCGCTGCTGATCCGGGTTTCTGCTTCTCGAAACATGTGGCACCTCTGACGCTCGATGAGATTGAGATGATGGCCGGCGCTGCGACAGGATTCTCATCGAACCGGCATCCAGAAGCAATAGACCGCAACGAGACAACTCCCCCGGCCTGACCATTCGGGTGCATCCTGAAGGTATTCGGGCCTGAGGGGATCACTGACAACCGGAAGCCGGCCAGGTCAAATCGAGTCGAGACCAAAGCGTTGGGTGCAATGCCGACTGCTCACCGGGCGCGTTTCTCGTCACGCGACGCGGTGGAATATCCAGTTGGATGATGCCCAGGCCGCCCAGAGATTGCGTCTGCTCGACTCTGTCACAACCCCTGCAATCCCAGAGACTTACAGCGTATTCCCGGCGGACGCCTCAGGCACTCTGCGCGGGCGCTGGCGGACAAGCCTTTCAGATCAATTACTTCGTCGACTCGGGCGCATCTGGCGTCCCGGCCTCGTTGCCCTGGCCTCTGCGGGCCCCGCGCTCTCTGCCGCCGGGGCCTGTGCCTCTGCCTTCGCCGGGTCGCCAGTCCGTAAAGCTCGGACGCCAGGCTTTGACCTTGGCCTGTTCCTCGGGCGTCAACTCGGCCATGACCTTCTTGTAGACCTCGGCGGCGCTGGCCTTGGCTTTCTCAGGGTCTCTTCTTCCCCTGGCTTGAGTCCGCCATTCGTCGAAGATGGCTTTGATCTTTGCCTCTTTTTCCTTGGAGAGCTTGAGTGATCCGACGGCTCTCTGGAGCATCTCCGGACGCTGCTCCAGCATGGAGGCGTAGCCGAAGACGTCATCTTTGATTTTCTGGAACTTCGGTTTCTGATCGGCGGTGAGCAGGGCCTCGACATCGGTCATCAGCTTCTGCTGCGCGGCGTTCCTCTCTTTCTCGCCGGTGAGTTCGCGCATCTGGTCTTCCAGGCTCTTGAGCTTCTCCTGATCGCCGGCCGTGCGGGCCTGTTCCATTTGCTTCCTGAGATCCGCGAACTTCTCGCGATTCTGGCCTGTGCCCGTCGGCATGCGCTCCCGGCTCTTGTCCCGATGGTCGGTGATGAGCTTGAGGATCTTGTCCTGCTGCTCCTTCGAGAGGGTGAGCTCCTTGTTCAGGCGGTCGACCGTCTGCTCGGGCGTCTGCCAACCACGGAACTGACTGGGGGCATCACCCCTGCCCCCGCGCTGGCGCTCGCCTCGGCCCTGAGGTCGCGTGGCGGTCTGCGCCAAGGCGGGTAATGACATGATTCCCGTGAGGAGGACGACAATAAGGCTTCGCGGTTTCATAACTTGGCTCCTTTATTGAGTTTATGTGGATTCATCGGATTGCCCCGCCGGCTGTGCGGACAGCGACCTGCTTGCCTGACGCGGGCAGTCAATAGGAGAACGCCGGCGGGGAGCGATTATTGCACGCCAGGCCCCGGGCAGCAATCGGCCGGATGGCTCAGTCGGCCGGCGCGGAGAAGCCGGCGCTTTGAGCGGTTTCCACATTCGGGTCAGGGCGAGGGCCGACGGGGGCGTCGGCCCCACTGGTGGCAGTTTGAGCCGGTTCCACAGGCAGGTTGGGGTAGATCAGTTCGCCTTGCCAGATTTCGAACAGATCGACCGTGCCGAGAGCGACCTTCTTGCTGCTGCGGAGAATCAGGTCGAACGTGCCCTGCTGCGGGAGCTGATCGACTGACACCTGCCAGTTCGTCGATTGACCCTTGGCGAGATCAATGGCGCTGATGCTGTGTTCTCGCCCATTGACCCGGCCGAAGACATCGAAGGCGATGCCGATCGGCACATTCCTGCACTCCAGTACGAAGCGCACGCCTTTGCCGTCACGGGACGGCCGGATTTCCTTCGGCTGGATTGCGTCGTGCAAGGCGGCTTTCATGGACGGGTCGTCGATGAGCCTGATGTATTCGGCGGGCTCGGCTGCCAATACCTCGAACGCCGATTCGAGGGGGACTTCGGTCCGGTGAAGCCGGGTCGCCTTTTTCTGGTCGTCGGGATGATGGTCGTGGACTTCGATCTTGACTGTCATCGCCAAACGGTGCTTTCCGGGAGTGACCGGCCCTTCCCATTCGGAGAGCCGAATGCTCTGTCCTGAGCTGCCTCCGGCCCCGCAGCCCATCATGCCCGAAGTGCCGCCTCCGCCGCGTGACCGCTTCGTCGGCTTGCCATCCAGCGTGGGTGTCCCGTCCTCCTTGAGGGAAATGTACAGGGGCGGCTGAGACGGCCCTCGCGCTTTGTGACCGATCTCGACGGGCACGGTGCCGCCGGCGATCACCGTCGGCCGCACGACCATATCGAGGAGCACAATCTGCTTGAAGAAGGTCGCCTGCTGGCTCGGGCTCATCTTCCCGGCGAGCAGCGATGCTCCGAGGTAGTCGATCATCGCGGAGTTGGGGTTCGTTGTCGCCTGGTCGGCCAGGCAGAGGTCGATCAGGCGGTTTTCCTGGGGATTTGACAGTGAACCAGCTTGAAGTCTGCGCCTCATCTCACTCCACGCTCGGGACCTGGCCGTGGCACTGCCTGACTGCAGGTCGCTGAGGACCCATGACGTGGGCTTGACGCGGTACCAGTCGTAGTGCCTGGCTCGCTGCACGGCAGGGACGATCAGGAGGGCGGCAACCGCCACGGCCGCGACCTTTGACCACGGCCGGCGGATCTTGTCGCCGTACACGATGTTCGCCGGGGTGATGCGTGTGCCGCATTCGGGGCAGCGCTGGCTGACCAGGCCGGTCAGGTTGTAGTCGCAGCCGGCGCAGTGGGGCGTCGTCCCGCGACGGCGGGTTCGAAGCAGCATGCGGACGATCAGGACGCTGCCCACCAGCAGCACTGCAAGCAGGATCAGCAGCTTGACACCGATCATCAGATGAACCGTCGGCCCCATGTTGACTCCGCGGGCAAAGAGAACGCCTCCTTGCGCGTGTAGTGCCTGTTGCCGACCGAATGTTACACGCCCCAACGGCCCGGAGACAGGCCTGCGACTTCCCGTGGGGCGGGCCGGCTTCGCTGCGCTTCGCCGTGCCATGGACATCAGTGATGGGTGATGAGTGATGGGTGTCGCTCCTCGCGTGGGGGCGGGGGCCGGAGGCGTGTTGGGGCGTCCTGGGCGCTGGTGTTCAGGTAAGCTGTTGTCAGCAACAGGGTTAACTCTTTTTCCTTTCTTTTACCTAGTTTGCCCAGATTGCCTAAGTTTGGGTTTGTTCTGCGCTGCGCGGGGGCTGAGGGACGCGGGTCGGGGGGCTGGGGGCCGGAGGCGTGGGTTCGTTTCGCAAGAGGAGCTGTCAGCCATCAGCTCTCAGCTTTCAGCCAAATAGGGCCGATCTGGAGACCTCAGCTGTCAAAGAGCGTGGGGCGCGGGCAGGCGTACGGCGCGCGGTGTCTCCGCTGGTCCCGATGCTCGCATAACACGGCGGGTGTTCGGCAGAAGCCGAACACAGGGTTCGGGGTTCAGGCCTTCGACGGGCTCCCTTCGGGTCTGAGCCTGAGGCTCAGCCTCAGGGTCGAAGACAGGCCAGGGCCTTCGCCGGGCTACGGCGTGGCGAGCAGGGTTCAGGGTTCGGGGTTCGGGCCAGGGCGGAGCGGGAATGATGAGTGATGAGTGTCGCAGACTCGCCGTGGCGAGATGAGTGATGGGCGCGGGGAGAGGACGGAGGGCGTGTCCACAGATTGCGCAGATTCACGCAGATTGACGGGGATGAGCGTTGAACCACGAAGAGAATCGAGCCCGGAAGCCTCTGCCCGCAGATCACGCAGATCAACCAGATGGAGGACGGGCGGGGGCGGGGGTTTTCGGAGAAACGGAGCAGCGTCGGTAAGAAATCCTCGCAATGCTGGCGGGGGTTGGGTTCGGGGGTATGACGGCGAAAGGCACGAATAACCCGCCACGGCGGGCAGGCACGAGGAGAGGCGGCCGGCGGGAGGGGGCGAGCCGCGGACGGGGGAGCGATCAGCCCGCCACGGCGGGTCTTACTTGCAGTCGACAGCCAGCTTTCAGGATTCATCATCTCCTCTGGCGTTCCCCATTGCTTGCGGCGATAATGGCTCTGTTGTCCCTTCAGGAGGTGTTTGCATGAACCGGAGCTTCACGGCACGCCTGGCCCGCAGCACCCCCCGCAGACTGCGGGATTACCTCTGGGCCACCCACCGGATCTTCAACGAGTCACTGGCCTACCTGCTCAAACACTATTTCTGGATGCAGAATCTGACGGATCGCAAAACGGAGGAGGATTCGAGGAACCACCTGCGACGCCGTTTTGATGAAGAGCATCTCCAGCGACTGCGAGTGGTTTACCGAGACATGATGGGACTCGACCTCCCCAAAGAAAAGCGGGCAGGGCGGTCCCAGTCAGCGCAAGCGTGGATGGAGCCGATCACGTTCTCAAGCGGGTCAACGGGCGAAGGCCCGGGCGAGTCGAGCAAGAACATTCAACTACCGGCAAAACAAGCGATTCGGGAGTTGCGGAATGCGAATCTATGGCTCTTTGATCGAGAACTGGCCCTACCGGCCTGCCCGGACAACGGTTTCCGGCGCGGTCTCTTCGGAAATGCGGCTCGCCGAATCCTCAACTTCGAGCAGAATGAGGATACGCATGTCACCTACTACGAGGAGGCAAAGGAGGCGTTCGAGCGATGGACAGGCGGTCAGCAACGGGAGACAACGGACGAGGAAGCTGCTGACAATCGCCGAGGGGGCTGGCGACGAACCGTTCTCCTTCGGAATTGGGGTAAGAATCAGAGAGCGGAGCGGGAGACCGAGATTGATGAAATCGGTCGCCTGAACTGGAGCGATTTCTGCGTTGCCAGGAGAGAATTCGAAGGTTATGAACGCGAACGGTCCGAGAAACGTGCTCGGGAGCACGGCCAAGAATTCGACGAGAGGAAGACCGAGCGTCTCAATGCGGGCATGACGCGAGGCTGGCGCGACATCTACGAGCGGCTTTTTCCTCCCGATGTTCGGCACCCGCCTGAAAAGCAAGTCGCAGAGCAGATCATTAAGGAGTACCAGAAAGCCGAACCGCGCCAAGTCGGCGACATAAACCTATTCCTATGGCTTGCGGATAAGCCGCATCTCTGGCGATTCGTCGAGACGATGCGATCATACAACGGTTTTCTTCGAAGACTCGATCAGTACGGCAAGCCGATCCAATTTCGCTATCCCCGATACAATCACCGTCCGGAATGGTTTACCTTCTCCGAGACGTCGCCGGGACACATGTACACAATTGTGTCCATGAATCCCATGGTGGTGGAGTTCTGCGTTTTTGTGCCGGTTGAGGACCTTCTCACGCTGAGGAAGCTGGCCAAGGGTAAGGCCCTAACCGAAGAGGAAGAGTCACGGCTGAAGAGCCCGATCGCGTGGGACTCGTACCAACTCTCTGCCGATCGGCTTTCCGAGCGTCGAGAGCGGTACCGCACTGATCTGGAGACATCCAAGCCTGCAATCAGTAGCCGATTCAGACTCGATGAAGTCCATGAGTGGACGGACAGCGTATGGCAACATCTGATGGACGGCTTCTTTCGCGGCGATCCCCCGCTTGACCTGAGCAGATTCGAGCGCGTGATGGTTCGATACAGGATGGCGACCGATGGGCGGCTCGCTCCCTTTGTCGAATCACCTTCGGACGACCAGAATCTGACCGGAAGGCTGGTCGTCGAAACTGAGGAACGCCAGAAGCCTCGTTGGCAAGGGCAGTATCGGTTCTGGTTTGGTCCTTTGGCGGACCGCAACGGCTCCCCAGACGCGCGCCGGCGATTCCTCCGGGATTTGCCCCTGGTTATTGGCGGGATCCGACTGGAGTACCGCGGGCGTCTCAGGGAGGACGCAGATCCGATCTTTACCCTCTCTTGCGAACTGGATGAGAGCGTGACCGGTGCAGACGGCAAACCGAAACGTCCAGCACCCGAGAATCGCATCTCGGCCTCTAAACTCGGGAAGCCACTTAAGCGCAATGGGTGGACCGAGCCCGATGACCACACGATCGTGTGCCGATTCAAGGAGCAGTCGAAGCTCCAGGTGCCTGGCAGTGAGCCGGACAGCATGCTTGCGGATGACTATCCCGCACCCGGGGTGCGCTTAATACGGCGTCGGCCGAAACCGACGAAAACGAATAAGGACCCTAAACCTGTAGTGGCAGAGGCTTGGTTTGACCGTCGGGTCGGTTGGCAGCGCAAGCCAGCAGGTGCCACGGAAGTGGATGCGGGGAAGTACGTGGAGGATTGGATTTCGGAGGCCGGCGCCCGCAGCATCGATGTTGGGACACGTATGCTGCTGATCGACCTAGGCCTGCGCCATCTTGGAACCGGAACCGTTGTCGAGTTCGCCGATGACGGACACAAGCACGGTGTCCTTCCTGATCCGCTCAAACCGAACGCCGTTGAATTCCTTGACGTGCCCGGCATCGGATTGGGCCACATTGAACGGCACCAGTTTGAGCGCAAGAGGAAGCAGCAGAAGGCTTGCCCGCGCGGAGGGCGTAAGAGCTTTGAGATTCGGGGCGCTCATTTGCCGCGTGGCCAAGAATTCGCCCGTAATCTCTTGGATCACGTCGAGAATCTCAAAGACGATCGTCGAAAGAAGGCTGCGCACGCGATTCTGCGAGCAGCCCTCAAACACGGGGTCCACTACATCGTCTTTGAGCAATTGAAGGGCTACCGGCCGGAGGCGGAATTCGGACGGCGCGTAAATGCCTCGCTAATGAACTGGAATCGGCGTGAGTTGGTCGAGTTCGTCAAGATGGAAGCGGCGCCGTTCGGCATTCACGTCTACGACTTCGTGCCGCCACATCATACCTCTCGCTTCTGCCACCGTTGCGGGGCGGTCGGTCACCGCTTTACGCACATTACGGCAGACCATGCGGCCAAAGATGCGCTTGCCCCTGAGGTCACGCCGGTTGATGAGCAGGGTAAGCCCTTGCTTGACGCAAAAGGACAGCCAGTTCGTCGTCGCGTGTGGACACCTGCCGCCCGCCGGGTTCGTGGCACCCCCCTCGGCTTGCTAGTTGGCATGCGCCAGGCTATAGACGGGGGCAAGCAGTTCTGCTGCACCGAGTGTGGCCTTATTGTGAACGCCGATCTGAACGCGGCAATGAACCTTGCTCGCAAGTTGGCCGGCGATTTCCCGGCCTACCAAAAATACCGATACGACTCCGAGCAGAAGTCATGGGTCGTTGCTGGCACTACCTTGGTGGGAAAAGCATTCTGGAGCCGCGCGAAGTCCTTGGCCCAACAGCACTTAAATCGACGCTTTCGGCAGCCTTCCGAAACCCCGCCTGCGGGTGGGTGGCCCGAGGAGTTTCCGATGGCAGCAGCGGACACCCCATTCTGAGAATTCTACGAATGCCTGGCAATGCCTCTTGAAGCTCGGTCGCTAATGTGTCACAATACGATCGTGCCTTCGGGCTGAACCCGGTCTATATGTCCGGGTTCACGTTGCGAGTGTGTCTCGCCAGAATGTGGAGTGCGCTGAAAGGCGCAGCCTCGCAAGGGGTGGAGCGAACCTCCCGACTGGGCTCGGCACGGGAAACTGTGACGAGGCTATGGCGTCGCAACGGGTGTGATTTAGTTCTCTTCTGCATCCCCCGCCTGATCAGCGGGGGATTTGATGACAACCGACCGGCAGGGAGGCCCGTGCCTCCCGGCCGGTCGTTTTGTTTGGGTGGGCCTTAGCTTTCAGCGATCGACACACATCGGCGCGGGGCGTTGTGAGGCATTTCCGGCGACGCGAGTGGACAGGGCGGCAAGCCCGGGGAGTTACCATGTCCACCGTTCACGAGCAGCGAGTAGATGTACCCATGAACCCGCCTGAACCGGTCTTTGACCCGATTCCGCTGGCCATGCTCAACGCGTTTGTGTACTGCCCGCGGCGGTTCCACTACGAGTTCGTCCAGGGGGTGATGGAGGACAACGCCCACGTGGTCCACGGGCGACGAGTCCACACACGGGTGGACGACCCGGCCCTGGCGGAACGGCCCCGGCAGGAAGGCGAATCCATCCGGACCCGCAGCGTGTGGCTGACCAGCGTCGAGCTTGGCATCACCGGCAAGATCGACGTGGTTGACGAAACCGGGGGGCAGGTCTGCCCGGTCGAGTACAAGAAATCACGTCCGCCCACCCGCGAGCAGTGCCCCAGCGGCTTCTGGCCTAATGACGCGGTGCAACTTTGTTGCCAGGCCCTTCTGCTCGAATCTTCGGGCGTGCCCCGTGTGGAAAAGGGCTTTCTCTATTTCGCGACTACCCGACAGCGGGTCCAGGTGGGCTTCACACCCGAATTGCGCCAGCAAACGCTGGCCGCCATCGACGCCGCGCGGCAGGTCACCACCCAGGATGAGGAGCCACCCCCGCTGGTTGACTCCCCCAAGTGCCCGGCGTGCAGCCTGGTTGCCCTGTGCATGCCGGATGAGACCAACCGGCTACGGGGCAACTGCGACGCCGGCGCTCCGGCTGAGAGCAAGGATTTCCCCGTTCCGGCGGACCCGCTGCGGTGCCTGATACCGGCGGATTACGACCGGGACATCCTATATATCACAGAGCAGGGAGCCACCTTGGGCAAATCCGGCGACCATTTCGTGGTACGCAGCCGAACGGGCGAGACCCTGGGGCAGGTTCCCGGAAACAAGCTGCGCCAGGTCTGCATCTACGGCTACGGGTGCATGACCACGCAGGCCGTGCATGCGTTGATGGACTTGGGCGTTGACGTGGCCTTCTTCTCGACGGGCGGCAGGCTTAAGGGGCACCTGTCGCCGCTGCCGAATGCCAACGGGCTGTTACGTTCGGCCGTGGCCAGGGCTCTGCAATCCGAGCCTGTTCGGCTGGCCATTGCCCGGGAGGTCATCTCGACCAAGATTCACAACCAGCGGGTCATGCTCATGCGCAACACCCACCCGGACGCAAAGACGGCCGGGTTCGCTGCCCGCATCGAAGAACTGGCGGACTATGTTCGGGCCGCGGCGGAAGCCACGAGCCGGCAGGCCCTTCTGGGGATCGAGGGTTTGGCTGCCCGGATCTACTTCGGAGCGTTCAACGGGATGCTCCGCCCGGATGTCCACCCATGGTTCGCTTTTGACAACCGTAATCGGCGCCCGCCCCGCGACCCGGTCAACGCCGCGTTGTCGCTGGGGTATGCGTGCCTGTGCAAGGACATGATCTCGGCCGTCGCGGGGGTCGGACTGGACCCGTACCTGGGTGCTATGCACGAATCCCGGCGCGGCCAGCCCGCCTTGGCCCTGGACCTCATGGAGGAATTTCGGCCGATCATTGCCGATTCGGTGGTCTTGACGCTGGTCAACAACGCCATGATCGGCAAGGATGATTTCCTGGTCGGACGGCAGAGCTGCAACCTGACCGACAAGGGCAGGCGGGCGTTCTTCGCCGCCTATGAGCGGCGGAAAACGGACGAGTGCACGCACCCGGTCTTCATGTACAAGACGTCCTATGTCCGCCTGATGGAAATGCAGGCCCGAATCCTGGCCCGCTTCCTGACCGGACAGATACCGGCATACGCTGGCTTTCGGACACGGTGAGTGTTATGGACGTCGTCTGGATCGCTTACGATATCCGGGACCCCAAGCGATGGCGACAGGTGTACCGCATTCTCCGGGGTTACGGGGGGCGGCTGCAACTGAGCGTGTTCGAGTGTCTGCTGAGCGAGACGCAACTGGCCGAGTTGCGGGAGCGATTGGACCCTATCCTGGATCATGCGTGCGACCGCCTGCTCATTGCGCGATTGTGCGGGCGATGTAGCGAAGGTGTGGAGTTGTGGGGCGAAAGGGTCTCCCGCCAGAAGGAAGGCCCCTTGATCTTCTGAGAAGCAGTGGATAGTGTGCCTGTGTGGTTCTTTCTCATGAGAATACGTGCGAGCGGGTAGGGTGCTGCGGTGCGTTCGGCACCCGCTCGCGTGGGCATAACATGACGTGGTCAAGAGAGTTACAGACGCGTTTCGACACGCGATTGCCGATCACAATCGCGAGTGATACGGCCGCTCGGACGATATGCTCCAAGCGGCAAACCCAGCAGCGGTTAGGACAACCGCTAAGGCGAGCAGAAGAGAACCGGATCACGCCGGACACATCTCCAATTGCGGGCACCGGGTGACCTCGAAGCTCCAAGGCGAGCAGAAGAGAACCGGATCACGCCGGACACAATGCTTTTCGGATAATTGCCGGTGGTCCGTTGCCGAAGGCGAGCAGAAGAGAACCGGATCACGCCGGACACGCCGGCGGATCTGGCACGGGTGCGTGCCCTGGACGGCAAGGCGAGCAGAAGAGAACCGGATCACGCCGGACACGCGATTGCTGGGTGTGCGACCTGGACCGCAGCGGCGAAGGCGAGCAGAAGAGAACCGGATCACGCCGGACACGATCGAGCTGCACCCCAAGCAGACCCCGACCGGGATAAGGCGAGCAGAAGAGAACCGGATCACGCCGGACACCTCATGCTGATGTAGATTACCTTGTCGCCCTTGCCATAAGGCGAGCAGAAGAGAACCGGATCACGCCGGACACAAATAGCGCGTGGGATTAAACGACCGGGCGAACAGAAGGCGAGCAGAAGAGAACCGGATCACGCCGGACACTGCCGAGACGCACAACACATTACAACCACGCCACCTAAGGCGAGCAGAAGAGAACCGGATCACGCCGGACACTACGTCATCGCTCACCTCGTTCCTGCCTCTGGTCCAAGGCGAGCAGAAGAGAACCGGATCACGCCGGACACCCCTCATAAAAGTTCCTAGCCTTGCCTTGCCGCGCAAGGCGAGCAGAAGAGAACCGGATCACGCCGGACACCGATGAGGCGGCTTATCTGCAAGCACTGCAAGACTAAGGCGAGCAGAAGAGAACCGGATCACGCCGGACACTGTTTGACCGCATGGGGCATGGGCGGGAAAGGACCCCAAGGCGAGCAGAAGAGAACCGGATCACGCCGGACACTGCTGACGCGGCGGTGACCGTGGGGACCGACGTGGTAAGGCGAGCAGAAGAGAACCGGATCACGCCGGACACGCGTTGTTGGGCGTGAATCGCGAACAGATCCGCCGATGAAGGCGAGCAGAAGAGAACCGGATCACGCCGGACACGGGCGCTAGATCGCTGATAGTAACGATATTGTCAAGAAGGCGAGCAGAAGAGAACCGGATCACGCCGGACACGAGCGCCAGGTTGAGGGCCTTCTCCTCGGCGGGCTCGAGAAGGCGAGCAGAAGAGAACCGGATCACGCCGGACACACGGCGGAGTCGGCTAAGCGGCTCATCTGACACCCAAAGGCGAGCAGAAGAGAACCGGATCACGCCGGACACGCCGTGCAGTTCGAGGGTATCCGGGTCGATTGGGCGCAAGGCGAGCAGAAGAGAACCGGATCACGCCGGACACTACGGTTGTCAAGAGACGAATCCAAAAAAATCCATCAAGGCGAGCAGAAGAGAACCGGATCACGCCGGACACTTATTATCTGCACATGCAAGCCGCACAGTGCGGCCGAAGGCGAGCAGAAGAGAACCGGATCACGCCGGACACCACAACCACCAAGGCGCGAGCGATGCTCATGCCGCAAGGCGAGCAGAAGAGAACCGGATCACGCCGGACACTTGCCGCCTTCAGTGGCACCCGCATTCAGGGTCACAAAGGCGAGCAGAAGAGAACCGGATCACGCCGGACACTTTACGGGGATTTCATGTCATTCCTCTGATTCGTGAAGGCGAGCAGAAGAGAACCGGATCACGCCGGACACCACCCAACGGAGGTTGGCGGAGGATTCGCCGGCCGAGAAGGCGAGCAGAAGAGAACCGGATCACGCCGGACACAGGCCCTGCATCAGATTTTCATTCACCGCCGACGGGGAAGGCGAGCAGAAGAGAACCGGATCACGCCGGACACTCGGGCAAGGTCTTCGGGTGGAAACCAAACGTTAGCAGAAGGCGAGCAGAAGAGAACCGGATCACGCCGGACACCAGAAACGTCTGAAGGACGACCAGGCCGCGTGGGCAAGGCGAGCAGAAGAGAACCGGATCACGCCGGACACTGGAATGCGGGGGGTTGGATCTGGGCGGCCCACGTCAAGGCGAGCAGAAGAGAACCGGATCACGCCGGACACACCACCAACTTGCGGGCTCCCTTCACGCCGATGCGTTAAGGCGAGCAGAAGAGAACCGGATCACGCCGGACACAGCACATCGCCGACCTTCTCCCACAGCCACAGCACGAAGGCGAGCAGAAGAGAACCGGATCACGCCGGACACTTCCCTCCATGAATATTTCTCTTCCACGTCATCATAAAGGCGAGCAGAAGAGAACCGGATCACGCCGGACACATGTGGTGATTAGGTGTCCAACTGCCATCGGAATTGAAGGCGAGCAGAAGAGAACCGGATCACGCCGGACACTTCTCAACTTGTCACCAGCACCTTCTCCAACAAATTAAGGCGAGCAGAAGAGAACCGGATCACGCCGGATCGCGGGTGGTTTGCCGTCTCTTTTTTGCGCCCCCCCGGGTTTGGGAGAATCCGGGGACCTTTTTTTGTCGAATTGTGATCGTGCGAGAGATGGCTGGCGGGCTAGCCCCCAAGTCGTGGTGCGGCACATCGCGGGGGCAACAGCCGAGTGATGAGTTATGAGTTATGAGTGATAGGGGAAATGCAGACTGCGGCTGGGAGAGCCACCCCCTCCGACTCCCGCTCGACATGCTCGGGACATGCCCCTTGGTAAGGGGCGAAACGAGACGCACTGCTCACAGAGCAGTGGCACACAGATCGGTCAGGAGGCGGGTTATGGTGGTTTTGGCGTCTCCGAAGAGGGTGATGGTGCTGGGGTTGGTGTAGAGGGGGTTTTCGACGCCGGAATAGCCGGGGCGGGGGTCGAGGTTGCAGATGATGACGTGCTTGGCCTCGTGGGCGCGGAGGATGGGCATGCCCGAGATGGGGGTGCCGCTGGCCTCGATGGCCGCGGGATTGACGACGTCACAGGCCCCGACGATCAGGGCGACATCGGTCTGCGCGAAGTGGGGGTTGATGTCCTTGAGCTCGCGGATCAGGCCGTAGTCGACCTCGGCCTCGGCCAGGAGCACGTGCATGTGGCCCGGCATGCGTCCGGCGACCGGGTGGATCGCGAAGTACACGCCTACCTGCCTCTCGACGAGCTTTTCGGCCAGTGCCACGACCTCACTCTGGGCGTCGGCCAGGGCCATGCCGTAGCCGGGGATGATGATGACGCTGCGGGCCTGCCGCAACAATGCGGCCGCCCGGGCGAAGCCGTCGTCGGGGGTCGGAGGCGATGCGGGGGGCTGCTCGATCTCGGGGGCCGGCGCGGATACAGGGGAAGACGAGACATTCGCGGGTGCGGGCGGCGCGGCGGATACGGCGGGGTGCGCGGCCGGCGGGCGTATGCCGGCAAAGACCGTCGCGAGGCTGCGATTCATGGCCCGGCACATGGTTTGAGTCAGGATCATCCCGGAGACGCCGACCATGGCCCCGCAGGCGATCAGGAGCCAGTTGCCGATGGCCAACCCGCAGAAAGCGGCGGCCAGACCGGTCCCGGCGTTCAGGAATGAGATCAGAACGGGCATGTCAGCGCCGCCGACGCGGACCGCAAACACCACCCCGAGGCCGGCGGCGGCACTGACCAGGGTGGCCGCGATCAGCCGGACGGCAGCGGGGCTGCCGACGTACAGGGCCTGGACCATCAGCAGGAGAGCGAGAGCTCCCAAGGCGATGAGGATCAGGTTATGCCGCCGGAAGACCAGAGGCCTCTGGCCAAGCAGGTTTGCCAGCCGGCCGCCGGCCACCATGCTGCCGGAGAACGTGGCGGCGCCGGTGACAATGCCCAGCAGCGATGCGACCTCGGCGGCGGGCAGCGCGGCCGTGGCTGGGCTTCTCGTCAGTTCCACGAACGACACCAGGAGCGACGCCATGCCGCCCATCCCGTTCTGGAGAGCGACCATTGCCGGGATCCCGACCATGTTGACCCGGAGAGCGAGATACCAGCCGGCCGCTGTACCGACCGCCGCGAAGATCAGCAGGAGTGAGATCGGCGAGACGGAGTGTCGGGTGAGGATGACGACCACGCCGCAGAGCATGGCGAACGCGGCCGCCAGGTTGCCGAGCCGGGCACTTCGAGGTCCTCGGAACAGGATGATTCCGAGCAACAGGATGAGGATGATACCAAGGTCGATCAGCTTTGGCGGCATCGGGTGCGATTCTCCTGGCCGGTCGACTCTGACTTGTGGAAGAAACCCAGCATGCGATCGGTGATGGCGAATCCGCCGACGACGTTGAACGCCGCCGCCGCCAGGGCAATCCCGCCGAGCACCTGCTCGGCCCGGTCCGCCGGTGCGGCAAAGAGCAACATCGCACCGAGGAGGACAACGCCGGAAATGGCGTTTGTCATGGACATGAGGGGGGTGTGCAGCATTGACGGGATGCGCCGGATCACGACGTAGCCGAGCCCGGCCGCGGCCGCAAGGACTATCAGCATCAACAAGACGTCGAGCATCTGAAGTACTCCGCGCGAGACTATGCGGGGGGACCCATGGCCTTGAGCGCCCCCTTGTGGACGATCTTGCCGTCGATCGTCACCATCGAGTGCTGGACGATCTCGTCTTGCAGGTTGGGCCGGCCGGGGCCGTCCTTGAAGAGGTTCTCGACGTAATGCAGCATGTTGTGGGCGTACAGCCAGGTGGCGTCGACGGCCACCGAGCCGGGGATGTTCGCCGTACCGCAGACGTACACGTCGTGTACCGTGGTTTCGTGGCCGGCCGCTGTCACGGCGCAGTTCCCGCCTTGATCGATCGAGACGTCGACGATGACCGAGCCGGGCTTCATGGATCGCACCATGTCCTCGGTGATGAGCACGGGGGCGACCTCGCCGGGCACCAGGGCGCTGAGAATGATGATGTCCGTCTGGGGGACGATCGACCGCAGCAGGTCGCGTTCGCGTTCCAGCCACTCGGCTGGGAGGGCCCTCGCGTAGCCGCCTTCGCCGTGAGCCAGTTCGGCGGGCACCTCGAAGCCGACCACCTGAGTGCCCTTCAGGCTGGCCGCCTCCTGCCGGGCCTCGACTCGGATGTCGACGACCTTGATCACGGCGCCCAGTCGTTTGGCCGTGGCGACGGCCTGGAGGCCCACCACGCCGGCACCGATCACCAGGACCTGCGCCGGTTGGACCGTCCCGATGGCCGTCCCGATCATCGGGATGAAGCGTGGGAAATGGCTGGCCGCGATGAGGACCGAGCGATATCCGGTGATGGTGCTCATCGAAGTGAGGGCATCCATGGTCTGGGCTCGGGAGACCCGCGGGATTCCGTCCATGGTGAACGAGGTGATATTGCGGTCCCGCAGCATCCGGATCATCTCGTGGTTGTCGGGCGCCGCCGGGTGCAGAAAAGTGATCAGGATGGCCCCGGTTCGCAGCATCTGGGCCTCGTGCGTACCCACCTGCTCGTTGAAACGCGGCTGCTTGACCTTGAGCACGATCTCGGACCGCTCGTAGAGCGTGCGGGCATCCGGCACGATTTCCGCTCCCGCCGCCGCGTACTCGGCGTCGGTGCGGAAGACGCCTTGCCCCGCC
Source organism: uncultured Planctomycetales bacterium (assembly GCA_964586235.1). Lineage (GTDB taxonomy): Bacteria > Planctomycetota > Phycisphaerae > UBA1845 > PWPN01 > JAUCQB01. Next base: position 27,957 of record CAZPIO010000053.1, read on the forward strand.
GAGGCCTCCACGAGCACCTTGAAGCCCATTGCGACATACCGGCTCACCGTATCGGGCAGGGCCGCCACTCGCCGTTCCTCTTCGAGGATCTCCCTCGGGACTCCGATCACCACGGCACCACCTCACTTGCTCAATTGTTGTGACTCAGATCGCGGCTGCAAGCCGCTCCTGCTGACTCATCGCGGCTGCAAGCCGCTCCTGCCAACTCGGATCGCGGCTACAAGCCGCTCCTGCCAACTCGGATCGCGGCTACAAGCCGCTCCTACTGACTCATCGCGGCTGCAAGCCGCTCCTACAGCGGGCACCACCTCACCTGCTTAATTGTTATGACGGGCGGACAGGCTTGCTGCTCGACCGCCGAGAGAGAACCTGCCCGTGTCTGTGCGTTATTCGTACCGCAGCGCCTCGATGGGGTCCAGGCGCGAGGCCTTCATCGCCGGGTAGTAGCCGAAGACCACGCCGACCGAGATGGACACGATGACCGCCGCCACGATGGCCCCGACGGAAAGCTCGGTTGGCCAACTCAGCAGGTTCCGGATCAGCAGAGACGTCCCTCGCCCCATCAGGATGCCGAAGGCCCCTCCCAGGAGGCAGAGCACCACGGCCTCCACGAGGAACTGCCGCAGGATATCGCGGGCCCGGGCCCCCACCGCCATCCGCAGCCCGATCTCGCGGGTGCGTTCGGTCACGGAAACCAGCATGATGTTCATAATGCCCACGCCGCCGACGACCAGTGAAATCAGGGCCACGAACAAAAGCAGCCGGGTCATCACCGTGGTAGTGGAACTCAGGGATCGGGTGATCTCGGTCATGTCGCGGATGTTGAAGTCGTCGGGCTCACCGGGGCGAATCCGGTGCCGCTCATGGAGGACCTCGGTGATCTGCCGCAGGGCCTCGGGCACCTGCTCGGCTGACCGCGCCGCGATCATGAGGTGATCGACGTTGGAGAATCTCACGGGCAGCGGCGTATCGGCAAGCTGTGTGATGGACGGCTCGGGGTACAGGCTTGCCTGGCCCGGGTAGAGGTTGCTCAGGGTGTTTACCTGTTGCGAGTCCTGCCCGGCCGCGCTCTGGTTGACGTTGCCGAGCATTGACCCGGACACGCGACGCTTGATGGTGGTCCAGGGCATCAGGATCACGTCGTCCTGGTCCATGCCCATCATGTTGGAGCCCTTGGCGCGCAGCACGCCGACGACCTTGAAGGTCACGTTCTTCACGCGGATCTCCTGGCCGACCGGCGAGGCATTGTCAAAGAGTTCCCGCACAAGCGTCTGGCCCACCAGGCAGACCTTGGCCGCATTGCGAACATCCTGATCGGTGAAGCACTCTCCCTCGTCGATCTCCCATCCTCGGACTTCGAGGTAGGCGGGCGTGGAACCGTCGATGAACAGCGGCACCCAGTTGCGATTGCCGTAGACTACCTGGGCGCGCCCGTGCACCTGCGGCGCTACCGCTCGGACGGCCGGGCACTCGCGGGCGATGGCCTCGCCGTCCTCGGGAGTCAGGGTCTGCGCACTTCCGCCTCCGAACGTGACGCCGCCGCTGGCTGCCGCACCTGGCGAGACGGACAGGTTGTAGGCCCCCATGCTCGCGATGGATCTCTGGATCGCGCTGGACGACCCGTTGCCGATCTCCATCATGGCGATGACTGCGGCCACGCCGATCACGATGCCGAGCGTGGTCAGGGCCGATCGCATCCTGTTTCTGCGCAGCGCCCGAAACGCTGTCCGCAGGGTCCGTGAATGAAATCTCGCTGACAACCAGCTCACCGACTGGTCTCCGTTTGGCGTGTTTTTGCCATCGGTGGGCCTTCGGCGGGTGTCCCAGCCGTGCCCCATCCCGACGATCATACCACAACACCGCCTGCAACTCGCCTCGCCCGGGGTCCATGACGGTTAGGGTGGGAAGCTTAGCCACCCGCTGGAGAACCCGGACCGCAGGCGGTCGCACTGCCGCAGGCCCGTCGCGTCTCGCTCGGCCGGCTAAAGCCGGCCGGACAAAGAAGCTAAGAGAGAGATGTAGCGTTTGCCCGAAACCAGTCCTGAAAGGACTGGCCTATCAGCCCGCCTTCGGTGGGAAAGCCCCGTCGAACGGGGCTAACGTGGGCGGCCCTTGTCGCGTCTGAAGTCTTCTTGACGCAAAAAGTTGGCAAGCAACGGGCCGGACCGCGAAGCGGTCGCACAACCGGAGGCCCGCCCGCTGGCGGTCGCCACGGCGACCAGGGTTGGGGTCCTGAAAGAGCGGCCTCATGTGTCACGGGGCAAGTTGCCCGTGCCGGGTGGTTTTTTTGCTTGCCATACGGTTGCGATTCGCGCAGAATGCGGGAAGCGAAAAGCGACCGAATCCGTGCTGGGGGCGCTTTCATGCCACTGGCGGAGGATCTCCAAGGCAACTCATTCTCCCGGAGGGGGGCATTATGCGTGCCGGAGCCGTCTTGTCCCGGACGATAGGCCTGTTTTTGCTGGCCATGCTGGCGACCGAGCCGACCGCGACCTCTGCTGATGCGCCCGCCGGCGGATCGGGCGACGGCAGGACCGGTGCAGTTCTCGCCGCGGGATCCCGACTGTCGACCGGGGACTGGCAGGACCTGGGCCGCAACACGCGGACCGACGGCTCGACGTTCGACACCGCCAACGGCGCGCATTTCGCAACTGATGGTATAAAACTCTTTTTACTAGAGGGGGTCAACAGCAAGCGCCACGACCGATTCGACTTCGTCACCGGACGCTATGTTCCGGCGCTCGCCGCCCTTGAAGGCATGGCTGACGGAGGCGATTACCAGTGGGCGGACGGATGGTTCTTCGCAACCGTCGGGTTGAGCTTCGACTACACCACCGGCGAGGGGAACGCATCACATTTTTACAGATACAACGGCTTCGACGAGGAGCATCCCCCAGCGCCTCCTGCGTGGCATGCCTGCGCGTCAACCACTGTCGACGGCCACCTGGTGGGCAACGAGGCCCTGGCGTACAGTTGGACCCACCATCGGATGTACGCCACAATCATCCGCGTCAAGGACGCCGCATCGGGCGGCGACTTCAGCCTCCGCAGCAAGCTGGCGATCTACAACCCGTCAACCAACACCTGGCTTGGGGCAACCTCGGCCTCGGAGGAGGTGTTCGAGGGGGGCTCGGAAGCGGAGTACCTGGACGGCAAGATCTATGTCTGGCGAGGGGGGTGGAATGGCCGCGACCCGAACGGCGCGGACTCATACCTGAACGTCTACAACCCGACGACGGACACCTGGAGCCGGACACCCGCTCTGGCAGACTGCGGCGTCACACCGGGTTTCCTGACGGCGTCACTCGGCCTCTTCGGTGTGGCGATCACCGCCGATCCGGCCCACCGCCTTCTGTTCGTCATGGGGGGCGAAACCAACCGGACCCTGTATATCTTCGATCCGGTTTATCAGCGGTGGACCACGGGTCCTGAGGCCGTATATGACAGCGGCTGGGGCGCCTCTCTGGAGTATGTGTACTGGCATGAAGACGGGGTCCTGGTACAGATCGACGGCCGCAATCCTGACAGCAGCCCTCAGGGAACCGCCATTCTGCGACGATCCTTGAGTCAGCCCGACGCCGACGGAGACTTCCTCACCGACGCGCTGGACAACTGTCCGGCTGTGGTCAACTGGATGCAGGAAGACGCCGATGAAGACGGTGTCGGTGATTTCTGCGACAACTGCCCCGCCGTGTCCAACGCCACACAGACCGACAGCGATGGTGACGGCATAGGAGATCCCTGCGACACCTGCCCTTTCGATGCGGTCAACGATGCCGACGGCGACGGCGTCTGCGGTGATCTGGACGATTGTCCCGGAACGCCGGACGATACAAGCCGGGTCACCACCTGGGGCTGCCCGACGTCCGTCTGCGACCTCGACCGTGACGCGGACGTCGACCAGGCCGACTTCGGCCGGGTTCAGGCTTGTTTGACCGGGAACGGCCACCCCCAGGACGAGCCTGCGTGTCTCGACGCCCGCCTGGATATCGACCTCGACGTGGACATTCTCGACCTGCTGCTGCTAACCGCCTGCATGAGCGGGGCAGATGTGCCGGTCGATCCGGACTGCGGCGGATGAAGCCGCCGGACGACAGCCGCAAACGGAGACCACATCCGGCGCGTCCTCGATTCCCCCGCGAACTCGCTCAACTGGCCGAGATACGCTTACGTCCAAAACACAGGGGCAGCGGCAATCCGAGCAGCACGAGCATGGCCGGCTCCGGCATGCCGTCGACGAGAAGCGTCAGCTTGACCCCGTCGTTGTAGTAGTGGCAGTCGGGGTCGAAGCCGAAACCGAACTTGCCATCGGACATGCAGGTGTTCAACGAGCCGAGGTCCTGCGCCGAGAAATCGTACGACCAGTCGACCGCGGGATGATGGTCTGTCGTACCCGTGTCGGTGAAAGTCGCCAGCAGGATGCCCTGGCCTGCGAACCAGTCGCCCGACCGCGTGTCGGAGAACGTCGTCACGCCGCTATGAGCGTAGTCCAGGAGATGGATGTACAGGATGTTCGGCTCGACCGCCCAATTCGTCAGGTTCTCGATCTCGAGCTTGGCGGCCACCACCTGTTCGCCGTCCGGCGGGCTCCAGCGAAGGCCCCAGGTGTAGTTCACTGCGTGGTCGAGGTCTCCCAGGTCCGCCGGCGTCGGTTGAAACTCATACGCCACCAAGACGGCATCAGCCGCACTGACCCATATCAGGACGCCGATGCAGGCACACACCAGTCTGGTTTTCATTTCTCTTCTCTCCCCTGAGCAACGGCGAACACTCCGGGATGTTATGCCTGTCCGGTCCTGGGTTCAAGTTTCTACACCCGGTTTTTCCATTATTGGACGTTAAAAGTACAGACACGGGCGGTATTATCGGCCATCGAGGACGTGGCGCCGCGGACGCGGCGAATTATCGGCTTTCAACCGCGGGCATTCGGCCGTCTGCCGGCGGAGCGCCGCCGCAGACAAATCTCGCCGAGAGATCTGAGGTATTCCTTCATCGCTCCGCCGCTGGAGCGCACCGGCAAACCCTGTCCCGAACCAGCCGTGAGATCCCGTCCAGTTTCGGTGGGTCGCCGGCTCGACCAGAAAACGATTTCGGCGCCGCCCGGCAAGTGCCCGCGATGATCTCCTGCCGCAAGGTTCTCCGGCACCGGGTTGGTGTCTGCTCGATGGCCCGGCAGGGACCCAGATCGATACCGTCAGCAGGCCCGACGTCGCCGTTGTGGCGCATTGCGCCGACTGAAGACGGCTCCTGCGTGTGGAAGAGCGTGGGTCAGGAACTTTTTGACGCCTTTTCCTGGCTGCCGAGTGCCCGCCGGACGCAGCGGGCATCCCCGGATCGCACGACGAACGGCCTCTGGGTAAAAAGAACCAGAAACCGGCAAGTTCACGTATTTAGAAGGGGAGCCGGCGTGTTCACGCCCGCTCCCCTTGCTCTCATGGCAGATGTGTGGCGCCCGGCCTGAGCTGGACGGAGATTCGTTATTCCACCGCTCCAGCCTCAGTCCTCATGGGACGCACGACGGAAGCTGCCCGTCGACCCACGTGACCCCTGGGCCGGTCGCGCACGCTTCGAACGCCGCCACATCGTCGCCGGTGATCTGATCGTCATCAACGCGGTCCATACACGCGCACGCATCCGAGAGGACCGCCGGCCCGCCAAGGATGCCCGTATAGCAGGTCTGCAAGAAGGCGAAGTCGGCCTGGTCAACGTCACCGTCGCCATCCGCATCTGCAAACGGAATGGAGCAGGGGCAGGTGTCCTCTTCGCAGACCGTGCCGACGCCCTTGAACTTAACCGGCGGGCAAGCGCTATTCGCGAGCTCTTCGCATTGTCCTGCCTTCACGCAGCAGGCGCCCTGGCAGGTGGTCTCCTCGCAAAGCGTGCTGGGGCCGCGGAACACGCTCGGGTCCTCGCAGTCGGCGGCCAACTCGATGGAGCACCACGGGGCATCCGGCTTGCAGCAGGCCCCAGGGCAGGAATCGCAGCAGAAATTGTCGCCTCGATAGTAGCCGTACGGGATGTTGGCGCACTCGGCCGCAGTGACTACCCGGCAGGTGCCCGCTTCCGGCCCCTCGCCGACGCAGCACGCACCGACTATGGTAATCGGAACCGGCTGTAACGGCTCGGTGAGTCTCGCGACGAAGCCGCGGCCGCTGCCATCCGCCGCCCAAGTGCCATAGCCGGCGATCACCATGCCGTCATCAGAAATGGATAACGCCCGATTCAGCTTGGTCCAGGCGCTGGTATCCACCCCGTTCGCGCTAAGCAGTTCGGTGATTCTCCGGGCCTGTCCGGTTGAATCCCACAAGCCGGTGTTGTCCCAGACGACCGCCACCTCGCCGTCGCTCGGGTTCCATGACATGCCGACAGCGATCCGGTCGTTGTTGACCGCATAGGCAACACTGCGGGTATCACATGGCCCATGCTGGCCCAGCAGTATCATGCCCGCGGTGCCGTACTCCCACACGAAAGCTTCGTATACGACGTTGGTGGTGTCCGAATAGTCGAGTCCGGAGAACCACTGTCCATTGCCCGAGACACCGAAACCTTCACTGCGAAGCCCGCCGTCGCCGGGGATGACGGCGATCCCGGCAGGTATGTTTGAGTAAATCGCGCGTCGATTCCTGTCTCGGTTCGTCCCGACCACTACACCGGTGGCCGAAACACCGCCCAGACTCACATCTCCAACTGTACCCACATCCCAGACGCCGCGCGGATCACCCCGCAAGCGACCGAACCTCCATTTCGCTGCGTCTACCGTGTAGGGCATGTACCATACCTCAGGCCAAGCGGTTGGTCCTACTTGCGTCATACCCGGGGCCACTCGAATCTGATTATATGCCCCGGATAGAAAGTTCTTGGTGTACTCCGGAGCAGGGTCTGGAACAGTCCACACGCCGCTCGTCGGGTCCGCGATATCCGCCTTCCAGGTGCGGCTGATGCTGCCGATCATGCCGCCGATCAGGATCTGGTCCACGCCTCCGGTGCCCTGGCCTGAACGTATGTCGACGCCGTTGCAGTAACTGGCGATGCCGGAGGGATTGACCAGCTCCTGAATGCCATTGATTGAATCCCAGACAAATGGGTGTTCGGGACTCTGCGTTGGTTCCGTCTGGCCTGGTGGTATATAGTGGCTCCAGGTGTCGCTGCGGCTCCCGCCCACGGCGTAGACAGTACCATCTGGCCCCACTTTAACAGCCCTGACCGTGCTGGAGGGGAAATTGGGATCCAGCACGCCGACAGAAGTCAGCGTCGCGGCCTGTGCCGCCCCGGCAACCGAAATACACGCCAGAAAAGCAATCTTTTTCACGACAACCTCCCGTCTTCAGGCGTGGCACCCTTGCGATTGTGCAGGCGCCGTTTAGATCACCCGTGATTCGGCAGGAACGACCTGGCGGATCACGGGCGAGTTTCTCTCAGCTTGTTTGCCTCCGCAACGTCTCTCACCCTGGCCGGCCGGCAGGCGGCCAGCAGTTTCGGACTCTCACCCTTTCTATCAGCCCGCAGCAAGTCGTGGCGCGGCCTTCCAGGCCGTGTTTTCACGGGCAAGATGACCGTGCACCTGCGTCCGCGACACTTCTGCCACGGGCTGCTATCCGGGGTTCGCCCTGCGGGCCACACTCTCGCCACCGGCCCGCAGGGCTTTCGCAAACTCAACGCTCAAACTTCAACACAACACGCCGCACAGCCTCAGCGCCGGCGACGAAGCAGCGGCAGACCGAGCACAAACAGGCCAATCGTCACCGGCTCGGGGATGACAGCCACAAACGCACCGTAGCCGCCGCCCACGGGGACACCACGGCCGGCAATTGTCAGCCCGTCATCCGAAATGCTGACGACGCGCTCCAGACTTTGCCACTCGGACATGTCGACACCCAAGCTCGTCAGGATGTCAAACACCAGGACGCCCTGGTTACTACCCGCAGCCCACAACGTAGCGCGGTAACCGGCGGTCGGGTCGTAGCTGAAGCCCACGGCCGTTCCATCGTTGGCGATATCAAACACGTTGCTCTGCTGAGCCACATCCGGATCAAAGCCGAACGGAAACAGCTTTTCGGTCACGCCGCCCGTCGCAAGCGTCGCGTCCACGGCGTTCCGGAAGCCATTGCTGATGTTGGCGGTCTCAGCGTCGAGGAAATACCCGCCCGCCCACAGGCCATTGCTGGATATCGCATTGGCCTGGCCGTGGTTGTCCGACCCAAAGGATGCCAAGGTATGTGTGTCCGTCCCGACGCCGTTCAAGTTAGCAAGATATGGTCTATCTCCGCCGGACTGGAAGTTTCCGACCGCCAGGCCCGAAACCGATACGCCGTTGAAGATATTCTTGCCGTCATATGATTGGTAGTTAAAAGCGGCTGTCGCGTTCACGACGCCGTTGGTGATCCGCCAACCTCTGGCGTTATTGGTGGCAATGGTCCCGCCGACCATCCAGCCGTTGCCGTTGGCGTCCATGGCCATGGCATTGGAATTCCCGGTCAGGCCGACCGCCGAGCCATCCAAATAACCTGCGGTTTCACCACCGGCTTCGCGGGTGCCCTTCTTCCAGGTAGCCGCATTGTTGTTGCCTTCAGCGACAATCGCGAGCGGCAAACCGTTGAGATTCTCCACGCCTCGGGTGGAGCCGTGTCCGCTCTGTATCCGCAAGGTTCCATACGTGTTGGTCATCGTGTCGTACACAGACGCAGCGTTGAACCATCTGAGGTCTGGCAACTGGTAAGCACGAGTGATGCCCACAAAGCGCCCATCCGAACTCAGGCTTCCGACCAAGTATGGAGTGTTACCATAAACTGGGTCTCCTGGGTTGGTCGGGGTGGTGCCTCCTACGATGGCCTCTTCGATGTACGTGATCCCGGCTCCCACGGCGGTCGAAGCCAAGACGCCCAGGACCACCGCGACATACAATGTGCGTTTCAACATAGCTTTCCTCCTCTCCGGGCACACGGACCCGGCTTAGACAGGACGTGAAACCATGACCTGTTTGGCGGAGGGGCGTCCGCCGGTTGCGGAGGCAACCGCGCTGCGGATCCCCTCCCGCCCCAATCAGGAGCCAATACGACTGATTGATCTTTTGTCGACTCCCCCTCTCTGATGTCCTGCGACACCGATGCTCCAGCAACCGCTTCATACCTGAGAGAACTGCGCGTCAGACTTGACAGGTACGGTCTGGAGACCGAGCAAAATGCGGTTGTGACTTCTTCAGTCTACCGACCTGAGGTTGCCGCGTCAACTGTTTTTCGGGTTTTCTGGTCGACCGGTTTCGTGTGCCACGGAGCGAGCAGAGAATAGATCAAGGTCGGCCACCTGATACCACTTGCTGCCCGCGTGACCACGGAGAGCGGCGGCCTGCACCGCGGGCATTCGATAGATTACACAGCTTCGCTTTAATCGGGATAGCGGCCTCGCTCGCGGGTCCAGGGTCGAGGCTATTGGCGGTGGGTGAGCAGGGGTTGGCGGCAGGGATCCGCGGTACGTGTTTAGCGTGCAAGAGAGCGGGTCAGGCACTTTTTGCCGGCCGTTCTGCGCCGCCACGTGCCACCCGGTCTCGGCGAGCATCCCTAGACCACACGCCAAACCGCATCCGGGCAAAAAGAGCCAGACCCCGGCACGCTGAACACGTACGATCCGCACCGGATTCCAGCCCCCGGGCCTTGACAGAGACCTAACCCTCAGCTAACCTGCCGACCGCAACGAGGGTACTTGAAAGAAGACCTATCCCAATATGTTGTGATAGTTACGGCCGATGCCACCACATACAGGGGAAAATGAGATGGAACTCGACCAGATTCGCAACGCGGACTGCGTCCAGGGCCTGGCAAGCCTGCCGGCCGGATCGATCGATCTGGCGTTTGCCGATCCCCCCTTCAACATCGGGTATGACTACGACGTGTACGATGACCGCCGCGCGAGCGATGAGTACATCGGGTGGTCGCGCAAGTGGATCGAAGGGGTGGTCCGGGTGTTGAAGCCGGCCGGGACATTCTGGCTGGCCATCGGCGATGAGTACGCCGCCGACCTCAAGGTTTTGTGCACGCGAGAACTGGGGCTGCACTGCCGAAGCTGGGTCATCTGGTTCTACACGTTCGGGGTGCATTGCACGCACAAGTTCACGCGGAGCCACGCGCACCTGTTCCACTTCGTGAAGGATCCCCGCAATTTCACATTCAATTCGCTGGCGGTCCGCGTGCCCTCGGCTCGCGAGCTGGTTTACGGCGATAAGCGGGCCCACCCTGACGGCCGGATGCCCGACGATACGTGGATGATGGCGCCGGTTCTGCCGCCCGAGGTTCCGACCAAGGACGGCTTCGTTCTGCGTCCGCAGGATATTCCCGAACGCTTCCCGGCTGACAGCGACACGTGGTACTTCTCGAGGGTGGCCGGCACATTCGGAGAACGTCGTGGCTGGCATGGCTGCCAGATGCCCGAGCAGCTCCTCGGCCGGATTATCCGAGCTTGTTCGCATGAGGGCGACGTGGTGCTCGATCCTTTCGGCGGGAGCGGCACGACGCTGGCCGTCGCCAAGAAGCTGAACCGGCGGTTCATCGGCTTTGAGATCTCCAGCGAGTATGTCAAGAATATCAAGGAACGGCTGTCATCGATTCGGCCCGATGATCCGCTCGTCGGGCCGGAGCATCCGGTCTTGAGCGCTCCTGCCACGAAGGCCGGCCGTAAACTGAAACGTTCGAACGGCACACCGGTCGCATCCGCCTCACAGAATCTTGCCCGATCAAGAACCAGCCCGAGCAATTCGGAGGCCACTCCAGTACGAGCGCCGCTGGGGTTCTGGCTCACTCCCGTCACGGAGAGCGTTTCCTCGAACAACTCCGCGGCGAAGGCCGCCACCTCGTCGCGGCCTCGTCGTGCGTCGAAACGTGCCAGGTAATGGAAGCGGATGAGGCAGAGACGGCCGACCGAGAGACCGCCTCCGGCGACCATCCTCCGGCTGAGAGCCGAAAGCTGAGGGCTGACAACTTCTGCACATCCGCGACCGGGAGTCGGTCAAAGCGCTGGCGCAGTCGCCGCTTGCGGCGGGTACGACATCCCGATGTCCAACGCGACCACCAGCAACAGATGTGACCAGCAAGCCGGAAAAGCATCACAGGCAGGATGAACGAATGCAGAGTGTCTGAACCGAGAGCACTCTGCTGAGGTGATGCCCGGACACAGGCGGCAGGCTCCGCAAGAACGAGCCGACGAGGCTGATCCAGCTCCTGAGGTCCAGAGTTATTCTGAAATAACGTTAGGCGCACAGCCGAGGCCTTGTACAATGGCAGAACGAGGCCGAGCCGCGTGGCCGGGCCGGCTGATGTCTGAGATCCCGTCAGCCGCGGTCGATGGATGCGCAGTGCAACGGTCCACGTAAGAGGAGGTTGGAGGTTATGTCAAAGAGCTGTTACGTCGTCTGGATCCTGGTATGCCTCGTGTCGATAACCACGACCGCGCACGGAGATGTGGCGGTCCAGGAGGCGGTCACCGAGGCGGTTGCCAACAGCAACGTTTTCCCGCCTGGAACGACGGTGGCCAGTGTCAGGGTGGATGGCTCTGCGATACAGGTGGACCTCAGCAAGGATGCGGTGCCCGCCGGATTCGGCGACGCGCTGGCGGACGCCATGAGCCACGCGATCGCGGACGCCGTCGCTGCGTGGCCCGAGATCACCGGGATTGAGATAACGGCCGCCGGGCGCCCGTTGTGGCAGTACCTGCCCCGGGCGAGCGACCTTGGTCCTGCCCCGGGCGTTGCGACCTTCGCGGCGCCCAAGGGACCGTTCCTCACCGCGACAACTGAGCTTGCCGGCAAGCTGGTCGTCCTCCACCCCAGTCACGGCAGTTACTGGTTTGACACCAACGGTTATTGGCTCCGCGCGATGCGAACGTTCTGCGGCCCGAACCCCGCGACGAGCATTCCCCCCGGCTGGACCGGGAGCACATATCAGCCGAGCGACTACTACTTCTGGACCCGCGGCTACCAGTGGAGCTCGTTCTACGAGGATGACATGTCGCCGGAGACGATCCGGTTCCTGGCGAAGTACTGCGAGTCCTCCGGGGCCACGGTGTGGGTCTCGAGGAACCTCGACAAGAACGCGGGCAACTGGCCGGTCCCGTACGACGATCCCTGGACCCCGGAAGTGGAAGCACTGTATCCGAACTGCTCCTTCCTGTTGCCGAGGTGGCAAACCGCCGCGAAGTACTTTCTGCAGGACATCGGAATGCCCGCGTCGGTCTGGAATGAGCCCACGCTGACCAAACAGTCGGACAAGGACATCCGCGCCCGGCCGTATTACGCGAACCACCGAATGGCCGAGATGTTCCCCGGAGACCAGAGTCAGCAGTCGGTATGGGGCAACTGCGTTTCTCTCAGCCTGCACAGCAACGCGGCCGGCTCGGGCAACGCGCGCGGAACCGAGACCTATTGGTACACGTCGATCTACACGCATCTTGAGACAGAGGCAACCCGCTACGCCACCAACATCAACACCGGCGCGGTCAACGCCATCCTGAATGGATATGACGGCTTCTGGGCGGATGCCATGTACGTCGCGGGCACCACGCCGCCCGAGTGGCCCAGCGGCACGTATTACGGATATCAGCACGCGGGCGGCTCGACCACCCGTTGGCAGAATCGGGGGGTTAAAAACACCAATTTCGGCGAGATTCGCGAGGCGAAGATGCCCGCGGCCCTCTGTGAGCTCGCCTTCCACGACGATTGGAAGTTCTATCCGGATCACGTCTTCCTGATGGACCAGATCTTCCGGGCGACGGTCGCCTGGGGCTTCTACGAAGGCATCTGCAACCAGTTCTACGCGACACCCAAGCCGCGTCTGGCCGCCACCGTGGTCTCGACCAGCTTCCCCACGATCGTCGGCCCCAATCAGCCTGTCAACGGCTCGGTCACCATGCAGAACGAGGGCATGGCCTGGTGCTGGGGCAACAAGTTCCTGGTAGCGACGACGCAGTACATGCCATACACCGTCTGGAAACTCAAGGCGACGGTCAACGATCAGTTCGCGGCGGGAACCATGATCGCCCTCGCGCCGGACGTTGTGGTCTACCCGGGCGACAACGTTACCTTCAACATCGCTCTGACCTCGCCGGCGGCGAGCGGTCTTTACACCACGGAATGGCAGATGCGCAAGGATGATCAGCGGGGCGGCGACTTCGGCGATAGCGCATCCGCCCAGATCCGCGTCGATGCCGACGGACCGATGATCGCGATCGCATCGCCCGAGGCGGCGGAGTATCCGGGCTGCGTCTGGGTGAGTTTCGAGGCATCCGACGAGTGGAGCGGCGTCGCCGGCGTCGATGCCACAATCGATGGTCAGTCCGTGAGCACTGACGGCTATGCCTGCGGGCTGCAGAACGGACCCCACACGCTCGTCGTCACGGCCACGGACGGGCTGGGCAACACCGCGAATCAGGAGGTCATGTTCTCGATCCGGCTTGTGCCCGCCGACCTGGATGTGGACGGGGATGTGGATCAGGATGATTTCGATGCGTTTGAGGCCTGCGCGACCGGCCCGGGCATCGCGGGCCCGCCGGTCGGTTGCACAACCGAACAATTCGACATGGCCAATATGGATGACGACAGCGATGTCGACCAATCCGACTTCAGCATCGTGCAGCGGTGCTACGGTGGCGAGAACCTTCCCCCCGACCCAGGCTGCGCGGATTGACGACTTCTGCACCGGGCCGGGCGATCGGTTCGCCGTTGCGAGATCAACATTGCCACTCAGCGTGGTCAACCCGAAGCCGCCCGATGCGCTCCGCGCCGCATCTCACTGCTCGCTTGCCTGTGCCCGCGACCTCGTCCTCGCCGTGCAGGGCGAGGCCCAAGCCTTTCGTGGCGGCCGGGAGCAGCCGGATGACCTCACGCTTCCCGCCTTTCGGCGCGTGGCCTCCGGCACTAGCTGAACGGGGCTTGTTCACGAGAAAAGCCGTCATTCCGCGGCATCCGCCGGGATAATCAGAAACGATAGCCCGTGCGGGTTTCGTACTCCTTCAGTGCCTCGATCTCGCGGTCGGCTTTTTCAGAGTACTCGCGCATGAACTCCTGACGTGCGGCCGGCGAACCACGATGACGGAAGGCCTCGATCGCCGAGTCTCCCGTCCGCTCCATCCACTTCAGCAATCGCTGACGCATCTCGTCGACGGCACCGGAATATTCCGGCTCGGCGACGAGGTTGTGTAAAGCCGCCGGGTCCTTCTCCAGATCGTAGAACTCCTCCACGCAGCGGTGTTGCAGGAGTTCGACCCGCCGGCGAACGGTTGGGTCATGAGCGCCGGCCTCCTGCATTGCAGCGAAAGCCATCTCCGAAAGAGGCTCCGCGTCGTAGGTCCGTTGCCCGTCCGACCAGAGATTGAAGATGTATCCGTAGCGTTTGGTCTGGACACACCGCATGGGATAGATCGTCTTGCCCGCGTGAACGTGGTAATACTGAGTAAACACGGCGTCGCGGCCGGACTGTTCCTCGCCGCGCAGCAGCGGGAGGATAGACCGGCCGTCTAACGGTTTCGGCGGACTCACGCCGGCCGCGTCGAAGGCGGTGGCCATGAAGTCCACACCGGATATGAGATGATCCTCATCCACCGATCCCGGTCTGACCCGCCCGGGCCAGCGGATGATCCAGGGCGTGCGCGTGCTGTTCAGATAGCAGTTGCTCTTCGCGAAGGGGAACGACATGCCGTTGTCGGACAGAAACACCACCAGCGTATTCTCCTCGGCGCCGGATTCGCGCACTGCGCGCAGGATAGCCCGCACCGTATCGTCCGCGCGTCGGACGGAACTGTAATACTGGGCCAGTTCGGTGCGGATGTCCGGCAGGTCGGGCAGAAACCCAGGCACCTGGATCTCATCGGGCCTGTAGAGCCGAGAAGGGTCGGGCACTTCGCTTCCGGGAAAGTGAAAAAGCCGGTGATCCTTCGGGCTTCCGTGAAACGGGCGATGGGGGTCATGGGAATTGGCCATGATGAAGAAGGGCCGGCCGCTGAGACGGGCTTTGCGGATCAGGTCATGGACGAATCGGTAGTAGGCGTCCGGACGGCGGCCGATCCTGCGTTCGGCGGAATCACCCTGGGAACCGTGGACGGTCCAGTTGAATGCCTCCTGCTGACCGAGCCACTTGCCGATCGTTCCGCACAGATATCCCGCTGCCCCGAGGACCGAGGGGAGCGTAGGGACGTCGGCCCTGATTCGCTGGAACCCTTCAGCTCCGTTCCTGTGAGGATACATCCCGGTCAATAACACGGAACGAGACGGTGTGCACACGGCCACGGTCACATGCGCGTTCCTGAACCGCATTCCCTCAGAGGCCAAGCGGTCGATGCCCGGCGTCGCGTCCGGGACGTGGCCGCCGAAACAACCAGGTGAATCCCAGTTCATGTCGTCGACCGTGATGAGAAGAATGTTGGGCCGAGCTGGGGCGACCGCGGGCTGGGACTGCCCCAACGAGGAACCTGGCAGTGCCCCCAGCACGACCATGATAAATACCAGAGGCGAGCGTTGTCGGTTGCTCATCTGATCGTCTCCTCTGTGTCGCGCAACACACGGGTACCGAAATCAGCATCATACTGCCAATGAACGCTGAGGCCATTGTCCCCGGCTCTGCCGAACAGGCTGTCGCGGGAGCCTCTCTCACGTAAGCATTCGGAGCGCTGTTCTACTGGTAAGAGCATTCCGAGGAGCCGGTCGTAAAGGAACCTCTTGAACGCCCGATGGCTTGCGGCCCGGTGCCGGTGCTCCGACTTTTGCACAATGCGGTCGGACCCCCTCCTGAAATCTTGCGGCCCCAGCGGAGACCGGTCGATAGGACCCACGGCGGCCGGTTACCTGGAATGGGAGACGGCAGAAGAGCTCTTCCTGGACGTTTCGATCGATTGGGGCAACAGCGGCGCCGCAGGGCTCACGATAGTGTTTCCCACGTCGGAAGGAAACATCACGGCAAACATCATCGGAGCCGCACCCAATTCGTTTCTCGCCGTCGTTCCTGAGCCGGGTGGGTTGTTGGTGTTCGGCGTGGGCCTGATGAGTGTTCTGGCCTTGCGCCGACCTGCGCGACATGTCCGCGACGCATCATGACCAGATCAAAAACGGGGACGGGCGCGAGCAAAGAGGAACATCATTGATCGTCAGCGATACTTCCGTGCTCGAGAGAACAACCCGAAGGAGGCGAGAAGCCCCAGTACCAATGTCGAGGGTTCCGGGACGGGTCTATCTCCGATACTGGCAACCAGTGGCGAAACAGCGGGGCCGGCCAGGCCTGAATTGACCTGCAGGAAGTCGAATTCGGGCAAGAACGGACTTGTGAAAACCAGCAGGTCGCTGAAGTCGCCGATAAGAAGCTCGCTGCCGTCAAAGAACCACGCCATCGAGGTCGTGTTGTCGCCCCCGCCTGTGGGCGATTTCGATATAGGCAGTCCCGTCGGAACGAAGCTCGGAGCCGAGACCGTTCCGCGGCCGTCACCTGAATCGACACCGACCGTCAGGGTGTCGATGCCGGGCGAGGCGGATGTGACAGAGGAAATCTGATACACATAGACCACTTCCCCGGCGGCTGACGGATCTACTTGGGCGATGCCCTGGCTGTTCAGATAGAGCTGGAAATCTCCATGCTCAAATACCGCCCAGTCGACGTCGGCGACCACGGTGTCTCCAAACGCAGCACCTGCGATCGAGACCGCACCATGCCAGCGGCCGGCGTCAGGCCCGAAGCCGTCATTCAATGCGAAGTTGGTCGTCGCCAACGGCCCGGCGATTGCGTGCGACGGGCCCAGCGTTGCGGCCGAGCCGAGAATAAGAAACAGCGCCAACTGAACATGATAAATGCGTGAAACGACCATATCTCTCTCCTATCGAACTCTGCGGTGCCATATCGTCCGCGCAACCGACGGATCCGCGATAGCATTGACCGCCGCGGTGAAAACGAACTCGTCAACGGCGGTCGGTTCGCCGCAAACAGCACGCCGCCAGGCCGCAGGCCGCTAGCAACACCGACCCGGGCTCCGGAAGGGGCACCGGGCCTGGGGTTGGCACTCCAGCCACAAGCGCCTGAGTTCCACCATCAATCGTCAATGCTGCACCAACGATCGGAAGGCTCGGCGAGGAGAAAGCCAGACCCCAGGAGGTCATGCCTGTCGGGATTTCCGGAGCGAACAACCAACGAGCGTTCGGTGTGAAAGATGACGACGAGGGACTGACATCCCCGATATCGAACGTGCCGATCGTATTGGCGGGATTCGAGACCCCTACGATCTCGGCGCTGACGCCGAGACTGCCGGTCACGGAGATTTGGTACGTGTAAACCAGGGCATCACCAGGCACATAACCAAGACCGCCGAAGTTGGCGTTGAAAGCGTCGGCCGTGAACACGGCGTAGTCGATGGTACCGCTGAGCCCAACGCCGTTGTTGAATGGAACACTGCCCGTGACGCCGTCATGGGCCGATCCATGGCCGTTGAGAATCCCGGCCCGAGCGCCCGAGGCCGCCCCCATCATGATCGATGCGACCGCGATGAACCTGAAACACCCCGTCGGCACAATCCTGGTCATCTCTCATCCCTCTTCATGGTGTTCCTGCACGCATGCGGAACGTCGGACCCCGGCACGGCTCAGAGCACAATGTGCAACTTCTCACGTGCACTTCTTTCAGCCGGGCCACGTCAGTGTGAAATCATTGTCCTGTGACGACAGACTGACTACTGAAATCTATTTTTTTCCTCGCCTGTGCCCAGTCCGATCCATATGTCGCAACTTCGGCGCATACGGCGAAGCCGCCTGTTGTCGAGTAAGGGATGCACCTGTCCTCTGCAAAGCACGTATCCCAGTCTGAGATCGGGCGAATCACACGGGACGGGTTCGATGATCATGACGATCCCCAGGTCTGTGGGCAGGTCGGTGTTCACCGTTGCCCGACAAGTCACGGCCGGCCCTGGGAGGATCGCCAGATCTGACGCCCGAGATAGCGTGAGAAATCCGACAGTCAGTCGGCCAAGCCAGGGTCCGTGACACTCTGGGCGGAGAGGCGCTATAGCCTTTTCAGAACCGCGACCGTGAGGGAGCGGACCCCCTGTGATGCGGCCGCTTTCCGATTGGGCCCCTCGCTTACCCGGCTACGACACGCTTCGCCGTGGCGAGCGCTTGGGGTTCTGAAAGAGCCGCCTAGACTGTCATCGACCCGGCCAAGCCACCCCGCGCCTCTGCCTGCTTGACGAGGCCATGGACGGGCATACAATCCGGCCATGCTCTCCAGATTACACGGCGTCGCTTTAATGGGGATCGAGGCTCTGCCGTGCGAGAACGAGGTGAACTGCGCCGATCACAGGTCCGAAAAGGCGGCCATCGCCCGCCCTGGCACGAGCTTGCCGGCCCGCCGCTCGTGCGGCGATGCGGCCCTGCGAGAGTCTCGCAGGGTCGCCTGACTCGCATCGCTTGACGCCCGCGTGGGTTACGCCCGGCGGCGCAGCAGCACCACGCCTGTCAGCGCGACCAGTGCCAGGCTGGCCGGTTCGGGCACGACGAAGAACTGCTCGCCGGCGAAGTTGTTCAGGTTGAGCTGGCCGA
>CAZPIO010000054.1:0-46374 GCA_964586235.1 uncultured Planctomycetales bacterium
TGTGGGCGTGGACGCCGGACCGTACACGGTGCTCACTCCGACGATCAACGCCCAGGCCGGCGACAGTCTCCTGATCGCGTTCTCCACCAACTGCACGTCCAACTACATGGTCAGCGGCGCGGCCTCGCCGGCGAGCTACCCAGGCATGCTGATCGACAATATCAAGATCAACGTGGGTCCCAAACAATGCGCCGCTTCGGATGTGGCGCCGGTTGGGATTGCCCCGTACGATCCCGCTACACTGCTCGTGGCCGGTACGCAGAAAGTGCTGGTCACCGGCGCGGATGTGCTCGCCAAGACCGTGCAGGTGTATGAATACACCCCGCCGCCCGCTGAGGACTGGCGCCTGATCGGCTCGGCCACCGCCGGAAGCGCAAGCGTCATGGTCAATCTCAACGAACCTCTTTACGCCGGCGAGATCGTCGTGGCCACCCAGACCATGAGCCTCACGGACTGTACTCCGCCTGGCGACTATGAAGGCGCCAAGCCCAAGAGCGGTCCGGTGGTCGGCAAGGGCAAGAACTCGGCGCTCCAGTTGTCGCTGGGTATCCGCAATGTCGCCACTCCAACCGGCGGATGCGTTGTCGGCGCCAATGGTGGCATGACCGGCACAATCGACTGGATCACCGCCACCGGCAAGGACGCGGATGAGGATACTCCGCTGGGCGGTTATGTGCTGCAGCCCTCAGCCGACTGGCAGACCGTGACGTTCAACAAGGCCGCCAATGTGAATTTCGGATTCACTGGTAACGGCCAGTTTGTCGGACCGTGCTACACGTTGGAGGAGTTGTCGATCGCCAGCGGCTCTGCGAACTCCGGCTTCTATACGCTGTATATCGACAACGTCAAGAACGGCACCACGGTGATCGAGGACTTCGACGCGGGCCACGTTGCGGGGGATCTGGTTCTGTTCCAGAAGCCGTACCCTAATGAACAGTTGACCCCGGGCTACCTTGAAAACCTGATCACGCCGCCGAACGTGGCCGAGGTCGTTTCGGGAATGGGCGTGGATGGCAGCCAGTGTCTCAAGGTTCAGTTCCAGTACTATGACGAAGCCTCCACGCGGTGGTTCCGTCTGGTCACCGGATCGACCACCACGGAGCCGATCAACCCGACCCCGAACCCGATCGTCAACGTGAACGACCCGATCACGTTCGAGATCAAGTTCGAGGGCGATGTGTGCAACCCACTGGTGTTTGCCGATGATGACGGCGACGGTGACGTCGACCAGGTCGACTTCGCCGCCTTCCAGGCGTGTTACACGGGCTCGCCCGGCGAGGGCTATACTCCGACCGTGCTGCCCGGCTGCAGTTGCTTCGATAACGACAGCGACAACGACGTCGACCCCGATGACGCGGGCGATTTCGAAGCCTGTGCCAGCGGTCCGGGCATCCCGGCCGATGTGAACTGCGACAACTGATCGCGCGCTCCAAAGCGCGACCCTGGTGTGGGGATCGTCTTCCCTAACGGGAGCGGTCCCCATACCTTTAGGGGCAAGTTGGTGAGGTCTGTCATGGCCCTTCAAGCCAATGCTCTCGGTTACAGTGGTGGCCGGCACTCCGATGCAGGCTTCAATCCCTCGCCGGCCGCGTCGCGACCGCTGCGCCGAGGCGGTTTGATAGTGCTGGCCGTTTTGCTGCTCACCCTGGCGTATGAGCCGTTTGGGCAGTGGTACCTGGCATGGGTGGCGATGGTTCCCTGGCTGCTGGCGATGCGCGAGGTCGCGTCGATTCGGGCGGCCTTCGCCTGGGGCTGGATGAGCGGCCTGGTTTTCTTCGGTGTCAACCTCTGGTGGCTTTGGACGGCCACGATCCCGGGCATGGTCGCCCTGTGCCTCTACTTCGCCCTCTACTGGGGACTCGCGGCGGCGTTGCTCCGTGGCCTCGGGTTGACCGGAGTCGGCGGGGCGTTGGGCCGCAAACGGACGGGCGATTCCGCTGATGGTGTTGTCTTCGCATGGCGGTTGTCTCTCTCGCTGGTGCTCGTCCCGGCGGTGTGGATCTCCACGGAGTGGCTGCGGGCCTATGTCATTTCAGGGTTTCCGTGGATGCTCCTGGGGCATTCACAGTCGCCGGTTCCCGTTCTTTGCCAGGTTGCGGACGCGACGGGTGTCTTCGGAATCAGCGCCTGTATCATGCTGGTGAACGGCCTGATCGCGATGGCGATGAATCCTGCGTATCGCCGGCGTCCACTGATGGCGCCGGCGGCATTGACGGCCGTGTGCTGTGGCCTGCTGGTCGGCTACGGTGCGTTTCGGTTCTGGGAGACGATGCCCATTCCGGGCCCACGGGTCATGGTGGTGCAGTCGAACCATCCGCAACTGCGCGGAGGTGCCAGGACGGTCAGCCGGGACGTGGCGATGGCTTTCCACGCCGAGACCACCTTCACGGCGCTGGCCGCCGCGCCGGCCGACCTGGTGGTCTGGTCGGAGGCGGTGATGCCTCCGCTCAACGCCGAGGCCCGTGGCGAACTCAGCGGCACTGACGGTGGCCGGTCCATGCAGCGCACGCACGAGCAGATCGTGGAGATCGTGGCCAACTCCGGGAACGCGCTGGTTACCGGGGCCTACTGGGTGGGCGGGTGGAAACGCGAAGGCGGCAGCGTCTTTGCCACCGACATCCGGAACTCGGTGTATCTTTACGCGCCCGGCCGGCCTGAGGCGGATGCCCGCTACGACAAGACTGAACTGGTGCTGTTCTCCGAGAAGGTGCCGTTTCAAAACGGTCCCCGGTTCGCCCATCGGATCATGCTGTGGCTCTCTCCGCCGGTAGCGTCTCAACCGTTGACCCCGGGAGACGCGGAGCACATCACCGTGTTCACGATTCGCGCTTTCTCGCCCCCGGCCTTGGCTGCTACCCGGCCGCAGGGGGGCGTGACGCGTCGCGCCGACCCCGCGTCGCCGCCAGCGGAGTTCCGCTTCATTACGCCGATCTGCCTGGAGAACATTTTCCCGCGATTCATCTCGCGGATGATCGGATCGGACGGCGGCGAGGGAAAGCGGGCGGATTTCATTGTCAACATCAGCAACGACGGCTGGTTCTCGCCGATGGAGCGGCACCAGCATCTCCAGCAGGTCGTTTTCAGGTGCATCGAGAACCGTGTGCCGCAAGCCCGCGCGTGCAACACCGGGATCAGCGGTTTCATCGATTCGTGCGGCCGCGTGTTCAAGGCCCTGCCGGCCGGGACAGATGGCACTGCGGTGGCCGTGATGCCTCTGGACGACCGGACCACGCTGTATGCCCGCCATGGCGACTGGTTTGCCTGTGTCTGCCTGCTAGGTGTTGCCTCGGCGATCGCCGCCAGAGCGTTGTTTTGGCTGCGCGCCCGCAGCGCGCGTAGAAACGCCTCAAACAGGCCTCATTGATATCCTTTCGCACCGGTTCAACCGGCGTCGGGGTTCATCGGATCGGTCTCGAGGATGAACTCCTGGAGGTTGATCAAGCCGTCTGCATCGTTGTCAAGCCAGGCATCGGCCGGATCGGCGGGGTCCAACCCGACGCGCAGCTCCCAGTCATCGGGGAGCAGGTCGTCGTCCTCATCGTCGAAGGGGCGGAAGACGGCCCATGTCGCTTCAGACTGAGTGGTCGTAGCCCTGACCGTATCCGGGCTCGGCTCCAACGCACATGTTTCCTGTCGGCCATGGTCGAAGAACTGCTGGCCGAAGCGAGCCACGACCTGCCAGTAGATATACGCCAGCACTTCGCAGCGTCTTCTTGCTCCGCTGCCTTCAGCGAAGCCGGCGGCACAGATGTCGAGCATGTCCTGGTGGAACGCCGCGTCACATGTGTCTCTGGAGGTGCCGCACGTGTCGTAGCAGAGGTCGTGGTTGTTGCACGCGGGGGTGAAACATACAAGGCGAAGCGGGCACTCCGGCACGAGCAGCCCCAGGATCCCCGATGGGCCGCAACCGTTGACTTGGATGTCGGGTGTTCCGTCGTCAGGCTCGGGAAGAAACCCGCCACTGAAGAAGCCCGTGCAGCCTGCGCACGTAGCGAGCGAACACGCGAAAAGAAAACATGGCAAGGTGTGCCGGCCACACAGCTGAACCGAAACGCGTTCGCGACGTGATGCGGCAGCCTTCAGCGGTCTGTGAGATGCAGGAGTCATCGTTCCACCTCGAAAGAAGGGCCAGCTTCCGC
This sequence comes from uncultured Planctomycetales bacterium, assembly GCA_964586235.1. GTDB lineage: Bacteria > Planctomycetota > Phycisphaerae > UBA1845 > PWPN01 > JAUCQB01. Next base: position 4,140 of record CAZPIO010000054.1, read on the forward strand.
CGTTGATTGTCGGTCAAGGGCTCGATCGAGCGGCGGAGGCGAAGATTCTCTGCCGAAAGGTAGTTCGCCCGCGCAGCACGGGCACTGTCGGCCGTTACAGCGGCATGCGCGTCATAATAGCCTGGTATAACAGTTGCATCCATGGCACGATCGGCGGCCGGGCGCGGGGAGCGTTCTATGGCCTTAACTCATTGGGAAGGGTCTGCAGCCACCCCACGTCCAGCACGCCCCAGAGGCCGATCAGAATGGCCTCGGCTGCATCATCGCGGAACGAGGTAGGGCGGGGCGCGCCCGACCAGGCGATTACCCTGCGGGCCAGCGCATCGGCGTTTTCTTTAGCCTGCGGGCCGTTGCGGTGCTGGCGCGGGTACAACAGCCGCTCGCGCCAATCTTCGGCGCTGATCCGCCGAACGGCAATCTGTCGGCGCCCGGCCTCGTGCTCCCAGATGTCGGCCAGCGGGCCGCCGCCCTCGATCACCAGCCAGGCGAGGTCCGGATTCGCGCGAAGGATGCCCTGCGCGGCTCGCCGCAGCCGCGCCGAGCTCCCGAGGTTGTGTGAACAGTACCGCAAGAGGCGTCCGTCCCTGGCGTAGAACGCCAAGCCGGTTCTCAGACCCAGATCAACAGCCAGCAGCATCGACATCCTGATGCTTTTCTCCGTCACCTCTCGTCCAACCAGACCTGACCGCACAAGCGTAGCGTTCGGTGCCACGGGCAAACTGTCCGCCCACGCTCGATCCCGCGAAGGAGAACACCGGCGGGCGAGCCCCTCGGCTTGCGCTCGGGACGAAAACCGCCAATGACACCGGCGAGGCGGTTCATCGCGGTCTGCTGGCCGGTCTTGGCGGGGCGGTGACGCCGCTCCATGCCGGAGGTGCCAGTTCGGCGTTCCACTTTCTCCAGGCCGCCTCCATCGCCGACGCCCGGTCGGGATGCTCGGTCGCGAGGTTTCGTTTCTCGCCGATGTCCGTTCGCAGGTCGTAGAGGCTGAGGGGCTCCCGATCGTTCTTGACCAGCTTCCAGTCGCCCTGCCGGATTGCCCAGCGATACCGGTCCGGCTGTTGGGGTGGAAAATTGAACCGCCAGTACAAGGTCTCGTGCGGCGACTCGCTCCTCCGGCCGTCGAGGTACGGCAGGAGGTTCGTGCCGTCCAGTTTGCGTTCGCCGCCAACCGCCGCACCGGCCGCGGCCAGAGTGGTTGGAAGGATGTCCAGGCTGATGACCGGCCGATCGTAGACCTTGCCGGCCGGCAACCGCCCCTTCCACTGCACGAGGAACGGCACGCGAATGCCGCTTTCGAGCAGGTCGCCTTTCACACCGCGCAAGGGCTCATTGAGAGAGGTGTTCTGCCCGTACTGGAAGGGGGCGTCGGGGGTTGAGCGGGGCGCGCCTGTAGGGCCGCCGTTGTCGCTGACGAAGAAGACGAGCGTGTTCTCCTCGAGCTTCGTCTCTCGGAGCTTGTTCAGCACTCGTCCAACGTTCTCGTCCAGCGACGCCATCATCGCCAGAAACGTGCGTCGATGCAGATCCTTGACGTGCTCGAATCGCCTGAGATGCTCGGGCTTGGCTGCCATCGGCCAGTGCGGCGTGACGAAGGCCAGGTACAGGAAAAACGGCTCATGCTGGTGACGGCCGATGAAGTCTACCGCTTCACGTGCGAAGGCGTCCGTCGAGTACTCCGATACCTTGACCGGCTCCGGACCGCGTCTGACGCCGCCGATACTGCCGGTGCGCGGATCCGGGAAGTACACCCCTCCGCCCGCGTGCCACAACGACTCGCGGAAGCCGCGGTTATACGGCCGGAACCGCTCTGCGTCCCCGAGGTGCCACTTGCCGACGATGCCGGTCACGTAGCCGGCGTCTTTGAGGTCGTCGGCGATGGTGCGCTCGCCGGTCGGCAAGCCGCAGTCGCGATCGCTCGCGCCGAAGTTGTATTCGAATCCGAACCGGTTCTGATAGCGGCCGGTCAGCAGGCCCGCTCGCGACGGGCTGCACTGAGGAGCCGAGACGTAGCCGGCCGTGCAGCGAATGCCGTTGGTGGCCAGAGAGTCGATGTGCGGCGTGAGGACCTCGCGCGATCCCTGGCAGCTCAGGTCGGCGTAGCCCAGGTCGTCGACCAGAATGCAGATGACGTTCGGCCTACGTGTCTCACTGCCAGGGGACGTATCCGCCGGCGCAAGGGCCACCGGGAAGACCAACAGCAAAGCTGCTATCCATCGCTCCATCGATCTGATCCTCCATCTGCCCTGCTTGCCAGCATCCCGCTTCACCATCATGGCCGGTGGGCATGCTTCGTCAATGGCCCGATCAGACACAAAGAGCCCCGAGCAGGCTCACTGCCCGGGGCTCTGTTCGCGTTGATTCAAGGTCGTCCCTTGCGGGGACCGAGCCTGCTCGCCGCAGCGAGGCTGCTATTTGGCTTCGAACTTCAGGCCGGCCAGCGGCTTGCCGTCGGTACCGCGGATGGCGGCACAGAACGCCCAGTCGCCGCCGCCCTGGGCGATCTTCAGCAGCAGCGTGTTGGCTCCTTTCTCAAGTGTTGCCTCGACCTTGTCCTGGTCACAGGTGCAGGGCCGGTTGACCTTGTTGGTGTGGAAGACTTCGCCATTGAGCCAGACCTTGATGGCATCGTCGCTGCCAAAGGCCAGTTGCACCTTACGCTCGCTGTCGGAGATGACCGTTGTGCGAACGTAGGCGCAGCAGTTGTTGCCCTTGCCGAGGTCGAACCGACCGGGCTGGTCGGGGTCGGTGACGTCCAGCGCCTTCCACTTGGCGTTGCCGGCTGGCTCCTCGGGCGGGAAGGCGACGTCCAGCAGATCGAGGCCCTCCTTGCCCCTCTCCTTGTATGGCCCGCTGACCATCCAGGAGACGCAGTAGCTGTTCATGGCGTCGAGCAGCTTGTCGACCTCGGCCTTTTCGGCGTCGCTTACGGCTGCCTTCGAGAGTCTCTCGACGGTTGCCCGAGCCAGTTCCTGGTGACGGCCGGCGATCCGTTTGGCCACGGAGACGGCGGCAGCGAACGCTTCCGTGTGCAGGTCGCCTTCCACCAGCGGCATGATCTGCTCCAGAGCCTTGGGATCGGGCACGCCGCCCATGGCCGAGACGATCAGCTTGCGGTCCTCGGTCTGATCGGCCAGCTTCATCGCCGAAGCCAGGGCTTGAAGCTTCTCCGTGGGTTTGGCCTGCTTGGAGATCAACCTGACGTAGCCGCGGAGGGCCACCGAGCGATGCGACGGGTTGTCGGTGGTCTTGGCGACATTCCACAGGAGGTCGACGGCCGTGGGGTCGCCGAACCGCGCAAGGGCCAGGACGGCCGCATTTTTGAGCGCCGGGTCCGTGGCCTCGGCGGCGAGCTTGGCAACCGCCTCACGGGCCTCCGGGCCGCGCTGCCCGAGGACGTCGATGATCAGGTCGGCCGCTTCGGGCTTGGCCGTGCTGAGGGCAGCCAGCAGCTTGCGGGTCACGTCGTCGCCGGGGATGGCCTCGATGCAGCGGCCGGCGATCATCTGCATGTGAGGGTCGCCGTTGTCGAGGAGTTCGAAGAGCATGGGCAGGGCCTTGGCCCCTCGGGCCGCCGCGATGCCCTGCAGGCCGGCAATGCGGATGTTCTCCGGCTGCGACTTGTCATAAAGCTGTTCGTAGATCGCCACTGCCTGGTCGGCAGCGTTTCGGGCTGTGAGGTCCTCCGCGCATTTCATCGCGGCCTCGGCCACCCGTGCCTGCAGTGCCGGACGGGGCTTCTTCAGCAAGGTGGTGATGGCTTCGGTTGCCTCGGGCGTCCGGATGTTGCCCAGGGCGCACACCGCAGCGTTGGCCACCGCGTCGTCCGGGTCGGCCGTCAGCTTGACGATCGCCGCGACTGCCTGCCCGTCCTTGCGGAACGCCAACCCGTTGATCATGCCGATCTTCCATTCGGGAGTGTCGGCCTTGGCCAGCGCCGCCCGCAGGGAGGCTCCGGCCCTTGGCGAGGGGTTGTTAACCAGAGCGCGCCGGGCGGTCTCACGGATGTCCGCGTCCTTGTCCTCGAGCAGCCTGGTGAGCGTCGCCACAACCTCGTCCCGGCCGAGCGGCTCAACCTTCCGCAACATCCAGATGCGGGCCGGCTTGGCGACGTCAGCCTCGACCTTGGTCATCATTGCCCGGCAGAGGGCCGCGCGCTCGGTCTCCTTGCCCGGGGTGCCAGCCTGATGGCACATTTGCTCCAGGGCCTGCTGGGAATCCTTGCGCTTGACGATCTCCGGGTCGCCCATCCCGGGCAGCAGTTCGTCGATCCTGGTGATGTACTTCTGTTCGAGTTCGCTGGCCGTGGCGGAGTCCGCGGCCCGCACGGCGGACGCCGTGGCAGTGATACATGCCGCTGCCGAGAGGGCCAGCAACCCCCAAAACGTGTATTTGTTCATCATGTGATGCTCTCCTTTACAGATGCCATGGAGCGCGCTTCGGACGGTCCATCCACCGCAAGGCCTCCGGGTCACCCACGATTTCCCGCTTGGCCGGGTCCCACTTGATCGCCCGTCCCAGCCAGTAGGCGATGTTGGCAAGATGACACACTGTCACCGAACTCGCCCCGATCGCCACGTCGCAGATCGGCCGCCGGCGCGACCGGATGCAGTTGATCCAGTCCTGCCGGTGGTCCGGGCTTTCGTACAGGTGGACGTCCTTGGGGCCCAGGGGCTCGGCCGCGATCGACTTCGGCGTCGCCTGGAAGTAGCCGCGGTTGACCTCGATCTCGCCCTCCGTGCCCGTGAACAGGACGCCGTTGCACTGGCCGCGGTGCATGATCACCCCGTTGGCGTAGTTGAAGGTCATCAGCTCCGGGCTGTCCGGGCCTTTCGGGATGATCTCGACCGGACCGCTGCCGTCCATGCCCATGCCCCATTGGGCGATGTCATAGTGGTGGGCGCCCCAGTCCGTGGTCATGCCGCCCGAGTAGTCGCGGATCCTCCGCCACCCGCCGCCATAGTCGCCGCTGCAGCGTGTGGCGTTGTAAGGCTGCCACGGGGCCGGACCCAGCCAGCGGTTCCAGTCGAAACCGTCCGGAACGGGCTGCTCGGGGAGATAGGCTTCGTGCGACGGGTCGCCGATGTTCACCGTGACCGTCTGAAGCTTGCCGATGCGGCCGCTGCGGACCAGCTCGCAGGCCCAGCGGAAGTTGCTCTCGCTACGCTGCTGGCTGCCCGTCTGGAAAACCCGACCGTGACGCCGGACCGTGGCGACCAGGTCCCAGGCCTCCTTGATGGTCAGGGTCAGGGGCTTCTCGCAGTAGATGTCCTTGCCCGCTCGGGCCGCCGCACACGCGATCGTGGCGTGCCAGTGGTCCGGAACCGCGATGAGAACCGCGTCAATGTCGTCGCGGGCCAGCAAGTCCTCGAAATTGTTGTACGCGGCACAGCCCTTGTAGGTGCCCGATTGACGGGCGGCGGCATACGCGGTGTCGGCTTGAGCGGCACGACGCTCGCGGACGTCCCGCCGGACGTCGCAGGCAGCCACGACCTGAAGCTGGGGGTCTTCCAGAAAGCCGCCATAGTGGCCCCCGCCCATGTTGCCGATACCGATGAAACCGACGGTGATCCGTTCGCTCGGCGGCAGCCAGCCGCCGCGCCCCAATGCCGAGACGGGCACGAAATAGGGCACCGCAAGCGCCCCGGCCGCCCCCTTCAGGATCGTCCGCCGACTCACCCCTTTGCGTTGAGTCATAGGTGTCCCTTTCCCAAAAACGATGGTCCTTGCCCGGACCGACCTACGGTCCAGGACGAGTTTGAGCGTAACAGCTTACCACCGGGACTGGTGTGTGGGAATGGCCACACCTGCCGCCGGTAGCAGCCCCTGTACACCACCGGCCGGAGTTTATGCGCTCTCCCTGCTCGGCGATGGAACTTGTTGCCTTTGCCGGAACGCGGGAATATCATTAGCACACGTTGAGAGGCCTCATTTCTCTCGATAAGCCGGCAGTCTTCCTCAGAAGGAGACCACAACCATGGATAAGCCCAAGCGATCCTACTATTTGCCGGGCAAGCTGGTCGCGGCGTTTGACAAGGAGTGTTCGAAGGCCGGTTACGTGAAGGAGAAGGTCGTAGCGGCCGCAATGCTCGAGTTCCTGGAGTCGAATCCCGACGATCGGGCGACGATGTTTGAGAAGCTGGACAGATTTCTGTCCAAGAAGGGCTGAGAGGCCTCGCGGCCCGCGACTCCCACCGTGTCCAGCCGGTTGTCGGCGTTTTTCTGTTACGCTCGTCATCCGGCCCCCGAGGAACAGATCCCGGACCGACGGTCCGTTCCGTCGGTTGTGTTCTCGCCGTAGCCGAGTCGTCGAGCGTGATGCGCGCGCCACCGGCCGCTTTTCGATCGCGCGGTTTGATGGCGGAGGACCTTGGGGGACTGTGTTTCGAACAGACTGTTGTGCTCAGCCCGCACAGGCCGGGTCTGCGGGAGTATCCTCACCGCTCAGACATCGCTGGAACAGTGCGAAGTCGACCTGGTCGAGGTCGTTGTCGTTGTCCAAATCCCGGCCGGCGCATTCCGCCTTCCGGGGCACGGCCGGGCCGGAAGCACATGCTTCGAGCGCATCATAATCACGATCGTCCACGTCGCCGTCACGATCGAAATCACCTCGCACGGGCGGAGGGCAGCCCGCCGCATCGACCGTCGCACCCGGCACGGTGTGGGGGCAGGCGTCACACACGTTGCCCACATGGTCGGCATCCTCGTCGGCCTGGTCGGGGTTGGTGAGGGTGGGGCAATTGTCGACGTCGCCGCAGACTGAGTCGCCGTCGGCGTCATCATCGGCGTCGTTTGGGCAAACGTCGCACGCATCGCCCGCCATGTCCTGGTCCGCGTCGGCCTGATCGGGGTTGGCGATGAAGTAGCAGTTGTCGCAGACCGTGCCGACGCCGTCGCCGTCGTGGTCGTACTGGGCGCTGTTGTAGTCCTGCGGGCAGTTGTCGCATGCGTCGCCTAGGCCATCGTCGTCCTGGTCGACCTGATCGAGGTTGGTCGCGGCCGGGCAGTTGTCGCACACGTCAATGACCCGGTCGCCGTCGCTGTCCGGCTCGCACTCGTCGGGAACGCTGTTCTCGTTGCAGTCGCCGCTGGAGAACAACGGATAACGGACGCTCACTGTCAGGAGCGCCCCGTACTGGCAGGTGTAGTAACTCACCGTCGAGCTGGGCATGATGGTGATCAGCGCATCGCCCGACCCCGCGGCGTCATTCCATGCAGATGGGGGCAGCACGATCTGGTCCGAGTCGGCCGTGGCCGGGCAGTCGTGGAAGGTGGAATCGAAGACCCGGCCGACCGGGGTGCCGTTGATCGACACGTCGAGGTACTCGTTGGCGTCGCTCAGGTCGGCGATGGCCGAGATCTCGATCAGCACGTTGCCGGCCGCCTCGGGCGGGGCAACGATGGTCACGGACCTGGACGTGCCGCTGCCGATGGCCCCGAGGTTGTTCGAGGCGAAGTAGAACTCGCGCTGTATCTCGCATTCATCCGGCACGCCGGTGTCGTTGCAGTCCTGGCTGGTCCCGCCGGCGATGTCCTCCTCGTCAGGGACGCCGTTGGTGTTGCAGTCGGGTTCACACTTGTTGCCGATGCCGTCGCCGTCGTTGTCCGCCTGGTCGGGGTTGGCGACGCCGGGGCAGTTGTCGCAGGCGTCGCCCACGGTGTCGCCGTCCTGGTCGGCCTGGTCGGCGTTGGGCTCCCAGAGGCAGTTGTCGCAGGCGTCGCCGCGGCCGTCGGCGTCCGTGTCAGCCTGATCCGGATCGGCTAGGCCGGGGCAGACGTCGCATTCGTCGCCCGCGCCGTCGTCGTCGCAATCCAACTGGCTGGGGTTGAAGACGGCCGGGCAATTGTCCGGCCCCGTCAGGTAACCGTCGAGGTCGGGATCCTGCTGGCAGGCGGGATCAACGGGATCGCCGGGGCCGCTGAAGCAGACCAACAGGATGGCGATATCGTCCGCGTCCACGTCGTCGTCATGGTCGAGATCCGCGTTTTCGCAGCCCGGCGCCGGCGGGCCCTGCCCGTCGCCGGTCCGGCACCCCTGGACGTGCCCGTAGTCCGACATGTCCACGTCGCCGTCGCCGTCGAAGTCGGAGAGGATCTCCGTCGGCGGGGCGGGGACCAGATACGACATGAACACGCTACCATGGAGTGCAGTCTGACGAACCAGATACAGAATCTTGCCGTCGCCGGTGACAGTGACAGAGTGCTCGTTGGTGGAGGTGTTCAGTTCCTTCACGTTGACCGGCGGGCCGAAGTCGGCGGTTCGATCGGGGCGGCCTAGCACCCACACGTCGTCGGCGCCCATCACACTGTTGCTGCTGGAAGTCACGTACAGAGTGAGACCGTCGGACGAAAGCGCGACCGCCCGAGGTGCGAAGCTGGCCAGCGTCGCGATCGGCTGAATATTGCTCCAGGGGTCGGCGATTGATGCCCTGGTCGCCTGGAAATACTGTCCGTTGCCGCCGTTTCTCGCAGACCCGAAGACTGCCAGGAGTTCGTCGCCGGTCACATCTATAGCGTATTCATGGGCCGAGGTGTTCAAGCTGGCGATGGCAACCGGCGTGCTCCAGGGTGAAGTCCTCGTTGCACGCTCGGCGAAATAGAAGTCGCCTGGACCCGTATGATAATGTCGAGTGAAGTAGATCCGCAGTCCGTCTTCGGAAATGCTGCCAGTGGTGTCATGGTTGTCGTAGCTGAGAATAGACAACTCTGCCACGCGGACGGGCGTTGACCAGGGCTGGCATTCGGTCGAGCGCATGGTTGAGTAAACGTCCGTACACGCAAAGCCGTCTCGCTCGCTGAAGATATACATGGCCAGGTTGTCGCCGGTGACAGAAGCTGCGTGATCGTTGCCTGAACTCAACTGCGAAACCAGTACGGGCGTCGTCCAGTACCCCGCGATCGGGTCGCAGGCATCGCCCAAGTCATCGTAGTCGCTGTTGGCCTGGTCGGAATTGGCGGCTTGCGGGCAGTTGTCACATGGGTCGCCGATCCCGTCAGAGTCAGAGTCGGTCTGCGAAGGGTTGATCGCATTGGGGCAGTTGTCGAATGCGTCGGCCACGCCATCAAGATCGGTATCCAAGCCTGCCGGGGTGCCCACGACCCAGACATTGTCGATCGCCGGACCGGCGCCGCCGCTGGCATCGAGGCTGTCGAACTCAAGGGTTGTCGTCGCCTCCGCGGCCGTGAACTGCCAGACCTTTGTCTGCCAGCCCATGTTCGAGCGGCTGCGTCCGGTGATGTCGAAGGTGAAGTCGCCTGACTGGCCGGCCGCCTGGACGCGGAGTTGTTTGACAGTGGGCGAGCAGTCGGGATTGCCGGCCATGTCGAAGAGGACGTTGTACTGCCTGCCGGGAATGGTGGCGAAGGCCTGGGAGATCCCGCCGGGAGCCGCCCCGCTCAGATCGATGCTGCGGCCGCCGTTCGACGCCAGCCAATAGGTGCCGACATAATCGATGCTGTGGGCCAAGACGGTCCATGCGGTGATGTTGGCGGATCCTGGAGCGAGTTGCTGATTTGTGCCCGGGCTGACACCGCTTTCAAAGCTGCCGTTTTGGAGGGCCGTGTTGAAGAGTACGTCACAGGCATCGCCGATGCCGTCCTCGTCTTCGTCAGTCTGGTCGGGATTCTGAAGAGCCGGGCAGTTGTCGCAGGCGTCGCCCACCGTGTCGGTGTCGGAGTCAAGCTGATTCATGTTGTGGACGAAGGGGCAGTTGTCATTCGTGTCCGCCAGCCCGTCGTTGTCGTCGTCGATGTCGCAGGCATCACCGGCCATATCGTTGTCGTTGTCGTTCTGGTCGGGATTGGCGATGGCCGGGCAGTTGTCGCACGAATCGACTATCGAATCACCATCCGTGTCCGTCAAGCCGGCGGATGGGTCAAAAGCATCCGAAGCCACCCATACGGGGTCGCGCGAGTCACCTGAAGGCGAACTATCTGTCCCGAGGTAGCCGTGATGAGCCATAGAGGACGAGTCGGTGGCCTGTTGATTGCTGCCCTCGTCGAACCTCCAGTAACCAACCAGGCCTGCCTCGGTGCCGGTGAGCAGTCGTTTCCGGTCGCTGCAGATCTGCCCGGCCGTCCGAGCGATGTTCCAGATGCGGACTTCGTCGATCAGACCCTTGAACGACTCACTCGATGACTGGCCGTTGCCGATGAACAGGTCGGAAACGACATGTGTCAGGTTGCCCGTTCCCGGCTGCTGAGCCACGAGAAGCCCGTCCACGTAAAGGCGACCCATCCCGGTCACGGCGGAGTAGGTTCCGGCAAAATGGTGCCACTGGTTGTTGTACGTGCTGTTGGGTGTCGGGTCGGGCACGATGATCAACTGCGACCCTCCGACACGCTCCAGACGCAGTTGAACCACGCTACCTGTCTGTTGCCAGGCGAGTATATAGCCTGCCGCGCTGTCGCCGCACTTACGCACGAGGCGGGCGTAGCTCTGAGATCCCGCGAACGCCTTGGCCCAGCACTCGATGGTGATGGCCTCGCTGGGCTCCAGCAGGCCGGCGCGCGGGATGACGACCTTGTCGTCCACGCCGTCAAACTGCAGGGCGTACCCGGCCGTGCCCGGCGGTTCTGCGACGGCGACGGCCGGCAGGCTGACGGAGGCGAGGAGCATAAAGAGGTGCTTTACTCGGCAGGCAAAAAAAAGACGAGTGACGAGCATCGCTGGACCTCCTAAAACCGGAACAAGCTTGCTGGCGGGATGAGGCTGGCCTCCGAGAGGCCTCCGTCCCCTTGCATGCTCCGCGATCTGCGAATTCTCGCAGCGCTGTTCTCACGGGGTGTTAACAGCGACAAAACGTTCAGGCATCTTATAGGATACTATCCGAAGCGTCCGGAGAATGCAATAGATTTTCAGAGTCTCCGGTGATAATGGACACGGTCAGCTTCGGTGGCGGCGCGCGGCAGAAGGGTAAGTATCCGCAGGCATTTGCACGCGGGCGGGGCATGCGGGTATTCTGCCCGCGCCGATCTGACGGTCGAGACGACAAGCGATCCATTGGAGAACGATCATGCATAGAGGCAAAGTACTCGGGTCAACGGGGCTGGCCGTGCTCGGGATGGCCGTGACGGCCCTGGCCGCGGGCCCGGTGGAAAAGAAGCTGATCGAGTTCGGCTGGGACGAGCCGGACACGGCGTTCATGCGAAAGCACGTTGACCAGCTCGAGAAATCGCCGTTCGACGGCTGCGTGTTTCACGTCAACTACCGCAAGCCGGACGGGAAGACCGGAAGCTTCACGTGGGACAGTTGGAGCAAGCAGGCCTTCGCCCCGGCAGACGTGCAGCACGCGATTGACGATCTGAAGAACACACCCTTCAAGCGGTTCAAACATAATTTCCTGCGGTTCAACACCACGCCGGCGGACATCGATTGGTTCGACGACCACTCCGCGGTGATCAACAATGCCCGGCTCGCGGCCCGGATCGCTCGCGAAGGCGGATGTCCCGGACTGCTATTCGACATCGAGCAGTACAACGCGCCGCTGTTCAACCACGGCAAGCAGCGGGACAAGGACAAGAAGAACTGGGATGAATATGCCGCCCAGGTTCGCAAGCGAGGCCGTGAGGTGATGGTGGCGTTTCAGGAAGGCTACCCCGATCTGGTGGTGTTTCTGACGTTCGGCTACTCCCTGCCCTGGGTAGAGAGCAATCGGGACAAGACCAAGCTGGCCTTGGCCGATTACGGGCTTCTGGCCCCGTTCATGGACGGCATGGTTGAGGCGGCCAAGGGCAAGACGAAGATCGTCGACGGCTGCGAACTGGCCTACGGATACAGGAAGCCCGAGCATTTCACAGATAGCTACGCGATGATGCGCGAGGGTGTCATGCCGATCGTCCCGGATCCGAAGTCCTACCGCAGGGTGTTGTCATGCTCCTTTGGTCTGTGGCTCGACTACAACTGGCGCAAGGATGGATGGAACGCCGATGACCCGAGCAAGAACGTCCACACCCCGGAGAGCTTCGAGGTCCTGGTCCGAAACGCCTTGCGGACGGCCGACGAGTATGTATGGATCTACAGCGAGACTCCGCGGTGGTGGTCGGACGAGGGCAAGCCGATCAAGCTGCCGCCGGCGTATGATGCGGCGCTACGGAAGGCCCGGCAACCTGTGACGACAACTTCGCGGCCCGAGTAGGACGCGGTCGAGGGAAGCGGCTTCCACCCACTGCTGAAGCAGGCGGCAGGGCGGGCTTTGCCCGCGCCGGACCCTCTGAAGACCGAGGGGATGACTTCGACAGGCTCAGTCCAAGAGACCCCTCGGCTCGTCAGGATCGCGGCTACAAGCTAAGCGAAGCGAGAGTTGCCGTGGCGGGCCGCTCCTGCGGATTGCTCCAACTGAACCCTCAAGTCCAACCTTCTCCATCTGCTCCCTGACGAACTCTACCGCCCGCGGAACGTCGTCAAGCTTGAGATGCTCGACGATCAGGTCGAGTTCCTTGTCCAGTTCGGCCAGCTTGCGCAGGTAGAGCGGATAGTCGAGCACGCCGAGACCGGCGGCGGGCAGGCCGGGGCCGTCGGGGGCGGCTTTCACGTCCTTGGCGTGGGCCAGGACGATTTGCCTGCCGACGCGCTTGAAGAGCTCCTCGAGCATCGGCTTCATCTGCGAGAGGTTCCGGTTGCTGAAGTAGTTGCAGGGGTCCATGGTCAGCTTGAGTGACGGTGAGGGGATGTCGCGGTAGAGCCGCTCATTGCGCTCGGGTGTGTCGATCACGTGGCGGTAATAAGCCTCGATGGCGATGATGGCCCCCGTTTTCTCGGCGGCTTTGACCAGTTTCTCGACGGCCCCGCGAAATTGGACAAAGGCGGCCTCGGTGTGGTTCTCGGGAGCATCGGCCCACTCGTTCTGCTTGTTGAGCGTGCCGCTCTGGGTGGAGATGATCGGCGAGCCTAAGCGTTTCCATTCCTTGATCAGCAGTTGCATACGGGTCTCGCCGGGTTTGCGCTTGGCCGGGTCGGCTTCGATGATGTTGTAGTAGCCTGAGAGGCCGGCGATCCTGACGTCACTCTTCTCGAACGCGCCGGTGATTTTACTGACCGCCTCCCAGTCGGGCTTCAGCGGGTCGAAGCGGACGTCCTTGAAGGCAAAGTCGCAGACGACGCACTTGAACCCTGCGTCCTTGATCCGGCGAACGGCATCGGCGAGCGGCAGTTCGGCGTAGACGCTGGTAAAGATCCCGAGCTTGAGGTTCTTCTTCGCTCTTTCCTTCAAATCCGCGGCCACGGCGGGGCCGGCGACGGGCATTGCCAGGGTGGCCACGCCGGCTCCGGCGGCCTTGATGATCTCACGGCGGGTCATGTTGCGTTCGTTGCGCATGAATGCGTCTCTCCGTTTGCCCCCTTAATAAGGGGGGATGAAGGGGGGTCTTGGGTGTGCCGATCAGCGGCTCGGTAGGACGGGCTTTGCCCGTCTATACCTCCAAAGAACGCCGAGGCGGGCGGAGCCCGCCCTACCTCATTCCACCGGCGGGATAAACCCGCCGGCTCGTCAAGATCGCGGCTGCAAGCCGCTCCTACAGGTACTGAACCCTGAACCCTCCATCAAGCGAATTCCTTCGGCAGTTCGTAGCCCTTACGTCTTGGTCGTGAAAGCTCCTTATTCGCCTCGTCGTCACCGATGAACTTCTCCATCTTCGGGTCCCACTTGAGCTTGCGGTTCATGTCGCGGACGATGTTCACCAGATAGCAGAGGGAGGTGGCGCGCTGGGCGGCCTCGACGTGGGCGGCGGGCTGTTTGCGGCTGCGGCAGCAGTCGAAGAAGTTCTTGATGTGCCAGACCACCTCGCCGGCACTGGCCGCGGGGTAATCGGGCGGGGCGTCCTTGATCAGCTCGGGATGATCGCAGACGAGGCTGCCGCGCCGGATCTCCAGCGTGGCTTTCTCGCCGACGAAGATCGCCCCCAGGTCGTGGAAAACCGTTCTGCCCTGGTCATCCTTCAGTCGCAGCGGGTTGTGGCACTTCAGCAACGTACCGTCCGCGTATTTCATCGTGACCTTGACGTTGCCCGCCTCGTCGGCCCCCTCCGTCCAGATCTCAACCGGGCCGGTGTCGTCGGCGCCCATTCCATCCTGCGCCTGGTCGTACGCGTGGGTGCCCCAGCCGGTGACGCCCCAGGACTTGCCGCCGCCGTCGTAGTCCCACCACTTGGCCCAGCCGAACTGCAGCTCCTTGTGGTATGGCCGCAACTCGGTCTGATTGCACCACAGATCCCAGTCGAGGCCCTTGGGCATTTCCTCGGCGGGCAGCGGCTTCCACCGGTCCGGCGCGATGAAGTTGGGGGCCTGGACCTCCTTGAGCTTGCCGATGCCGCCGTCGCGGATGAGCTTGCTGGCCCAGGCGTTGATCGGGATCGTCCGCTGCTGCGTGCCGACCTGCATGACCTTCTTGTACTTCTTGACCGCCTTGGCGAGCGAACGGCCCTCGGCGATGGTCAGGGCGAAGGGCTTTTCCGCGTAGACGTCGCAGCCGGCCTCCATGGCCGCGATGCAGGCCAGCACGCGGGCGTGCGTGGTCGTGGGGACGAACACCGCGTCGAACTTCTCCTTATCGAGCATCTTGCGGTAGTCCTGGTATTTGACCCATTTATCGCCGCCGGGCACGGCTTTGGCCTTCTCGTCGACCCGGGGCAGGAAGCAGTCGGCCACGGCTACGATGTCGGCGTGGTCGGCGAGCTTCTCCGTGGTCATGAGGGCCCCGGCCCGGCCACCGCAGCCGATGAACCCGACCTTGAACCGGTCATTCGCCCCGGGCCTGCCCGGTGCCGCCAGCACGTGCCTGGGCACGAAATACGGAAACGAGAGCCCCGCCGCCGCAGCGGCCGCGGAATTGCGCAGAAAATCACGTCGTCTCATGGGTGTCCCTTTCTTTGATGGGGGTTTGCGAGTCATGCTCCTTGCCCGATTGTCTCTCGGATCTGCCGGTTCAGCCTACCCGAAAACGCTCGAGGCGTCCAATCGTCTGGTGTTGAACCGATTGGAGCGTGGATGCTGCACACAAAGCCGATTGGGGTATGATATAAGCCAGAAGACCCGCGGGCAGGTCTCTGACGATGGTGCCTTCCCGTGACGATCGTTTTCTCAAGTCTGAGCCTGTGGGTGAGGAGGTACTCCGATGAACACTGAACCACATGAATCGACGCCCGAATCACAAGCCGCCAGCGGCGCCTGTTGCGGTCATTCGCACGAACACGCCACGCGGATCAGCCGGCGAGGATTGCTGGGCGGGTTTGGCGGGGCGGCGGCGGTGGGGGGGCTGGCGATGATCGCGGCCACCCGTGCCAAGGCGGCCGAGACGGGGCAACCGGCGGGCACAGGCTTGCCGGCGGGGACGCCGCTGAAGGTCAAACCGGCGCTGATGTACACCCTTCCACAGCGGCGGGAGAAGACCAGTTGGCGGCCGTATGGTGGAATCCTGACGAAAGACGACCTGGACAAGGAGGTCAAGCGGATTCAGGAGGAACTGGCCAAGCTCGCGTCGCAGGCGGAGTTCAAGCTCGAAATGCAGCCGCTGGCGCTGGTTGCCGGCCTGGACGACGCCAAGGCTGTGGCCGGGGCGGATGCCGATGCCGTGCTCCTCTACGGGGCCGGCGGCGATCAGTCGTGGCTGGAGCCGATCGCCGCTTCGGGCAAGCCGACGGTTCTATTTGTGCGCCACAAGTCCGGGCCGGTCTACCTCTGGTACGAGATCGTCCACTGGCGATGGCTCCGCAAGAACGAGGACGCGCTCACGGAGACACGTATCGGCGCGAACGATATCGTGGTGGACGACCTTGGCGAGGTCCTCTGGCGGCTGCGGGCACTGCATGGGCTGAAGAACGCCAAGGGGACCAGATGCGTGGCCATCGGCGGGCTGCAGGCCTACAGCGCTCCCGGCCGGGACAAGGGCCCTGACTACGCCAAGAAGGTGTGGGGCTTCGATATCATCACCGTGCCGGACGCCAGTGTCGGCGAGCAGCTCGCGAAGATCCGCGGCGATGATTCGGCGATGAAGGACATTCGCCGGCAGACGGAGGAGTTCCTCGCCCAGCCGAATCTTGCCCTGGACACCGAGAAGCGATTCGTCGAGAACTCGTTCCTGGCGATCCGCGCTTTCAAGGAGATCATGAAGGAGAAGGGGGCGACCAATCTGGGCGTGGCCAACTGCATGGGATCGCTGATCGGTCTGCTCGACACCGCGCCGTGTCTGGTGCTCAGCATGCTGAACGACGAGGGTCTGACCGCCTTCTGCCACGCCGACTACACGCACACACCGCCAGGCGTGCTGATGCGCTGGATTTCCGGCAAGCCCTCATTCGTCTGCAACACGCATTTCCCGCACGACGGGGTGATCACCATGGCCCACTGCGCGGCCCCGCGGCGGATGAACGGCCGGGACTACGCCCCGACGAAGATCATGACCCATTTCGAGTCGGACTACGGCACCGCCACCAAAGTGGAGTACGACAAGGGCCAGGTCATCACCACCATCATCCCGAACCTGAACTGTACCAAGTGGTTCGGATTCCGCGGCAAGATCGTCGACAGCCCGAACTACGACATGTGCCGGTCGCAGATGGACGTGGCCATCGACGGCGACTGGCGGCGCATGGTTCGCGAGATGCAGGGCTTCCACGCGGTGGTCACCTACGGCGACTATCTCCGCGAGGTCGGCTACGTCCTGGGCAAACTGGGCATCGAGTGGCAGAGCTTCAGCGATAAGGTTTGATTGATGCCCGCGCTGTTGACCGGGCGCGACAGGTGGTGGAACGGACATCGGCGGGACTCCTCTTGCCGCGCCAGTTGGTCAGTCAGGGGAAAGAGGCCTAGCATTCGAGTGGCTGAGAACCGGCGATGGACGGCGACCTGAATCACGCCTTGCAGGTGTACGGCCGGGTTTCGGGGCTCTATCCGACTCTGGAAGGGTTGCCAGAGTCGATCCGTCGCCTGTGCCGCTGCCTGGCTGAGTCTCGGACAGGCGGCATATTTTCCTCCATCCCGTCGCGAATCGACCTACCCCGACCGCAGAACCAGGGCTAGAATTCTTTCTGGGAATGTGTCCACTTGTCGCTCTCGCGACAATTGCCTCGGCGATGCCTGAGCTGCGGGCTTCGCCGGGCTCATCTGTGGCCCCTATTGTCGAGGAGGCGTTCATGGCTACGGCACAGGATATACTTGACCGCAAGGGCAACAAAATCATCACCGCATCACCTGATGACACCGTCCAGGAAGCTGCTTCGAAGATGAAAACCGAGCGCATCGGCTCGTTGCTTGTCCTTGGGCAGAACGGAGAGATGCTGGGCATCTTTACGGAGCGAGACGTTCTGCACCGTGTTGTCGCCCAACGGCGCGATCCTGCCGCTACCCATATCGCGGAGGTCATGACGCAGCGGGTGGCCTGCTGCAAGCCGACCACTACGTTGGAGGAATGCCGGACGGTAATGACCGAGAACCGAATCCGGCACCTGCCCGTGGTTGACGAAGGCGCGCTGGTCGGCATGGTCTCGAGCGGCGACATTCTGGCGCAGGAGCTTCGGTCCCAGCAGAGCACGATCGAATACCTGCATGCCTATCTCAACGGGCGTATGTGATCCCCTGGAGGGCCGTAGCGGCCCCCACAGCCGCGATCATCTCGGAACGCTCGAACTTGTTAACGTCACCAAGTCCTCTGATAATGGGTGGATCAGCCATCCTCGGAGGATCTTCACATGCTTCTCACGTGCCTTTTTGTGAATTCACTGGCTCTGACGTCGATCGATGCCGACTCGATCGCCCGCGACCTGCTGCCCCGGCCGTATGAGGTCCGCATGAACGACGGGCACTGCATGGTTGACCCTCGTTCGCTGAGACTTCGTGTCATCTACTATCCTCGCAAGGAGCTGGACTGGGCGACCGCCGCGGCGGCCGAAGCTCTGAGCGAGGTCGGGCTTGCCTTGCCCAAGGATGCAGTCGAGAGCCTGGAGTGGGAGTTTCACGGAGACAAGCCTCAGGGGTTCAGCCTGTCGTTGTTAGCGGGTGGCAAAGGTTCTTCATCGGTGATATCGAGACTTCACGGAGACGATCCTCCACAGGGCTACCGGCTCAGGGTGTCTCCCGAGGGGATCGATGTCGTGGCTCCTCAGAGGGCCGGTTTTCTCAACGGCGTCCAGACGCTCGCGCAACTGCTCAATCGCATGCTGGTTCGCCGGGAGTCGGCCATCCCTTGCATGACCATCTACGACTGGCCGGCACTGCGGATGCGCGGTTTCAGCGAGGACTACGGCCGCAACCAGTTGCCGACCGTCGAGGACCACAAGCGCGGGATTCGCTTCCTGTCGCGGTTCAAGATGAACACCCACCTGTGGTTCATCGAGCCCGACCATTTCGTCTACAAGTTTGACCCGACCATCGGCCAGGATTACGACCGCTTCACGTTCGACGAGATCCGCGAACTGGTGGCTTTCGCGAAGCACTACCAGGTCGAAGTGATCCCTACAGTCGAACTGCTCGGTCACATGGAGATGCTGCTGAGCCATCCGAAATACCGCCCGCTGGCCGAGGTGGAGGGCGGCAGCGACCTGTGCGCGGCCAGTGACGAGTCTTTCGACCTGGTCCGCAAGATTGTCGGCGAGGTCGCCCCGGCGTTCGAGTCCAGGTACTTCCACTGCGGCCTCGATGAGAGCTTCCAGATCGGCAAGGGCCGTTCGGCCGAAGTGGTCAAGCAGAAGGGTCTTGAACGGGTCATGGCCGACTACTACATCCGGATGAACGACCTGGTGAAGTCTCACGGCAAGACGATGATGATGTACGCCGATATCGTCCTGGCCCACCCCCAGATCATCGACATGCTGCCCAAGGACATCGTGATGATGTTCTGGGAGTACACACCTCGCGACCGCTACGAGGGCTTCGATCGCCTGGCCAAGGCCGGCTTCCCGCTCACTTCGCTGTCAACGCTCTGGGATTGGGTCAGCCTGTATCCGGTCTACTCGCTGTCCTTCGGCAACATGGATCGGATGGCCGGGCAGTCGAAGGAACTGGGTGCGATGGGGCATTTCGTCAGCAGTTGGGGCGATCCGTTCGTGGGAGCCGGGGGAACGAACTTCGTCGCGGCCGGCACCAACCTCAGCGAGTTAGACACCTTCGGCGTGGCCTACTGCGCAGCGGTATCGTGGAATCCCAAGCCGATCCCGCTGGCCGAGTTTTCGAAAGCGTTTACCTTGCAGTTCTACGGCGTGGATTCGCCGGAACTGTCCGGTGTTCTGACCCGGCTGGCCGAGTGCCAGGGCGACCGCCGGACGTACGTCCGCAAGTATTTCCAGACGGAACTCGTCCCGACGGCCAGCAAGCTGGCCGCTGCCGACGATAAAGAGGAGCCGTTCTGGCAGGGTGTCAAGCAGGCCGCCGACGAGGCCGTCCGCGTACTGCCGTCGATCCAGCCGCCGCGAAACGCCGACTATCTGCACAGTGTCCTGCTGAGCGCCCGGATGCTGCAGTTCACCGCGGAGTTGGCCCTGCTGTGCCGCTCGATGGGTATGCAACTGGGCAAGCCCGACTTGGCCGCGAAGGATTTCGCCGATCGCCTCGATGCCCTGGCGGTTCGCCAACAGGAGTTGTGGAAGGACTATCGGACGACCTACCTGGCCACCAACCGTCCGATCAACATCAAGCACATAGCAGTGGCCTGGGACTACATGCAGACGCAACTGACCTCGACGGCCGCGCAGTTGCGTGAGGGGAAGATCAAATAGAGGACCCGTAGAGTCGGCGTTCGCGGACTGTCAGGTCTGCCTCAGCCGCCGCGTCGGAGGATGTATTTCTTTGCCTCCACCGTCACGCCCTCGCCGCTCCAGTCTTCCCCGCTCTTGTTGACGTAGATCTTTGTCCCGTCGGAGAAGGTGGTGCGGAATACCTTCGGCGCGAGCGTGCGGTGATCGGTGATGAATTCAAAAGCCAGCGGGCCGCCCCATTGTTGCGACTCGACGTATTTCTCGCGGATCTTATCGATTTCCTCCCTTTTAGGCGAGGCGTTGAACTCATGGCCTGTTCGCCCGGCCAACTCCGCCCCTCCACCGTAGCAGCACAGGCCGTGGTAGATGATGTGCTGCATCGGCACCCAGTGGTCGATCAACGCGGCCTCGCAGAATCCATTGCTGGGGAACTTCTGCGATGCCCCGTCGCCGGGGTAGGTGGTGTTGCCCGCGTTGACGATGATGCCCAGGAGCGGTGCGATCGAGGTCTCACAACCAACCGTGCCGAAGACCTCGGCGGCATACTTGAAGTAGGCGATCGCACCCTCGCCGTACTCGCGGCGGGTGATGATGCGGTTGTTCGGCACGCCGCTGCGGGCCGGGAATGTCTCCTCCATCACCGACAGGCACGCGTCCCAGTAGTGCATTCCGTGCAGCCCCAGTTCGCGCAGCTTCGGCAGGTCGCGTTTGCCGAACCGTTCGAGCATCTCCTGCGGGATACCCTGGTACGAGAAGCCGCCGATCCATGCCCCGTGGAATCGCAGGTCGCCGTACTCGCTCACCTGGATGGCCTCGGGCGTCCAGTCGGGTGAGCACTCGTACGTGTCCTTGTAATTGAGATGGAACGTTGCGCGATAGCCGGTCTGGTTGAGCCGCTCCATCATCCTGCGGAAGCCCGCCTCGCCTCCATGTGCCGGCTCAAGCGGAAAGACGGTCGGGTGTGCTCCGTCGTGGCCGCCGAAGTTGGCCCCCACGAAGACGAAGTTGATCTTCTCGAATCCAGCCTGCTGAAAGAGCGGGATGGCTTCACGGAACTGGTCCCACGACTGGTATGAGCGCATCTCGCCCTTGCCGTCGAGCGAAGATCGCTTCATGCCCATCATCACCCGCAGGTAGACCGAGTCGAGGAAGTACCTCACTTCCGGGTTGGTCTCAGCTCGCTGGCGGAGAGTCTTGACGCCCTTTTCCTCGATGAGATAGGTCCGCAGCAGATTGCCGACACCCGAGTAGCTCGCTTCGTGGGGTCCGAGTGCGACCAGCCGCACACGCCGATCCACGGGATCGAGCTTGGAGTGCCAGTACCGCCGGAAGTGCCAGAGGGGGTTGATCGAGCAGGTGCGATTCGGCCCCTGATCGCGTCGGGCCCGGACCTCGGTGTCGTATTCGCCGCTGACCAGGATGCCGGCCAGCCCGCCGCCGTCGCGGATGGTGGCGTAGACCGGCTGCTGGGCCTGATCCTCCCAGGCGGCCTGCAGGCCGTACATCATCGTGCCGTATTCGGCGGGGGCGTCAGATCGGAAGGCCCATCGGGTCCGCAGGCCGGCCTCGGTGGTCAGATCGCCGTGACCGGCACGGGTGTATTGCGGGTTGGCGCGTGGATGGTTGCGATCGAAGTAGTATGCCGCTCCCGACCAACTTGGAATGACGATGTAACCTAGTGACCCGGCCGGTGTCGCCCCGAGGTGAGGAAACAGCTCGACATTCATGAGCCGCCAGCGCTGCGGCAGGTTTTCCTTGAGGCTGGTGATCGGGATGGCGTATTCGAGCGCGTTGCCCTTGAGCGTCAACTCAACGTCAAACGAAACGCCGAAGCTTTGGGTACCCATCGCCGAGGCGGATCCACCGCCGGTAGCCAGATGCACGATTGCCCGTGTATCGTTCTGCGGTTCAATCGTGACGTTGCAGGCGAAGGCCTTGGAATCAGGGCTGATGATCAGAGCCCGCATCCGATCCTCGGTGTTGTCCCACACGCGGATGACCCCGAAGTCGGCGGCCTCGTAGGCTTGACCGGTTTCGAGGTCCTTCAGGATCACGCGCCCGCCTTCCATGGCCAGGTCGATCTCCAGCGACAGCCGCTCGTTGGCCAGCTTTGCGACCGTTCGGGCTGCAGCAGACGCCGGCATTGCCGCCAGAAGAACGCCTAGACCGATGCGCGTCATCAGAGAGAGGGTTGCGCCCATGTGCTCGCACTCCTTTCGGGTAACCGCGACCCGTGACAGATTACGGTGACACCGCCCCGGCGTCCACCGGGACGGGCGATTTGACAGCCGGCCCTCGGGGCGATAGGGATGGGCCTCCAAGCAACTATCGAAACCACAAAAGGAGGTACGGCCATGCAGCACATGTGGATCGGTGGTCTCACCGCGACGGCTTTGTGTTCGCTTGTCCTCGCAGGCAGCGGCTGTTCCCAGGTCGAGTGGGCCACTTCGTGGAAATCGACGACCGCGCTCGCCGCATTTGACGCGGCCCCCTTTGGCTATGCCATGTATGAGGCCGACGGCAAGGCCCACGGCGTGCGTTGGGCCCAGCCGCGAAAGATCCGGCGGCTGGTCGTGGAGTTCGCGGCGGATGCCGCCGTACTCCCGGCGGACAAGGTTCGCGTGCAGTACTGGCACAACTCCTGGGATGGTCGGCCGGACCCGATTCTGGCCGAGGTCGCGGCCGGCGGCGAAGGCTGGGCGGCGATCGACGACTGGACCAACGGCCAATGGAAGGATGCGGACACCCGCGTGCAGGTCGACGGCAGGCGATGGACCTTTACCTTTGCCCCTTCCGGCGACAAAGAGTTCAGAGACCTCAAGCAGCCGGGCGTCGCCTATCGCAAGACGCTGAAGATCCGGCTCGTCGCCGACGAGCCCCTGGCCAAGCCCGCCCGACTAGCGACCTTCACCGATGCGGCGTGCAAGCCGCTCAAGGTCCGCGTCCTGTTCGGCAAGCCCGCAGAACCGGCGATCAAGCTCGATCACGCGGAAACCGGCCGGCTGGAGGCTTTCAATGGCGCCGTTGCTGCAGTTCGCGCAATCGCTGGCACCGATGTCGGTCTTAAGGACAACGTCTGGACGCTGCCGGCGGGTGCTCAGGGTGGCGTGGAGGCCGACATCCTCATGGCTATCGATCCGGTGAGTGAGCGATACGACCGCACGATTGTGACCGTTCGATCCAATTGCCGGCCATTCTCCTTCGCGGCCGACGAAGTGGCCCGCGGCGATCGTATCCTCGTCGATGACCTGGGTGTTCTCGTTGTGCGCGGCGACGACAGCGTCAGCTTGGACGGATACCGGCAAGCCCGCAAGGAGTTCCCCGGCCGCACCATTTATGATCGCGTGTTCAATCATGGCGAGCAGACGCTCTCGAGGGCATGGGATGACATGCCGCTCAAGCGCCCGCTGTGGTTTGTTCACGGGCTGCCGGGCAACCGCAACGCAATGAAACAGGATCCCAACGGCGATATCGGGATCAGCAATGTCCGACACTGGTTCGGCCGGCCCAACGTGCGCAGCCCGAGGGACTCGGATCGCAAGGGTTGGGATGGCGAATACTTGTGGGTGCGGTTTGGCCTGCCAGATCCCGAGCGACGGGCCGGCCGTGAGCTTCGCGATGGATATCTGCCGGTCTTGCGGACCTGGTGGGTGGATGGCCCGATCTACTATGAACAGATCACCGTGCTCGACACGCTTGATGGCAACCTCGACGACATCCGCCTGGACGACCCCAGTGTCCTGCTGATGCGTTTGCGTGTCCTGAACGTCTCCAGCACACAAAGCGGCACGGCCCGTCTGACCGTCTCAACGGCGGCCAAGGGAGACGAGCGGCTGAAGATCGAAAACGGCCGGGTGATGGCCCGGGCGGGGGAGGAATCACGGTTCCGGTTCCTGATCCAGACCGGCGGCAAAGGCGAGACCGCCGGCGCCGGCAGGGCAGCCGCCTGGTCGCTCGATCTGCAGCCCGGTCAGTCGCACGTCCTGACGTTTGCGATTCCGTCGATCACGTTGAAGGATGACGCCGAGATCGACGCCCTGGCCAAGCGCGACTTCGACGCCGACGTCCGCCGAATCTGCGACTTCTGGCAGAAGATGACCGACGAGGGGGCCCAGATCCACACCCCCGAACCCTGGCTGAACGACTTCTACAAGTCACATGCCCGACATCTCCAGGTCAACTGCCTCAAGGACCTCAAGACGTCGCGGCGATACGCTCACGTGGGGACGTTCCACTACGGCGTGTATTGCAACGAGTCCTCGATGATGATCAGCGACCTGGACCGTCGCGGATACCATGAGGCGGCCGAGCAGTGTCTGCAGACCTGGCTTGATTTCCAGGGTACGGTCAAGCTCAACGGCAACTTCAAGACCAAGGACGGCATTCTCTATGGAGCCGACGGCTCACAATCGGGCAACTACAACAAGCACCACGGCTACGCCATGTGGTGCATGGCCGAGCACTGGTGGTACACCCGCGACCGCAAGTGGATGGAGAAGGCCGCACCCGGGCTGATCAAGGCCTGTGATTGGATCACCCGCGAACGGCAGGCCACCATGACCACCCATGAGGATGGCAGCCGGGCCTTTGAGTACGGCTTGCTGCCGGCCGGCGGGTTGGAGGATGTGCAGGACTTCTGGTACTGGAACGCGACCAACGCCTGCGCTGCCTGGGGATTCGACTCGGTGGCGGCGGCGCTGGCCGACTACGGTCATCCCGAGGCCGCACGGCTTAAGAAGGAGGCCAATGCCTTCCACGATGACGTGGTCACGGCGATCACCAATGCTCGTGTTCGGGCTCCCGTGGTCAAGCTGCGCGACGGGACGTACATCCCGGCGTTTCCGGCGGAGGTCTACACCCGCGGCCGCAGCATCGGCTGGATTCGCGAGGTCCTCGAGGGATCAATCTGCCTGTTGCTGACCGGCATGGTGAAGCCGGATACCCCTGAGGCCCGCTGGATCGTCAAGGACTACGAGGATAACCTGTATATCTCGGACCGGTACGGCTACTCGATTCCGACCTTCGACCGATTCTGGTTCTCGCGCGGCGGGTTTTCGATGCAGGCCAACCTGCTCGACAGCCCGATTCCGTATATATTGCGGGATGAGGCCAAGCACTACCTCCGAACATACTTCAACGCCTTCGCCTCGGCGTTTTATCCGGAAATCCGGATGTGCAACGAGCACTCGCTGCCGGAACTGGGTTACCCGGCCGGTGACCATTTCAAGAGCTCGGATGAGGCCCAGTCGACCTACTGGCTCCGGCTGATGTTCGTGCGCGAAAGCGGCAATGATCTGTACCTTGGCCAGGCGATCCCGCGCTACTGGCTGGTCGACGGTCAGAGTGTCGGCATCGAGCGCGCCGCCACGCACTTTGGGCCGATGTCGTTGAGGATCACCTCGAACGCAGGCCAAGGCTCGATCACCGCCAAAGTCGCCCCGCCGACGCGGAACCGCCCGAAGAGCATCTTCGTCCGACTCCGTCATCCGGACTCCAAGCCGATCAAGAGCGTGACCGTTAACGGCAAGCCCTACGACGAGTTCGATGCCCAGAAGGAGTGGATTATTCTTCCCGGAACGGTCAGCGGCGAGCAGGAGATCGTGGCGACCTACTGACGCATCTTGGGGAATCTGCTTTGGCGTTGCCAGGTGGGCCGGGCGTTGCGTATCTCGATCACCAGCCACCCTGCGCAGACGCAGAAGATGACGAAGCAGGCCATGCCGAACAGCAGCATCAGGCTCGCCAGAGCACCGGCTGAGGGGTTCGACGGGGTTTGGCGGGGCAGGCGGCCGGGGGCAGGCGAAACGGGTTCGTCCGCGGGTGCTGTCGCGGCCACGTCGGCAGGCTGCGTGGTCGCGGCGGTATGCTTGACGACCTGGCTGAGAGACACCAGGGCGATGCCCCCGACCAAGGCGAGCAGACCGTAGAGCAGCGGCTTCCAGGGAAACCGGGATGAGGTCTTGTTCTTGGTCATGGTCCTGCCCTCCGGAAGCCGATGACTGGGTGTTTGCCGCCGGCGAACGCGAACAGCGGTTCGCTCATCGGTGCCTGCTCAGTCACCCTGGCTCAATTCGTATACCATCGCGATTTCGTCACACTGCTCCTGCAGCGGGCAGCGGACGCAGTCGGTCCACACCTTGTGAGGAAGCGTCTCTTTCGGCACCACGGTGAAGTCGAGCTTCTCAAAGAACGCTTTCTCTCGCGTCAAGGCGAAAACCCGCTTGAGACCGAGCCTGCGACTCTCCTCGAGGGATGCCAGGACGAGTTGCCGACCGATGCCCCGGCCCCGACAAGTCTCTTCGACCGCGAGGCTCTTGATCTCCGCGAGGTCACGCCAGACCAGTTCGACCGCCGCGCATCCGAGAACCTGCTCACCACGCCCCTGAGGTTCCGCCCATACAATGAAGTCGCGCAGATGCTCGTACAAATCGGCGTGCGATCGAAACAGCATCCGGTTCAACTCGGCGTGGTAGGTAATCAGCCGATGGATTTCCGGCACATCGGCCATTGTCGCATTTCGGATCAACTGTGACTCCGTCGGAAGCTGCGTGTCGGTCTCCATTTCTGGAATGTATCCTACGCTGTCCGGAGTGGGAGGCAAGCGGGCAGTCTTGCGTGGAGAAGCGGGCCGCCGGCGAGAATCGGATCTCTGGACCGGTACAACACCCCTGGGTTGGCGGGGCGCAAGCCGCATGGCCCTGGTCTCCATCTTGCCGCGCGTCGAACAGGCCAATACGATATCGCTTATCGGACGTGTGATGGCCAGCATGGCAGGGTCCGGGTCGGGCGCCGTCCGTCTGAAGCATGGATCTATTCGCTCAACAACGTGAGGCCGCTTTCCATCGTGTCCAGCCGCTGGCGGTTGCCATGCGACCTCGGACATTGGATGAGTTTCTGGGCCAGGAGAACTTCGTCGGTCCAGGCAAACTCCTGCGGCGTCTTCTGGCCGCTGACCGGCTCAGCAGCGCCATCTTCTACGGGCCGCCGGGCACCGGGAAGACGACCTTGGCCCACATTATCGCCGGCCACACCCGGGCGGCGTTTGTGGAGATGAACGCCGCGGCCGTAGGGGTCAAGGAGGTCCGGGCGGTTCTCGAAGAGGCCAAGGACCGGCTGGCCAGCGCCGGCCAGCGGACGGTCCTGTTCATGGACGAGATCCACCGCTTCAACCGGGCCCAGCAGGACGTGCTTCTTGGGGACGTGGAAAACGGCCTGATCATCCTGATCGGGGCGACTACGGAGAACCCGTTCTTCACAGTCAATTCTCCGCTTGTGTCTCGGAGCCAGATCTTTCAATTCGAACCTCTGAAGGTCGAGCACGTTCGTGAGTTGCTGAGGAGGGCCGTCCAGGATAAGGAACGAGGCCTGGGTCGTCACCCGATTGAGCTGCGCGACGAGGCGGTGGAGCATTGGGCCATGACCTGCGACGGCGATGCCCGGCGGGCGTTGCTCGCTCTTGAGGTCGCGGTATTGTCGCAGATTGGTTCAAAGAAGGCTGAAGCGTCGTCGCCAATCGTCGTTGACCTGAAAGTGGCCGAGGAATCCATTCAGCGTAAGGCTATTGTCTACGACGGGACGGGGGATGAGCACTATGACGCGGCCAGCGCTTTGATCAAGAGCATGCGGGGGAGCGACCCCGACGCGGCGGTTTATTGGCTGGCCAGGATGCTGGAGGCGGGTGAGGATCCACGGTTTATCGCACGACGAGTGGCGATTTGTGCGGCCGAGGATGTGGGCAACGCCGATCCCAGCGCCCTGGTCGTTGCTAACGCGGCGGCCCAGGTCACAATGCTGGTGGGCATGCCCGAATGCCAATTGGTCCTGAGTCAGGCGGTCATCTATGTCGCGACTGCCCCGAAATCGAACGCCTCGGCCCTGGCCATCTGGAGTGCGGCCAAGGACGTCCGAGAGGGCCGTACGGTTCCTGTCCCCAAGCACCTTCGCGATTCACATTACCGGGGATCGGGACGGCTGGGCCACGGCGAAGGATACAAGTACGCCCATGACTACGAAGGTGGTTTTGTGGAGCAGGATTATCTGGGCGTCGATAAGACGTATTACACCCCAACCGACAGAGGGCACGAGGCTGTTATCCGGGCCTTCCTGGCATCGCTGGCCGGTGGGGTGGAGCGGAAGGTCAAGAGCCAGCCCGATAGCCAAGCGGGGGGCGCCCCCAAGAGCGGCGTGAACGACCGAACATGAACCCGGCCACGACATCCGACCACAATGGTACTTTCAAGAGGGACCTGAGGAAGCGTCTTCGCGGACTACTAGACGCAATTCCGTCAGACGAGCTTCACCACCGCTCTTTTCAGGCCTGCAATCAGCTTCTGACGGCACAGGCATACAAACGAGCCGAGGTGATCATGGTGTTCCTCTCGCTGCCCAAAGAGGTGGACACCACTCCGCTGGTCCTGCGGGCGTGGCGGGACGCCAAGCGGGTGCTGGCGCCCAAAGTCAACTGGGAGCAGCGGCGGATCTTGCCGATCGAGATCGTCTCTTTGACCGACAATATTGGTGAGGGGGCAATGGGGTTGCGCGAGCCGGTCGACGGGGTACCCTTTCCGGTCGAGAACATCGATCTGGTCATTGTTCCTGGGTTGGGTTTCGACCGCGAGGGGAACCGGATTGGGCGGGGAAGGGGGTTCTACGACCAGTTCCTGGCCCACGAGGGGTGGCGGGGCGTGTCATGCGGTCTGGCTCTCGAGGACCAGGTGCTTGACCATGTGCCGATGGGCGAGCACGATCGGCCGGTTGACATGCTGGTGACCGACGCCGCCGTCCGGGTGTTCCGGAAGTAGATGGTGGCGGTCCCGCTCTTGCTCAGACCGTTGTTGGTCTGCTTTGACGGTGAGGAGTGCAAAAGTGGCCTACGGACGAAGGCGTCGTCGGAAATCGATGCTGCCACGGTTGATCGTTCTGCTGGCGCTCGCCGGCGGCGGGTACTACGCGTACATCAAGTACTACAGAAAGCCGGCTCCGCCGGCGCCGGACGGCGCGACTGCTACTGCTCCGGCCGAGGACCTTGTTGCGATGAAGCCACCGGTTGATGTGCCAACGACCACCGGACCGGCCGACTCACAACCGACCATGACGCGTCCATCCGCCGACGGCCAGGTACAGGCCCTGGTTATGGCACCGATCGATGTCCCGCCGGCCGATCAGGTGGAGGCTGTTTTTCAGGAGGGCATGACGGCCTGGCAGACCAACGATCTGCTGAAGGCTCGCAATACATTGAACCGGGTTCTTCACGCAGCCATCTCGCCCGAGCGACAGGCGCAAGTCCGCGAGGCTCTCAACCAGATTGCGGACAAGACCATCTTCTCGGCCGACATTCTGAGCAATGATCCGCTGGTCGGTGACTACGTTGTTGTCCAGGGCGACAATCTGCAGAAGATCGCCCGTCAGTACAAAATCACCGAGGATCTGATCAGCATCGCGAACAACGGGATGAACAAGAATTTCATCCGTCTCGGCCAGCGCCTCAAGGTGATCAATGGCCCGTTCCACGCCACCGTGGTCAAGAGCAGCTTCGATATGCATCTTTACCTGCAGAATGTCTACGTGCGAACTTACAAGGTCGCACTAGGTGCCGACAACAGCACGCCGACCGGCAAATGGGTGGTCTGCACTAAGCAGGAGAACCCGACCTGGACCAATCCGAGAACCGGCCAGCGGATCCCGGCCAACGATCCGCAGAACCCGCTGGGCGAATTCTGGATCGGTCTGGACGGCCTGGAAGGAAAGGCCCTTGGCCAGAGCGGCTACGGTATCCACGGCACGATCGACGAGGGCAGCATCGGGACCAACGCCTCGATGGGCTGCGTGCGTCTGGCCCCCAAGGACATCGAGGTGGCCTACGCAATGCTGGTACCAGGCTCGACGGTGACGATCGTTGATTGAATGTGAAGTGATGAATGGCCCCCTGCATCCTCGCGGCATGGAAGCTCATTAGTCCTTTTGCCTTCACTGAACCCTGAACCCCGAACCCTGAACCCTCAGGTTGCGGTCGTGGTCCGTGCCATGCTACGCTATCCCTCACGGGGCACCTGCCGTGCCGCCGGGGAGGATCGCCGTGCCGACCGATGCAGAAACCACTGTGGCCGAGCTTCGCCGCGAGATCGCCGAATTCATCCGCGAGCGGGACTGGGAACAGTTTCACGATCCGAAGAACCTGTCCATGGCCATCGCCACCGAGGCGGCCGAGCTGATGGAGCACTTCCGCTGGATCAAGAACGACCCCTCGCGCGAATGGATCACGGACCCCGCGGTCAAGGTCGAAGTGGCCGAGGAACTGGCTGACATCGTGGCCTTCGTTTTGTCCTTCGCCAATACCGCCGACATTGACATCACCGGCTCGCTGCGCGCCAAGATGGCCAAAAACGCGCGTAAGTACCCGGCGGCCGAATATAAGGGGAAGTATTGATGCTTACTCGTCGGTCACGCACCCCAGCGATGCCGGTTTGACATTCTTGATGTACTTGTACAGCGTGCCGCGGGTAGCCTTGTAGGGCGGCATCTTCCAGGCGGCGCGGCGGCGGGCGAGTTCCTCATCGGGCAGGTCGACATGGAGGGTATTGGCCTCGGCGTCGATGGTGATCCGATCGCCGTCGCGCAGCAGGGCGATGGTTCCGCCCTCCTGGGCCTCTGGGCAGATGTGGCCAACGATGAAGCCGTGCGAGCCGCCCGAGAAACGACCGTCGGTGATGAGGGCGACGTCCTTGCCGAGCCCGGTTGATATGATGGCCGCAGTCGGCGTCAGCATTTCGGGCATACCCGGTCCGCCCTTGGGCCCTTCGTAGCGAATGACCACCACATCCCCCTTGCGGATCAGCTTCTTCTCCACGGCGGCGAGCATGTCCTCCTCCGAGTCGAACACGCGGGCCGGTCCGCTGAAACGCCTGCCCTCTTTGCCGGTGATCTTGGCAACTGCCCCGTCTGGGGCGAGGTTGCCGCGGAGAATGCGGATGTGCCCGGTCGGCTTGATGGGGTTTTCGATCGGGCGGATCAGATCCTGACCTGGTGTGAGGCCAGGCAGGTCAGCGAGATTCTCGGCCAGCGTCCTGCCGGTCACCGTGATGCAGTCGCCGTCGAGAAGGCCCCTCTCCAGCAGATACTTCATCACCGCGGGTGTGCCGCCGACCTTGTGCAGATCCTCCATGACATAGCGCCCGCTGGGCTTGAGGTCGGCCAGGTACGGCGCGCGGTCGGAGATCCGCTGGAAATCGTCGATGTTCAGTTCGACGTCCGCCGCTCGGGCCATGGCGATGAGGTGCAGCACCGAATTGGTCGAGCCGCCGAGGGCGATGACGACGGTGAAGGCGTTCTCGAAGGCCCGACGGGTGAGGATGTCGCGCGGCTTGAGATTCGTCTCAAGCAGGTGGCGCATCATCTGGCCGGCGCGGAAGCATTCCTCCGGCTTGGCTGGGTCTTCCGCAGGGATGGATGCGCTGTAAGGCAGCGACATGCCGAGGGCCTCGATCGCGCTGGCCATGGTGTTGGCGGTGTACATGCCCCCGCAGGCCCCCGGTCCGGGGCAACTGCAGCGGACGATCTGGGCGCGCTGGGCTTCGGTGATCTGGCCGGACAGATACTGGCCATAGGATTGTGAGGCCGAGACGATGTCCACGGGCGCGCCGTCAACGTGTCCCGCGCGAATGGTTCCGCCATAGATCACCAGTCCCGGCCGGTTCAGGCGACACATGGCCATGACGCAGCCGGGCATGTTCTTGTCGCAGCCGGGGAGGGTGACGCAGGCGTCGTACCACTGGGCGGCCACGACCGTCTCGATCGAGTCGGCGATGATCTCTCGCGACTGGAGGGAGTAGCTCATGCCGTCGGTGCCCATGGCGATGCCGTCGCTGACGCCGATGGTGTTGAACCGCAGCCCGACCAGGCCCGCCGCCTGCACGCCCTCTTTGACTCTGGCGGCCAGGTCGTTCAGGTGCATGTTACACGGGTTGCCTTCCCACCAGACGGCGGCGATGCCCACCTGCGGCTTGCTCATGTCCTCCTCTGTCAGGCCGGCCCCGTAGAGCATTGCCTGAGAGGTTCCCTGGGACTTGGGCTGGGTGATACGCGAACTGTACTTGTTCACTGGACCGGACATGATCGTACTCCGAATTCGGTTTCTGGGGGGTCATTATAACCCAAAGCGTCGGCCTGTCGCGAGGTCCGGCCGAAGGGCAGGCAACCCAGCCACTATTCGGTATAATGACCTGACCCGGCGGGATGGCCCGACTGCGGTATGCGTATTCTGTCATGAGGTTGAGCTGATATGAGAAGTGATTTGATCAAACGGGGCGTTGAGCGGGCGCCGCATCGGAGTCTGCTGAAGGGCACGGGCAATTTCACGGATGCGGACATCGACAAGCCGTTCATTGCCGTCTGCAACTCGTATACCGATATCATCCCGGGCCACTCGCATCTGGACCGGGTCGGATATTTTGTCAAGGAGGCCGTTCGGGCGGCCGGGGGTGTACCGTTCATTTTCAACACCATTGGCATCGATGACGGCATCGCCATGGGCCATGCGGGGATGAAGTACTCGCTGGCCACCCGCGACCTGATTGCCGATTGTGTCGAATCGATGATCGAGGCCCACCGCTTCGACGCGATGATCTGTATCCCCAACTGTGACAAGATCGTGCCGGGGATGCTCATGGCCGCCGCACGGTGCAACGTTCCGACGATCTTCGTCAGCGGCGGGCCGATGGAGGCCGGCCTGACCAGCGACGGGAAGAAGGTGGACCTGATCAGCGCGTTCTATGCCGTCAGCCAGCACGCCGCGGGGCTGATGGACGAGAAGACCGTTCGCGAGATCGAGAACCACGCTTGCCCGACGTGCGGCAGTTGTTCCGGCATGTTCACCGCCAACAGCATGAACTGCCTGTGCGAGGCCCTGGGCATGGCCCTGCCGGGCAACGGTACGATCCTGGCGACGAGCGAGGATCGCAAGGAGCTGTACCGCCGAGCGGCCGGGCGGATCGTCGAGATGGCCAAGGCCGAGGCACCCAAGCCGCTGGAGATCATGACCAAACAGGCCTTCGAGAACGCCATGATCCTGGATATGGCCATGGGCGGTTCGACCAACACCGTGCTGCACATCCTGGCCATCGCCCACGAGGCCGGCGTCAGCTTCACGCTCAAGGACATCGACGCCCTCTCGCTCAAGACGCCGAACATCTGCAAGGTGGCCCCGTCGTCAGGTGACAACGGCCGCATCTACCATATCGAAGACTGCCAGGCCGCCGGCGGAATCATCACCATCCTGGGCGAGGTGGCCCGCGGCAAGCCCGGCCTGCTTCACACCGAGGCCATCACCGTCACCGGCAAGACGCTGGGGCAGAATATCCAGGACAACGACGTCCGCGTGCGCGGCGAGAAGGTCCGAACTGACGGGCTGAGCACGGCCAAGCGAAGCGAACTGAGCGTCTACACCGATAACGCCGAAAAGGGCGGTGCGGTGGTTCTGGCAACGATGGAAAAGGGCCAATTCGATCCGTTTGACTGCATCCGAACCGTGGAGAAGGCCTATTCGCAACAGGGCGGTCTGAGCATTCTCTATGGCAATCTGGCCGTCGAGGGCGCGGTGGTCAAGACGGCCGGCGTGGACAAGGAGATGCTCAAGCACACCGGGCCGGCGGTGATTTTCGAGAGCCAGGAGGAGGCCTGCGAGGGCATCCTGAAAGGCAAGGTCAAACCCGGGGACGTGGTGGTGATCCGCTACGAAGGCCCCAAGGGCGGTCCGGGCATGCAGGAGATGCTGGCTCCGACCAGCTACATCAAGGGGCGGCCCGAGCTGGCCAAGACGGTGGCCCTGATCACCGACGGCCGTTTCAGCGGCGGGACGGCCGGGGCCTGCATTGGCCACGTCAGCCCCGAGGCCGCCGCCGGCGGGGCGATCGGCCTGCTGAAAAACGGCGACATCATCGAGATCGACATTCCCAACCACAAACTGAGCGTCAAGCTATCCGACGCCGAACTGGCCCAGCGCCGCAAGGCCTGGACCCCGCCCAAGCCGCGCTACACCAAGGGCTGCCTGGCCAAGTACAGCTCCATGGCCACCAGCGCGAGCACGGGTGCGATCCTGAAGTGGGATTGACGTGGGGCCGACGCCCTCGTCGGCCCTTGAGCCGGTCGCGGCTGAGGAAAATAGATGAACCGCGGAATAGGCTGAATACGCGGAAGGATCTTCGGCATCTTTCCGCGTAGTCCGCGTATTCAGCAGTCGATCAAAGGTCTGTCAGGTGGGACCGATCTCTCGGATCGGTGATCGCGAAGCAGAAAGGTGTGGGACGCCCCTGGCGACTGATTGGCGTCGGCGACGCGACGCAAAAAGCCATATCTATTGAGGTCCCGAGGCGTGGGTGTCTGTGAACCACGAATCACACGAATAACACGAATGGGAGATGGCTGGACGACTGAGTTGCAGTGCCGCCGAGGGCATCGGCACCACTGGAGAGAAAAACAAGCGGCCGTGAGTTCGACTGAGAAGCCGGCTCACGGCCGCCCGCGCTGTCGGTCCCTAATGCCAGCAGCAATTAAGGAGCCGAACGTAGGAGCTTCCGAAGACCCGGTCGACACGATCGAACCGGGCCGATCAGTAGTTGCAGTACAGTTGCCCTTCCTCGTCGGCGCCCTCGGCGTTGGCGATGATGTCGCCGGTCAACGGGTTATAGATCCAGCCGGCCGGCCGGCTCGTGTCCACCTTCGGCATCAGGTTTTCGATGTCGATGGCGACACGCCATTCGCCTTGACGTCCGCCGACCGGCACGCAAGGTATTCCGTGACGGATATAGGGCCCGAACTGATATATCGAGGTCCGCGTATCCGAGACCTCGCCGGTGACGGAGGTGTACTTTGTCATCTGCCCGACGAACAGGGCGGCGTCGCCCACGGTCCGGTCGGCATTTGTCCCCGGAAAGCGTCCTTCGTGGTCGGCGGCGTATTTCTCGATTGCCGTCCGCAGGACAGCCAGGGAGTTCACCAACTCAGGGTCGCCGGGGACGCGCGCCGCACGGCTGGCTCGTGGAATCGCGATCGAAGCGACGATGCCGATAATAATGACGACCAGCAGCAGCTCGACCAGGTTGATGCCGCGACGCACCGTCTTCATCCGCCGTCCACCGGAACTCATCGTTTCCATCCCCTTCGGGCTGTTGTCCCCTCCATGCTTCTGTCCCCTCCCGCACCCGCCTCCGTGCGCGAGGGCCCGGCGCATTCAGATCAAGCTGCACACATCCGATTCATATCCCGTTTCCCGTCGTTCATCGACCAACGGGGGCAGGCTCTTCACTTCTATTTACCAACATGAACGCCCTTCGGGTCGCTCGTTCTGGAAGCGTGGAAGGGACTGACCCATAAATCTGGCTGCGTGAAGTGCATCAGGGCGCTTGACGGGACTCCGCAGTTCGAAATGACGAAATCCCTGTGACGAGGGGAGGCAGGAATCCGAACGACGAATGACGAAGCGGAGGAAATCTGCCTCGGTGCGCAAATCCTGAAGCGGGAACGACATAATCCGCAGGGGGCGACTCTCCGGGCGAGAAGATCCTGCCAGGAAAACGAGATGCCGCCGGATTGCACCGCGAAGCGCCGGGTATCGTCCCATTACCTGCGCCGAAGGGTTATCAGTCGGCCCACTGGACGGTGACGATCTGCTTTGGTTTGAGCATGACGCGGACCTTGTCGGCTTCGCGGCTCACATCGCCGATCACTTTGCCCGCCAGGTTGACGAGGCGCGGATTTCCCTTGACGCCGGGAACCGCGATACTGGCCTCGACGGAGCGGCCGGTGGGGTTGAACATGCGCACGGTAGCCGTCTCGCCGTTGTACCACCGGTAGACGGCTGTCACGACCGCGTCCCCTTTGCTGATGGTCAGAAAGGCTCGCTCGGCGGGCAGGGTCCGCTGCGGCGGGGTCAGACTGACCTGGCCGACAATATCCCGGTGCTCCTGCTGCACGGCTCGCACGCCGGCCGCGAGTTGTTGCCCCATCCGGCACAGCCGGGCCATGTCGGGCGCGCCCGCCAGAGGCACGATCCGGTACTGGAACTCGTGGTGGCCCTGGATCTGGCCGCCCTCGTTCCCGTTGGTGAGAACGGCGCGGACGAACGATCGCAGCAGGGTCAACGCGATGGGGCGTTCTGCCTGGTCGCGGACTGCAGCCTCGGTCAGGCCCATGGACACGATTGCCAGCCCGCGACTGTCGTCGTGCACGGCAATCCAGGTGTGCTGGGGCTTCGTCTCGACTTCCATCTCCTTGAGCCCGGCATTGTCGGCCCGCAGGGTGATCGGCCGTTCGACGACATCGAACGCCTGGTCGGCCAGGCAGGTGGAAGCCTTGGCCCCGCTTGGGAAAAGAACGCGCAGGCGGTGATCACGAACCACGTTCTGCAACTCGGTGCGGACCTCGACGGCATCGCTGCCTTTGCGCAAGGTGACGTGGTGGGCCACCGCCAGCGGCGTGAGCGACCCGCTCCGGGCCATCTTCGAGCCGGGCTCGAAGCGATCCGGCAGGTTGAAGGCGACCCGGATGGTCAGCGTCGCCTTGTGCGGGCCGTCGGCGGTGAGGGCCACGTCCGCGGACGAGGCGATCGAGGTGAAAACCTGCTCATTGACGGCCGTCCCGTGGTACCAGCCGTCGCCGATATCGGCGCAATCCTCGAGTGTCAACAGCCTGTCGTAGATCTGACCGGATCGTTTGTCGGTCAGGGTCAGCGTGCCGTTGCAGTTGACGCTGACCTTCAGGTGCTCGTTCTCGATGGCGTGGTCATTGATTGCCAGGGTACCGAGATAGCGGGTCGGTTCCTTGACCGGCCGGCAGATGACGGTCGTGTAACCGAAAGCGGGCACCCGCAGCGGCACGGTGATGTCAACCTCGTGTCGCGTGTCGGGCGTCGGGAACTTGCGCAACGGGCGGCGGAAACCGCGACGATCCTTGCGGTGATTGACGTACTGGTAGGGCAGCTCGCGGCCCTCGGGATCAAAGAGGCGGAAACCGATCTTCTTCTCGAAGCCAAACCATTCTTCGTAGGTCGTATCGATGTCGTTCGGGAACCGCAGCGTCAGGTCAACCGGCGCATCGATGGCTTCACCACCGGCGTTGAAGACCACTAAAGCCATGTCCTTTTCGCCCATCTCCGGCAGGCGGACGCGTTCGGCGATGTGACGCAGGGCGTCACGGGTCACATGCGATGCGATGAGATGCGATTGGTCGAAGCGGTAGGCCATGTCCTTGTGGACCTGGTCGATGCTGCATCCGCACATCGAGTCGTGAGGGTGGTTCGCAAGCAGGTGCCGCCAGGCGACCTGCAGATAAGCCTCGGGGTAGGGCCGGCCGGTCTGGACGGCGAAGATGCTGAAGGGCTCGGCCCACAGGCAGAGTTCGTTCTCGCAGCGGGCGTTGGCCTGCTTGAGATGGATTCGGCTGCTCAGCGTGCCGGGGATGAGCCACTGTTCGTCGCCCTGCACCGCCGGGTTGCGCAGTTCGCCTTTGAAGGTCCTGGTGATTCTGTCCCGCTGCTTGCGGACCTCGTCCAGGAACGCGTCGAGCGTGGAATGGATGATTTCGACATCCTTGAAACGCTTGTTGGCCTCGCTCATCAGTTCGAGGGTGCGAGGCTCGATTTCCATATGGTCGCCGCCGTCAAAGACGAGCAGGGCGTTGGTTGGGCAGCGGCCGGTCTCGAAATCGAGGTACTCACGGAAATCCTTCAGTGCGGTCTCGAGGTCGAACGGCACATCGGGCTGATGGCACCGGCGGACCCGGAAGGCATACGAGCAATAGCCGCTGCGCGGGCTGAACCGGTAGACGATCACCTCGCTGCCGTCCGGCGCCTGCCAGCGGAACATCCCGCCGTGCGTCACTTCGTTGACCCCGCGCCAGAGCAGGGCGTTGTCGATGCCGAAACCCAGGAAGATCTGCGGCATCTGCGAGGTATGGCCGAACATGTCGCACATGAACCCGGCCTTTGAGGGCTCGCCGTATTGCCGCGAAAATCGCATGCCCGTCTGCAAGTTGCGGATGATAGACTCTCCGCTGACGAGGAACTCATCCGGGAGGACGTACCAGGGACCGAGCTTGAGTCGGCCGCTGCCGGCCAGCTCGCGAATCTCGGCTTCGCGCTCCGGCCGGATCTCGAGATAGTCTTGAATGATGATCGACTGTCCGTCCATCTGGAAGTACTTGAAGGCCGGATTGGCTTTCATCAGGTCCAGGACTTCGTCGATCAGGTTGACCAGCCGGAAGCGGTAATCCTGAAACGACTCGTACCATTCGCGGTCCCAGTGCGTGCTGGGTACGTAGTGAGCGATCCGTTTTGGCGTGGGCAAAGCTGTATCTCCTGTGTCCCATTCATCAAGGGATGGGCTGCAAATGATAAGCGAGGATGGCCTGGAAGTGTAAGGGTCGGCCCCTATTCGGCTCTCCATTTCCAGTCGGCGCAGTAAGCCCGGTATGCCTCCGGGACTTTGCCTTCAGTCGCCCCACCCCGGTGGATCCAGAATCGATAACGCAGGTGGAGCGGTTTACCCCTGGGTAGTTCAATCATCTCAAGCCCTGGATAGGCGAGACCTACCGGCCCGTAAGCCCGGACGATCCATTCCGGGGGGTAAGCGGGGTGAGAGGGGTGGACCATCAGGGCCGCTCCGCTCCGGTGGGCCTGCCGCTTGCCGTCGGGGCCAACGAACCTGCCGGTCCAGTTGACCCAACTGGCGACCACGTGATTGAGGCTTGTCGACTCGATCAGCCCGCGGTCGTTCTCCATCCGCACGTCGGTAGCCGCCGCGAACCGGCAGGTCATGCCTCCGTATCCCTTGTTGAGGTCCGTCTGGCCGCCAATTCGGATGCCATCTACAAGGGCGGTCAGCGTCAGATCCACATCTACCGCACGGCCGTCCGCGGAGGCGGCATATGCCCGGCAATCGACGATTTCCTGTACGAATCGCTCATTCGGGGCGGCCTCGGCCGGTCGGTAGACCCAGAAGTGCTCGGCTCTGAATCGGCAGGAGGTCAGGCCGGCCTCATCGTGGTCGAGGCGGCCCGGCTCGGCGATGAAGTCCCTTGGAATCCACCATTCGTTGCGCCACTTCCCATGCCGTTCGGTTCTCACCCAAGCCCAGAAAACGCCTCGGTGATGCACATGGTCACCAGGGGAAGCGGCGGTGAGCGTCTCGCCGTCCAGGCCGATCAGCGGATGGATGAAGTCATTCAGGGGATACCTTTTGGCGTTCCTGGAGTCGGCGGACCCATGCCAGTACGACAGGATCGGTGCGTTGTTCGGAGCCGTCACGTGCAGGAATGGCTCTTCGTATCTACTTGTTATGGCTGCATCTACGATTCGCCCCGGCGTCGTGGGGATCCTGATGGCAATCGGTCGACCGAGGTCGGGCTGCTTCAGGTTGAGAAGGAAGCGCAGGATAACAGCCCGTCCTCGACCCGGCGGATCGACCTGATGTATGTCCGCAGGCATGACGGTCGCCGGCTCCCCTGCGATGCTCACGCGGACCAGCATGCGCTTGTGCGGACTGCCAAGTCCAGCCGCCTCAGGCGTTTCGGGGAGGGGCACCTCGACGGGCATCGGCATCCCGGCTGGCCAGTCGGTCGGCACGATACCGGTGACACTTTGGCCTTGGCCGACGCAGCCGATAGTCAGGACCAATACCATGATCAGCGGCAGAGCCGTGGGCGTCCAAGAGCCAATTCTGCGTGCCAGCATGGTCCCGTCCTTCGTCATAACTCAATTCAGGGCAGCATAATACCGGACCTGTTGAGCCACGGGTAGTCGAGCCGGAACCGGTTCCCGCCCGATAGTAAGGTGCCCGGTCATGTGACAGCCTGTTTTTTAATATCTTGTAGTTAAAGTACTTATCGTTTAGGACGATGGTGAAGTTGTCGGCGAGACGGTTTATCGTCATGTGAAATTGAAGGCTTTCGGGGTGACGGACGCAACCTTTTTTGGGATGCGGTTTATAAGCTATACAGAGTCTCTGGGGGGGCGGTGCGCCTGTGCCCTTGGATGAAGGGCAGCTCCGGAGAGTGGTGAGATCGGAACAGGAGTTCTTTCGTCGTATTGACGGGGACTGATCCGTGAGCGTCGGTGAAATCCTGGTCGAGAAGGGCAAGATCCGACCGGAGCATCTTCAAGCGGCTCTGGCGGCGAGGAAGAGTCCCCAGGAACGTGTCGATCAGATCCTGGTTCGCATGGGGTTCGTCGAAGAGCGCGAAGTGCTCGAGGTCCTCGGCGAGCAGATGAGCATCGACGTGGTCGACCTGACACAGGTCACCATTGACAAAGACCTGCTCAAGATCATGCCCACGCGGCTGGTGCACAAGCGGGGGCTGATTCCCATCGAGAAGACCGCCGACACCCTCCGGGTGGCGACAGCGGATCCGTTCGATTTCACCGCCCTGGACGAGTTGCGGATGCTCACCGGCCTGAAGGTCGAGGCCAAGCTGGCCAGTGCCTCCGAGATCCAGCGGTTGATCCGCCAGTATTTCGGCGTCGGCGGCTCGACCATCGACGAGATGATCGAGGAGCAGCCGGAAGAAGAAGACGTCGAGCTGCTCAGCGAGTCGGTCGACGAGAACGGCGACCTGGTGGAGATGGCCCAGGAGGCCACGGTCGTCCGGCTGGTCAACGAGATCCTCACTGAAGCCATTCGCGACAAGGCCAGCGATATTCACATTGAGCCGTACGAGCACGACCTGAAGATCCGGTACCGCATCGACGGCGTGCTGCAGAACACGGTCCTTCCGCCCAAGATCGAGCGTTTCCAGGCGGCGATCATCAGCCGCATCAAGATCATGAGCAACCTGAACATCGCCGAGAAGCGCCTGCCCCAGGACGGCGGCTTCAAGGCCCGGATCCACGGGCGCGAGATCGACTTCCGTGTGTCGATCATTCCGACGGGCTACGGCGAAGCGGTGGTCATGCGTATTCTGGACAGGCAGTCGATCAATCTCTCGCTGCAGCAGTTGGGTATGGAGACGGAGGTCCTCACCCAGTTCGAGCGGATGATCAGGATGCCGCACGGTATCATCCTGGTGACCGGCCCGACGGGCAGCGGTAAGACAACCACGCTCTATGCCGCACTGCACACGATCGTTTCCGACGAGATCAAGATTCTGACCATCGAGGACCCGATCGAGTACTACCTCGACGGCATCAATCAGGTGCAGACCAACGAGAAGATCGGGCTCAACTTTGCCCGGGCCCTTCGTTCGTTCCTGCGTCACGACCCCGACGTGGTGCTGGTGGGCGAAATCCGCGACCGCGAGACGGCCGAGGTCGCGATCAACGCGTCACTGACCGGCCACTTGGTGTTCAGCACGCTGCACACCAACGATTCATCGGGTGCGACCACGCGTCTTCTCGACATGGGCGTCGAGCCGTTCCTGGTTTCCAGTTCGGTGGAATGCATCCTGGCCCAGCGACTGGTTCGGACGATCTGCCCGCACTGCAAGGAGTCTTACGAACCTGACCGCGACGCGCTGCCGCAGGATTTCCAGCTCGACAAGGGCGAGATCCTGTACCGCGGCCTGGGGTGTCGTGAGTGTCGTCGGGTCGGTTACCGCGGCCGTATCGGCATCTACGAGCTGTTACTGATGAACGACGAGCTGCGCGAGCTGGTCGTCCAGCGAGGCTCGGCCGGCCGTATTCGACATGTGGCGATGCAAAACGGTCTCCGGCTTCTCCGCCAGGACGGCTGGGACAAGGTCCGGGCCGGCCACACCACCTGCGAAGAAGTCCTCCGCGTCACCAACGCCGGCTGATCAACACGTGATATCGTTTGAGCTCGCTCCTTCGGCAGGCTCGGACTTGCAGCCCGGCTTCTTCTTCACTTGTCCGCCGTTGTTGTGGTCGTTGCGGCCTCCAGACCCGAGGCGATCTCGGGCAGAATGCCGAGCCGGTGGAAACAGAACCAGTCATGAGCGTCTCCTGCGCCGGCGGCGCATAAGATTGTCGCGGCGATTGACGATCGAGGATTCGGGATCGCCGGAGGAGACGATTGTGAGACCGGTTATTCCGCGGCATGCCCTCAGCCGGCGCAGTCGCGCTCGGCCGGGACGTTAGTGCCGCTCAGGCAGCCTTGCAGAATGGCGAAGTCTTCGCTGTCCACGTCTTCGTCCGTGTCGAGGCAGGCGTCCAGACACTCGGGATTCGAGACTTTTATGCCTGGGCCGGTGAAGCACTCCTGCAGGTGGCCGAAGTCATTCTGGTCGACATCCTTGTCGTGATCGAAATCAGGCGTGACCGTGTCGACGACCAGATGAACCGTGATGGTCTGGGGACCGTTGTAGGCGTTGCCCCTAACGGTGATGGTGGCCCAGTATTCTCCGATCGCCAGCAAGCTCGTCAAGTAGTCCACGGTGATAATATCCGATTCGCCCGTGGAGGATCCGCCGGAGGGAGTTTCCTCGAGCCAGGGCGCGTCGTCGCCGACCTCGTAATTCAATGTCTGATCGCCGATGTTGGTCACGAGGAAGGTGTCGGGGTCGATGGCATCGCCGAGGTAGACTTTGCGTGTGATCGAATCCTTGTCCAGAC
>CAZPIO010000055.1:0-46290 GCA_964586235.1 uncultured Planctomycetales bacterium
CGTCGGGCCCATGAAGCGGTCCCAGTAGAGGAACGCCGCGACCACCGAGCCGACGCCCTCGTCAATGCGCAGGATGCGTCCCGTGGCCACCAGGTAGCCGCCGTAAAGCAGGATGATCGCACGGCCGCAGAAGCCCACGAAGCTCAGCAGCGGCAGGTAAATGCCGTTGACGCGGGCGGCCCGGAGGTTGTTGGCGGTGTTGTTGTACTGGAGCACGTTGAAGACGCCGAGATTGAACGTCTGGCGGTCGAAGGCCGTGACCACGCGCACGCCGGTGATGTTCTCGGCCAGGTTGGTCGAGACTCTGGTGTAGCCCTCGCGCACCCGCTGGTGCATGAGGGCGGCCTTGCGCCGGTAAAGGCGGTTGAGCGTGAACAGG
The DNA here is from genome assembly GCA_964586235.1 of uncultured Planctomycetales bacterium. Lineage (GTDB taxonomy): Bacteria > Planctomycetota > Phycisphaerae > UBA1845 > PWPN01 > JAUCQB01. The sequence goes on from CAZPIO010000055.1 coordinate 380, forward strand.
ACTGGGCTGAGCCAGGCCACCGCCAGGAAGAGGCGCCAGTTGGTGCTGAGCAGCATGACGGCGGCGAAGCAGATCATGAGCGTGTTCTGCACCACGGTGTGGATGCCCCAGACGTTGACTTCGCGGAGGCTGTTGACGTCGCTGGTGCAGCGGCTGATGATCCGGCCGAACTTGGTCTTGTCGTAGAAACTCATCGAGAGTTCCTGCAGGTGGCCGAAAAGGCACCGGCGGATGTCGAACTGCACCCGCTCGCCAGCGTCGGCCATGATGAGGATGATCTTGCGCTCCAGCAGCAGCACGACGGCAAGACAACAGGCCCACAGGCCGACGATCTTGGCGACGCTCATCGAGGCGCCGGCCTGGGACGGCATGGGGTCGAGATGGCCCGTCACGAAATTGGTCGTGTAGTTGACCATCCATTTGATGAACAGCGGCGACTGCAGGTCGAGCAGGACCATGATCACGCCGAGGCAGATGCCCAGGGCATAGCGGCGCCGGTAAGGCTTGAGGAACCCCATGAGCCGTCGGATGAGCTTGAGGTCGATGGGGCGATAGCTTTGATCGCCATCCTCGGTGATCAGCTCGGTCTGGCGCGGACCGGGGCGCAGAAGGGCGCGGAGCAGGAGCTTCATGCGTCGCGTCGCCCGGCCGGCGGCCTGGTCTGATGCCCGGCCGCTTCCGGCTTGAGCGGTGCCGTCTTTCGTCTGCGAATCGGCGGCTGGTTCACGCTGAGGGCTCATGGGCCTCTTGCTCTTTCTGGGCCATTGCCGTGGCAGCCTTGCCCTTCCGCTCGAAGAACTCGCGCATCCGCTTCATGTGCGATGGGGCATCCTCATCGCTCTCGCGGATGTCACCGTACAACTGGCCGTTGACGATCTGCCGATAGTGGCCGTCCTGGACCAGGAGCTGGTCGTGCGTGCCCATCTGGGCGACTCGCCCGTCCTCGATCACCACTACCAGGTCGGCGGTCTTGACCGTGCTGATGCGGTGGGCGATGACGAAGATGGTGCGGTCGCGCATCATCAGCCTTACGGCCCGGTGGATGTCATTCTCCGTCTCCGGATCAACGGCAGCGGTGGCGTCGTCCAGGACCAGGATGCGGGGCTCGGCGAGCAGAGCCCGGGCGATGGCCAGTCTTTGCCGCTGGCCGCCGGAGAGCGTGGTGCCGCGTTCGCCGAGCATCGTGCGGTAACCCAGCGGCAGCTCCTCGACGAACTCGTGGGCCTGGGCCAGCCGGGCGGCGGTCTCGGTGTGGGCACCGGTCAATTGAGGACGGCCGTAGGCGATGTTGGCATCCACCGTGTCGCTGAACAGATACGTTTCCTGGAAAACGTAGGCGACCTGCTGGCGCAGGCTGTCGAGCGTCGCGTCGCGGACGTCCGTGCCGTCGATGAGCACCCGGCCTCGTTGAGGGTCGTAGAACCGGGCGATCAGGCTGACCAGCGTGGTCTTGCCCGATCCGGTCGGCCCGACGATGGCCACCACGGTGCCGCCGGGCACCTCGAGGGTCACGTCCCTCAAGACCGGCGAATCGGCGTCGTAGCCGAAAGTCACGTTCTCGAACCGGACACTGCCCGGCCCGGGCGGCAGGGGCTTTGCGTCGGGCTTCTCCCCGACCGACGGCGAGGCGCTGAGGATCTCGAACAGCCGGCGGCCGGAGACCATCGCGTTCTGATACTGATCGTTGATCACTGACACCTGCTGCAGGCGGACGAGAATCGCGTGCATGGCCGCGCCCAGCATCAGGATATCACCGGCGCTCAGCCGGCCGCGGATGATCAGGATGCCCGCCGCCAGGAACAGGGTGAGGTGCGACGCGGTTGCGATGCTCCGCATCACCGGCAGGAAATTGGCGAACAGGCGGATGCGGTACATGACCTTGGCGAAGAAATCGTCGCAGCTCGATCCGTACTTGGTGATTTCCTGCGGCTCGGTGGCGAAGGCCTTGATCACATGGACGCCCGCGATGTTCTCGGCCAGGATCGAGATGTTCTTGTCGCCGGCCTCCATGGCGGTCTTCAGGGCGGGCTGGGCTCGGCGGCTGAAACGCATGATGTACCAGGTCCAGATCGGCAGGGGCACCAGGGCCAGGCCCGCCACCCATGGCGACCGCCAGAGCAGCAGGATGACGTAGCCCCCGACGATGAGCACGATCTCGAAGGTGATGAGGACGGCCGAATTGATGAACGCCCGCACGTTCTGCAGGTCGCTGAGCGAGCGGTTGATCAGCTCGCCGGTCGAGATGGCGTCGTGGAAGCCGAACCCCGCCCGCTGCAGCCGGTCGTAGACCGCCTCGCGGATGTAAAAGACCATCTCCATGCTCAGCCGGGCGTTGGTGATCTCGCGGAAGAAGTTGACCACGCCCACCGAGAGGGTGAACGCGGCGAGCATCAGGATCACCCGCCGCAGCCCGGCGGCCTCGGGGTAACCGCCGGTGATCCACTCCCACATGCCGGCGGCGCGCATCTCGCTGAGGTTGATGACTTTGATCTGGTCGATCGCCAGGGCGGTGATGCGCACGGCGGCGATTTCCGCCCCCGTCCACAGGGCCAGCAGCACGCAGGCGACGGCCACCACGCCCTTGACCGGGCGCAGGAAGCTGAACATCCACTTCAGCAGTTGGCGATTGGTTGGTTCTGGAGCCTTGCTGTCCACGGAAAGCCATCGGGTCAGGGGACTCGGCCCGCCGTTACGCCGACAACCACGCGTATTTGTCGGAATACCCCGCGACCGGTCCCAGTTCGCAAACGCATAGTCTAACAGGATCGAGCCCCGTTTCCAATGCGGTCCGGCGGTTGTTCTGCGAGGCAGGGCTGAGGCTGAAGCGTGTGATTCCGACCGCCGCCGGAATCAGCGTAGTGGAGGGTGTACGCGCAGCATAGCCTCCCACAGCGGCCCGGCCGGCATCGACGCCCGCAGCTTCTCCTCGGCAGGTGTTTTTCCGAGGCTACGGCATTCTCGGCAACAACAATGACTACCTTGGCCCCACCGTCCCCGGCGAGATCGAGGCGGTAACTTGTGCACGTGGTGAGAGCCACCGGTAGAGCGAAGGTCGCGACACAAGTGCACTTCTGTCGGCTGGGCATGATTCAGTCTACTCAACGAGGGCTTGATCGAAGCGCCGTCGGCGTCGGGCAGTCACGTCGGCGGTCGGTATTCACCAGTCCCTGTGCCGGAGAATCGCAGTTCTGGTTGGTCGAGGGCGGTTCGGGGGCGGTTTGACCAGGTTGCGTGGCCGCATATGCTGGTGCGGGCCGATCGGAAGACCGACTTCCAGGATGTTGGTCGAGGGGCGAAAGACATGGCGGTGTCCGCCGCGGCGGACTTAACCATGCCCCCCGTCGGAGTTGTGCATGTACGGCTGAGCTGACTGACCGATTGAAGGTAGGCGAGGTGTAGAGATGACCCGGATGCGATGGTTGACGACGGCGGGCATTGCGGTAGTGGCCATGTCGTTGCCGGCGGCGGGGGCGAGTTACCGGCTGGCAGACGTGACGGTCCACGTAGGTGAATCCGCCGGGCCCATGGTCAAGCTCGCGGCCCACGAGATCCGCATCTACGTCTTGCAGTTGACGGGCGCCTGGCCGTTGCTGAATGCCAAGACCGACGCAGGCGGACCGGTGATTGTCGTTCGCAGCGGCCCGGGCGGCGAGGTGCCGGCCGACGGGCCGGATCCGGCTCAGAACTTCGCCCTGTACGTCGCCGACGGCCGGCAGATCATCCAAGGGGCTTCTGATCACGCGACGCTCTGGGCGGCCTACGAATTGATCGAAAGCTGGGGCGTGGGTTTCTACCTGGGCGGCGATGCTCTGCCCAAGGCCGATCCAGAGATGAAGGTGGAGACTGTCGAGGCCGCCCGCAAGCCGGCGCTGAAGATCCGCGGCAACCTGCCGTGGTTCAACTTCATGAACAGCCCGACCGCCTGGAACCCGCAGGACTACAAAACGTTCTTCAGCCAGATGGCCAAACAGAAAGCCAATTTCATCGGTTTCCACGCCTACGATCACGAGCCGTTCGGCGGCTACGACATCACCAAGACAACCGTGAAGATGGGCGGCCCGTTGATGACCACCATCTCGCCCCATCGCTGGTGGTCGCCGCACGCCATGACGACCAAGGACCACCTGTTCGGCACCGATCTGTTCTTCGATCGCGGCGAGTGGGGCTGCGAGGTGGGCATCGAAGAAGCGTGGACGTTCGCGCCCGGACGCACCACGAAATTGCAGCAGAAGATGATGGCCGAGGCCCTGGCCTATGCACGACAGCGCGGGATCAAGACCTGCCTGGGCTGGGAAGTGACCGGCAATCCGGGCGACCCGAAGGTGCAGGCCGAGTTCCGCAAGCGGCTGGCGCACACGCTGGCGACGTATCCGCTGGATTACTTCTGGGCATGGCAGAGCGAGGGACGCGGCACCGCGGGTCAGGCCGGGAACTGGGTGGCCGGCGCGCCCAACGACGAAACCATCGTACCGGACGGCAGGATCAAGGAAGCGTTCGCGTATCTCGGGCCGGACCACGATCTTCGCGAGGCCAAGCGCATCACGGAATACGTTGTGCTGGCTCATAGGACGCTCACGGAGCTTGCTCCGAACGTTCGCCTGATCGTCAGCGGGTGGGGCGGCGACGCCTGGATGCGGTTTTCGAGCCTTTACGAAGGCCTGGACAAGACCGTGCCCGATGACGTGATCTTCTCCGCCCTGGACAACATTGAGCCGCGCCTGCAGGACCACGTCGCGGAGGTTTACGGCAAGGTCAAACCCACCCGCGAGCGGTGGCCGATCCCCTGGTTCGAATCCGACGGCGGCCATGCCCGCTGCGACCAGACCGGCCCGCAGACCAACACCACGGCCTTCGAGCCGCTGCTCAAGGACACGGTCAAGAAGGGCTGCCAGGGCGCGCTGGGCATCCACTGGCGAACACGGAACGTTGAGGATGTCGCGGGTTATCTCTATCGCTTTGGCTGGAATTCGCAGCTCACGGCGCCGGACTTCTTCAGAGGTTACGCTCGAGACAAGTACGGGCCGCAGGACGTCGAGTGGATGGCGAAGGTACACTTGCGCCTCGAGGAGTTCGGGCCGCAGTACGTTGGGGCCGTCGGCTGCGTGGAATGCTCGACGCCGTTCACATGGTTCGTCAGGTCGGGCAGTGCCGACAAGGGCCGCGATCCCAACCGTGCGGGACACTTGCCGATTGTCGAGCGATTCCCGGAACTGGAGAAAATCGCCAACGATCTGATGGAGCGCAGCTACGTTGCCATGGGCAAGGGGCAATTCAATTATGCCGCCAATTACCAGGATTTAGCGTGTATGATCCGGTGGCTCGTTTACCGTGCTCGGGTGGGACTGGAGATCTGGAACGATTCGGCGCCGCTGGAACGGCGTTTGCGCCAGGCCGAGCGGCTTATGGAGCAAGGTCGAACGGAGTCGGCCGGCATAGACGCGATGTCCGTGCTCCTCGATCTGGAGAAGTGCGAGTTCCGCGCGGCATTCCAGGCCTTGGCCATGACATGTCGCACGCGCGGCGAATTGGGTATGTTGGCGACGGCCAATGCCCGTTATGGGCGTTTCTATGCCGCGTTTGTGGAGCGCATTGCCTATGTGCTCGGGCGGCCCTTGCCGGACGTGCGGGGGCCGGAGTTGTGGACGGGACCGGAGGTCCTGAGGGTGTATCCGGTGCCAAACCGGATTGGCGCCGATCAGGCTGCGTGTTTTGATGCTGTTCTGCTGCCACACAAAACGGATACATCGTTTTCCATCCAATTAACGCCCCTCGGCGCCAGCGAGGCTGACAAGGTTTCTCTGCCGATGCTGCGGCTGGGCGGTGCATACCACCGCGCGGTATTCCGCCCGTTTCAACTCGGTGCGTGGCAGTGGCAGCTTGTGGCATCGGGGTCCGATCGTCCCAAGGATGCGGTTCCACTACCGGCAGGGGTGATCGTCATCGGCCCACCGGCCGGCCCTGTTCAGCCGAGCTACAAACCGGAGCCCTCGGCGAGCGGCCCTCCGGCCAGGGAAGTGCTCAAAATCGATTTCGAGAGGCCTCTCGGAGACATCGGCGAGGTGATCGGCAACGCCAGGCAGACCGAGGGCGTCAAGGGCAAGGCCCTCGATCTGCGACAAGGCGGCTACCTGAAGCTGACCGACGCGGCCAAGCCGGTGGCCTTCGCGGGCCCCTTTTCGATCGCGTTCTTCGTCAGGCCCGCACCCTGGGATAAGAACGGGCAGATGCCCGTGCTGCTCAGCAAGGGGATCTGGGATGCGGATGGATACCTGATACAGTATTTCCAGGGCGCGGTCCGTTCGTGCATCGGTCACAGCGACTGCCTGGATGCGGGCGATCTGGAGGCCGGCCGCTGGACGCATCTCTGTGTGACCTACGACGGCAGGACGCTGACGCTGTATCTCGACGGAGAGATGACCGGCAGTCGGGAAATGGCGGCCACGCTGGCCGCAACCAACCTGCCGCTGCGGATCGGCGCGTATACGGAACCCGCTGACGACCCGGATTATGGCTTCCGGGGCTGTATCGACGAGCTCTCGTTTTACAGCGGCGTGCTGGATGAGGCCCAGATCCGGACGCTGGCCCAGCGGTGACCGACTCTTTCGCTGGTCTCGGGGCTCTGGCGGCACCGTCTGCTTGACCGGCCTACCGTGGGAACTGCGAAGGATAAGGAAATAAAGCACCACGGAGGCACAGAGAGCACGGAGAAAGCCGAGAAGCGTACTCCGCGGTCCCTGTGCCGCCGCGGCGGGTTGACGAATCAGAGCACGATGCGCTTTATTCCGTCTCTGAGTACCGGCACGTTGAAGTTGATGAGCAGGCCCACCCGGTAGCCGCCCAGCTTGAGATAGGTCATCAGTTGGGCTTCGTGAATGGGCAGGAGCTTCTCGACCGCCTTCAGTTCCACTACGACCCTCTGGTCGACCACCAGGTCCATTTCGTAACCGCAATCCAGGCGGAGGCCTTTATAGACGACAGGAAGAGGGAGTTGTCGCTCGAATGGGATTGTCGCCAGATTCAATTCATGGCACAGGCACTCCTCGTATGCCGATTCGAGCAACCCGGGGCCAAGCTCGCGATGCACCTCGATGCACGCAGCCAGGATGCGACCGGTCAGTTCTTCGTATAACAACATGATGAACTCCTTCCTGATGGGCGAAGCCCGCTGCACAATGACCTTGGAGAGGCCACGGAGGAACGGGCTGCAGGCTCTGTGCTCTCCGTGCCTCCGTGGTGCATACACAGCACCTCTGTTCAAATACTATAATGGGGCAATGTGTTCTACAATAGTGTGCGTGCTCATGTGAACAGTTGTGCTGGAATGCGGGGTGTCTTGCAGACCGGGCTGAGCCATGCGACAATTGCGCGTCGTCGGCTGGTCGCCATTTGGCTTCACTTCTATCGGGAGCTGTCAAATGAAACAGGTAGCTGCGATTGTATTACTGGCGTTGGGCGGTTCTCGGCTGTTCGCTGAGGTGCAGCCGAAGGTTGAGGTCGAGGAGGTAATTACCTCATACACCCCGGCCAACAACGGCGCGGGGCCGCTGTGGTGTTACGGCGCCCCGCTGATCGCCCGGCAGGGCGACGAGGTGTTCGTCTCGACGATTGAAACGGGCAAGGATGTGCCTCCGCTGTGCAATACGCGCTGGCAGTTGTGGCACCGCACGGCCGCGGGCTGGAAGCTGGAACAGAGCGAGAAGGACTTCCGTCATCGCGAGCCCTGCCCGATCGGGATCTTTCCGGCCGGCCCCGTCTTTCTGTCCGTCAACCCCTCGACGCAGCCGCCCGGCACGCAGTACGGCCCGTGCAAGCCACTGGTGCTGGAGTTCGACCCGAAGAACCTGGCGACGCCGCCTCGGGTCAACGAGCCTCCCTGGGCCGAGGGGACATACTTCACGGATCATTCGTATCGCGGCTTTGCCGTCGACGGGCAGAGCGGGGAACTGCTTCTGCTGAACATCAACGCACAGAGCGGGGCCCAGTTTGTCTCTTTTCGCAGCAAGGACGGAAAGTGGGAGGCTCGGGGCAGGATCGAGTTCCCGATCCGGGCGTGCTACCCGCAGGTCGCCCTGCGCGGCCGGGCCGCACACGTCATGGCCATCGGCGACATCGTCGAGCCCAACGAGGAATGGCGCAAGTACAAGTCGGAGAAGACCGGCAGCAAGTGGGACTACGTGTTCCGGCGTCTCTTCCACACGTACACCCCCGACGTTTCGTCGAAGCCGTTCGTACCTCCGGTCGAGATCGAAACGGTCGAGCAGACCTGCGGCCACGTCAGTAACCTGGACCTCCACATCGACAGGGAGGGGGCCGCCCACGTGCTGTATCTCAGACGGCCGTACCAGAGCGAGTTGATCCGCGACCGCTTTTTCCCCGGTAGGCCGATGACCACGCACCTCGAATACATGATCATCAGGGACGGCAAGGTCCAGTCGAAGACCAGCCTGGCCGAGAGCCCCGCCAAGGGGAAGCCGGGACTGTCGCCGTCCTATGCGCGTTTTCACGCACTGCCCGGCGGTGAACTGTGCGTGGTGACGGCCGGCACGAGGGCCGACGAGGCCGGCGCCGGTGTTTTCGGCAATTGTGTGGCTCGAATCGGCCGCCCGGGCGACAAGCCGACGTTCATCCTCGTGCCCCTCAAGAACCCGTTCCAATGCTTCTTCACCAATACTCCGCGCGGAGGCTCGGAGCCCTCGGAGATACTTGACCTGTTCGGAACCGGGAGCGATTCGCTGAACCTGCGCTACGCCCGCGTCCGCCTCAAGTAGAGCCGACCCGGCTACGCGAGCGGGGTTTGCAGCGGAGAGCGCCTTTGTCGGCCCCTCCGCGTCACACCAGATCCGAGCGAAACGTGAGAGCGTTCCCGCTCGGTCCGGAATCCTTTCCGGACCGCCTCGCTACCGGAATCTGTTCCGTGCACGGAGACAATGAGGACAGGAGTCCTCTGCCGCGGAGGCCCCAGAAGTGATTCTGGGGCCAGCGGAATGACGCCTGGGCCAGCGGGAACACAGTATTGTGCGTCCGGGCGGGCCAGCCGTTACGCCTCCGTCAACGCAGCAACGCATGCCCTTCGATGATCGCCTCGGCGAGGTGCGTTCTGAATTCCTCAAGGTCCTTTGGTGTCCGCGTGTAGTTGATGGTGCTGGTTACCACCTGGTCCGGCACGGCCAGAAGGGTTTCGGCGCGAGCAATGAAATCCCCCGTGGTCGCAGTAGGCGGCAGCTTGCCCACGCTCTTGACGGTTTCACGAAGCAGCCAGAGGTACTCGTAGTCCTCAAAACCATCGCGGATGTTCTCCAGCCGGATGGTGGACAGCGGGCCGTCGGGGCCGGGGCACAACAAGCTGCCATCGCCGTTGGCGGTGTACTTCTTTTCCTCGTTAACGAGACTGCCGGGATCCCAGTCGGCGTAGGGGCCTTTGCTGATCGGTTTCCTGTTGCCCTCCCACAGGTTGATCAGGTAATAGAGAAACCCGCCGACCTGGTACTTGTAGCTCATCGCCCCGGTGAGCAGCCGGGCCTCGATGGCCGGGTACTCGACGAACCAGTTGGCATATGGGTGAATCGGCACGACGCAGATGTACCACCACATTTCGTTGTGCTGGCGGCGAAGCTCGCGGGCCTCGGTCAGGCTGTAGCGGTCCGTCAGCGGCACCCAGATGTCCACCACGTCGCGCAGCCCGCTCCGCTTTCCGAACGAGGGGTCGTTGGCCGTGGTCATCGTCTCCAGGCCGGGAAATCGCTTGTGGATTTCGCCGAAAACTTCCTTGACCTCGGCAAACTTCTCCTTCCTCACCTCGTCAAAGCCGTACACGTAGGCAAAATCGAACAGTTTCGCCTGTTTGAGCTCCCGCAGGTACGCGAGCAGGCTGGGCTCTGTCTTTTTTCCCTTGCCCACGCGAAAAACGCCGCCGACGTTGAACGCATTCATTCCCCTCGATGCGCCATACTTGAGCAGCTCAATATCGGGTGAGTCGTGCCGGTACAGATGATCGATGTTGAGCCGATGGTCGAGGATGAAGTCGTGGTAACGCCGCCGCATCTCGTCGTTCCATCGATCTTTGTAGAAGCCGCCGGTCGGCCCTTCGTTGTAGGTGAACGCATTACGCAGATGGGTGCCGTCGGGCAGGGCGAAATCCCAGACCTGCACCTTCAGCTTCAGCCGGATCGACCGGACATCGCGCGCGGAAACGGTGATTGTCCCCTCGTACAAACCGGCCTTTGTCCCGGTTCGCGTAGCCACGTCAATCCAGAAGGCCACGTGCTCGCCTTCCTTTACGTCGCACTTCTGAATGAAGCTGAGCAGCGGGTCCGGCCACCAGCCCTTGTAGTCGGTCTCGTACGGCGGGTTGTCCGCGACATCGACGTGGCCGACAAGAGAGACCTCGATCCTGCCGTCGAACGCCGCACCCGAATCTGATTTCAACTCGCTGACCGACACGCTCGCGTCGGAGAGGTCCCGGCCGAAGGGTATCACCACCGTCTGAAAGCCCTCGTGCTCGTTTCGCGCCAGCGAGAGGCTGTAATGGTCGTCGAAATGCCCCTCGAAGGGGTGATCCTTGATCATCACCTTGCTCATCGGGCCGGCGAAACCTGCCGCAAAACCAGCCTCTGGAGACTCCGCCAGCGTGCGGGCATAACAGCACACGCCGTCGAGCTGCTTGAGCAGGGCGGTGACCTCGGTATCGAGCCGCTGGCAGTCCTCCTTGGATCGATTCTCGGGCGAGGCCCCCGACTCCAGGGCCGCCTGCAGTGCCGGCGCCGCCTCGGTCAGCAGTCGTTCGGCCTTCGCCCTGGCAGCCGCTGGGAATTTCGGCAGCATCTCCTTCGCATCGGACACGTGCCCGGCCAACGTCTTGAGTCGCCCGAGCACCTCAGCAGACACCATCGGATACGAGCCGGAGAACAGCTTCTCGTTAGCCGCGCCGGTCATCGCCAGCTCGACACGGCAGATGCGGTCGTCGGCCAGCCTGAAGTCGGTCGGTCCGTTGGTCGAGGCCGGCTGCTTGTGGCTCATGATCGACTGGTAGCGGCTGTCGAACCCGGTGACGACAAGGGTCGTCCCGGGCGGGCAGGTGGTGAGCAACACGTTGCGGCCGATTCCGATGGCTTCAAGCTTCCGTACCTGGACGGCCGGCGCCTGGCGTCCGCCGAAAACGATGCTTCCGAACCGCTCCGGCTCGAGATACCCGGTGAGGACGGGCACCCAGCAGCTCAGCTCGCGCAGCGAGCTGTTACGGCAGAAGTTGGCGGTCCACGTGGCCCCGGGCCGCGGAGTCGTGACGTCGAGCTGCTTGAACGTGATCCCGATGACCACGGACCAGCCCGCGGAGTCCTTCGAGATGCGGATGTCGGAAGCCGGGTTCCACGACGTATCTTGGCCGATCGCGTCATAAGTCGTGCCGGCGGCGTTGACCACAAGATGACGGATCTTCTCGGGGTCGCCCGTGCAGTTCAATGCGAGATCGACGCTGTCGTCACGCCAGATCCTTTCGTCGCGGGTGGTCAGCTCGGTCTTCAGTTTCTCGCCGGGCAGGCCCTCGCATCGGCAGCCCACCCACAGAGTCGTGGACGTGTAGTACAGATAGGTCCACGTCGGTTGAGCCGACATCTTCCGGCCGCCGATCTGCAGGAAGCCGGTGACGCAGGCGGCCCTCGACCAGGGCGACTGCTCAAACTGCAACCCGGGCGGAGATTCGGTGTCAATCAGGGGGATTTGCAGTGTGCAGCACACAGGCGGTGATGCGTCGAGCGGGCCGGCTGAGGGCAGCACGACAACAGGCTCGGCAAGAACGATGCGCACGATCGCCAGGATCGAGGAAAGGGCCGGAACCATCGCTCTTGCGCACAGGAAATCTTTCATCAGATAACCCGGCCTGCCGCCGTCTCGCAGCCTCTCCTGATGAAGTGAACACCGCAACACACGGCGACCAGGATCAGGTCGATGGTGCCCACGAGGAACAGATAGTGTACAACGGCGCCGGTCCCGAAACCGTAGCTGTGCAGGCCGATGCCGAGGACGTAATTCACGCCGACGTAGGTCATGATGATGAGCCAGAACGCGATGATGCTCTTGAGGGCGGCGGCCAGCGGGCCGCGGGTCAGCGCGAACAAGGCGACCGCGCCTGCGGCCGAGGCCAGGGCCAGCACCTTGAGCGTACTCATCGGGGCCAGCTTTGGCACCGCCAGGGCGAAAACCGCGATGGTCAGCAGCAGGGCCAGGCCGTACATCCACGAGGCCGGCCTGTCGCGGTCCACCCGGACGTGCAGAATGGTCAGATATGCCAGGAAGGCGATGAGCGACCAGACCTCCTTCGGATCCCAGCCCCAGTAGCGGCCCCACGATGATGCCGCCCACATGCTGCCGGTGATGATGCCGATGGCCAGCAGGAAGGCCCCGACCAGCAAGAAAGAATAGTGCAGTCGGTCGATGGCCTTTACCGTTTCCGATCGGCCTGCCTCGACCGCCAGGACCACGAGTTGGCCGTGGGCGATCACGCAGGCCAGCGCCAGCACGGCATACGAGACCATGATGATCGGCACGTGGATGGCCATCCAGACCGTGTCCATCAGGACAGGCGGCGCCGGGCGGATGAACTGGTCGATCGGCAGCAGATCCGCGAGGATCAGCGAAACGGCGCTTGCGGCCGAGGCCGTCAGCGGTACGATCCGGTCGCGGAAAAACAACATCCACAAGATGGCGAAGAAAGCTGTCCCCCAGCCCAGAAACAGCAGCGATTCGAACATGTTCGACGCCGGGATACGGCTGGCGATCCCCCAGCGGAGCCAGATGCCGTAGCTGAGGATCGCAAAACCCGCCACCAGGGCTGCGATGGCCGGCCAGTCCGCGATCCGCTTGCGCGCGATCATCGCGATCAGCGCCAGGACGGCACCGATCAGCATGACGATCCACGACAGGCCGAAGGGGTTGAGGCGGTTGTACCACAATTCAGTCTTGAGCAGCTCCGGTGACGGCCTGTAGCCGCTGGGAAGGCCGGCCAGCGCGCCGCGAAGCTGATCGACCGCCGCGGAAAACGCCTGTGGGTCGTTCTGCAGGAAGGCGATCCCCACGGCCGCCCACGCGGCCTTGACCGGGTCGGCGGCGGCCTTGTCCGCGACCTCCAATTCGATTGGCCGCCAGGTACCCAGCGAGTCGGTTGGATGCGGAATCAGCCGGATGGTTTCACCCGCGAAAACGTTGTCGAGCAATTGCAGCTTGCCCTGGATATCGTTGACCTTGGCCTCCAGCGGATCGAGCTTGCGCCCCCGGACGTTCGCGAGGTCAGTCATGAGCTGCCGCAGCCGCGGATGGCTGAGCAGCATGTGGTAGGAGAAGGCGGTCTGATCGGCCGGGAGCTGCAATTCGCCGCGAAGCTCGGCGTTCGAGATGCTGATCAGCGGCTGGTTCATCCAGGTGCCCGCATCGAACGTCCAGGCCAGCAGCAGGGCGACCGGATCGTGACCTTGCCATCGCACCTTGCCGGTGATCGACTCGACCATATCGCGAGCCAGCGTGTCCAGGGGCATGAACCGGCCGTCGTGCTGCACGGGGATCGCTCGAACCGTGCTCAAGTCGAGCGAGTCGGGGATCACCGGCTGCGCGCCAACCGCAATCCGGGCGAACGAGGCCAGGATCAGTATTGCTGCGTTGTGCATCTTGCGGCGGCCCTCTTATTGATCCAGGCTCTCATCCTGTTCCGACCATGCGGCCTTCGCTCTGAGCCGCGTGACCAGGACAACCAGCATACCGGCCATCATCAGGCCGTAGCCGGCGAACACCACCGGCTGGCCGGGGTCCCAGGAGACACTCAGCACGCTTGCCATGTGTTGGCGCATTTGCTGATAGCTCGACTGGTAGAACGTGTAGCGACCATAGGTCGTCGGCCGGTTCATGCTGATGATCCGGCTCTCCTCGCGACCGGCGGCCGGGTCGTTGATGGTGATGCGGCTTTCGTAGGACCGCGGCCGGTTCGAGCCGGGGTAGTTGCTGACCCTGAAGGAATCCAGCGTTACCTTGAAGCCGAGCGGCACGCTTTTGTCATCGTAATCGAGGAGATACGACTGGCCGGCGAGCGCGACCGACTGGCTGCGGTACTTCTGAACCCATGCCTCGGTGGTTTCCTGCCCTGAGGTCAGCCGCACAAGGATCGCCGGTGTCGCCCCGCCGGTTCCCGGTTGTCCGGGCAGCACCGTCTGGCGGGCACGACTGTTCTTGAAGACGCGAAGAACGCCGAGCTTGCGATCCGGGAGGGGAGTCTCGATCGGCACGCCCGGCCGCAACTCCTGCACAAAAGCCGCCTGGTTGCGGACGCTGAAGCGAACGTGCATGGCGTTGCCCGGCCCGCAAAGGATCTCGATCGGGGCCGTTTGGTCGGCGATCCTCGGAACGACCAGGTTGACCTTGACCTCGGCATTCTTCACGTGGCCGTGGGTCTCCTGGAAATCGGGAACGCGGGCGAAAGCGAACCGCTTCTCGGAGCCTTGCGGGCCGGAGAGCTCGACTTCAATAGCCGGGTTGACCGGCTCATTGGAGACGCTTGTGAGTTGACCTCCGACGACCCTTGCCTCGGCCAGATACCGCAGTACCCGGAGGCTCAATCCCGTGTCGGCCACCGGCTGTGACGTGGCCGTCAAGTCGTCGACCGGCAGATCGTGGGTCTTGCCCTGATACTCGATCCGGACCAGGCCCCTGGCGGCTTCCTGGGTTGCGGGAGCGGTCGAGGTCAGCCGCCGCAGCTCTTCATCGCTGGTCAACTGGCGACATGCGATCACCGCCTCGCCGACGCGGCCCGGCTGCCCCGCCATGATCCACTCGGGCTCGTCAACGCCGCTGGCAGAGAAAGACACCTCCACGGCCAGTTGGGGGTGGGGATTATCGTTCACCATGTCGGTGAGCACCCTGCTCTCGGGGGCGTACTGCACGACCTCCGCCCGGACACTGCCGGTGACCACGGCCGGAAGGCCCGGCATGTCGACCGGCTGCGTGCTAGTCGTTCGGGGACGATCGATTTCGATCGACGACCGGGCCGACGTGCTCGACAGGGCGAGCGTCTCCTGTGCGACAGTGAACGCCTCCTCCGACTGCCCCTCCACGATGAACACCCGCCCGTCGACACCGAGTTTTTGGGTGATTAACGCTCCGACCAGGACCAGCAGGATCGAGCAGTGGGTCATCACAAAGCCGATGTGCCGCTTCGAGAACGGGTACCGCACGATCATTGCGGACAACACGTTCAGGCCCAGAAGCACCAGGAGCGACTCGAACCACCAGGACTTGTAGAAAAGCTCGAGGGCGTTCTCGGTACCGTGGGCGGATTCGAAAACAGTGGCGCAGGCCATGGCCACGCTGAGCAACAGCAGGATGACGGCGGCAAACCAGAGCGACCCGATGGCCCTGAGAGGAGACAATCCCGGTCTGGGAGGGCGTTCACTCTTACTCATGGTGCAGTTGCTTGTCGAACGTCCACGGGACCCGCCGGCCGCGTCACAAGAACCTTACCCGGCTCCTGGCCGACCTTTCGCCCTAATCATAGTCCACCATGGGCGGAAACAACAGAACAGCCACTTCCGGTGGCGGTGGGCAGCGCCCCGGCTGCGGGTTATCCTATGTGCCACCTGGAGGGTGCGGTCAGTACAAACCGGGCCTGTGGCGGCTTGCTCGAGTCTCTTCCCGCCAACCGGCCGAGCGACGCCGGCACCAGGAGTATCTTCGACCTCTCCGGGCCGCCCCGGTACGGAAACGGACGAGGTCATTCGCGGACAAACTGAAGGAGTGCGAGATGAGTCGGGTTACCGTCGAGAAGAGGGCGGGTCTGTGGAAAGTGACGCTGGTGCTGCTCATGTCGGCGGCCGTGTTCGGCGTTGATTTCAAGCCGACGTCGACACCGTGGCTGGATTTGCTGGAGGCCCTGCCGTATGCGGCGCCGCAGCCCGATCGCGAGTTAGTCATGCAGGTCCTCCGACAGGACGCCGAGAAGCTGCAAGTCGGCAAGTCGGTGATCGGCACCCCATTGACGCTGGGCGATCGCGTCTTCGAGCACGGCCTCGGTACGCACGCGAACAGCCGTATCCGCATCTTCTCCGCAACGCCCATCGTCCGGTTCACCGCTTGGGCGGGTGTCGACGCCAACGACCGGACCAGGGGCGGCCAGGGGTCCGTTGTGTTCTCGGTTTCGCTGAGCGAGATGGAGCGGTTCCGCAGTGGGGTGAGGAAGGCTGACAGCGAGCCCCTGCGAGTTGACGTGAACGCCAAGGGCACGCGCATCCTCAACCTGGGCGTGGACAATGCGGGCGACGGGATCATCTGTGACCACGCCGACTGGGCCGATGCCGAGCTTACGCTGCAAGGGGGCAGGACGGTCCGCCTGGATGAGATCCCGCAGGGCGTGGTGCCTCACATTGCCTCACGGTATCCCTTCTCGTTCAACTATGATGGCCAGTCGAGCAGTGATCTCTTGCAGACATGGAAGAAAGAGACTTCGGCGTCGCCGCCGGCAGCGGCGAGGAACAGCAGTGATCCCGCATCGCTGCGATGCGAGGCGACCGCGTGGACCGATCCGAAAACGGGGCTCCGCGTCTGCTGGGAGGTCACCCGGTTCGCGGACTTTCCGGCCGTCGAGTGGCTGCTCACTTTCGAGAACACCGGCTCGGCTGATACCCCTATCGTCGAGAATGTCCAGTCACTGGATGTGAGCCTCAACACCCCGCTCAACGACCGCGGAACGTACCGGCTGCATCGAACAAACGGGGCCCCGTCCAATCCGACCGATTTCGAGGTTCGCACGGTTGCCATGGCCCCCGGCCAGACCCAGACCCTGGGCGGCGGCGGGGGGCGATCGTCGAACAAGGACTTCCCGTTCTTCAAGGTCGAGACGGGCAAGGGCTCGCTGATCGTGGCCGTCGGCTGGTCCGGGCAATGGGCCGCCCGCGTGGCCAGCCCGCAGGTTCCCTCGTTGCATATCGCCGCGGGCATCGAGAAGACCCATTTCAAGCTCCGACCCGGCGAAGAGGTGCGCATGCCGCGCATGCTGCTTCTGCATTGGGAGGGCGACACGCGGGAGAGCAACGCCCAGTTCCGCCGGCTCATCTACAGGCACTACGCGGCCAAGCGATCGGGTGCCAAACCATTGCCGACCCTGTTCTGCAATACCTGCTTCACCCGAGGCGGCGGCTGGCTCAACGAGTGCAATGCCGAGAATCAGATCTCGCTGATCAAGGCGTATGCCCCGCTGGGGTTGGAGGCTTTGCTGACCGACGCCGGGTGGTTCACCGGCGGCTGGCCGAATGGGGCGGGCAACTGGGACCCGCGAAAGGACGCCTATCCCGAGGGCATGGGGCCGGTCGCTACGGCGGCCAAGGCTCACAACATGATCTATGGGCTGTGGTTCGAGCCGGAACGCGTGGTCGCGGGCACGTCGCTGCACAAGGAGCATCCGGACTGGGTGCTGAGTCCCGGCGGGGCGAATCCGGGCACGTTCCTGGCCGACTTCGGCCGCAAGGAGGTGCAAGACTACTTCTTCAACATCGTCAAGGGGTTCATGGCCTTGCCCGGTTTCCGCGTGTATCGCCAGGACTTCAACATGGACCCGCTGGCCTACTGGCAGCACAACGACGCCCCGGATCGGCGGGGTATCACCGAGATCAAGTACATTGAGGGGCTGTATGCTTACTGGGACCGCATCGCCGAGACCTGGCCGGACGGCCTGCGCGAGGAGTGCGCCAGCGGCGGCCGTCGGATCGACCTGGAGACGGTCATGCGGATGCACATCCACCAGGATAGCGACTACTGGTTCGACAACGATGTGGACCAGGCACAGATCTGGGGGCTGAGCCAGTATCTGCCGAACAACGTGTTCGTCGGGCACATCAACCGGATGGACGACTACTCGTTCCATTCGGTGATGGCCACGTCGCTGTGCATGGGCTGGATTGCCGATGCTCCCGAGTTCGACAAGGCCCGTGGCAAGAAGCTGCTTGACCGCTACCTGGCCCTGCGGCACCTGCTGATCGGGGCGTGGTATCCGCTGCTGCCGTATTCACGCAGCGGCCACGAATGGATCGCCTCGCAGTATCACCGGCCGGACCTCGATGAGGGGATGATCCTCGCGTTCCGCCGAGCGGAGAGCCCGTATCGCACGGTTGACGTGTCGCTGGGCGGGCTGAGGGCGGACGTGATGTACGAACTGACCAGCGAGGCGACCGGGCAGAAAGTGCGGGCCAAAGGCGCTGACCTGGTGAGGCAGTACCAGTTGACGATTCCTGAGAAGCACAGCTCCGAGGTAGTCACGTATCGGGCGGCGAAGATGTAGGAGGGCTCTCCGAGCCTGACAGTAGGGCCGACCCGGCTACGCCAGCGGGCTTCGCCGCGGCGAGCGCCCCCGTCGGCCCAGCTTTGGTCGGCCGAAGCGAGATAAGCCGAATGCGTGTCCGTGGAATTCGACAAGCAGGAGGTGCCCATGCTTGGTATCATCAGAAGTCTTTTGAGGAGGAGGGATCCGCTGATCGAGTTGGGAAGATCGGGTGATTCAGCGGCTTTCGCTCGATCGTTTGCCGAAGCGTCGCTTATCTTCCTTTCGTTGCCAATACCGGATTCGCTCGATCCGGTAAGTATGACTTCGGATCAGCTTCTCGAGCTGACCGAGAAGGCCGCCAAGACGGTTTCGGAGGAAGCCGAGATCATTCCTTTCACATATCGAGAAGGAGCCGGTGAGGTGTTCCCGATCTTCACCAGCGAGAAGGCAGTCAACGCGTTCGGCCAGAAATACGTTCTGGAAGTCAACCGAGTTTTTCCGTTTGGCTTCTACACGGTTGCCGGACGCACACTCATACCCTACCTTGGACAAGGGCCGCGGGCGATTCTGAATGCAAGGAACGACGTGGAGTACCCGCTCTCCGATGCTGATATTGAAGCTCTGAGGGCCCTGACAGACTGATGGTCTGTGACAGCGGAAGCCTTGCGACGAGATGGGCGAGAACAGCAGACTTCCGAGTCAACGCGTACACTGGCTCCAGTGTGGGGCCGACGTCCTCGTCGGCGCCTTTTGCGTTCCCACGTGGCGAAATGCACCACGGAGGCACGGGGGAGAAGGCTGAAGGCTGAATGATGAAGGTCGCCGCAGGCCTGCCCGCCGTGGCGGACGACTCGTTGTGGCGAGATGAGCCGAGCCGGCCCCACCGGTGTCTGGCTGACGGCGGATCGCTGACAGCCTGCCCGGCCGGCGGCGGTCTTGTTAGCCACGAAGAAGCTCAAAGGGCACAAAAAGCGAACCGGAACAGCGGCTCAAACCACTGAACGAGCGGATAGACGCTGATGCCGTGGGGTCAAGAGCTGACGGCCAACAGCTAATCGCTCGTTCTACGCCTTGCACCCTCCGGCTCGTGGGCGTAGGCTGTGTTCCGCTTTTCTTGCGATGAGTGGAGTGTTGTGCCGGTGACAGGCGGGGTGGGTGGGATGGCAAAGATTGACGAGATGCCAGGACAAAGAACCTCGTCCCGTTCTCTGTTCCAGAATCAGTGTAAGGCGAACCAGTTACCGCTGGAGTCAACGCTATGGCCCCAATTACGTGGTTGCTGATGGCCGTGACGGCCGGAGGCAGTCCCGCCGGACTTGAGGAGACGCCACCGACGGATGATCCAGTGATCTCTCCTGCAACCGCTGGTCTCATATGCTCCACTGAGGATTGGCTCGTATGGGATCGGTTCACTGTCGATGATACGGCGGCCAAACGCCGGCACCACACCCTTTATGTCCAGCGTGTCGGAGGAGCCGACGCCTGGATGGTACACCGGTGCCCTGACGACTTTCGTCTCCTGACGGTGCTCTCGGACGGCACGATAGCCCTTTGGTGGCCGGATGAAAGCCGATCCCGGTTCGAATTCGTCGCTCTGGATGGCAGGCTCAAGGTGGTGCCTTGCCCAGAGCTTGACGACAAGTCAGCACGGGTATGGGTCGCCTACCCCGAGGGATTGATCGTGGAACAGGTCGAGTCCTTGAGCGCTGGCCGTTACCAGTATTGGTTCACTCCGATGTTAAACCTAGCTGTGAAGCCGATGCGCAAGACCTACTTGACTCTCCGTCGGCAGAAACTGAAGCCATCTCAGAGACCGCAGCGATCGGGTGATATGGTCGCCTGGATAACAGCTCCTGAGTATGAGAAGCTGCCCTGGGCGCCGTTCGGCCGGGAACAGATGCCGTTTCGGCTTGAGGTCTTCGATCTCAGGAAGCTCACGGACGGCGACTGGGTTCTTCCTAAGCACCTGCGTGGAGAGGTTGTCCTCTGTGCCGGCGACCGGAAACCCACAATGTTTCTTGCTTGTGCAGACCCCGCCGACGAGAAGGAATGGCATGTCGATGAGCCGGGGTTGCCGGTCAAACCACTGTTCACCCGGCTCCCAGGGCGAGCATGGATTCTCGCCTACAATGATGGCGTCAGTTACTGGGTTGTCTGTGATCCTAACAACCCTCGCAATCCCAAACACGAGCCCGAGCTCATGGCAATTGAGCCGGGCAAAGGCCATGAGCCAAATCCCTTGGCTACAATGTCACTCCGTGGCTACTGGCGGCAGTTCGAGAATGATCCCAGGTGGGTCGCGGCACACTTGTTCGTTGTCGCTCGACAAGGGCTATTGATGTGGGAACATGATCACTGGCGAGTCTTTCCTTGGCTTTCCCGGGGGGTACGTCCGCAAACATCACCAGTAGTGGATGCGACAATTGCTCCTGCGAGGATTGCGCCGCGCCCTGCTTTGAATGAAACTGGACCTCCGAAACGATAGCCGCCACTTCCTGCCACCGACCACGGGCTGAGTCCATCCGGGGTCACATCTTTCCTCTTGACGCCACAGGCAGACGTCGGGATAGGGGCGCAGCTCATTCTCGGGCAATCCGGCGGACATGCATTCAAACATGGGGAAACGGAGGCAACGGAGGGAAGGGCGCGGCGGTCTTCTCCATTCTCTCCGTTATCTCCTGTGGGTCTGCCTTGACGACGGAGGATGGGCCGACGGGGGCGCTCGCCGCGGCAAAGCCCGCTGGCGTAGCCGGGTCGGCCCTACTTGGTGATCCCGGCATTTCTGCAATCGGCGGTGATTCGTGGTTCAAAGGGCCCTGGCGGGCTGAGTCGGGTCTACATGGCTGCAAATTGGAGGTTCTCCGGTTTCAGATTCTGTCCCCCACCCCTTTCACGAAGCGCGAAAGGGATGGGGCACCCACGCACCCACGCCACGGTACCGCAAAGTGGTCGTATCGTCGAAGGCCCCGCGCTTGCGCTTGGGGTTCTGAAAGAGCATGGCTTGGCTGGGTTCACTTGTCGAGCAGCAGGGGAACCAGTTTGTTCATCTCGCGCCGACCGTTGACGCTTTGAACAACGCCTTTGCCGTCAATCACGAAAATCGCTGGAATAGCGTCCACGCCACACTGCCGGGCGAGTTCGTGCCAGCCCGGCTTGGTCGTGTCGAAGAGCTGGGGCCAACTGACGTCGCGGTTTTGTGCGAGGAACTTCCGCAATGCGCCGACTTCCCTGTCGCAACAGACACCGACGACCACCAGGCCCTTTGTCCCGTACTTGCCCCGGATCTCCTTCACCGCCGGGAGCGACTCGCGGCAGGAGGGGCACCAGCTCGCCCAGAAGTGGACCAGGATGACCTTGCCCTTGAGCGAATCTGTCGAGAAGGGCTTGCCGGTCAGCAGTTTGCCGGCCAGCACCAGCGGCTTGCCCCTCAACGCCGCACGTCGCTCGGCCGGGGTCATGGTTGCCCGGTCCAGCGTGTCCTTCAAAGTCTTATCACGAAGCTTCTCGACGGCGTCGGATATCTGCTTGGTTTCCTCCTTGGAGAGGTTGCCCGCATACAACACCGCAAGAAGTGCCGGCCCCGCGCCGGAAGGAATCACGCCCTCCGTGCCCAGCAAGGCGGCCCACTCGTCGATCGCGGCTTTTCGTTGCGGCGCGTCGGCGGCCACGATGACCTTCGAACCGGCCAACTGGATCCTGGCCCCGCGGTCGCCGCCCTCTGCGGCCGTGGCCAGGCTGGTCTTGAGTTGGCTGTTGCCCAGGGCGACGGCGAGGACCTGGTATTTCGCCGAATTCCCGACCGCCGACTTGTCGATCTTGGCACGTCGGTCAAGGCATACAATCAGCTTCTGGAGGATCGGCATCGCCGCAGGAGCCACCTTGGCCCGGACGGCCGGGTCGCGCAGCGTCTTGGGGTCCTCAGGCAGGGCCTTGTTGAGGCTTTCGCGCAACGCCTCGATTTCCTGTTCAAACGCGGACCGGGCATCGGGCTTTGCGGCCGGCCGCTGTGCCGCCATCGCTTGCGCGGCCGACAAGGTCGATGGTGCTGAAATCAGCAGACACATCGCCATGAAATGCTGAATTGCCATTCGAGTCACTCCTCAGAGGATTGCGAATCCGAAGACCGTTGCCATCGGCTGCCCGGCGGGCGACGACCTCTCCGGTTCGGCGTGTCTCCGCTGGAGTCATGGCAACAGCAACAACCGTATCCAGGGGCCGTTGTGGGGTCAATGACATGTGATTCTGCCAGGCTGCGAAACCTCTGGGCGTAGACGCAGCCAGTGGTCCGGCGGTCCGGCAGATCGGAATTCGAACACCAGTCAGCGGAGGCAGCGGAATCAAAGATCGTTCACAAGCACTCTGCTTTCCCCTTGATGTGCTATAGCGGGTCGTCTTTGGCTTCTCTCTTCTGATCCCCGTCGACAGGGCTGCATCTACTGGGTGGCCCCGAGGGCGCCTTTTTGATGAAGCAGGTACCTGCCGTCTCTGCCCCTTTTTGAAGGCTGTTCCGATAACCGGTTGATCCTCCAAGACGATAACCGAGGACATTTTAAGGACTTGGACAAGCGCCCAAGGCATCAATTTGTTTGGAGGAGGACCTCACATGAGATTCCCTATCGATTTCTCTTGCGTTCGCGGTGCCCCGGCAATACACTCCATGTATTAGAGGTTCGGGAGTCCTTTCGCAGACATTCGCAGATCAGGGATAGGAGAGAGAGCATGAAGACCTGCTTGCTTGCCCCCGCCGTCGCCGTCAGTTTACTGTGTCAGTTCGTCCGCGCCGACGTGATACTCGACAGCCAGCCCGCCGGCGGACCGGTCATCCTCGGGCACTCCGGTTGGAATACCCTCGCACAGAAGTTCACCCTCGACCAGGACGTCAACAACGTCTCGATCGATCTGTTCCTGAGTCCCCCGGCCGACTGGGCCGTCACGCAGGCGGGGCTGGATATCACCCGCGTGTGGCTCGTAAATCAGTGGGGCCCCGGCGCGACCGCCGCCAACGTCCTCGCTTACACCACTCTGCCGGCCGTCACTACGCCATTGCCAGCCAATCCCATCTTCTCCCTAGCCGTGCTTCCGGCCGGTGATTACGCGGTCATCATGGCCCCCGGTGCCTACAAGTGGCCCCTGCCATCGCCCACCGGTTGGTGGTGGAAGACCGGTGCGTTGCCCGGCAGCACCAACCTCGGCACCTTTGACAAGTTCCTCATGGCCGGCATCAGCAGCGTCAACATGGTCAACAAGGATTTCGTTCCGGCGAGCAAATTCCAGCCCCAAACGCTCGGCACCAACAATCCCTTGGCCCTGCGCATCTCCGGCGACCCGGTCCCCGAGCCTGCCAGTCTCGGCCTGCTGGCACTCGGCGGCTTCGTGGTGCTCAGCCGCAGACGCCACTGATACCGGAGAAGGAAAAGCGACGCTGGGACGCGGACGCAGTTGGTTCTCAAGAACCACTCAGCAGTCGGCTTTCCGCCAGAGGATGAGCCTGTCCACGCAGAGCCGTGGTACCTGGCCGCTCAACGCAGTCTCTTCGCTGAACCTCGCCACGGCGGGCATTTGGGTCGCGGCTGCAAGCCGCTCCTACCCTGAACCCCTTGGCCTGAGCCTGTCGAAGGCTGAACCCTTACCCCAGCTTCTATGGTACAACTGCCCGCGTTGCCGGCGGCCTGACCTTGCGGCCCCAGAGGACCACCCGGTCGACGTTGCCGACGTCGTCGAAAGACCCTACGCCGATGCGGCCCCATTGGAAGGTCTTGTCCTCGGCAGTCATGGATGGTGTGGTCATGTCATCGAAGAAAACCTCGATGCTGCCGGTGTCGACCAGGCGGATCACGCGGGCGTGGTGGTAGCCCTCGGTCCACGGCGTCCCGTCGGTGCGAGTCTTGACGATCGGACGGCGGTCGGCGTTGTTGACGACGTGGATGCTGTTCGACGCGCTGTCCGACTTCAGTCCGAAGTGGGCGTAGTAGAAGTGCGCCGGATCCTGGTAGCCGAAGAACAGGCACATGTCGCGGTGGGGATAATCGGGCTTGGTCGAGCGCAGCCAGGCATCGAGGACAAAGTCGGACACGATCACGCCGTCCAGGATCGCCATACCCGCGGGCGAACGGAAGGGCGGCTTGTAGACGCTGGGGCGGACCAGGGCCAGGACCGTCCTGTCGCCGTCGCGGGTGTACTCCCACGCCTTGGGGTTGTACAGCTCCCACCATTGCGACGGCTGGTCGAACTCCTCAACCACCAGCAGTGGCAGGCCCATCATCGTGGCCTCGGGCTGTTTGTCCGCCGAGTCTCTCGGGAACAGCGAGCAGCCCGGCAACAGGCACATCAGTGACAGCATGACAGTCTTTGTGTTCATTTTTTAGAACTCCTCGACAGGCCGGGTGGCAGAGCCTGTTTTCCGCATGGCCCCGCACCCGACGTCCAACGGCCGGGCCAAGTCAACAGCATAGCCAGAGCCTTGGATCGGAGACAAGTGTGGAGTCGTCCAGGCGCGTCGATGGCCGCCATTGTGCGACAGATGCGGTCAGGAATAACCTATGTGCCAGAAAACCTCGGGCTGGCGGAATCCGGCCCCGGCCGATACCATTCCTGGCTCGTTGCCGTGTGTCGGCCCGGCGTGGACCGACGCAGCCCGAGGTGGCCGCACCTTCTGTGAGGAGGCAGGGATGTTGATCGCTTCCCAGACCATGTTCGGCACGCTCGATTTCATCTTCCTGGTCGCCTACATGGTCATCACCATGGTGATCGGATTTGCCGTTGGCCGCCGCGAGCGGGCGACCATCGGTGACTATTTCCGCGCCGGCAACACGCTGCCCTGGTATGCGATCGGAGCCTCCATCATTGCCGCGGGAATCAGCTCCGAGCAGTTCGTCGGCGAGATGGGCTATGCGTACAAGCTGGGCATGCCCTGCGTGAACTGGGAGTGGATCATCTTTCCCTCCTTATCGATCCTGCTGTGGGTGTTCATTCCGCTGTATGTGCGCAATTGCGTTACCACGATGCCCGAATATCTCGAGCGGCGTTTTGGCAGCGGCGTTCGCTCGCTCTACGCCTATTTGACCATCGCGAGCTACATTTTCGCCAATTTTGCCCTCGTCTTCTACACCGGCGGCTTCGCGGTCGAGAAGATGTGGGGTTTCAACCGCCACGTCGCCGTCTGGGTACTGGCGGTGTTGACCGGCGCGTACACCATCTACGGCGGGCTCATATCCGTGGCCTGGACTGACTTCTTCCAGTGCGTGCTGCTGCTCGGCGGCGGGATCTACGTCTTCTTCGCCGGCATGGTGAAAATCGGCTGGAATGTCAGCGCCGTGTTGGGAGAGGGCCAGCGGGCCCACCTCATCGCGCCGTCGACCGACGCGGACGTGCCCTGGACGGCGCTGATCATACTGGCCCTGTCCACAAACGTCTGGTACTACGCGACCAATCAGTTCATCAACCAGCGATGCCTGGGCGCAAAGAACGAGTGGCACGCCAAGATGGGCGTCCTTCTGGCGGGCGGCCTGCAACTGCTGCTGCCCTTTGCCACGTGCTTCCCCGGAATGATTTACCGGGTGATGAATCCGGACCTTGTCGTCACCGACGAGGCGTATCCCAGGGTGGTGGCCGCGGTCGTGCCCTCGGGACTACGCGGACTGGTGGTGGCCGCCGTGCTCGGGGCCATCATGTCGACCATCTCGGGCCTGGTCAATTCGACGTCGACGATGGTGACACTCGATATCCTGCAGCGGAAGAAAGGTGCCCGCTGGTCCGAGAGGAGGCTGGTCGCCGCCGGTCAGATTTCCGGTGCCCTGGCGCTGGTCGTCGGGGCGGTCTTCTCGATGGTCGTCGCGAGATGGGAGAATATGTTCCGCTACTGCCAGGACATCTGGGCGCCCATGGCGGCGCCTGCGGTGGTTGTCTTCATGGGGGGAGCCTTGTGGAAGGAAGCGAAGGCTCGCGGCGCGATTGCGTGCATCTGGCTGGCCATCCTGACCGTGCCGCTGACTTTCGCCCGGCAGATCCTCGGTGACTGGAAGACCGACAGCTTTCCGAACGGCATTCATTTTCTTCCGCAAAACCTCGAGAACTCGCTGGTTTTCGCCGGCAGTGTCTTTCTGGTATCTGTCGTCCTTCTTGTGCTGTTGTCGGCCAATCTTCGTCTGGCCGGGGCGGGAGCCCTGGCGGTCGTGCCCTGCGCCGGCATCTTTCTGATCGCCGCCTACAGCCCGGCGACGATTGCGATCCTGGTGCTGGTGGTCGTGGCGGCGGCGATAGCAGGCTTCTTTGTTCGCAACCGCCAGCCGGCCAACAACCTCTGGGACCGCTCCATGCTGAGCCTGCCGGCGGGGGAGGTTGAGCCGTGGTATCGGAGCCTGTGGCTCTGGTGGTCACTCTGCGGGCTCGGCTTCGTGGCGATCTACTGGTATTTCTGGTGACGCGCCCATGGGTTACGTTCGATTCGACAAGGACTGGAAGCTCAACGACTGCCGGGTGCTGCGGCTGGAGAGCGACCTGCTGCGGATCGACATGCTGCCCCAGCTCGGCGGCAAGATCTACCACTGGATCCACAAGCCGACGGACCGGGACTTCCTCTGGCAGCACCCTCGCATCCGGCCGAAGATGATGCCGGCCGGGACGGGCTTCGACGACAATTTTAGCGGGGGATGGGACGAGTTGTTCCCCAACGACCGGGCCGGCCGTCACCGCGACGAGTTCTACCCGGATCATGGCGAGTACTGGACGCAGCCGTTTGAGTGGGACGTCCGGCAGACCTCAACCGAGGTGACCCTGCACCTGTGGGCCGAGGGGCCGGTGACGCCCACCCGGATGGAGCGATGGATTACCCTGACGGCCGGGTGGCCGGTGGTTCGCATGAGGTACCGCCTGACCCACCTCGGGCAGCACGGTTTCGACTATCTCTGGTCCATCCATCCCGCCCTGGCGGTCGGCCCACAGTCGGAACTGGTCGTCCCGGCCGGGAAAGGGCTGATCGCCAGCCCCGGCTACGGCCGTCTGGCCTCAGAGCCGCTGGAATTCACCTGGCCCAACGTGCCGGGCAGAGATGGTGAGACGATCGACATGAGCCGGATTCCTGCTGGCGTCGACGTGCCCAGCTATGAAATGGTCTATCTGACGGAGCTTCGCGAGGGCTGGTACGCCCATTTGGACCATGCCACACGCAGCGGGTTTGGCATGGCTTTCGACAAGTGCTTCTTCAACACGCTGTGGCTGTTCGCCACCCACGGCGGCTGGCGAGGGCTGCACACGGTCATTCCCGAGGCCGCGACCGGCTATCCGGGCGACTTGACGGAGGCCGTGGAGAAGGGGCGGTGCGTTCGCCTGGAGCCCGGCCAGGTTGTCGAAACGGAAACCGCCGTCGTGGTGTTCACGAACAGGGATCGGATCGAGCACATTGCAGCCGATGGGAGCATCGCGTGAGAAGTGCCGGGCCACGATCCGAGACCAACCTCAAAGGCGGAAGGAAAGATGCATATACAGTGGCTACAGCCCCGAAGCATACAACCTGTGGCGTAATACGGGTCCAGCCGAAGCTCCGCGCAACTGGGACTCACCCTGACACGAACGATATTGTACAATTTGCGGCAGATTCGTTCATGGTTTTGCGCTTGAAATGGACGATTTTGTACATTACAATCATGGCAGATCTCAGTTGGTTGCGAGGTTGGTTAGTCTTCTACGATTGCCGTTGAACGGAGAGAGAAAGAGAAGGTTAATTTTCTGTCGGATGGAGAAGGTGAACGAAATGCCCACGACCCTCGATATCTCGGAGGCCCGGAAGCAGTTCAATACATTGGATGAACGCCTGCGCACGCAACCGGTCATCATCATCACGAGGCACAACAAGGAGGCCTTTGCTGTCGTCGACATGCAGTATCTTGCAGCCATCCGAGAGACGATGGAAGTCCTTTCCGATCCAGAATCGCTGCAAATGCTTCAAGACAGCATCGCCGACATTCGCGCCGGTCGGCTTCATGATCATGAGGATGTCAAACGGGAGCTCCTGTGAGCACGCGTCGGGTCACGATTCAATGGACCGAAACGGCGAAACGCTGCTTGGAGAAGCTTCCTCCGAAGGTGCGAAGAGGTTTGCTGGAAAAGGCCGATGGGTTTCTGAAGTGCGACGACCCCAAAGAGGCGTCAAAAGCTCTTGTTGGTCCGCTTTCCGGCTACTATCGGATCGTCTATTCCAGATACCGTGCCATCTATTCGGTTGACGAAGAGCGCCTTGCGGATGGCGATGTTCTGGTGCATGTCAAGGTCCGATTTGTCGCCGCTGGAATACGGAAGGAAGGCGATAAGAAGGACATCTATCAACTCGCCATGCGGCTCATCCAGATGCTTGAAGCCACCGCGGAAGAGCAACAAAAGGAAGACGATCCCGAGGAAGAGAATTCTCATGAAGAAAGCGGCGCATGACGCGCCGCCCCGGGCCATTGGGCCGCTTGCCTCGTCAACGATGCTCAGTCCAGCCTGATGGCGACTTAATTGTGCTCGTGGGACCACTGGGCTGGAACAACAAATGCCTCCGCTGACCGGGATTCCGGGAACATTTGGGGCCGCACGACGACTATACAGGCAGGTACGTCGACACGTGGTCCCAGGGAGCTGTCGTCATGCGTGCGAATCGCCTCCGCTTCGTATCCTGCACTCTCGCTGTCCTATTGTGCGGTTGCTCCGGGTCAGAACGGCAGCCGCCGTCGCCGGCGCCACCGGTGAACGCCGCGGTCGATTCCTACGCGGCGATCTATCGGGATTTCAGGCCAACGGCAGACAACTCTGCTGACGTCGTGGTGGGGCGTTGCGCATCCAGCAAAGAGTTCGCCAAGAAGCGAAAGGGCAACTGGGAAGACCACTGGTTCGTGGTCAGGATCGATATTCTCAGTGTGGAAGAGGGCACCTGGCCGGAGCCGGAGGTCTCGTTCATATGTGCTGATTCCTGGCCGACCCCGGAATCCGGTATCATGCTCGGGAAGGCCGCCTGGCCATATCGTGCGGGAGTCCGGATGCGATTCTGGCTCGATACGAAAAGCTCACCGGCCAGGATCGTCGGCCAGGAAACACTGTTCGATCCCTTCGCGGCCTCTTCGACTCAGCAGGCGGAGTGACGGCGGTTTTTTCGCAATGAGCGGAGACAGAGCCCGACCCACCATGTTCCGACAAGGCCGAAGGCCTTGGACCGGTCCGGTTCAACCGCTTTGCGGTTGCCGCAAGAGGGGAATGGTGGTGGTGGAGCTCGCTGTCCGGGGCCGGCGCTTCGCTTGCCCCCGGCTGCTATTGTGCGAGGCCTTCGGCCTCAAGAGATCGTCGCACACGGAAGGCCCCAGAAGGGATTCTGGGGCCAACGACGCCAGTTCTATCGCCCGCCGCGGGTGATGCAGGCCTTCTGCTGGGCGATGGCCAGCTTGTCGAGTTCGGCCTTCGTTTTGTCGTCAATGTAGGCCGGGTGGTGCTCCTTGAGGATCCGACGGGCCTCGGCGTTGGCCCGCTGGCGCATGTCCAGCCCGCCGTGGGCCTTCCAGGTGTCCCAGCGGTCGCGGACGGTGAGTTTCGGGAACCAGCACTCCCGCCGGAAATTCTCGCCGGTGTGCGGGTGCTCGAGGAAATTGCCGCCCGGGCCGACCTCCTTGATCACGTCGATCGCCAGGGTCTCGTCGGTGACCTCGATGCCGCGGGCGATCATGAAAGCCGAGTCGAGGATCTCGTTGTCGATGAGGCACTGTTCGTAGCTGGCGGTCATCATCTGCTCGATCATGCCGATCGACAGGTGGATGAAATTCACGCCGGCCAGGGCGTTGGCCAGCACCTGGATACCCCTCTCGTAACCCGCCTGCACGTCGGGGATGACCGCGTCGATGCCGGTGCCGCCCTGGAAGGGCAGGTTGTAGTATCGGGCCATCTGGGCCGTGGCCGCGTGGAGCAGCGTCGAGCGGGGATCGGCCCCGGAGTAGCACATCGTCGACATATCGAGCACCCCAGAGGCGATCGCGAAGATGCACGGCAGCCCCGGCCGCACCAGTTGGGCCAGGGTGATCCCGCAGAGCACGTTGACGCACTCCTCGACCAGCGTGCCGGCCAGGGTGACGGGCGTCGTGGCACCGGGCTGGGCGTCGACCTCGACATAAATCGGAATCCCCTCGCGGGCGCACGCCAGCAGCTCGTCGACCCGGATCTCGGATTGCGTGAGCGGGCTGATCATGCACAGCACGATGGTAAACGGCGGGCGCTCCTTGACCTTCTGCGTGCTGCCCAGGATCAGCGCCGCCTGCTCGATCTGGTCGGGGATGCTGTGGCCGCCGATTCCCTGGGAGTAGTAGTTCCTTGCGGTATTCTTCATCACCGCCGGGAACAGCCGGCGATCGAAGCCATCCTGCGGAATGTCCTGCGGATTAACGATCCCGTGCATGATGTGAAGGTTCGGCAGGGCATCCTGCAGGCGAGTGAGGTCCTCGAGATCCTGGAGCGTGGCCGTGCGGCGGTTTCCGTCGAGGTCCTGGACGAACAGGGCGCTCGACCCGCCGATGGTGTAGATCGAGGTGGTGTCCACCTGCACGTCGTACTCCGGTTTCAGCCCGTACAGCGTGAATCGCGAAGGCGCGGTGGCCAGGGCCCGCCGCAGCACGTGCTCCGGGATGTATACGCGGCGTTTGTCGAAATCGACCCTGCAGCCGTTGTCGGCGAAGATCTTCAACGCCTCGTCATGTTCGATGAACATGCCCACCTCTTCGAGCACCTGCAGGACGCCCAGGTGAATGCGGTGGATCTGCTCGTCGTTGAGAACCCTGTAATCGGTGCATCGTAAACGAGGAATGGCCATAGACCTGCTCCTAAATGTTGTCCGCGCGGGAAGATTCTGAATGACGAATGACGAAATCCGAATGACGAAGGAATGACGAAGCACAAATGACGAATGATGAGCGCCTGATCGTGGTCAGTAATTTGGATTTCGTCCCGCCACGGCGGATCTTCGACATTCGGGTTTCTTTCGTCATTCTGGTTTCGTCATTCGGGCTTCTTGACATGCTCCCGTTCAGCGGTCCGTCAGCAGTTCCCTCATCCTTTTCAGGGACTTCGCCGAATCCTCGGCCGGGAAGTACTCCAGGCCGAAACAGCCTTTGTAGCCCATGTCCGCGATCGCCTGGACGATTCGCGGGTAGTCCAGTTCGCCGCTGTCCAGTTCGTGGCGCCCGGGGACGCCGGCCGAGTGGAAGTGGCGGATGACGTCCATGCAGTCGCGGATGGCCTCAATCACGTTCCCGTGC
Organism: uncultured Planctomycetales bacterium; assembly: GCA_964586235.1. GTDB lineage: Bacteria > Planctomycetota > Phycisphaerae > UBA1845 > PWPN01 > JAUCQB01. The sequence goes on from CAZPIO010000055.1 coordinate 31,934, forward strand.
ATGATCTGCATGTGGTAGACGTCGAACAGCAGACCGATGTGCGGGTGGCCGACCTGTCGGACGATGTCGGCGGCGTCATACGGGTCATCGAGGAAGTAGCCCTGGTGATCTACCAGCGAGTTGAGCGGCTCGACCACCAGCGTCGCGCCGGCCTTGCCCGCGACGTCGCCGGCGGCCTTGAGCGTCTCCACCATGTTGCGCCGCTGGGCCCGGCGGGTGACGCCCTGTTGCACGTTGCCGGTGCAGGTGATCATCATTCCGGCGCCCAGGTCTTCGCAGCACTTGAGCGAAGACTTGAGGCGTTCGAGGTACTTCGGGCGATCGGCCGCGGCGGTCAGCGATCCGCCGATCCCGCCGTCGGGGCTGTTGAGCACGATGTTGTTGATCCGCAGGCCGGCCTTGTCACATGCCGCCCGGAGTTTCGGGCAGTCGCAATCGGGCAGATGCAATTCGGGGAACCAGAGTTCGACGGCCTTGAAGCCGGCCTCGGCGATGCGGGAAGGCCGGTCCAGCAGCGGCAGGTCGGCAAAGACAGTCTCCATGCAGACGTCGATCGTAATCATGGGAACCCTCGCTCAGAGGTACGCGCCGGCGACCTTGCGCACGGCCTCGGCAATCATATCGCAGTCGGCATCCGTCATCTGTGGCGGCACGTTGATGTGCACGCAGCGCGACAGCAGGTCGGCACTTCGCGGGCACAGGTCCTTGTACTCGACGGGCGCGCCCTTGCGGGCCGGGTCGCTGTAGGGATACCCTTCGGCCGTGGGCGTGACCTTATTGATCATGTGCTGCCAGTGAAGGGCCACGTGCCAGTCGGGGACGTTCTTGTGGTAGGCGTGCATGACGTCGACACCTTCCGCGGCCAGGGCCTTGACGAACTTCTCGCAGAGCTCGACCTTCGGCACCATGAACATGATGCAGACGGCGGTATCGCCCTGCGGGTCGTTCTGCCGTCGCGCAGAGATGCCCTTGGAGACCAGGTCCTCCAGGCCGGCGGTGATCCGCGCCTTTCGGCTGCGCATCCGCTCCAGCAGCGAGGGCAGACGCCGGAACTGGGCCAGCCCCAACGCCCCTTCCACCTCGCCCATGCGGAAGTCATAGCCCCAGAAGAGTTCGCCGGGAAAGCGGGCCGGGGCGAACCGGTCCGGCCTCCAGCAGACCGCCGAGTCGTGGGCCATTTGGGCCTTGATGTAGGTGTTTTCGTTGTCAGTCACCACCATGCCGCCTTCGCCGGTGGTGATGATCTTGTAGTATTGGAAGCTGAAGCAGCCGCAATCGCCGAACGACCCGAGGTACTTGCCCTTGAACGTGCCGCCGCAGGCCTGAGCGGCGTCCTCGATGACCGCCAGCTTGTGTCGCCGGGCGATTTCCATGATCCGGCCCATGTCGCAGGCCGAGCCGCGCATGTGTACCGGCATGATCGCCTTGGTTCGCGGGGTGATCTTTCGTTCGACGTCCGCCGGGTCCATGGTCAGCGACTCGTCCAGCTCGGCCACGACCGGCACCGCGCGGGCGCAGCATACCGCCGACGCTGACGACCAGTAGGTGAACGCCGGCACGATCACCTCGTGTCCCGGCCCGACGTCGCAGGCGATCAACGAGGCGATCAGCGCCGAGGTGCACGAATTGGTGCCCAGCCCGTAGCGGACGCCGACCATGTCCGTCATGCACTTCTCGAACTCGCTGACCTTGGAGCTCAGGCCCTTGGGCATGTAGTAGCGAAAGATGTACTTCTTATCCAGCGAATCGCAGACCTCGCGCTTCTCGTCCTCGCCGATCTCGTACCCCCCCGGATACATGGGGATATTGGGTGTGGTCTTCGCCTTGGGCCCGCCGTCAATCGCCAACTTCGTGCCTGGGTTTCCCATCGATGCGCCTCGTCAGAAAAAGGGGCAACTCCCTCGCGCTTCCGTGTCTGTCAAACGAGCCAGGAATGCTAACGAAAACCGGCAGGCCACGCAAACCGGACGGCCCGCCGCTGCGCGGCATCTGTTTATCCCGTGACCGGCGCGAAGGTGTGGTTTGAGGTCATCGCCGGTCGCGGCAGCCACCTCAAACCTGTTCCGGTTGATGGATTCACGGTATTCTGTTGCCGGCGGCTGCCTTTCTGCCGTTGCCTGCGAGGAGTGCAGTCATGGGCGTGGTTTCGCCCGCGATGCTGGACGAGATCGAGCGGCGCAAGGAGAACATCCGCCGTATCTGGGATTACCGGTGGGTGGACCATATCCCCATCATGCTTCGGGTCGAGTCCAATCCCTGGGGTTACACCACCCGGGAGCATTTCCTGGACGCGGACAAGCAGTTCCAGCTCGAATTCGAGAAGGTCCGGCTGTCCCTGGAGTTGGTCCCAGACGACTATATCCCCTCCATGAGGCCGGACGTCGGCTGCGTGGTGATCGAAAGCGCTTTGGGCGGCGAGGTGGTCTTCGGCGACAACCCGGAGCAGACCTGCACGATCAAAGAGCCGCTGCTCAAGACCATCGACGACGCCTATCGGCTCAAACGGCCGGACCCGCGCCGGGACGGACTGGTCCCCGAGGGCTTGCGGCGGATCAAGACCTTTGTCGAGCGGACCGACGGCCAGGTGTACGTGTCCTGCCTGGACATGGGCGGAGCGATGAACGTCGCCTTCACTCTGCTGGGCAGCGAGCTGTGCCTGACGTCGATGTACGAGGCCCCGGCAGCCCTCGAACATCTGGCCGGCTTCATTACCGACCTGTTCATCGAGTGCGCGGAGCTGTCCATCGACGCCGCCGGGGGCATCGAGCATGTCACATGCACCGATTTCCCCTACTGGTGGCATCCCGAGGGCCGAAAGGGTCACTGCTCAGATGATATTTCCGCCCTCTACTCGCCCGACTGCTTCAACCGCTTCAGCAAGCCGTTCAATAACAGGATTTTCAGGCGATTCGGCGGCGGCATGGTGCACAACTGCGGGCCGAACCCGTGCGTCAATGAGTATCTCCGGCACGAGCCGCGAATCTGTGCGGTGGATCTGGCCTACCAGTTCTCGAAGAGCGACATGTCCGCCTTCAAGGACGCATTCAGGGGGCAGGGCGTGATCTACCTCGAATTCACCGATGCCCCGGACGTGAATCTGCGTGAATATGAGCGGGTGATGGAGACTCTGGCCCCGGATGTGATCGCCATTCCGTGCCTGACTTGTGGGCCGCGGGATGACGTCGCGGGCATCTACGGGAGCTTCCTGCGAATCTCCCGCGAATACGCCGCCCGCATGAACTGGCGTGGTGATTGAGGTGTAGCGAACGCTTGTCAAAGGGGACCGGCACAATGCTCGAATTAGTGATGGTCGCAGCAGCCGTGGCACTGATGTACCGCATTGCCGAGATGGAAGACAGGTCCGGCGTTCTTTGGGGCGGGCTCACCGCGATCGCGTGTATCGCGGCCATGTTTACAATTCCGCTTCCCCTGCTGCGGATCGCCCTCGTCGCGGTGGTGATGTTTGTCGCCATGTTCGTATGCCGACTCGTGGCCAACAGGTGAGTCTCAGTGCGGTCGCGTCTCCGTGTCTCCGCGTCGTCAGGTTGCGGGCAAGGTCGGCGCCGTGTTACCATCGCGCCAGGCAAGGCCTGAGGAAATCAACCTGCCCGATCGCGGTTTCCGGGACGAGAATCGCGGCATGTCTCGGCCCCGCAAGGATTTGCGCTCAAGAGAGTCCCCCGACCTTGATCTGGACGATCGCCATCCTGTTGGTTCTTCTGAACGCCGTCTGGCTGGTCCTGGTGGTGTTGGGATTGCCGGGCACGTGGCTGATGGTCATGACGACTGCTCTGGTTGCGTGGTGGCAATGGCCGGCCGCAGGGTCCGGCACCCCGCCAATGATCGGACTGGGCGTGCTGGCGGCCATCGTCCTCCTGGCGGTCCTGGCGGAGATCCTCGAATTGGCGGCCGGGATGCTGGGTACGCAGGCGACGGGCGGGACCCGCAAGGGGGCGATCGGTGCCCTGGTCGGTGGGCTCGTCGGGGCTTTGGCCGGGACGTTCCTGATCCCGATCCCCGTGCTGGGCTCACTGATCGGCGCCTGTCTCGGCGCGGGCCTCGGCTCGTGGGGTCTGGAACTATCAGGCGGCCGCGAGCACGGCGCCGCCCTCAAAGCGGGCGTCGGTGCCGGCGTCGGCCGCTTTTTCGGCACGGTAGCCAAACTGGCCGCCGGCGTCCTGATCTGGCTCATCGTGGCCGTGGCAGCCTTCTGGCCGTGAGAGCCGTGCGGCGGAAAGACTGAAAGGGAGAGCGGTATTGGTGCGGCCGGATGGCTGAGTGCTTTATGGGGCGAGCTCCGGCTTTCGCTGAGGGGCGGAACCGGCGGCCTTTCATTCCTCCTTCATCCTCCCGTCTTCATCCTTTCTCCGGCTCCCCGCATACAGCTCATACTTCAGCAGCCGGCATTCGATCTTGGCGTTGAAAAACGGCGTTCGCCGGCTGGCTCGCAGACCGATCTTCTTGGCCAGATCCATGTTCCCGGTGAACACATAGCCCGTCCAACCCGCGCATTTTTGTTTGAAGAAGTCTCCGATTCGCTTGTAGGTCTTCTCCAGCTCGTCGATCTGGCCCAGTCGCTCTCCGTACTCGGGGTTCAGGATGACAATCCCCGGTCCCGGCGGCAGGGGGGTATCGGCGAAATCGCAGGTCTCAAACTGGATGAGGTGCTCGACTCCCGCGGTCATGGCGTTCCTGCGGGCCGCTTCGACGGCGGCTGGGTCGAGGTCCGAGGCGATGATCGCGGCGGGCGGGGACTTGGACCGCTGCTTGCGGGCCTCGTTTCGCAGTCGTTCCCAGGTCGCAGCGTCAAAGCCGCGAGTGTGCATGAAGCCGAAGTTGCTCCGGAGCAGGCCGGGGGCACGGCCGGCAGCGATGAGTGCCGCCTCGATGGCCAGTGTGCCGCTGCCGCACATTGGGTTGACCAGGGGCATCGACCCGTCATAGCCGGTCGAGAGGATCACCCCGGCCGCGAGGGTCTCCTGCATCGGGGCCTTGTGCGGGATCCGCCGGTACCCGCGGTCGGACAGCTTCTGTCCGGACGTGTTGAGGTACACCCAGCAGCGGTCTTTTCGCCAGTACAGGTTGATGACGAACCGATTCCTTTCGGGGCCCGAGTTTGGTCGGCGGCCCGTCTTGTCTGCCATCCGGTCCACGATCGCATCCTTGGCCCTCATGGTCGCGTACATCCAGTTGTTGATCGTCGACGTATCCGTCCGCGAAATAATGCTGAGGTAGCCGTCCGGAGGCAGCCAGTTCTCCCACTCAATGAACGAAACATGGCGGTAGAGGTCGTCCGGTGTCTGGCACGGGAATTCGTCGATCAGATACAGCACGTAGAACGCGGTGCGGAGCTGGAGGTTCAGCCGCATGGCGTCCACCAGCGTGCCGGCAGTCTCGACACCGGTTTCTTCAACGTCGCTGACCGCGTAGCCCAGTTGCCGCACCTCGTTGTCCAGGCAGGGAGCCAGCCCAGGGGCACAGGCGATTCGGATAATGCCGGGTGTGTTCGGATCCATGTACAGGCCTTATCTGCGCGACCATCATAGCGCAAAACAGAGACCGCGCGTAGGCCTACGTAAATCCTTTTGATGAAAGGGGTTGTGATTCGACGAAAGGCCGCCTGCCGAGGAGACGCGGCGATTGGATCGCGTCGCGATTCTGCTTCGGGAGCACTGTCTCAGCCCGCGGCTGTTGAATGGAGACTTGGCTACCCTGGCACGATCTGCGTCCGCCGCTCGACATATGGCTTAAACAGGGCATTTTGTAATCATTTGGCCGCAACCATGTTGCAGTCGGGCAGCGGTCTGCTATAAAAACCGTTCACGACAGGCCTTGTGGGTGTTGGCCGGTCGTGGGCAGGTCAAAGCCTGTCCGAGTGCATCCGCGGTGAGAAAGAAAAGAGGTCTGCGGTCGCGACGGTCAGCGTCCGTTGCCTGCGTCGGTGTGGTCAGGTGATTTCTCGCGGCCGTCGGCGGGTAACTTTGCCGTGCATACGAGCCGTTCGAATGGCCTCAGGCCTGAGGGATACGACGGCCGGGTGATTGACGGAAATCCTGAAATACCTTAAGGATAGGTATGGCGCATTGGCCGATAATCGTAGTCAGTAGATGACTCACACCCGATTCTGGGTGTGTTAGCTTCGCGACGCTCAACGAAGGCGGTCGAATGAGTTGAGCGAGCAAGGGCGCGTCAACGAACTCAAATGGGTGTTGTTCTAAACCGTGGTCCGCGGACGGCGTGAGTCTGCCCGAGGCCGACTTCGGAGGTTATGCACTAGAGGAGTGAAAGCGAGATGAAGAACAGCAATTGGATCTGTGCCGCTACCGTGGTGCTGGCGGGGCTGTCGGTCGCTTTTGCCGCCGGTGTGGCGGCGGCTCAAACGGCGACCCAGCCGAGTGAGAAGCCCGCCGCGGTCATCGCTCCGGACCCGGTCGACGCATTCATCGAGAAGACGAAGAATCCGTTCCCGGGCTTCAATTGGGGGATGGATCTGCGCACCCGGTGGGAATACCTCAACAACACCAGCAGCCTCAACAAGGATGCCCCGAACCACGAAACATCCTACATGAGATATCGTGGCCGCTGGTGGGCGACGGCACAACCGCTCCTGCCGCTGGACATCAAGGACCTGGAGTTCCATATCAAGCTGACCTGGGAAGGCCGGAGCTGGTGTGAGAACGAGCAGATCACCGGCTGGGAACAGGACCGCGACCAGCTCCTCTTCGACCAGTTGTACGTGAAATACAAGAAGGCGTTCGGATTGCCGCTGACCATCACCGCCGGCCGGCAGGACCTGCAGATGGGTGACGGCTGGCTCACCGGCGACGGCACGCCGCTGGACGGCTCCAGGACCTTCTTCGTGGACGGGGTTCGCTTCGATTACGACATCGAGGCCATCAAGACCACCCTAAGCGTCATGTGGTTCGAGGTCGATGCCCAGTGGGACCACTGGTTCCCGCGCATCGCCAACAAGCAGGTCCCCGGCCTGGCGAGCGAGCAGGACGAAGAGGGCGTGATGGTGTACGCCAGCAATAAGTCCCTGAAGAACACTCAGATCGACGGTTACTTCTTCTATAAGCACAACGAGGCGGAATGGCTCCACGTGAAGAACTCGGGCGCCGAACGACGCTCGGGGACCGACGCTGAAATCTACACCTTCGGCACGCGGATCGCCGGCGACATCACCAGCCATTGGAGATACCGCGCCGACATCGCCGGCCAGTTCGGCCACCGCGACGGGCGGAACATTTGCGCCCTCGGCACCAACAACCGGATCACCTACGACTTCGGTGACAAGGCGAAGAACCAGATCTACTGGGATTTTGAGTACACGTCCGGCGATGACCCCGACACGGCGGGTACGGACGAGCATTTCGACATCCTGTGGGGCCGCTGGCCGAGGTGGACGGAAGGATACGGGTTCAGCTACGGACTGGAGGACCGAATCTGGGATCTGGGCAATACCTACCGCGTCGGGCCCGGCTGGACCTGCAAGCCCAGCGACCGGATTGACCTGGGCCTGTTCTACAACTTCCTGTTCGCCGACCAGAACACCTTCAGGGATCGCGCGGGATTCAGCGACAGCGGCTGTTACCGCGGGCAGATGTTCGTGCCCTACTTCAAGTACACGTTCAACAAGCACCTGTTCGCCCGAGTGATGCCGGAGTTCTTCTGGCCGGGCGACTACTACACCGATTTGCGGAACGACGGGCTGATCTTTCTCCGCCTGGAGGTGGTCACGACCTGGTAGGTTAACGGCACGCGGGGACCGCGGGATGATTCCCGCGAAGCAGTCAATCGAGCGGCAGAGGCGACCCAGGGTGGTTGCCTCTGCCGCTCCTGTTTTAACTGGCAGCAGCCCGTCTCCCCGTGGGCCGACGCGGCCGGATGTCCCCCGGTTCTGTTGACTCCTGGTCGGTATCGAACAGCGGCCAATCGGGTGTCTTCAACCACTGGTCGCTGGTTGATAAACGCGCGAGGATTTGCTAGAAACTCGAAAAGAACATCGCGGCCGGCATGTCAGGGAAGGCCAGCATCCGCTTTGATGTTTGCGTGGTTCAGGCCCGAGACGGCGCTGCGGTGGCGGAGGGGCATACGGTCCACGCGGTGGCCGGCACAAACGGCCGACCCGTAAGGCCGCCGAAGTGGCTGGTGAAGCTCTTCCAGGCTGATTCGGAGCACTAGATGCAACAGACGGACCGAATGCTGCTGAGCGGGAACGAGGCGGTTGCCCTGGCGGCCCGGCGGGCGGGTGTCGCCCTGGGCAGCGGCTATCCGGGTACTCCCTCGACCGAGATCCTCGAAAATTTCGCCGAACTGGGTGGGCGGGGCCAGTGGTCGCCCAACGAGAAAGTTGCCCTGGAGGTGACTCTGGGAGCAGCCTATGCGGGCGCGCGGGCCATCGTGACCATGAAGCACGTCGGCCTGAACGTGGCCGCGGACCCGTTGTTCACCGCCGCTTACACCGGTGTCAGCGGAGCCCTCATCGTGGTCTCGGCTGATGACCCCGGCATGGCTTCCAGCCAGAACGAGCAGGACAACCGGCGATATGCACTGGCGGCGGGAATACCGATGCTCGAGCCGTCGGACTCGCAGGAGGCCTACGACTTCGTCTTCAAGGCTATCGAGATCTCGGAGCGATGGCACCTCCCGGTCATGCTTCGAATGACCACGCGCGTCTGCCATTCGAAGACTGTCGTCCAACCTTCGGGCGAGATGCCCGCCCCGACTCCGGCTTTCGAGCATGACATTCGGGGCCGTGTCATGATTCCAGCCCATGCTCGTCCCGCGCATCGGCGATTGCGGGAGAAGCTTTCGCAGATCGGCCCCTGGAACGAGACCTCCGGCCTCAATCGTGTCATCGAGGGCGACAGCGGCCTGGGCATCATCACCTCGGGTATCTGCTTTGTGCACGTTCGCGAGGCGGCCCCCAACGCGGCCGTGCTCAAGCTGGGCATGACGTATCCGCTGCCGACGGAGACCATACGAAAGTTCGTGAATTCGGTCGACCGGTGCGTCGTGATCGAGGAAGGCGATCCCTACCTGGTCGAGGCGATCCGCACCGCCGGTCTCAATGTCTCGGGTAAGCCCGACATGTACCGTTTCGGCGAGCTCGACGTTGCCCGGGTGCGCCGCATCCTCGCGAACGACACCTCGCCCGAACCGTCTCCACCACGGGGCAAGCCCCCGGCACTCTGCCAGAGCTGCCCGCATCGGACAGTCTTCGGCATCCTCCACAAGCTCGGTTGCATCGTGGCCGGCGATATCGGCTGCTACACACTGGGCGTGCTGCCGCCGTTCGAGGCGATGGACAGTTGCGTCTGCATGGGCGCCAGCATCGGCGTCGGCCTGGGCTTGAGGCAGGTGCTGCCGCCCGAGCAGGCCCGCCGGGTGGTCAGCGTGATCGGAGACAGCACCTTCGTTCACAGCGGGATCACCGGCCTCGTGGAAATGGTCTACAACCCGCCGCCCACCGGGCACGTGGTCATGATCCTGGACAACGGGACGACGGCGATGACCGGCCTTCAGGAGCACCCGGGCACCGGCCGCACCCTGATTCACGAGCCCACCGGCAAGGTGGTCTTCGAAGACCTTGCCCGATCGCTGGGCATCAAGAACGTACACGTGGTGGACCCGACCAAGGACGAGGCGGCGTTCGAGAAGCTGCTGACCGACAGCCTGGCGGGCAACGAACTGATTCTGATCATCGCCAGGCGGCCGTGTCTGCTGGCGACGGGTAAGATTCGGGCTTACGAGCAGGCAGCGGCCGCGAAGGCCAAGAGCTGATTGGAGATAAACGTGTCCAGCGGCGTAACCAATGTCGTGATAGCCGGCCTCGGCGGCCAGGGCGTGCTCAAGGCATCGGACATCCTGGCCCAGGTGGCCTTTGACACCGGCCTGGACGTCAAGAAGAGCGAGGTCCATGGCATGGCCCAGCGCGGCGGCTCGGTGACCAGCGACGTGCGCTTCGGCCCGACGGTGTTCAGCCCGATGGTCCCCGCCGGCGAGGCCGACTATGTCGTGGTCATGGCGTCTGAAGAGGTTGAGGCCAGCAGGCGGCACCTGAAGCCGGGCGGGGTGATGATCACGCCCGAGGATGTGCCGATCGCATCGCTGGACAGTCCGCGCAGTCTCAACGTCGCGCTCCTGGGTGTGCTCAGCGCGTATCTGCCGCTGCCGGAGCCCGCCTGGCTGGAGGCGGTAAGGGCCAGCCTGCCGGAAAAACTCCACGAAGCGAATTTCAAGGCTTTTTCAATCGGTCGGTCGGTCGGGCAGGGCAAGCGCCCCTCGCCGGCGAACTGACGCCGAGAGCCATGTGACGGGAGAACACGCATGTACAGAGAGATGTGGAACGACCTGCCCGGCGGTTTTCATCCGGCCAGCGCCCCGGATTTCCTGCCCATCCCGCAGTTGCGGGACCTGCAGTTCCGGCGGCTGACGGCGGTGGTGCGGCTGGCCTTCGACAACGTGGAGCTGTTCCGCACGCGAATGCAGGAACGAGGCCTCGCGCCGAGCGACATCCGCTCGCTCGAGGACATCTCGAAGATGCCCTTCATGGTCAAGACCGACCTGCGGGATACGTACCCGTTCGGCCTGTTCGCCCGCCCGATGCAGGAAATCGTCCGCCTGCACGCCTCCAGCGGAACGACCGGCAAGCCCATCGTCGTGGCCTACACCCAGGACGACCTGGAGGTCTGGTCGAGCGTGATGGTCCGCACCTTCGCCGCCTGCGGCCTGCATCGGGGCGACATCCTTCAGAACGCCTACGGTTACGGCCTGTTCACCGGCGGACTGGGGGCCCACTACGGCGGCGAGGCCCTCGGTGCCACGGTCATCCCCATCTCCGGCGGCAACTCGGACCGGCAGATCATGGTCATGAAGGACTTTGGGGTGACGGCCATCTGCTGCACCCCGACGTACTTCCTCCATCTGATCGAGCGGGCCAGGGAACTCGGCGTCGACATGCGGCAGCTTCCCCTGCGAGCCGGCATCTTCGGGGCTGAGCCGTGGACCGAAGGGATGCGGCAGCACATCGAGACCGAGGCCGGCATCAAGGCCCTGGACATCTACGGCCTCTCCGAGATCATCGGCCCCGGCGTGGCCTCCGAGACCGTCTACCAGGAGGGCCTGTTCGTCTTCGAGGACCACTTCTATCCCGAGATCATCGATCCGGAGACGGGCGAGGTGCTGCCCGACGGCCAGGAAGGCGAACTCGTCCTGACCACCCTGAGCAAGAGGGCGATGCCGGTTATCCGTTACCGCACGCGCGATATCACCGCGTTCGTCCCCGGCCCGAGCCGCTGCGGGCGGACCATCCGCAGAATGCGCCGCATCGGCCGCCGCAGCGACGACATGTTCATCATCCGCGGCGTCAACGTGTTCCCGTCCCAGATCGAGGCCGCGCTGCTCGCCGTCGAGGGCACCCTGCCGCATTACCAGATCATCCTCACCCGCGAGAAGGGTCTGGACCAGATCACTGTCGAGGTGGAGGTGCTGGCCGAGTGGTTCAGCGACAAGGTGCGTTCGCTCGAGGCCCTGACGCAGAAGCTGGCCGCTTCCATCGAACGCATCATCGGGATTCGTGTCACTCTTCGCCTGGTGGAGCCCCATACCATCGAGCGGAGCCAGGGCAAGGCAAAGAGAGTCATCGACCGCAGGAACGTGCAGTAGAGAGGTTGGACCATGAAGATTCACCAGCTTTCACTGTTCATCGAGAACAAGCCGCGCCAATTGAGGAGCCCCATCCGGCTGCTGGCCGAGGCGGGCGTGAACATCCTCACGCTTTCGCTGGCCGATACCCAGCAGTTCGGCATTCTGCGGCTGATCGTCCAGGACTGGCGGAAGGCCAAGGAGGTCCTCGAGAAGGGCGGCTGCGTGGTCAACGTGACCGAGGTGATCGCCCTCGAGGTGCCCGACCAGCCCGGCGGGCTCGACAAGATCCTCGCCGTCATCGAGGAGTGCGCCCTGAACATCGAGTACACGTACTCCTTTACGTTCCGGCGGGGCAATCGGGCCGTGCTGGTGTTCCGCTTCGAGGACATGGACGGGGCCATCAAGGCCTTTCAGAGCAGGGGCATCAACCCGGTCACGAGCGTCGAGATCTACGAACAGGCAAACGTATAGCCGCCGGGGCGGCCGGGCGCGCCTCGGGAACTGATCTCGTGCGGCAGGCCGGCGTCGGCTCTGTCATCTCGGACAGGGCACCGGCGGCACGGGCAATGGTGACAATGACAGACTTCAGAGTCGAGAATCGCGTCTGGGATCCGGCCGAGACGATGCCGCGCGACGAACTCCGCAAGCTGCAGCTTCAGCGGCTCAAGGACTGCGTGCGGCGCGTTTCGGGCGTGTGTTTCTACAAGCAGGCTTTCGCCAGGCAGGGCGTGACGGCCGATGCGATACGCACCCTGGACGATCTTCGCCGCCTGCCGTTTACCACCAAGGAGGATCTGCGGCAGCATTACCCGCTCGGCTTCCTGGCCGTGCCCCGCGACCAGGTCGTTCGCATCCACGGCTCGTCCGGCACCACCGGCAAGCCGACCTTTGTCGCCTACACGGCCGCGGACCTGGACACCTGGGCGAATCTCTGCGCCCGCTTCCTGGTCGCCGGCGGGCTGCGATCGGACCACTACGTGCAGATTGCCTTCGGATACGGTCTGTTCACCGGGGGTTTCGGCCTGCACCAGGGCGTCGAGAAGGTGGGGGCGGCGATCGTTCCCGCCGCGGCGGGCAACACGCCCCGCCAGATCGTGCTGATGTGCGACCTGAACGTCGAGGTGCTGATCTGCACCCCGAGCTACGCCCTCAACATCGCCGAGGTTGCCCGCGAGCAGGGGCTCTCGCCTGAACGCATCCCCCTCAAGTACGGGCACTTCGGCGGCGAACCCTGGACCGAAGACATGCGCGTTCGCATCGAGCAGGAGCTGGGCGTCGCCGCGTTCAACAACTACGGGCTCAGCGAGGTGATCGGGCCCGGCGTCAGCGGCGAGTGCGGCCTTCAGCAGGGCATGCACATCCAGGAAGACCATTTCATCGTCGAGTGCGTGGACCCCGACACCCTCGAGCCCGCGGCCCCCGGCGAGCCCGGCGAACTCGTGTTCACCTCCCTGACCAAGCAGGCTTTCCCGATCATTCGCTATCGCACCCGCGACATCGCCCGGCTCGACGATTCACCGTGTCCCTGCGGCCGCACCGGCGTGCGGATGAGCCGGGTCATCGGCCGTACCGACGACATGCTGATCATCCGCGGCGTCAACGTGTTCCCGTCCCAGATCGAGGAGGCCCTGCTCCGCGTCGAGGGCACCACGCCGCACTACCAGATCGAGGTCGATCGGCCGGGAGTGATGGACCAGGTCGTCGTCCGCGTCGAGGTCCGCCCCGAGGACTTCTCCGACAGGATGCGCGAGATGCAGGCCCTCCGCGACCGCATCGACCGCGAGATCCACGCCATCACCGGCCTGAGAATGACCATTGAACTGGTGAGGCCGCAGTCGATCGAACGCTCCGTCGGCAAGGCCAAACGCGTCATCGACAAGCGGCAAATGAATTGAGAATGACGAATTGTGAGTTGCGAATGGCCCGTGTCGGGCGCCGCAGCCCTGTGTGCCACCGCTCCATGAGCACTGCTTTCTCCGGTGTGTCACTGCTCTATGAGCAGTGCTTTCCGCAGTGTGCCACTGCTCTGCGAGCAGTGCTTCTCACCCCTGTTTCGCCGCATTCTCCTCGATCGGCAGCGGCTGCTGCATGCGGTAGCAGGTGCCCTGGAAGCTCGCGACGACCGAGCCCTCTTCGTCGGTGATCTCGATCTGGTAGGTGGCCAGCCGGTTGCTTTTGGCAACCTCCCGGGCCCTTGCGGTGAGCACGCCCTTGCTCGTGGCCTTCAGGAAGGAAATGTTGACGTTGATCGCCACGGCCAGCGTGCCGTACGAGTTGCACGCCACCGCGAAAGCGAAATCCGCCAGCGTGAACAGCGCCCCGCCGTGGGTGATGTTCACCCCGTTGTAGTGCTTCTCCTGGATGGTCATCCGGGTCGTCGCCTGCCCCGGCGAGCACTCAACCAGCTCGATGTCCAGAAACTTGGCCAGCTTATCCCGATCGAAGAAGCGAGCGATCTGTTCCATGTCCATGTCGGCACTCCTCAGGGTACGTGCCAACAGTCTACATGGCGGCACGGAAATGTGGAAGGAATTCCTCCACCCCTCCGGGGTGGACTCGTCAGATAAACACTTATCCCACGGGTTGCGCTGCGCCCGCCCGCGGCGGGCTTTGCTCCATCCGTGGCTAGATTCCGGCGCCCCTCCGGGGCGGGCCAGGCTGGCTTCAGGCCCGAGTGTGGATGCCGCGAGTGCGCGGGCAGTCTT
>CAZPIO010000056.1:0-46161 GCA_964586235.1 uncultured Planctomycetales bacterium
GGCGAGCTGTTCGACCCACCGATTCAACGGGAGTACGCCGACCTGGTCGCCACGGTCAGTTTCTATTCGGCGACGTGGAACGCCGCGGTCATGCTCTCCCTGGTCAACTGCACGAACAGCGACCTCTGGTATGGATGGCCGGCCGAGACAGTTCTATTCCGCGCCCCGCGTGCCCGCCTGGTGGTGGAGCCGCCGTGGCCGCCGTGCTACCACGTCACCTATATCTTCGCCTGCCGGCCGGATACCTGGCGGGTGCGGGTCCTCCATGCGGGTTACAAATGCTGGTCTGGCGAGCTGAACGACGATGGTACACCAACCATCATCCCCGTGAAGGACGACAACGGCCAGGCGGTCGAGACCCCGCGGCCGCTGGACGAGCAGGGGCGGCAGATCCGCATGTTGGCGAACGGGCAGTTCGAGAAACCGCTGGTCTGGAAGCGATTCAAAGTCTACCCGGCCATCGCGTTCAGCATCTTCGGGTTGTAGGCATGACGAAAACCGACCTCGAAACTCGGACCCGGTACGCGTGGTGCACCCATGCAAGCCGACTGATTACGGGCTCCGCCCGGCCGTCGGCCCCTCTGGAGTGTTTTCTCGCCTACCGCCGACACGGGATTGAACCGGACGGCCTGGTTCTGCAACTGCTTCGCATCTATGCGGAGACGCCAATCTTTAGAGACCGGATTCTTGCGATTGTCGAGCAGCTCGCCATTCAGGACCGCCTGCAGCGGCGACAGGAGAAACCATCATGCTGATTGAGTTAACGACCGGCGAAAGTCAGTTGTCTGTGGCCATCGACCCCAAAACGATCATCGAACTCCGCGACGTGTCCCGTTCTCCCGAATGGTTAAACGGCAAGACGGGCAATACCCTGGTTCTGCGGGAGGGTTACCCGTCACTGCTCGTCGCGGAAACCTTCCAAACGGTCATGGCCCGAATCCAGGGCAAGCCCGCCGGCCAGGCCGCCCGGACCGCCCCGGGCGCGGTCCCCATGCGGCCGTAAAGCCGGGCCTTGCTTTGACTTACGCGGGGGCTTGACAGAACCGGCCGAGTGGCCGATGATGGAGGCGTGATGAACGACAGGTTAACCTACCAAAATCCCGTATCGCGGGCGATTCTGCCCGCACGCGTACCCCACCGAGGCCCGAGAGTAGCAGCAATGCCTCTGCCGCCCCTGTCGGCGGATCACCGGACCCCGGTGGGCTGCGCGACGGGAGGTATCCCATGTCAACCCAAAAGAAGAAAAAGCTGAAGCCGGCGGCGAAGAGGCCGGCGAGAGATTCGGGGGAGGTCGCGCGCCGGGCGATTGAGATTCTGCACGGCGAACCCGAAGCCCTGAAAAGGGTGTGCGCGATTGATCTCGAGGAGCATGACATTCAGCACTCCACCCTGGCGGAAAACCTCAGCGAACAGATCGGCTGGGCAGCGTTCCGAATGTTTGAAGGGCAGGACCCGGATGTGGTCGCAAGTGCTTTTGTTGCCGCAGTGCGTGCACACAGGGTCGCAAGCCGGACCAGGAAGGCGGGATGACCATGTTAAAAACCAAGAGCAGGCCGAAGCCGGCGGCGAAACCGGCACCTCGAAAAGTGGGGCCGGACCCGGCTGACGACGCAGGGACGCCGGCGGACCCACACGTTTGTTCTTGAAGATTACGATACGGTGATGGCCCGGCTGGCGGCGGCGGGGGCGGCGCCCGCCGCTGCCGGCCCAACCTTGGCGGAGGTACAGCATGGCGAGTCTGAGCACAAGCAAAAAGGACGGGGGTAAGCGGGTCCTGTTCCTGCTCCCAAGCGGTGAACGGCGGGCGATCCGCCTGGGCGACATGCCCGACCCCGAGACGTTCGCGGAGAAGCTCGAAAGCCTGCTCGCCTGCCGGCGATGCCACCAGGCCGAGGGTCCGGCGATCGTGGAGTGGCTGGCCGGCCTGCCCGACCGGTTCTATGACCGCCTGGCCGGCTTTGGGCTGGTGGCGCCGCGGGCGCCGATCGAACCGCCGAAGGCCGGAACCACCCTGGCGGCCTTCGTGGACGGCTACATTGCCAAGCGGACGGACATCAAAGCCAGCACCTGGTCCGTCATGGACCAGACGCGGAAGAACCTGAAGGCGTTCTTCAAGGACAAGCTGATGACCGAGGTCACGAAGGCGGACACGCAGGACTTCCGGCGGTGGCTGTCGAGTCACAAGCTGCTCGGTGAGAACACGATCCGCCGACGGATAGGGGTCTGCCGGCAATTCTACAACGACGCGATCGACCGGGAGTTGCTGACCAAGAACCCCTTCAAGGATAAGAAAATGCCCGTGGCCGTCCGGGGCAATCCCGAGCGATCCTACTTCGTCACCCGCGAAGAGACGGCCGCGGTTCTGGAGAAGTGTCCGGACGCGGAATGGCGGGCTCTGGTGGCCCTGGCTCGCTGGGGGGGTCTCAGAACCCCATCCGAACCGCTGGCGCTCAACTGGGGCGATGTCTGCTGGGACCGCGGCCGGTTTACGGTGCATGCCACGAAGACGGAGCATCACGAGAACGCCGGTATCCGGGTGGTGCCGCTGTTCCCGGAGCTGGAGCCCTACCTGCTTGCCCTGTGGAATAACCAGGGGCCGGCCGAACCTGTCATCATGCGCTACCGGGAGACGCGGGTAAACCTGCGGACCCAGCTCTTGAAGATCATCGGGCGGGCCGGCCTGAAGCCCTGGCCGAAGCTCTGGCAGAACATGCGGGCGAGCCGCGAGACGGAGCTGTGCAAGCAATACCCCATGCATGTGGCCTGCGCGTGGATCGGCCACACCAAGGCCGTTGCCGCCGAATACTACCTGCAAGTGACCGAGGCGGACTTCGAGCGGGCCGCGGGGTGTACGCAGAAATGTACGCAGTCAGCATCGGCCAAGCCCGGTTTTCATCGGTCAGCATCGAACCCGACGTTTGCAAGCTCTCCGGTCGGGACTCACCTAAGTAATGTCCTGACCGATAGTAACCGACAGATACCGGAGATGACGGGTAAAGGTGGCATTTGCGGTAATACGCCCGGACGGACTCGAACCGCCAACCCTCTGGTCCGAAGCCAGATGCTCTGTCCAATTGAGCTACGGGCGCGGGCTCGGGGGCCACCTCCGGGCTCGGCGGATGATGGTCCGAGATCAGAATCCCACGTATGGCAGCAAAGCCATGAACCGGGCCCGCTTGACGGCCTCGCGGACGGCCCGCTGCTCGGAGGCATTGGTCCCGGCGCGCTTGCGCGACATCATCTTGCTGCTGGCGGTCAGGAACTTGCGGAGCAGCTCGACTTCCTTATAGTCGATAATCGGGCCCTTCCAGTTCTCACCGCCGCGTTCGGGGAATCGTCGCCGGGTCCTGTTGCCCCGGTGCCTGCTGCCCTTTTCACCCGTCTCCATTCGCTGTGTTCTCCGTCTGCTGAATCTGCTGCATCACTTTGTCGAATTCGGCCTCGTCCATCACCTCGGACTCTTCGATGAGCATGATCGGCAGCCCGTCCCGCACCGGGTACCGCCGCCGCGTGGCCGGGTCGGTGCTGCAGAGCCACTCGCCCACCTGCACCAGCCGGGCATGGCTCTCCGGGCAAACCATGATCTTCAGCATCTCAGGGTCGACCTGGTTGCTCATCGCCGGTATCCGTCTTGCCGACAGTATCTCACCTGCCCGGCAGGTCACCTGGCCCGCCCGAGCTACAGACCCAATAGATTAGCATGGGAGGCTCCGCCAGGCAAGGGGGCTATCTCATTTGGACCAAAGTGCTTACGGCCACACCCCGGCCGGCACCCCATCCACCACGGCTGGGTCGCACCTCTCCCAGCGGTCGAACGGTCTGACAGTCCAGGATCGTAAAAGGTGTCAGGGATCGTAAAAGGTGTCAGGATGAATTGTGTAGATCCTGAAACCTTTGTTCGCCCGGGGTTCTGAAAACGCCTCCCAGAGCGTTGCGCACCCTCGATGGTCTTTCATAAAGGCAGGCAGGCCGGTCGTTCTGCGGCTGGTCCGCTGGCTGAGTCACCGTCTGGGGCTCGCCCTCCATCAGTCATCGCAGAGAGGGTCGGCCTGAACGTTCTCCCCGCTCACGCAACGCTGGAAGATGCCGAAATCGGACTGATCAACGTCGGTGTCACCGTCGAAATCGGCCTGCTCGCAGGTCGAACTGCCGCTATGTGACACGCCTGGCCCGGAGGCGCAGGCTTCGAACAGTGTGAAGTCGCTGTTGTCGACGTCGCGGTCACCGTCGAGATCAGGGGCCACCGGACCGGGCCAGCCGGCCAGGCGAGCCATCATCCACCAGAATGCGCGGCCCTTGAGGTTGCAGATCGTCGGCTGCGAATGCGCGCAGTCGCAACTCGTGCACAGGGGATGCCCCGGGTGAGCGGCACACCATTGCTGGGGCCAGTTCCCTCCGCTGTAGTTGCCGTAATCGTTGCAGCCCAGGGCAAGGTAGTCATTGCCGTCAGGGTCGTGGCTTTCGATGTCCGCGAAGTCAAACAGCACCATGCTGTTGGCCTGTGCATACGCGCGGATCTGGTTGTTGCGCTGATTCAGCGTGCCGTCCACGCCGCTCCCGTCCGTGTGGCCGGTCATCAGGATGAAACGCATGTCCGGGTATTCATCCTCGAACTGAGCCATCACACTGAGGTAGTCTGCGATCTGCGCCTCAGAGTACGACGAGGCCTGTCCACACCACGACCACATCGAGGAGTCATACGAGCTGGTGCTCGCCACTGCTCGCGTCCTGTCGATACCGGACGAACTCGCCCAGTAGTCGCCGGGTTCAATGTAGGTCTCGGGGGGGTTGCCGTCGTACATGCGCAGTGCCGGCGGGTTTTCCACCGGCGGCAATCCTTCAGTTTCGCTCGTGCGGATCGCGATGCTGTAGAAGGAGTCGAGCCCTTCGAGCACATTGGCGCCCGTGACAACCTGGCTGCCGTGAGATGTGTGAGCGTAGTGGAATGTAAGCAGCTTCGCCTGGTCGATCCAGTAGGCCGGGACCAGACTCAAGTCGGTGCAGGTGTGGTCGATGATGATCGCGCTCTGCCCGTCGGCGGACGGCGCGAAAACCAGGGTCATCACAAGAATCGCCGGGAACAGACCTGCTGTCATGATGGAGTGCCGTGCGGACATGGATTCCTCCCCTCTCTCGAAGATCACAAATGCCACTGATCGCCGAGACCTGGATCCGATCGACTGCCGGACGACCGTTGCAGCCCGGCCGACCCGCCCGCATGCTGTTCGTCGGGCTTGGCCCACAACGTCATTGTACCGCGCCCCGGCTATCGTGCGCTCGGACGTGGGTCACATCCCAGACAATGATTTGCGGGTCGGGCACCGTGTCCACGGTGACCCGATCAGGCGAACTGAGGCCATCTATCCCGCATCGCACGAATCGATGCAGTGTGGACTGACGGTTGTTCGATCACATTCGATCACGTCCAGGAAGCGCCAGGACTCGGACAGAGCGGAAAGCCGCACAGGTTCGTTTTTCGCAACGAGGGCAGGAAGCGGGACAGGGTAGGAAGCGGGACAGGTTCGATAAACGAGCCAACGGGTCGTCAGCGTCCCCTCACCGTATTCGTGTAATCCGTGTGATTCGTGGTTAAGAATCTGGTTCAACCACGAAATACACGAATGACACGAATAGAAAAGATGGGGCGATTTTGGCAGAATCTTGATTTGTTGGACCGTGAGGCTGTTCGACTGTTGGGCTGCCCTGCTTCGCGGAATACGCTACACAAGACGAGTTGGGCAGAGAGAAGCAGCCAGCCTGCGTTGGCGGTCATCACGGTCAGTCATCATCGAGACCCCACCCTCGCCACGGTGAGCGGGCTCGCCAGAGCGAGGGTGGGCCACCTTGCCCAGCGAATGGGGCATCTCGCCGAAACGCGCTACTGGGAGCCGTGCAGGTGGGCACCTATCGCCGGCAAAGCACCGGCGTGGGGTCAGTGAGGGCGTTCACCGCTCTGCGCGGTCCCGGCCTTTCTCCAACGAAGCTGAGCAACTGGGCGGCCTGCCGGTCGGCCTGCGTGCGTTGGGCAGCGTTCAGCAGTTCGCGGTTCGCACGGGTCAGCGCGTCCAGCACGGAGAAAATGGTGAAGTCCCCTTGTCGCCGCGCACTCGCAATCGCCTGCGCCGCCACATGCCGGTCGATATTGATCTGCTCGAGGATCCGCTCCACTTTCTCAGGATCGGAACCGAGCCGCGTACTCATGGCCCGGGCGATGACTTTCGCAAAGCCGTCGCGCCGCTGGTCGCGTTTTTCGATAAGGATCTCGATCCGGCGCCGAAGCTGGTTGATGGCGTCATCCGCGTTCAGCACGTTGTCGCAGACGAACTCCTGCATCTCGGTCGAGTACCAGACGATGTGGTTTTGGCAGACCGCCTGGAACCAGAACGTCGAGATGCCCGCCGGGCGCGAGCCGACTTCGGAGTTCCAGACGAAAAAGCCCGGTGCGAAGGCCTGGCCCTTGATATCGGCCCAGCCCAGCGGGTCGATAAGAAAGCAGAACATGTCCTGCTGGCCGGCGTACAGGCCGGTGGCCCCGTTAAGACCCACCGGCGGATGCCGGAAGTCGGTCGCAAACTCTCGGACCATCGTTAGGACGTCGCCGTCCCAGAGAAGATCGTGGTTGGCAGGGCGGACCGAGCGGGCGGTATCGCCGGTCGCGAGGACCTCGACGGAATTCCGGAGCCGCAGAAGCCCGTGGCGCAGAAGCTCGTCGCCCTGTTGCGGCGACGACGTTCTCAGGTCCTTCTTCCTGATCGATGCCAACTCGCAAAGCTGCGAGAACGACCAGTCGTTCAGGTTGAACGATCGACCGTTGGGCAGCGCCAACAAGCCCTTTCCTATGTTCGGGCACAGGTCGCCCGCCGGGTGACAAGAAATCTCGGACCGCTGTTTCAGCGTGTGGCAATGGTTCCAGAGCTCGATCAGCGAGCCGAACCGCTCGTCATCCGGCCGTCGGAAAAGCTGCTCGGATGCTCGACCGTCCCATGTCAAACGCGAGACCTGCAATGGGCCAAGGGCCTGCCAAAACCGGGAAATCTGACTGAGTACGAAACCGGGTTGCCGCTGTTGATCAGAGGATGACATGATCACCGTCCTTCCTTGAACGATACCGATGATTCTTACCATCGGTTTCTGTCCAAGGCAAGCCGTTCCTTCAGCCGATTCTGAGTCTTTTTGTCAAATCGAGCCGTGACAAGGCGTTGTGGTCCTGGGGATTCTGCTCGTCGCGCGGGCTCAGTGCCCGGCCGGTGTTTTTAATGCTGTCTGGACCGTGGCAGCGGACCGGACCGCGGGACAGGTTCCGTTTTCGCACCCATTCCGATCGGTTTACACTCTATCTCGCGGCGGTGAAGCGGGCGCGAGAGGGCTGGCCGTTCTCGAGTGCCAGGAGAAGCTTGCGAAGAAGTCCCGACAACTCCTCCGCCTCTGACTTCGAAAGAGCGGCCAGGTTGCGTCGAGCATCCTCCAGCCGAACCGCGATCGCCTCATCCACCAGCTTCAGTCCCACCGGGGTCAAGCGAATCAACACCCCGCGACGATCCTTGAGGTCGGCCTCCCGACTGACGAGCCCGAGATTCTCCAGACGATCGATTCGGTTGGTCATGGCCCCGGAGGTGAGAGTAACCAGTTGCATCAATTGAGTCGGTGAGAGTCGAAACGGCTCACCCGACCTCCGCAGGGCGGCCAGAACGTCGAACTGCCACAAGGACAGATCGAAACACGCCAGCGCGCGATCTGCACTCTGCTCCAACAACTTGGAGAGCATGAGCACGCGACTCACTACCGCCAATGCTGAAGCATTCAGGTCTGGACGTTCCCGACTCCATTGTTCAACGAACAAATCTACCTGATCGCGGTCCATATGGACTGACTCTATCTCATTTCGCAACTCTGGCGTTCCTTCAGCGAACAATCTGCCTAAACATATAAGCCAAAATAGTCTTCACGTCAAGATACTTGACATGAAGGTTTATTGGCCATATCTTCACGTGAAGTTATTTCGCGTCACGGAGATTATGCCCGCCCCCAGCATCTGAGCCAGGGCCGGGCCTCTAATCAAGATGGCGTCGGCGCGACGTGCCTGAACGGTTCAGGCGCCCGACACCGGAAGGGAGGAACCGAGCATGGCCTGGCAAGCGTTGAACGGACAAAGCAAGCATGTCGAGAGAAGGTGGGCGGGTGTCGGCGGCAGCGCGTTCATAGGCCTTGCCCGCAAGGTCGTCGCCGGTTGGGCTGTCGTCGCGGCCATCTGCCTGACGACCGGTACTCCGGCCCGAGCCGCCGACGCGAAGATCGCCACCACGCAGCCGGCTGTGACAGAACCCGGCCTCGGCCAGGAAGAGTCGTCCGAACGGGCTCCCGATCAGGACAAGCCCACGGATGCGGAGAAGATTGCCCGACTGCAGCGATCCATTGACGGGGATACCCGAGTTCTGCAGGACCTTCGCGAGAAGCTGAACGCGCCGGACTCCGAGTACGCTCAGGCGGAGCGGGAATTCACGAGCATCGACGGCCACGTTGAACGGACGAGCAAGGAGCTGGAACAACACGCCGCATCCCAGCCTCAGGAGACTCAGGACACACTCCAGGCGGAGCTTCGTGCACTCGAGACGAAACACAAGCTGGCCAAGGATCGCTTTGACCTGGCGATCCGCGAACGCAAGGTCCTGCAGGAGCAGGTCGCAACGCTGGAGAAGAAAGTCCAGCAAGACCAGGCCGCACTCAGAAAGCTGAAAGGCGAACCAGACGTTTCCTCAAGTCAGCCGGCCGGCACCGCCGCCGCGGAGGCGGAGGGGTCGGCAGCCACGCAGCCGGCGGCTGTCCTCCCTTCCCCTGCTGCTGACCAGAAGGCCGCACGGCCAACCGTGGCACCCGGCGGTGATTCCGCTGCAACCACCCCGATTCCGGCACCGGTCCAGGACGCAGCCGCCACAACCGGCGAGGGTGCCATCACCACCCCGGCCGGCAAGGCGCCCCTGACGCCCGAACTCGAAAAAGCCCGCGCGGAGGCGGCTGCGAAGCAGGCGCAGGCCCACGAGGCGGCGAAAGAAGCATCATCCGTCAGCGAGCGCATGGATGCGGCTCGCAAGGCGATCGCTCTCGAACAGACGCTGCTCCAGACCGCCCGCGAGCGTGCCGACAATGCCCGGCAGACAGAGCGAACCCTGTACGAGGAATTGCAGACCAACTGGCAGGCCGGAGCATCGCATGAACAACTCAGCGAACTCCGGAAGAAAATCGCCGAGGCGAGGAGCCGGTCCCGTGAGACCGAACAGGAGATCCGCGAGCGGACGGATCGGATCAGCAAGCGGCAGGAGGAACTATCCAGTCTGCAGGCCGAGCAGATTGCTGCCTTGGAACAGGTCGAGCAGACGAAGCAGGATGCGGAATCCGCCCAGAAGCGCGTCGAACAAATAGAGAATCCGCTCTCGCCCCGGAACCTGCTTCGCTGGCTGATCGAGCATGGGCCTCGTGTGCTCGGCATTATCCTCGGCATGGTCGCACTGCTGTGGGTATCGCGCCTGATGGAGGGCCGGATCGTCAGGCTCATGTCCGGTCGATGTCAGCACGGCACCAGCGAGGACCGGGAGAACCGGGCCCGTACGCTGGTCGGCGTGTTTCGCAGTGCGGCGGCGGTTGCGATCTATACCGGCGGCACGTTAATGATCCTGACCGAGTTCGGGGTGAACATCGTTCCCCTGCTGGGGGGTGCCGCCGTCCTGGGTCTTGCCGTGGCGTTCGGGGCCCAGAACCTCATTCGTGACTACTTCTCGGGGTTCATGATCCTGCTGGAGAACCAGTACACGATCAATGATGTGGTGAAACTCGGGGATATCGCGGGCCAGGTCGAGAACATCACCCTGCGGATCACCGTGTTGCGCGGGCTCGATGGGACGGTGCACTTTGTGCCGAACGGCCAGATCACGCAGGTCAGCAACATGACGCACGGCTGGTCGCGGGCGCTGTTCGAGATCCCTGTCTCGTACAACGAGGACGTCGACCGGGTGATGCAGGTCCTCATCGATCTGGGCAAGGAACTGCGGCGGGATCCCGACTTCCGGGGAATGATCCTTGAGATGCCGGAAATGCTCGGCGTCGACGCATTCGGCGACTCGGCCGTCGTCATCAAATTCTTCATGAAAACCAGGCCGCTGAAGCAGTGGACGGTCAAACGAGAGATGCTTCGCCGCATCAAACGGAAGTTCGATGAACTGGGCATCGAGATTCCGTTCCCGCATCGAACGGTCTACCACCGACTGGAAGACGGCAATCCGCTGGCTGATTTGATGGAGGCCTGGGCGGCAGGGGGCAAGGGGAACGGTAACAAATGACAGTTATCTCCATTCCGCCAAAGCGGCTTTGGGTATCGCAACGGGAACGCCGCCGTCCGTGACCGAGGCCCCTGAACGTGCAACAGGAGCATGTAGCCGGACTTCGCTTCCCGCAACGGCGTGTTCCCGTACATCCTTCCCGCCTGCTCCGCTTCCGATCGATCTCCCGCAGGCAAAAGGATTCACGGCAACACCTGCACCAGCACCCAGTCGGCCACGGCCTCGCTGCCGAGTTGCGAGCCCATGGACTGGGGCTCGGGGAAGGGCATGGGGAACTGCGGATCGCCCGGCCGTCCGTCACGGTGCCTGAAAAAGACGGTGAACGCGACGGCGTTCTTGGGGCGTTCGAAATCGAGGGTCGCCAGCCGCCAGCCTTCCTTGGTGAACTCCTCGGTGTACTCGTCAGACCACGTTGCCTTGCGGGTCACCACGCCGCCGCGAGGATCGACGCCGACCTGGACGCGGCTGTGACGGCTCAGGGTGGCTTCGCTATTGGTCATCTTCATGGTGATGCGAATCCTGGCGGGGGCATCGGGGGCGAGTCCCAGCGAAGAGTAGGCCACCGTCTGACGGATACCCCAGGACACGGCGTCATAGCCGCCCGAGCTCTCGCGGCCCAGTGCGATCGAGCTGCACCCGCCCACGCCCTGGTGGGAGGTCTCGTGCCTGACGTTGTGTTTGACCGTGCCGCCCCTGTGGCCCGAGGTGTCCCTGAATTGCAGGAGCGTGTAGTGGATCGTCTTGCCGTCGGGAGTCCGCACGTCCTCCTGGTCGGCGAAATCGCACCAGTCGATGTCGGCGCCCGCGGTCGAGGCCCGCAGGTCGCGGGTGGTCGCACTGCGGCCGTGCCAGTCGAAGCCGGGGTCCATCAGCCGGTCCAGAGATTCCGTTGTCACGGCCAGGTCCTTAACGAGCAACTCGACAAATGGGCTCGGCCCGGTAGTCGGCAGACCCTGCTGGTGTCGCGGGACCTGCCGGACGGAGAAAGCCAGGGTCAGCACGGTGCGTTTCAGAGGCCCGAGATCAACCCGCACGTGCTGCCAGGCGTCGGTGATCTTCGTCTGGTTGCTGTCGAAAATCGGCCGCGGAAACGGTGCAAACGCCTCGTCGGCAATGTTCTTGAAGGCCTCGCCGCTGCAGTAACCGTCGAAATGGCGGACCACCAGCGAGGCGCCAGGCGGCAGCTCCGGCGTGCGGACGTCGAAGCTGACTTCCGCGCGGGCCCCGGGCTTGTGGTTGAACTGCAGCGTGCGCGTCTCGTACGTGGCCTCCATGCCGTAATCGCGTCCGGCCATGCGCAGGACCTTGCCCGCGCCTTCGAGGTCGGCGATTTCCCATTTTTGTGCCCCGCCCAGGCCCCAGTGCATGACATCGTCCGACCAGGACATGGGCTCGTCGAAGTCGAACTTGTACGTGATCTCCTGCCCCAGTGCGCCCGTTGCCGGCCCGCAGACCAGCAGAACGAGCGCGACGATTCGACCTTGCCTGTACACGATGTCAACCTCCCGAGTGAATGCCGCGAATCCGGGCCTCACCATACAGAGCGGGTATGGGGCGGTCAACGCAGGGCGGTGGTGTCTCGTGTCTCACGTTCCCGGCGAGCATCAATGCGTGGTCAGGGCAGCATCGCCCGGCGGAACTTGTCGAACTGATCGGCGACCTTGCTCCCGGCGGTCAGCGTCCACAGGTTTGTGTGCAGATCGCGCATCGCCAGGACGGATGCGATCCAGGCGTGGCCCCAGCCGGTGTCCGCCGAGCACACGCCCCAGCCGAGGTCGGCGTCGGAGCCCCAGTACTCCCAGCGTTGGAAGTCGAATGCCCGGAACCAGACGCCGTCCAGCTCAGGGTGAGACTCGGAGCGAACCTGGATTCGAATGAGGAACTCCGCAAGCCTGTCGGCGGCGATGGCCAATTTCTCGTCGCCGGTCGCGGCCGCGGCTTCAAGCAGGCCAATGAAGGCAACGTGGCAGGTGTAGGTCATGTCAGCGACCGGATCGCCGTTGCTTTGGATCAGCGAGGCTTCCTCCGTGCCGTATTCCTCGTTCGACTGCGGCGGCCGATACCGGCCCTGTCCGAGTTCACCGAGTTGCTCGCGGATCGCGCCGGTCCTGTCCTGATGGTCCAGCAGATCATCGGCCAGCCGCCTGAGCCACGCCCTGTGCTCGGGCGTATCGTCGACCCGGATCAGCCACGCCAGGGGCAGCAGCATGCGGGCGCGCTCCTGCTGGATGCCGTTCGTCCAGCGCCATTGGTGCGGGTAGGCCTGCATCATGAGACGGATTCCGGTTTTGCTGCGATCGAGCAGAGGTTCGTGCTTCGTTTTATCGTAGAGCCAGAGGTAGCAGGCCCAGATCCACGACTCGTAGTGGGGGGCGAAGTGAATGCGCGATTGCGTCCAGTAGTGTTTCCAGCCGCGCGCCTGCAAATCAGCCTCTTCAAGGCGGCCGTTCCGGAACCCCTCGGGGCCGGTGGTGCGGAAGTTTGCCAGGATCGTCCGACCGATGGACGCGTCCCAGCGGTCGTCGTGCAGGGCGGCCGCGGTTGCCATGGTCCCAAGGGTCGATCTGGCATTGTCGTCGCCGTAGTAGACGCCGGTGTCAATCGTGTTCCAGCCGATGAGCCCGTACGAGGGACTCTGGACGTCGGCCCGCGGTCCCTGCCTGAGATTGGATGAGAAATGGACGAAGTTCAGCAGGTTGACGGCCGTGGTCTTGCTTCGCTGGTCGCCGTCGAGCAGGCTGCGAAGGGCCAGGGCCATTGCCGACTCGGAAGTGCAGTCGGAACGCACGTACCAGCGGATATGCTGGCGGCCTTCGAATGTGATTCGCGAACTGGGTCCTTCGAGCATGCCGAGGCGGCCGTCACCGGCGGGCCAGCCGCGCTGTGCCGGCCCGGGCCCAACGCGGTCGTCATAGCCGGCCGCCTCATTGAAACCTTGCATGGCGTCCGGATGCAGCAGCAGGCGAGAACTGCGGTACCAATCGGTACCTCGGCGGACAGCGAGGGCGGCCGCCTCCTCCGGCAGGTTGCCCAGGGGGCCGTGGGTGGGGCGCACGGCCGGGGTCCACTTCAGCTCGGGCGTTTCACGGCCGTGCCGGAGCCATTGGAGGATCATTTTCCAGACCACCGGCCAAGCGTCGGCCGGCGCATACCGGGCGGTGACGAACTGACTGAGTTTGGTGGTCGCTACCAGGATGTCGCCCCGCGGATGCTCGAACAGGACCGGCCAGGTCTCGGACGGCAAGCCGTAAACCGCCGTATCAAAGCCGGCCACGCGGGCCATGACAATGTGGGGCAGGGCCGCCTCGACGGGAATGAAACGGCAATCGTGGATCTGGAGAAGCCGCAGCCTGGCGAGGCGGGGGCCGAACGCCTCCGACGAGATGACCGCGCGCTCCCACCGGGTCGGGCGGGCATCACCGAGCTTCATTTCCGGCAAAGACGACGGATACTCGATGTAGAGCCTCAGGTGTTTTGCGGTAGCCTTCTCGAACAGATCGTTGGCAAGGACCTGCCTCTGGTCTGGATACCCATCCGCGAGAATCAGCACGGCGCCGTAGTCGGGCGCCTGCGCGACGGCCTCGTCGGGCCTGCCCAGGCGGGTGCAGACCACGCCGTTGTCGACGAGCACGCGATGGAGGTCATTGTCGCTGCGACAACTGAGGAACAGGCGGTCGGGTGATTGCGTTTTCAGCGACGAGCAGCCGGCGAGCAGGGTGGCGGCCGTGAGAGTGAGCAGCCGTGACATCAATGAGCCCCACTTGCGTTTCAGCCCCCGACAGGCGGCGTCGCCTATTGCGGCAGCACCTGGACCACGAACACAGCGGTCATTTTGTCGATCGGCGTGACGCCGGCAACGATGGCTTTGCCCAGCGGGGCCACCAAGGTCGTTTGGAGGGAGCACAGTTCGCGCGTCTGGAAGACCTTGTACCCGCTTTTTTCGGGCTCCATGTAGGGGGCGTGTTCACTGGCCGCGGCCTCAAGCTCAATGCACGGTCGAGCGCCGGTCTGCTCCTGAATTCGCCCCTCGATCCTCAGGTCGCATCGGTTGGCCAGCATCGGGCTGGCTTCTATGAGAAACTCGTGGCCGGGCACGCCCTCGACGATGCTCTGGGCCGCCAGTCGCAGGCCGCTGACGCCGATTCGCTGCAACTCCTCCACCAGCGGCAACAGGTCAGCCGGCGGCGCGGAAGACTTGTCCTCGGGCAGCCCGCTGACCAACCAGAGGAACCGGACCCGCAGCCGAACGGGCGCGGTCTCGGGCTGCGTGGCGGGCCGGTCGAGCTGAGCGAGGACGTCCTCCACCGCGTTCTGGCCGGGCGGCTGGGCGGTCACGATAATCGACCGCGTCCGCTCGTCAGCGAATATCGAACTGCCCGAACCCGCCACGCTGCGGAGAGCATTGACGATCGTGTCGCCCGGCTGGGCGTACTTGAGCGCAAAGACTCTGGTCGTCAGATCCTTCGGAGGTTGTAGCACGTACCTTCCCGGCGGCTGCGGCGGGAGCGGCGGCGGCACCGGTGAAGGCACAGGTGCCCGTGTGGACGCCGTGTCAAGCTTCTCGATCAGCGTGCGAGCGGTTTCGACGGATGCGAGCGAGCCGGTCAGCAGCAACAAGTCGCCCGCGGGCCATGCGATGCAATCACGCAGGCCCGGCACCGCCTTTTGAACGATCGGAGCCAGTTCGGACGCCCGGGCATTTTTGAGCGGCGCGATCACGGTGCCCAGTTCGCGGGATTCATCCGGAGCTGCATCCAGCCGTTCGAGAAGCTGCTCGATGGCAGCCAGGGAGGCCTGTTTGGCCGCAACGACGATGCTGTTGCCGGGGCCGGAGGTTACCTTCGCGGGTTGATCGTCCAAGGCGGTCATGATGGCATTGATCACAGACTTCGGATCGGCGTATCTGAGTTTGAACACCCGGATCACCACCGGCTCTTCGGCGGCCCGGGTGATCGTCGTTGGCCGCGTGGTCGGAGGTGGCGGCGGGGGAGGCGTGGGGGCCAGAACGGGCCTGACGCCGGGTTGGACCGGAGGAGCAACCGGTCTGGGCGGGACGGGTCCGGGGACAGGAGGGGTGGCAACGGCCGCCGGCCGAGTGGCGGCCGGTTGTGAGGCCGGGGCTGCCAGCACGGATGACGAGGCGATCACGGCCAGTACCATCGCCGCAATCACCCAAGGTCGCGCAAGTCCATGGAAAACAGGTGAATAGAACGCTGTCATGGCTGGTTGCCTCCCGATCGGGACCGGCGGCGGTGGAGTTCGCGGCACCCTCTACATCCAGGTACCCCTGACGCCCGTCGCAGGTTGCATTCTTTCCGCTCGCATCTGGCCCGATCGCAAGAAAGATTCTTCCCATTTCCCTCAGACAAGAGAGTATACCGCGAAATTGTCGCTCTTGACGAGCCGGGCTCGTGTCGGGAATCGTGGCTTGCCGATTCATCTGCTCGGGCGTTCTCGGTGTGCCTCGCCGGACGAGCCGACATGGCGGCCTCCGCCTGGCGGGCCTGCGCCACCGAGGGTAC
Source organism: uncultured Planctomycetales bacterium (assembly GCA_964586235.1). GTDB lineage: Bacteria > Planctomycetota > Phycisphaerae > UBA1845 > PWPN01 > JAUCQB01. The sequence continues at coordinate 15,854 of CAZPIO010000056.1, forward strand.
CCAGAAGATCTTCAACCACCATCTTGTTGGACAGGGAGATTGGCAATGGCGTCCAGGCAAACACCCTCGAACCTGCTCGTCATCAGTCTTGTCGCGGCGTTATCGGCCCTTGCGGGGCAGGCTGGGGCGCAAAGCGACGACTGGTCCAAACTGCCTCGTGAAACCTCACCCTCGCAGCAGATCCGGTGGCGTGCAGGCGAATCGGGCGCCAACTGGCGGCCGGGTCCGGCCGACGTCCGACAAGAGGAGGCCGTCAGGCTCCATGTTGACCCTGTCGCCGGAGGCTCGATCCGCTGGTACCAGATCGTGCCGGACACCCGCAAGTTCTACAAGAACGCCAACTATCCCTGGGAGCCCGACGCCTACAAGTGGGTCGGCTTCGGCAAGATCGAGTGTCTCAGGCGCGAGCTGACGGCTTGGCGGGGGCGTTGGGATGTCAACGTTCGCTCCCCGGCGACCTCGCGGCCAAACGAGCGAAACGACCTCGATTTCCCCGAAGCCGGGCGATTCTACCGGCCGGACATCGGCAGCTTCTGGTTCGATGTCGAGGTGCTCGACCGCGGGCGGGTGCTGCGTTCGCCGGGCTTGAAGGAGACCACGAGCCGGGGGATGAGCACGCAGGTGTTTCGACTCTCCGTGCGGCAGGACGACTCACTGCTCGGCTGGCTGACCTCGTTCTTCAACGTTCCCGGCCTGTTCGGATCGGTCTCCTGGCAGAGCGAGAACTACGTCGGTGTCGATTGCGCCGACTGCCTCGCGGCAGCATGGTCGAAATGGAAGAGACGGCCGCTGGACAAGGACTGGAACGTGGCAGGCATCGTTGCCGCCTGGCCGAAGGTTAAGGAATTCGACATAAGCGGCGGAGTCCCGGACGTGCAGATCCGCTGGTCAACCGATGTGAAGCCCGGCGATTTCATCGCTGTGCGCTATGCCGGACGGAGGCAATACCAGCACATCGGCGCCCTGTATGCGGATGCCGACAAGGACGGCCGGCTCGGGCCGCAGGACTCGGTCATCCACGCCGGCCCGGAGGCTTTGCAGGTCTCGCCCCTGGCAGGCGGCAACTTCGACGGCCACGTGGCCATCATCCGGGCAACCTCGAGATGACCGCCCGTGTGCCACTGCTCTGTGAGCAGTGCTTGCTGGCTCCAGAATCCTTTCTGGGGCCTTCCGCCCTGAGGACTCCCATCCTCATCGCGGCCGAATGCCGAATGGATTCCGCGAAGAGGGCGGCCCGGAAGGGATTCCGGGCCAAGCGGGCCAGCCTGCCCAAACAGGCCGTAATCCTCACACGCGTGCTCAATCCGCCTGAATCCACTTCTCATAGGTGAGTGGGCCGCCGAAGATGGCGACCTTGTCTTCGTAGGGTGTGCCGGAGGTCACGGCGTGGATGTAGCCGCTCATATCGCCGACCAGGACGGTGTGAAGGATCTTGTTCTGCGGGTTCTCCACGAGCAGGATGTCGATCTGGCCATCCATGCCGCGGTATCGCTTGCTGACCGCCAGGGCCGCGGCCGGGCCGGTTGTGGGTGTTGGTGAATCGGCGGCAGTTTGAAGGATCGGGCTTTCCGACAGGCGTACGTCCTGCCGGAATCGGGCGACCATCTCGACCGTTCGCCGGTATGTGCCGCCATTGGGCCCGACGACACGCTTGCCGTCGAGCATGATGTTGCGGTCGTCGTACGCGATGACCACCAGGTGATGCCGCCGATCGGCCTTGAGCCACGCGAGCAGCTTGTCGGCGTGTTTCTGTTCGGCGCTGTAACCGTAGTTGCTGTCGAGGAAGGCGATGCGGTCGATCCAATCTGGGATCCGATCGATGCTGTTGATGTAGCCGAAAGTGAAGCTGCCGCCGCCGCTGTGGCCGGTAAGCGTGATGCGGGTGTCCAGCCCGGCGAACTGCCTGGAGATCGAATCGATGACCTCCCCGATGTACTGACCGCTCTTGGCATGCTTGGACCGCCACGCGGGCCAGCTCCTGCCATCCGCTTCAACGTAGGCCACGACGATATTCTCGTCCTGGATGACCTCGCGAAGACGACGGGTCTGAGCCCCGATGTGCTGGATGCCGTAGTGCCAGGCGACGCCGGGCGCCGGCCGCTTGCCGATGGTCTGGTCGGTGGTGTTTCCATTGGGAAGAGCGTAAATGATCACCCGATACGGCCGATCCGGCTTGAACTGGGCCGCCGATGGTGCGTTGACGTGGATACTCACGCCCGGTTCGTGGCGATAGCTCCTGATCTGTTCGTCGAAGTGAGGGCTGATCTTGAAGCCCGGCGCTCGGACACCTTTGTCTCCAAGGGTGCGGCGTGCGTCAGGAGTCGGACGCGTCGATGGCTCGGCGGCCGTCAGCAGCGGCACGGTGACGAGCAACGAAAAAACAATCATCAGCGGGGCGTGACCACGGACGACACTTGATAAGGATCTGGACCAGAAGCCTGCCGAGGGGGGCCGTTTCTTCAGCATGACAGCAGGCTAGTACCCGTGTTGAGCGGTGTCAAAGCTGAGCGCCGCCTTCGCCTCTCGACTGGCTCCCTCAAGCTTGCTTGGGACGATATCGGGGCAGCAGTGGGCCAAGAGGGGCGGAGGAGAGACGGCGGCACGGGCGCTGGGCATCAGGAATCGTGGCGGTCTTACGGTTGACCAGGGTCGATTATTGAAGACTTGATCCATGGCGGGGCCCAGAACACTCCTGGCCGTTGGCCGAAGGTTGATGCGATTGCCCGGATACGCTTCAAGTAGCATGCTCGGCGCGGCACCGGTGTCCTGCCCGCGATTTCATCGGCTGCCAGATCATCCTCTCCGCGGCCTCAGGAGTATGAAGGTAGACCGCAATTATTATGGAGATGATGCCGTCTGGTGACGGCGAAGCACCTTCGTGCCACACCCAGGTCCGTTGCATGTGATACAAGCCTGCCGATTGTCCGATCTTTACTGTAATTCCGACGCGAATCTGGAGTTAGGTATGTCATGTCGGGCGGCGGCGCGGTACGATCATAGAGCAGCGCGATCTGCCTGCTACGGGCGATTCGCGCGGACACTCGTCTGTATGTTCTGCCTGGGGGGTCTTGCAGCCGTCTTGAGGCTGAGAGGAGGAGCGAGCGATGTCTGAGGTAAAAAGGTTGCGGATAGTGACGTTGGGAGCCCTGACTCTCATCGGGATGACGGCGATGCCGCTCATGGCGCAGACGATCAGGTACAAGACGCTGCCCAATGGCAAAAAGGCGTTCTACGTCCCGGTTGCAGGGTTCTCGGCCCGCAGTGCGAACTATGGGGAGGCGGGCAATTTTGTCCCGGACCCGGACGCGAACCAGGTGGACGGTCCCTGGCTGAGCGGAGCGGCATACTATTTCCCGCTGACCGCTCAAATGTCACAATACTCATGGATGGTCGACTGCGGTCATCTGCAGGCACCCTCTCCGTGTCAGTGGGACCAGACGCAGGCAGACGTGTGGGTCGAGTACCAGATTACGCCGGACGATGATCTTCCGGCCGACTTCAAGGCATTCATGACGGGCACATGGTACTTCCACACCCGATGCCAGATTCCGAACACCGGCAGCGCGGATGACAAGAACGAAGACTCCAACTGGCTGATCGTCAACGGACAGCCTCCGCTTGCCCAGGGCACGGATGACAAGGGCGACATCAACATCACGGACCACGTTCCGACAGATGCTGAGTGGCTTACCGCCGTTAATCCCGCGTCGCCCAATGCTCCACAGCGTCGATGGGACCGGGCCTGCAACGACGTTCAACTGAGTCATTGGGGCAGGACCGGGCTGAGGCCGAGCTGGACATGGGTTGGCAGCATCGACAGCCAGCACATCCAGAAGACCATGACGCTCATTCTCTATCCGGGGGCCACCAAAGAAACCTTTACGTACCGCATCTATGAGGCGGAGGCCAGCCCGTGGAACGCCCGCATTGACATCATGTGCTGGACGAACGACCCGGACTTCTGGCCGCAGGACGCCGATTACGAGAACGCCTGTGGTGGGGGGACGTGCGTCAATCAGCACTCGGTGGCCGGTTTTTCGCCGACCTCGGGGAGCAGCGGGGGGAACACCACGATCACGATCACCGGCACAAACCTCAGCGCGGTGACCGGGGCCCGGCTGCTCAAGGTGGGCGGGGGCGCGGACATTGTCGGCAGCAACCTGCGGATGGAGGGCGCGGACTTGAAAGTGGACCTGCCGACCCAGAACGCTGCGTGGGGCGACTACCAGCTCAAGACGCAGCAGGATTGCCCGTGCGCGACTCTGATCCTGGCCACGCCGACCTTCCATCTCGACTGCGAGACCCCCACGGTCTTCACGGCAATCGAGCCGGGCACGGTGTCTAATCCGGGCAGTGCGCAGGTGCTCCGCATCAAGGGTGCGAATGTGACTTTGCTGACGAGCGTCAAGCTCGTATACGCCAATGACAGGCCGGAGATCACGGCCCAATCCCCGCTGACGCCGGACGGGGAGGATCTGCTGGCGACGTTCGACCTGTCGTGCGGACAGACGGGTGGAGCGCCGGCCGGCCCGTATCATCTGTACGGGACCCGAGACCCGGCCAGTTGCGCTGATCCGTTGCCCAAGTATAACGCTCTCTGGCTGAGGAAGCCGCCGCGGGGTAGCCCCTGTGTCTGGCAGCCTTGGGCGGCTGAGTGGAGCAACCTCAACAAGGGTGCGGATCTCGATCCCGATCCGGTTGGCGAGGCGTACGATCCCACGAACTGGGACTATTCCTTCAGCCAGAGCACGGTCATGAACACGCCGAAAGATACGCCGCCCGACGGCGGCTCCAAGGCCTTCCACCTCTTTTGGGATTCCCAGCCGCCGGACACCCAGAGCCAGAAGGACGGCAGCGGGGGGATCTATCAGGAGATCGCGGTGACACCCGGCGTTCCCATCACGTACTCCTATTGGTGGAAGGGCGCTGCCACCGAGAGCAGCTACGAGGACGGGAGCTGGTTTGAGATGCTCCTGCTGGATGGCCCGTTCAATCTCTTCTATGCCGACGGGTATCAGGAGGACGACCGTGGGCAGAACAATCCGTACATGATTCGCAAGGTACTGGTGCCCAACGCCGGCGGCAGCTTCCCCTGGACGCAGGTCACCGAGCAAACACCCGCGGATCAGGGACCGTACGGTTCTCGTCCGCAAACCATCACGCCGGCCACCGACGTCGTGACCGTGGTATTCAAGGCTGGACGCTCTGGCCCCGGTGGCCTGGAGTTCTTCCTGGACAATGCGGAGGTCAGCCAGAACGGCGGGCCGAATCTGCTGGCCAACGGCACCTTCGAGAGCGGCTCGCAAGTTATTCCCTGCGAAGGCGAGTGGATGTACCGGGACGTGTGCGAGTCCAATTTCTGGCTGCGGTCGTCGCTTACTCCGGTGCTGTGCCCGGTTCCGTTCGCGGATTCGGACGGTGACGGAGACGTCGACCAGATGGATTTCGCGAGGTTCCAGCTCTGCTACACGGGCCCGAGCAAGCCGCTGGTTGACAACAGTTGCCGGTGCCTGGATCTCAACAACGACGACTACATCGACCAGGTAGACTTCAACTCGTTCGAGCAGTGTGCGAGCGGGCCCGGCGTGCCCTCCACATCCTGCGACTAGTCATCGTTGTCGGCTTGAACGCGGGCTCGATCTCTCATCATGCGTTGGACGGCCGTGTGTCTTCGGGACGCACGGCCGTCCGGCTTCTGGAGGCGACGGGAAAGAGGGCGGAGGGCTGAACGGCGAATGTGGAGGAGAGAATGACGAAATCCGAATGATGGAGTATAGTGCAAGGCGCGGAGGGATGAAGGGTCATCAGGACGGACGGGGATGAGGTGGGTGGCGAGAGGCGGATGTGGGCTCTGCCTGCCCTGGAGCGTGGGCGAGAAGGCCGGGTTGTTTCAGCGGGGTGTGATGCCCAAGGCGGGCGAGGACTGAGGCCGGCTGGTTCCGCGGGAAGAGAAGACATGGCCGTGCCTGCTGCGGCGGGCTTGGCCAGGCCATCCGGCGGTGGTTGGGCCTGCTATCCAGGGAGAGGCTGTCAGCTTCTTGAAGGGGGGTTCAATCGGTGAGCATGCGAGGCGCACGTGGCTGGGCGTTGTGGCTCTGCCTGGGCGTGGTGGTCGTTTTGGGCGGCTGCGGCGATGAGGAGGAGACGCCCGCGCCACAACCTCCGCCGACGCCGGCGGCGGTCTTGAAGGCGCCTTTTGAGGCACCGCCCTACGCCCTGTATTTGAAGGAGATGAAGATCTGCCTGGATCCCGGCCACGGAGGGCGGGCGAGTCGCAAGGGCTATAAGCGGGGCCCGACCGGCCTGCGCGAGGCCGAAGTCAACCTGAGGGTGGCTCACTTCCTCAGGGAGTTCCTGGAGGCCAGTGGGGCCAAGGTCTTGATGACCCGCCGCACCGACGTTTACCTGGCGGCCGATGATCGCGAGGATCAGCGGCGCCGCATCAAAATGGCCAACGACAACAAGTGCGACCTGTTCCTCTCCATCCATCACAACGCCAACGACAACAACCCCAAGGCGAATTTCACCTCGGTCTGGTACCACGGTGGGGTGCATGACAGCCCGGCCAGCCTCGATGTCGCCTGGTGTATCGCCGTCGCGATGTCGGATGAGCTGCGCCTGCCGCAGCAGTTGGGCTGCCCGGTTCTGAGCGACGAACTGATGTATCCGCGGAGCGGGTTCGCCGTGCTCCGGCAGGCACGGGTGCCCGCGGTGCTGTGCGAGGGGTCGTTTCACTCCAATCCCGAGGAAGAGCAGCGCCTGCGTGACCCCGAGTACAACCGGCGCGAAGCCTACGCGATGTTCGTCGGTCTGGCCCGGTATGCCTATGGCGGCATCCCGCGGGCCAGCCTGGTGGAGCCAGCCGGCGGCGTGGTGACCACCAGCGGACCGAAGGAGGTCGTCATCGAACTGGACGATGGCATCAGCGGCCGCAAAAGCTGGGGATGGGACCGGCCGATGATCCTCCGGGACAGCATCGTCGTGCGGCTGGGAGCCCAAGAGCTGCCTTTTGTCTATGAAGAAAAGGATCGCAGAGTCTGCCTGCAACTGCCGGACAAGCTTCAACTGGGCTCGCTGCGGCTGAACGTTCAGTTCGAGAATCTGTTCAAGCACTCGAATACACGGCCGTATATCGATTTGAAGGTGGCGAGGAAGACCGCGGCCAGCACACGCCCGGCGCCGCAGCCGCGATGAAGAAATCCCAATGACAAAACCCGATTAGAAGCTGTGTCAGAAGCTCTTCGCACCCACGCGAACAGGCTACGGTTTTCATACACGCTCCCAGATATGGCTTCTGGCGTCGGTCCTGCAACTCATCAAACCACACCTATTTTCTGCGGGCCAGCAGCCAGCCGAGGACGAAAGCCACCGTTGACCCGACCGCGATGAACCACGGCCAGGCTAGCGTCGTGTAGGTCACGCTTCCGTCGGCTTTGACGGTCTTGTCAAAGTAGCCGAAGTGGCTGATCGCGAGCATCGTGGCGATGCCCGCGCCAAGCAGGGCAGTCTGGGTGACGGGCGGCAGGACGGGACGCGGCGAGGGAGAGCGGGCGACGGTCTTGCGGCTATTGGCTCTCAGCGCGAAAAGCCATGTGATCAGCAGGATAGCGCCGCCTACCCAGCAGACCACGGCGGCCCACGGCTGGTGCCAGGCCAGCGCGAACACCGTGAGCACCGACAGCGGGGCCGACCAGATGAAGCCGCGGGCGTCCACCCGGATCCGCAGGAATGCCAGCATGAACCCGGCCAGCAGCGCCCCGCCGGCATAGGCGGCCATGGCCAGGGCAAGATCGATGATCTGCTTATAGTTATAGTGCTGGGCGGCGGCCTGGGAGAGCTGAGCGGTCAGGCAGAGGATGAGGCCCCAGATCACCACCAGCAGCCTGGAGAGCAGCACGAGCCTGGGGTTCTGCATCGCCTGTTCATCGCTGATGGCTACGCCCTGGCGGGCCTTCTGCCGTCGGTACCAGGGCAGGTAGAAGGCTGACAGGGTGGTCTGGCTGAATGACGCAACAACGGAAACGAGAGTCGAGATCGCGGCCGCGAATATGGCGGCGATGATCAGACCGGTGAGCCCGGGCCGAAGCTCCTGGATGATGAAGACCGGAAAAACGTAATTGATGTCCTTGTCCACCAGGCCGCGCGCCTCACCAGTCAGCGGATTATTCTGGTAGAACGCATACAGGCCGACGCCAACCAGGAGCATCGTGATGGCCACGACCTGGCCGACGTTGCTTCCGATCACCGCCCAGCGTGCCGGACGCGGACCTTTGCAGCAGAACATGCGCTGAGCCATGACCTGGTCGGTACCGAAGGCGAACAGGCCGTGCCAGGTGTAACCGATCAGGGCAGCCCAGAACGTGTAGGGCTTGATCAGGCTGAGATCGAAATCGAAGACGGTGAATTTGCCCCACGAACCCGCCTGTTTCGCGTTCCAGCCGATGCTGAACAGCTCGGACCAGCCGCCCGGAAGCCTGCCGACGGCCGCCCCCAGCGCAACAAACGCTCCGACAACGAACACCAGGAACAGGATGACATCCGTCCAGATGACCGTGGTGATCCCGCCGATCCAGCACCAGACCACCGAGATCAGCCCGAAAGTGTAGATCGACCACGTCAGAGTGCTGATCCCCGTGGCGTCGGCCAGGCCGCCATACAGGCTGCGGCCCGCGATGATGTCGAGGATCATGGCGGTCAGATAGACGCGGGCGCCCTGGGCCAGTGAGCCGCCCAGGATAAAGAGGCAGGTGGTGACCGTGCGGGCCTCGCCGCCGAGCCAGTTGGCCATGTAGTCGTAAGGGCTGTAGATCTCGCGCTCGTAATAAGCGGGGACAAACACATAGGCGACGACAAAGCGGGCCAGCAGCAGCCCGATGAGTTGGAGCTGAAGGTAGGTGAAGTTGCCCTCGGACGCGAAAACGATGGCCGGCACGCCCACGAAGGTGACAGCGCTGATCTCCGTCGCGATGTTCGACCCGCAGACGGCGTACCAGGGTAGTTTGCGGCCGCCCAGGAAGAAATCGCGGATCGTGGCCTGCCTGCCGGCCATCAGGCTGCCGATTGCGGTGGTCAGGGCCAGGTAGCCGATGACCACGGCCCAATCCAGGGGGGTGAAACGGCCAGCCAGGGAGCCTGCTTGCGCTGCCAGTATCCCGTCCACGCCCATCTCGCTGGTCTCGACTGCCTCGTTCGCGTTGATGCAACGGTATCGACGGGCCGACTATAGCGGTCGTCCGACCGCGGTACAACCTTGGGAGCCTCAACCGCTCGACGGTTCGCTGATCCCAAGCCTCGAACCCTTTTCAGTACTGCCGCGCGGGTCTCGACCCACGTCCGGGGCTTGTGAGTTGTTCTTCCATGGTGCGTTTCCGAACATCATGCCGCAAGGCGGCTGTTAAGGTCCTATAAGAAACACTCGGCAATACTGTCCGTTGGGTGTTGCGCGCATAGACTCATGAAAGCACATAACTTGCATCCTATCTCGCATGTTGCTCACAGGACGTTTGATCAAAGATACACCTTACCGGTTGACTGCGAGCAGATGTTGATTAAAATGCCCAGATCATCGGTTGTGAGGTTTTCTCACAGTCGATCGCTCAGGCGGCTTTCTATCCCGCATCGAGCACCGGATGGATGATCCGGCAAGTCAGTGGCAAGGATGTCACCCGTTTGGCAAGAAGAGGGACCCGCCCGCCGTACAGGCCGTGGACGGATTGTCGGCATCAGGTGTCATGACGGTTCCCCGTAACGGTGGGAGGTGACAAAACATGGCAGCAGAGCTTCTTTGGGAAGCATTACGTTCCCTGCGAAGAGATGGCGCGACTGGGGCGGGAGCCTCGCCGGCTCCGGTCTATACTCGCGAGCCGACGAACAAGCAGTGTGCGGCCACAACCAGGTCGGGCAGACGCTGCAAAGGCAAGGCCCGGCCGGGGCAGGAATTCTGCCCGTTTCACGATCCCGGCTTGAGCGCCGAACAGAGACGGGAGATCGCCTCCAAGGGCGGCAGGAGTCACCGCCGCATGAACGATCTGCCGGACGGCTACCTGCGCAAACTGCAGACGCCGGCGGCGGTGGGAGAGGCGATGGACCGGCTGTACCGCGAAGTGCGGCTGGGAAAGATCGAACCCGGAATGGGGAGGACTCTGCTCGACATCCTCACCCGGCTCCATGATCGGCTCTCGAACAGGCCCCCGGTGAAGACGCCGTCGGTCGTCAGGCCCACAAGGGCCCAGAGGATCCGCCCGAAGATCAAGGACGAACTGTCCCGTGCCGAGCGAGAGGCGTGGCAGAAGGTGGGGATCGAGCCGCAGGGCGTCCCCGCCGATGGCCCCAATCACCTGCAGCACCCGTCGACCGTGGCTCCGGCTGAACCCCGCCGTATCCCGGTCAAGCCGCTGGTCCAGGTCATTCGTGCAAACGCATCATAGCCTGGGCTGTTCGAGGTCCAGCGGATCCCCTCGCACGCAGCGCGGCGTTGGCCCGGCCTGCAGGCGCGCGCCGTAGCCGACCTGAGCGCGCCGTCTTGTCTCAGGCCAGGCAACGGCCTGGGCTGTCAGGGGCTCGCCGAGGCCAGTTGGTCACCGAGTGTTGCCGGCTGGAAACGCAGTGAACTCAGGAATGCCCGCACCTCATCCATTGCCCCGGACTGGGATGGGTCGAGGGTCACGAAGACTCTTCCGCGCAGGGGAAACTCACCGCAGAAGTAATCGAATTCCATATACGGGGTCTCCTCGATCTTGCGGAACAGCAGGAAGCCCGATAGGTTCGATCCGCGCAAGACCTCGATTCGATCAGCGTGGGAGCAGAAAGCGAGTCTGATCTCCAGTTTCTCCTGAAGCCACTCCGCTTCCTGAAAACTCAGCCAGAATGAAAGCTGGTTGCCGTTGCTCTTGTACAGCGCGACGCGTTGCGAAACCTCGTCATTCTCGCAGGCACGGGCCCACTCAGCCTCCTTGAGAAAATCCTGTTCTATTGCGGTTTCCTCGATAGGCGGGAACACGTGGTACAAGATTCCGCCTGACCAAACCCACAGCGACGATGCGTCGGCGCCTGGTTGCGGCTCGACTCGCGCATCATCAGGCACCTCGAAAAGCAGATTGCCGCACCTGACGGTGACCGTCTTGCCCGTGAATTGCGCCGGCGAGAAGTCCTCGACCGGAATTTGACGACCGTCGATCTGGCCGCTGGCCATGGCTAGCGCCAGACGAAGGTGGGGTATCTTGAAGATGAGCAGACTTGTGGTCGCCAGCAGCAGCCCGATTGACAGCATCGCTCGAGTGGCTCGCATAGATGATCTCCTCGGCAGGCCTTCTTAGGCAGGTCTACGCAGGCTTGTTACCCCTTGCAGGCATCCCCACCCCTGTGGATTCCAACAAATCAGACGCTTTCCTTGGCGTTGTGTTGCGTGTTTTTCTATAAAACCTGGCAAGTGGCTCCCGAACGGTGAGTCTCCGTCGGCTGGCTGTGCGCCTGATGTACTGTTGGCACCAAGGCTTACGCAAACCTGGGGTCACTTCTGATTACGCGAAAGTGCTATTTGCGCGGATTGCGTCGCAGGGCGTTTGCCAGGGACGGAAAAGCGGGATGATGCTCGGTGATACGGGCGGCCTCGTCCAGCAGGGGGAGGGACTGTCCCTGTCGGCCCTGCGAACGCAGAATCACCGCCAGGTTGTTGAGGATCGCGGCTCGGTGCGGGTGGTCGGGCGGCAGAGATTCATCGGCGATTGAGAGGGCTTCGCGGCACAGAGACTCGGCCTCGTCGAGCCTGCCGACAAGGCGGCAGACTTCGGCCAGGTTGCTGAGCAGGATTGCCAGATCAGGATGGCTCGGTGGCGGGCGTTCGCGGCGGATTGCCAGGGCACGGCGAAGAAATCCCTCGGCGTCGGCAAAACGGCGCTGCGACATACAAAGCAGGGCCAGGTTGTTGAGCGCGATCGAGACCTCCGGATGTCGACTGCCGAGTTGACGCTCTTCGATCGCCAGTGCCCGGCGGTACAGCCGCTCGGCTTCGGCAAGCTGCCCCTGTGACTTGTGAGACAGGGCGAGATTGTTCAAAACAGCGGCCGTGGTCGTGTGATCCTCGCCCAGCTCGTCGTGGCAGATGGACAAAGCCTGCTCCAGAAGACGGCCGGCTCGCTCGTGCCTGCCGAGGATTCGATGAATCTCCGCCAGCGCGTTGAGGCATGCGACGACATCAGGGTGACGCTGGCCGAGGCTCTCCTCGCGAATGGATAACGCCTGCTGGTACAACGCTTCGGCCTCGCTGTACCGCCCCTGAGCGTTCACGGCGGCAGCGAGGCTGCACAGGCAGGTTGCCAGGTCAGGATGCCGTGGCCCGAGGCTGGACTGAAGCACGATCATGGCTCGCTCAAACAGCGATTTCGCCTCCTCGAATCGCCCCAGGTCCAGATGCAGGGCCCCGAGGTTGTGGAGGCTGACGCCCACCTGCGGATGCGACGGGCCGAGCACGCGACCGCGGATTCGCAGGGCCTCCTGGCACGAGAGCAGGGCCGTGCTGTAGTCGCCCTGGGCACGGCAGGCTTCCGCCCAGTCGTTCAGCGTCAGGGCCAGTCGCAGGTCCTCCGGACCGAACCCGCGAGCCAGGTCGGCCGCGATTCGCAGGCACTCTGCGGCCTGAGCAAATCGGCCGCGGGCGTAGTGACCCGCGCCGGTCTGCGACAACGCCGCCCAGCGATCGTGATCGCACGGGGCGGGCACCGGCATGACGCCGGCCGACGATTCGTCAGCCGCACGTGGATGCCCGAAACGGGGTAACCGTTCCTTCACTCTCAGCCACATGGCTCGAGCAGTCATTGCTGGTCCGTTCCGCTCCAAACCGGGCGACGCCTTCCCATCCGTTTCCGCGGATGGCAAACTGCCAGTATCGCTGCCGCGTGGTGCGCTTTCAATCCGAGGACACGCGAGAGATGCCGCGGTCAGACCGGGGCTGCAAGATGCTTTCTGCAAAGGACTTATGAACTGAAGACATGCCGGCGCCGGGGTAAGTCGGGGCTCGGCGATGGACCCCCGAACGCCGAAGAAAACGGGCCCTCTCGCTTGCGCCTGGGGTTGCGGGGAAGCGGTTGATCGCCGTTTGGGGTGTGACCGGGCCAACAGTAGAATAACAGGTCTGCGGGCGGGGGTGGCAACGGTTGCGAGGAGCATCGTATGGGCAATCCATTCTGCACCATTCCGGAAGCGTTGGAGGAGCTCAAGGCGGGTCGATTCATAGTCCTGGTGGACGATGAGCGGCGGGAGAATGAGGGGGATCTTGTTTGCGCGGCCGAGTTCATCACCCCTGAGATGGTTAATTTCATGGTCAAGGAGGCCCGCGGCGTACTCTGTGTGGCCATGCCTCGGGATCTCTGTCGCGAGCTCGACCTGCCGCCGCAGACACCCGAGAACACCGCGAGCCTGGGCACGGCATTCACAGTAACCATCGACGCCCATCCTCGTTTCGGGGTGACGACCGGCACTTCGACCTCAGACCGGGCCACGACCATTCGCCGGCTGACCGAGCCGGATGCCGTTGCCGACGATTTCTGCCGGCCGGGGCACATCAACCCGTTGATGGCCCGCGACGGCGGAGTCCTGGTCCGCGCGGGGCAGACGGAGGGCACGGTTGACCTCCTTCGACTGGCAGGGATGTGCCCGATCGGCGCCCTGATCGAAGTGATGAATGACGACGGCACGATGGCCCGTGTGCCCGACCTCGTGCGGTTCTGTGAGCGGCACGCGATCAAGATGTGTACCATCGCCGATCTGATCGAGTACCGGCATCAGCGCGAAACGCTGGTCGAGCGGGTCGAGACGGTGCATTTCCCGACGCCGTACGGGCGTTTCACGCTCCACGCGTACAAGTCGCTCGTCGATTCCGAGCCGCACCTGGCGCTGTGCTGTGGAGGTGTCGGCGAGCGCGACTCGACCGGGCACGCAATCATCCATGAGGAGCCCGTCCTGCTCCGCGTTCACTCGGAGTGCCTCACGGGCGACGTTTTCCATTCCTGGCGGTGCGATTGCGGTGACCAGTTGCACCGGGCCATGCAGATGATTCAGAAAGACGGCAAAGGGGCGATAATATATCTGCGCCAGGAAGGAAGAGGCATCGGTCTGCACAACAAGCTCAAGGCATATCGCTTGCAGGAACAGGGCCTGGACACGGTGGAGGCCAACGAGCATCTCGGCCTGCCGGCTGACAAGCGGGATTACGGCCTCGGGGCGCAGATCATCCGCGACCTGGGCGTACGGCGGCTCCGAATCATGACCAACAACCCGAAGAAGATCAGCCGCCTGGAGCTCTACGGCATCGAAATCGTCGAGCAGGTGCCGATCATCATCCCGCCCAACGAGGTGAACCGGGCCTATCTCCGCACCAAGCAGGAAAAGATGGGCCATATGTTGGGGTAGGGACTCCTGCTCCTGTCGGCCAGGAATCAGTTATGGCTTTTCTGCCACCGGCGCATACAGGCAGGTGGTCTGCGCGTCACCATAGAACGTCAGAGTAATGAGTCGGCACTTCTGGGCGGATCGGTGCGATTGGGCGTGCCGAATTGGCCGGACACTGACGGGCAAGCCGCCAGTGCCGCCCTCAAACGGGAGCAATGCCTGAATCTTCATCTGGAGGCTTCGACTGTGATGCGCGGGATAAGCTTCGCGTGGTCTCTCATCATCTTCTTGCTGGTGTTGTGGCCGTCGGGGTCTCGGGCGGAGTCTGCGTATCCGGGCCGCTATCTCATCGTTCGAGAGTCGAAGGCCGGCTACATCGACGCGAGCGGCAAGATCGTCATTGAACCGCAATCCAGAATGGGCTGGGCCTTCTCGGAAGGCCTGGCGGCGGTCAAGGTGGACCGCAAAGTCGGCTTCATCGATGCTGCCGGCAAGCTGGTGATCCCGGCCGAGTTCGACGAGTTCAGGCACTTCTCGGAGGGGCTGGCGGCAGTGCGCCGGGGTGAGCGGTGGACGTTCGTGAACCGTGAGGGCAAGGTGGGCAGCGAGTGGTTCGACGAGGTCCACTCGTTCTCCGAAGGTCTGGCTTCCGTCCGGGTTGGCAAGCAGTGGGGCTACGTCGATCGTCAACTGAAAACGGTCATCGCGCCGGGGCTGGCCGGGGCGTGGGACTTCACCGAGGGTCTGGCCCCGGCCAAGGCTGCTGGCAAATGGGGTTTCATCGATAAGACCGGGCAATTTGCCATCCGACCGCAGTACTACTGGGTAGACAGCTTCTCCGAGGGCCTGGCCTGGGTCGAGGGCGGACCGGGCAAGGAAGGCTTCATCGACAAGACAGGCAACCTGGTCATCGCCCGGCGATTTTGGGATGCGACGCCGTTCTCCGGCGGCTTCTCGTGGGTCGTGGTCGAAGCGGGCGGCAGGTTCGGCCTGATCGACAAGACCGGCAAGGTGGTGGTCAAGCCCCAATTTGATGAGGCTCTGCCGTTTTCCGAAGGTTTGGCCTGCGTGAGTCGTGAATACAAGTCGGGCTACGTGGATACTGCCGGCAAGATGGTCGTCGAGCTGAAGTTTGACTGGGCCAGGCCCTTCAACGGAGGTCTGGCAGATGTGGCCCTTGAGGGTGGGCGGCAGCGGGGCTGGATCGACAGGACGGGCAAGTATGTCTGGGGCCCCGACGCTCCCAGATGGGGAGAGAACGGCGGGTCTGAACCCCAGAGGGTCATGAATCCGATGCACAAGTCTGAGATAGTCGGCCTCACCGGCACGCCCGCTCGGGAGGTATCGCTGGTGGGCAGCCCGCTCAGGAAACGCTATCCCGACAACGGCGGGCAGGTCTATTCGCGCAACGTCTGGGACATGATTGTCTACCAGGACCGCATCTACATCGGCAGTGGCGACTTCTGGGCGAACACCGGCCCGGTCGAGATCTACTCCTTCAAGCCCGGCGAAAAGGACTTCACACTCGAGTACACCGCTCCCGACGAGATGGTCTCGAAGTTCTACATCTTTGACGACAGGCTCGTGGTTCCGGGCAACGACCCACGGGAATCGTGGGATTTCGGCAACCTGTACATCAAAGAGCGGGGCGAGTGGCGCAAGGTGCGGACCATCCCCCGCGGGCTCCACTGCTTCGATATGACCTGCATTCAGGGGACGCTGCTCGCCCAAGTCGGCACAGACCGCACGCCCACGGTGCTGATGTCGGGGAATTGGGGCAAGACATGGACTCCGGTGCTGCACGACGCACTGCCGGAGTGTCTGTTCGTGCTGGGTGGCAAAGCACGGGGCATCAACTGGGATGCGGGTTTGTGTACGCTGGAGGACGGCGTGTTCCATTCCGAGCAGATCGTCCCCAGGAGCAGCAAGCTGGCCGAGCGAATCCCGATGTACCTGTATTTCAATCGCCTTTATCGGCTCGGGGATCCGCACGTATTCCACGAGCACGTTGTGGGTACTGGAGGCTCCACCTTCAGCATCAGTCACGGTCCTTGCCCGCTGTGCGTGCTGCCTGCCGGCGAGTCCGAGGTGGCCGTCGCGGAAGCGTTCAAGGACGAGATCGTGCTCGATCTGTGCGTCCAGGGTGACACCCTTTACGCACTCTGCGTGCGGCCCAAGGGCGGCAAGTACGAGAATTCGATCTACTCCACCGCCGACCTGCGACAGTTCAGGTGCGCGGTGAGCTTCACGACCGACACGATGGCCAGATCGTTCGTTCCCGTTGGCGGTGAGTTTTACGTCGGCCTGGGTTGCGAGCGGCCGGAGGAGAATGGACCCCCACCCTCGACCTCGACCGGCGACATCCTGAGGGTGATTCCGGGCAACTGAGCCCGCGGCGATCCCCCGCCCGGCTCTCGGTGGACGCGCCCGGCGGGGCTTATGCAGCTCAACCCTGGCTTGCGGCTGCCCGGCCGGGACACGATACTGATCGCTCAGAACTGACAACTGAGGACTGATGACTGAGAACTGGCTGCCCGATGCTTTCTCGCGAAGTCGCACGGATTATCGACGCGAACCTGAACCGGGCGCGTGAGGCGCTGCGGGTGATGGAGGACTACGCGCGGTTCGTCCTGGACGACCCGGCCGGCTGCGCGATGCTCAAGCAGTTTCGCCACGACCTGCGAGAGTGCGTGCAACGCATCCCGACTGGAGAACTGCTGTCGGCGAGGGACACACCGGGCGACGTCGGCACCACGATCTCGACGCAGTCCGAGCGGAACCGGAGCGACTCCCGCGACGTCTTCGTCGCCGCCGCCAGGCGGCTGTGCGAGGCCTTGCGGACAGTCGAGGAGTATGCCAAGACGTTCGATGCGGCACTCTCGGCCGACTTCGAGGCCCTGCGCTACCGCGGCTACGATGCCGAGCAACAGGTGATCATGCGCGCGCCGCGGTCCGCGCGGTTCGCGAAGGTGCGGCTGTACGTGCTGATCACGGCCTCGATGTGCCGGCGCGACTGGCTGGCCACGGCCGAGGAAGCCATCGCCGGCGGGGCGGACTGCATTCAGCTTCGCGAAAAGTCGATGGACGACCGCGAACTGCTGAGCAGGGCCCGGCACTTGGCCGGCCTGTGCCGCGACCGCGGGGCCATGTTCATCGTCAACGACCGCCCGGACATCGCCGTGCTCAGCGATGCCGACGGGGTTCATCTCGGCCAGACCGACATGCCGCCCGCCGATGCCCGGCGAATTCTCGGCCCCGACCGCCTGATCGGCCTGAGCACGCACACGCCGGAGCAGTTTCGTGCGGCCTTGGAGGTCTTGCCCGATTACATCGCGGTCGGACCGATGTTTGCCTCGGCCACCAAGCCGCAGGAGCACATTCCCGGCCCGCCGCTGCTTTCTCTGGCCCTGGCCGGGACTTCTATTCCCATCGTGCCGATAGGTGGCATTACGCCCGACAACGCGGGTATACTGAAGGAGGCGGGGGCCGAGCGGCTCAGTGTCTGTTCCGCGGTGCTCGATTCGCAGGACCCGCGGGCGGCCGCCAGGGCCTTGCGCTGGTAGACAGGGGGATCTGGTGAGCTTCACGTGGGGCGAACTTGACCACATGTCGCCGCGGGAACAGTGGCGGTTCGCGTTGCCGCCTACCTGCCCCAAGTGCTATTACGACGTGCGGGGCCTGCCGGAGGACCGCTGCCCCTAGTGGGGCTTTGTGTTTCAGTGGGAGGAGGTCCGCAAGCGGGCCAGGCGAATTTGGAACCTGATTATTCGCTTGAGGGACGCGAACAAGGACGCCCAACTGGGCCTGATCATCGGCTTCAGCGGATGGTTCCTGCTTGGATTCATCAACCTGCTTAAATGGTACAACTTCCGCCCTCTCGTGGCCGTGATCGTCTTCGCAGGAGGCATCATCAGCATCATCCTCGGTTCGCAGGTGCTCAATATCCGCCGCGTCCCCAAGTGGGCCCGGCCGTACGTGGGCAACCCGCCGCCCAGCGTGCTGATGGGCGCCGGTTCAATGCTTCTAGGCTTCTCGCAGTTGATTGGCGTGCTGGTCATCCGCATCCTGATCCAGTGATCACGCCTTCAGGTCGAAGTGCGCGCAGGCCGCGTCGAGCGGTGCGGCTTCGTTGAGGTGGGTCTGGCGAGGGCTTCTATCATGACGCTTAACCTCTTCAGTCTTGAAAACAAGACTGCGATCGTCACCGGGGCGACGAGCGGTCTGGGCGAGGCTACTGCGGTGGCCCTGGCCGGGGCGGGGGCGGACATCGCGGGCGTGGGCTCGAGCGGCCGCTTTGACTCGATCCGCGCGGCGGTCGAGAACGCCGGGCGCCGGTTCCTGGGCATCACCGCCGATCTGCTGAAGATGGAGGCGATTCCTCGGATCGTCAACCATACCCGCGAGCATTTCGGGCGCATCGACATCCTGGTCAATAACGCGGGGATCATCCGCCGCGGGCCCTGCATCGACTTTACCGAGAAAGACTGGGATGACGTGCTGCAAGTCAACCTCAAGTCGCTGTTTTTCCTGAGCCAGGCGGTCGCCCGGGTGTTCATCGAGCAGGGCGGCGGCGGCAAGATCATCAACATTGCCTCGATGCTCTCTTATCAGGGTGGCATTCTCATTCCCTCCTATACGGCCGCCAAGTCGGCAGTGGCGGGCATCACCCGGAGCATGGCCAATGAATGGGCGGCCAAGGGGATCAACGTTAATGCCATCGCGCCGGGCTATTTTGACACACGTGTGACCGTGCCGCTTCAGAATGATGAGGTTCGCAACAAGGCAATCCTCGATCGCATTCCGGCCGGGCGCTGGGGCAGGCCGAGCGACCTCGGTGGAATGGCGGTATTCCTCGCCTCGTCTGCGTCGGACTACTGCCACGGCTCGATCTACCCCGTCGACGGCGGCTGGCTGGCCCGGTAAAGAGACGCTTCTGCTGCGGTGTGACCCTTGCCCGGATTGACGTTGAGCCGGCTGCTTGGATGACTCGTTTCAAATCTTGGGCTATCCTTTTGCTTTCGGCGACTCGGCCTGAATGCTGTTATCGCTTTCCAGGAGGCAGATCATGGCGTATTCGATCGAACCCATCGTCCAGGACAATAACCAATGCGGCGAGGCGCCGACATGGGACGCGGCTAATCGACGTGTGCTGTGGACGGACAATATGACTGACATGACCTACCAGTACGCCCTCGACATCGGGCAGCGGAAGGTGTTGACCAAGGGCGTGGTCGCGTCGGGTATCGCGCTGAACCGCCCGGGCGGGCTGATCCTCGGCGGTCCGACGGGCCTCCACGTCTGGCGGGACGGGAATTGGCGCACGCTGGCGGCGAAATACGGCGACGAGCAGTTGGTGATAAACGATCTTATCGCCGACCCGCAGGGCCGGGTGTACGCCGGAACGCTCTACTGGGGAGCAAACGGGATGGAGAAGACCGGCCGTCTGTACCTGATCAGCCCGGACGGCTCGATCCGCGTGGTGGAGGAGGGCGTCGAACTCTCCAACGGCCTGGGCTTCAGCCTCGACAACAAGACCCTGTATTTCACCGACTCGACGGTCCGGCGGATCTATGCCTATGACGTCAATTCCGCCACCGGAGATCTGTCGAACCGCCGCGTGTTCGTGCAGGTGCCGGGCGACGAGGGCATCCCGGACGGCATGACTGTCGATGCCGAAGGCTATGTCTGGAGCGCCCAGTGGTACGGCTCACAGATTGTCCGCTATGACCCGGACGGCAAGGTGGAACGCAGGCTTGCCATGCCGGTCAAGCAGGTATCGAGCGTCATCTTTGGCGGCGACGATCTGACGGATCTGTACGTCACCACGGCCGGCCATTCCTGGGAGGGCCCCTATGCTCCGCCGGGATACGATTTCAAGGCCTCCAACATCGGTGGGGCACTGTATCGCATTCGCACCGACGTCCAGGGTCGGCCGGAGTATCAGGCGGACTTCGTTTGAGATGGCAGGGGGATTGAACAGGAGCAAGCGGAGGAAACGGAGACAAGATTGTCGCGTTGAGAGGCGTCGCATGAGCCCAATTCTTCCCGTTCTGTTGCTGAGTGCCGGTGTAGTCGTGGCCGGGCCGGTCGAACGTCAACTGGCCCCTCTCTCGGGGATCGAAAAGCGGCCTCCGGTTACGGCCATCGGGCTGCGCCAGAGTCTCGACCAGGCTGCCGGCGCGTTACCGCCCGCAATGCGACAAGCCCTGGCCGGCAAACCGGTGCCCTGGCTGCTCAAGGCTCACGATGTCGGCGAGCCCACCGACTTCGACAAGGACATCCCCTGGCACCTGCTCGACAAGGAGAAGGATCGCCGGTTCGACCTCCCGCATCGCGGCAAACTCGGCGTCTTCAACACTACCAGCGACATCAGCTTCTTCCTCGGCTTCGGCATCGACGACGGAGCAGTCGAATTCGATCCGAAGCGCAAGTACATCGATCATCTGATCAATCTGGCGGCAATTCAGGTCGATTTGGGGCTGATCGACGGCCACGTGCTGCTCCTGCCTGTGGCCAGCGATACCCTTCTGACCGTGATTGAGCTCGAGAACCGTGATTCGCAGCCGCACGCGATCAACATTAAATCCGTGTGCACGAAACCGCTGGCCGATAAGGTGCCTTTCGATCGATACGGCTACGGCGTCACCGCCACGACCGGCAACCTGCAGTGGGTGGGCTGCGACGAGGCCGACGGGGTGATTGTTTCGAGCTATGAGGAATGGATTCGACACGGCGACCGGCCGGGCGGGTCGCTGCTGTGCACCATGACCGGCAGCCGCATGCCGACGTCGCACCGCACCTCAGTCAAAGCCGTCGATGCCCCCGACGGTATCGCGAAGGAAGCAGTTCTTGGATATCGCATCGATCTGCCGCCCGGTTCGACGCAGACGCTGCTGGTCAGTCTCAATCTACATCGCCACGGTCCGGAGCAATACGAATCGCCGATGGAGATTGTCCTGTATCCGAAAGAGATAGAGGAGCAGGCCCTCAAATACGGCATCTCCGCGACGGTCAAAGCCCTCGGGGTCGATTGGCCGAGGATTGTTGCTGAAAGCTTCAAGTGGTACGAGCGGCTGCCGATGCTGACGGCCCCGGTCGCCTCCTGGACGGCTGACTTCCTCTGCTCCCTCGAACTGCCCCGGGCCAATACCTGGAGCGCCCAGGGCAAGCTGCGGCAGCCCTGGTACACCCTGTGCCGGGCCCACGTTCACGAGCCGTACGGCTGGTGGAGCTACGGCATGCACGGCCATGAGCACCTGTCGACGTGTGTCGTCAACATCGTCGAGCCGACGCTGTCGCAGAGCTTCCTTCGCGGCCATTTCCAGAACCAGCAGCCGGATGGGCGGTTTCCCTACGGTGTCAATCATCGCGGGGTCAGCGCCCACAGCGGTGACCTGGCCACGCCCCCGTTTCTGGCCTGGGAGGCGTGGACGGCCTACCTGTGGAGCGGCGATCGCGAGTTCCTGCGCGAAGCGTATGTAGCGTGCTCGCGGTCGGTGCGATGGTGGTGTTCGCCGGCTCGCACACGGCCGGAGACGACTCTCCAGCATTGGAAGGACTTCCTGGAGACTGTACGCGACGACGGCGACCTGGCGACGTGGACCGCGACGGGGAAGGCTCAGAGCCAGGAGGCGCTCGACCTCAACTGTTACCTGCTCAACGAAGAGCGGACGCTGTCGCTGATGGCAGCCGAACTGAGACATGTGGACGAGGCCGCGAGATGGCGGGCGGACGCCGACAACCGCACAGCCGTCATGCGAAAACAGCTCTGGCATGAGGAAGACGGCGTCTACTATGGCCGTGACCTGGTCAAGGACCGCTGGGCTCGGATCATGGATATCTCGACCTTCTTCCCGTTGTGGTGCGGCCTGGCCTCGCCGGAGCAGGCGAGGTCGATCACGCGGCTGCTGCACGATCCCACTGCGTTCGGCACCGATTACCCGGTGGCCACCCTCGCCGTCAGGCACATGCCCGAGAAACTCAAAGGCCAGTGGCACTGGCGGGGGGCCAACTGGGTGGAGATGAGCTGGCTGGCCGTTTTGGGGCTGAAGGTGGCGGGCGAGTATGACGAAGCCGCCCGCCTTGCGGAGATCAACTGCCGCATGGTCTTCCGGACGCTCGAAACAGACGGCCACTTCCGCGAGTACTTCAACTCGCTGACCGGCGAACCCACCGACCTGACCGACTACATCTGGACATCCATGCCGGCGATCATGCTGGTAGACGTGATCCTGGGCATCCGCCCCACGGCCGACGGTGTGCAAATCATGCCCGCACTACCCGCGGGCTGGGAGGAGACAAGCATCACTGATCTTCGTATTCGCGACCACCGCCTGTCCGTGACTGTCAGACGGGACTCCGCGACGCCGCAGACCACAGCCCGCATGAATGGCACTTCTCGCGCCGTTGTCGGACAGCGAGGTGTGCGCATTGCCTGGGATGCGCTGCCGGACAAGTGCACGATCGAGATCGTGCAACCAACTGCGATCTCGGCGGCGGCTTCACGCTGAGAGCCGTGTGCTCACATCCGCCCGTTGAACCGATGCACGGTCTCGATCATGGCCAGGTAGTTGTCGATGGGGATGTAGTTGGTCACCGAGTTCCCGGACCCGGCTGCGTAGCCGCCCCGGGGGGCGCACGCCTCGAGGATCAGGAGCGTCCTCCGCACGACGTCGGCCTCGGTCCGCCGCGTGAGCAGGTCGACGTCCACACCTCCGATGGCCGCCATCTTGTGCCCCCAACGCTGGTGGAACCGCTCCACCGGCTCGATCACGTCCTCGAAACTGTGCTTGGCGTCAATCCCCACCGATTCTGCGTAATCGGGGATGATCGCCTGGATGTTGCCGCAGCAATGGAGCAGGAACGGCTTGCCGTGCCGGTGAGCGAGTTCGACGTACCGCTTGTGCCAGGGCAGGATGTGCTCGCGAAGATGCTGCGGACTGATCATGGTGGCGGTCTTGAAGCCCAGGTCGTCGCCCAGCCAGACGATCGGCATCTCGGGCATCCTGCACCAGACCTCCAGGCACTGGTAGATCAACGTGCCGACGCGATCGACCACCTCGCGCACCAGTTCGGGGGCGTCGTAGAGGGCGACCGAGAACGCCTCGAGCCCCATCAGCCAACTGCTCCACTCGAACACACCGCTGCAATACGCGATGCAGCCCATTCCCTCGGGCAGCGAACTCAGGGTCTCCTCGACCGGGCCGAAATCGACGTCCGCGAGGGTCGGCCAGCCGAACCGCTCCAGATCCTCGATGGTCTGGATCGGCCCGGCATGCTCGTTCTGCCATTGGCGTTGGCCGCGGCTGAGATCGGCGGTGTCGTCAGCCTTGTCCTTGCGGAAATCCAGCGGGACGGCGGTCCGCAGGCGGAACGCATCGAAGCCCAACCGGTGCATCAGGCGGGTGTTCTGTTCGATCGACTTGCGGCGGGCCTCGGCCGGGGCGTTCCTCGACCAGGGAACAAATGGCTCGCCGAGCAGGGCCGACATGACCTCATCGTCGAATTTCAGTTCGAGCAGAGGAACTCGCGCGGGCTGCTGCCGCTTCAAAACGGCCAGCAGGTTGTTAATGTTCGGCTCTGGCCGCGGCAGCCTCTCTACGCGGGTGATCAATCGGCACCTCCAGTCGCCATGCCTGACGGCCGAAATAATAAACCCCGCTGGCCGAGCGTTTCAACTGGGCAGGCCCAGGAGCATCTGCCGAACGACGGCCGGTGCCGGCCGTAGCTGAGCGCCCTGCACCGGTCGCAGCGCAGCAGCTGACACATGAGTCCGCACAATCTCAGATGCCGGGGGATTCCACGTCGAATCCGGCATTGACGTTGTGACCCCGCGACCGTAGACTGCTGGCAAGCTGGGATGTCCTGCTTAACTGGCACATTTCTCAAGGGAGGTTATGACATGTCGGCAGTACCAGTCTATCGTTTGGCGGCCTCTGCGCAGGTTGTTTGCGGGATCATTCTGAGTGCATGGTTCGCGAGCCTGTGCGGGTGCGTGCCCGCATGCGATGGTACCTACACCGTGGATGCCAATTACGCGAACACGGACACGGACAACATTCACATTTTCGTTTCCGAGAAGGAGACCTTTGCCCCGTCCAACCGTATCGCTCCTGGCGACGCGCGCCGCGCCCAATACAGAGGCTCCTTCTTCGAGCCAATCTACACGAACCCACTCCTTAGTCCCACTGGAGGGGCGGCGCAGGATGCGTGCGACGATGCAAAAGATGAAGCTGACGAAAGCCCTCAGACATGGACTTTTCAGGCGGGGCGCAATGGCCAGGTCCTGGCCAGCCAGACCGTCACGATCCAGTACGTTGATGTCGCAGGTGGTTCCCGCACTTATGCGGTCAATGTCTTCTGGAATGGAACGACGCTGACTGTTACGAAGCGATGACGGCGGTCGCCGGATCACGATAGCCGGTGGTCAGCTCGACTGATGGACCACGGCCGCGACCAAGGCGACGTTCTGCTTTCTTCGGAGAAGCAGAAGCGCCCCTTCTTGTTGGCCTTCTGGCCGACGCCGATCGTACGTGTCAGGCACGCATCCGGCTGGGTGGCTCAATCGAGGCAGGTGAGTTCAGCCGGCGTTCCCGGGCCGCTCATGCACGTCAGAAACTGACTCAGGTCAAACCCATCGACATCCTCGTCCGCGTCGAACTTGGCCGCACGGCATGCGGGGTTGGTCTGTGCCACCTGGTTGCCGCTGTAGCATCGTTGCAGCGCCCCGAAGTCGGCCTGGTCCACATCGCCGTCCAGATCAATATCGCCGGGAGCGGTATTAATGGTGAGGTAAGCATCACCTGAGACGCTGCTACCGCAATTCCCGGTGACGAAGCAGTGGTAGGTCCCCCGATGGCTGAGCTTGACGTCGAGAATGCGTAGCTGAGTCGTTGTGACGCCCTGCACGTCCGTCCCGTTCGTCAGGTTGACGCCGTTCTTCCGCCATTGGTACGTCGGGTTGCCCTCCGCCTGGACCGTGAAAGTTGCGGTCGTGTGCAGGGGCACATCCTGGGATTCCGGTGAGAGCGTGATCACCGGCACGGTCTGAACCGACAGGGCTGCGGGATCCGAAACGACCGAGC
The DNA here is from genome assembly GCA_964586235.1 of uncultured Planctomycetales bacterium. Classification (GTDB taxonomy): domain Bacteria; phylum Planctomycetota; class Phycisphaerae; order UBA1845; family PWPN01; genus JAUCQB01. The sequence continues at coordinate 41,323 of CAZPIO010000056.1, forward strand.
CCGCTTCGTTGCTCGCGATGCAGCGGTAGTCAGCGTTGTCGCCGGGATCGAGATTCGAGATGGTCAGCGTTTTCGTCGCCGTGCCGGCCAAACGAGCGTCATCGCTCAAGGCCACTCCGTTCTTCTGCCATTGATAGGCGATGTTGCCCTCACCCTCGGTGGCGACCGTAAAGACGACCGAGGTGCCCGCGCAGGGACTCTGACCGGCGGGATGAAGCACGATCGTGGGGGGCTGCAGCGGGCCGAAGAAGAAGTTGTTCCGCTGCACGTCGCCGGCGACGACCGTGACCTCGGCATGCGTGAGCGTCTCGCCGGGCATTTCCGCGGTCACCGTGTAGCTGGTGCCGCTGCCGGCGGCCGGGATCATGGTGACGACGTAATAGCCGCTGCCGTCCGTCTTGACCGCATCGAGCGAGCCGACCTGAACGGTCACGTCGTCGAAGGGTTCGCCGGTCACGGAGTGGGTGACTCGCCCGTACAGCGTTCCCTCCGTGGCCGTGGCCGGGTCGCGCCATGGCATCGTCGGTGTCGGCGCAAACGCGGTGAACAGATGATCACTCAGGTAGGAATACCAGCTCCAGTCGTTGCTCCAGCCGTCCGAGCCGTCGCAGTAGGTCTCGTTCGCCCGCGTCGCGTAGTAGGAGTAGTTGACCGTGCCGTCAACCCCTTTGCCGTATGCGTACTCCAGTTGCGTGACGCTGTTGGCCATGCCGTTCAGGTACGCCCCTTGGCCGGTGAACAGGTGCCGGTCATAGCGCCAGCCGACCGCTGCGTCGACCCAGTTTCGATACCACTGGTACTGGTCACTGCAGTGCTCGCGGTCGTACTGCATGGGACAGCCCGCGTCCAGGTAGCCCTTTTCCATCCACAGCGGCCAATCCTGGAAACAGTACTTGTATGTCCTGCTGTCCGCGAAATCGGCAGGTGCGTCATCCCATGTGATCAGTGCGGCGGTGTGGCGCAGAGGCTGTCGCGGGTTGGTCGTGATCGTGGGGAGTTCCGCTCGGACCCGCCGGACAAGCTCGGTTACCTCGCGGCGGCGGAAATCATCCCAGGAGGGCTCACCGCTGGGCGGCGGTGTCCCCGTGTATCCGGTGATCTGCTTGAAACGGGCGAGCCCGGACCGGGTGTAGCTGACGTCGGTGGGATACCCGGCGTCGGTGGTTTCACTGTCAGTCGGCTCGTAGCGGATGTAGTCCCAGTGGATGCCGTCAATGGGATATCGCGTGACCAGTTCTCGAACGATCGACAGCAGGTAGTCCTGCACGTCGGGTGAGCCGGGGTCGAGGAGATACTTGCCGCCGATGCCGGCGTTTGTGCCCATGTCGGCCTGAGACACCATCATGTACTCGGGGTGAGCGGCCAGAAAGGTGTTGCCGGCGGGCGGCCAGGAGAGGCTGACCCGATAGCTGACCAGCCATGCGTGAACCTCGATGCCGGCAGCGTGGGCGGCATTGCAGAGGTACCCGAGAGCATCATATCCGCCTGTAAGCTCGGCCGCTTCGGGGACGATGTTCGACTGCCAGTAGGCGCCGTGGCCGCCCCCTCCGGTGTCGTGGTAAGCGAGCACCTCGGCGATGATCGCGTTCATGCGGGCCTGGCTGACGCGCGTCACGAGATCGTCGATCTCGCTGGCGCTCTTGAAGCCCGGATGGAAGGCGTCGACCCAGACGCCCCGAAACTCCGGTCCGAAGAAGAAAGCCGTGACTGTTTTGGCTCGGTCCATGGTCACGGTGGTGCTCGCCGACGTGGGGTTAACCACCTGCGACCCTGCCGAGACGGCCCAGTGGTCGAACCGGTAGCCGGGGCTGGGTATCGCCGCGATATCGACCACTTCGTTCAGCAGCTTCGGGTATGGCCCGCCTGTCGCAGGCACGGTGGTCCCGGCGCCTGCCCGGTTGACCGCCATGGTCAGTTCCACGGCCACAAAGACGGCGGTGACCGTCTTGGATTCATCCATGGTCACAGTGGTGCTGGCCGCGGTCGGCTCAGCGACGTCGGACCCGCCCGATACGGTCCAGTGATCGAAGGCGTAGCCGGGGCCAGGCGCCGCCTGGATGCCGACCACCTCGTTGTGGTTATGGATATACGGCCCGCCCACGGGTGGCACGGTGGTGCCGCTCCCCTCGGGGGTCACCGCCATGGTCAGTTCAACGTGCACAAAGACGGCGGTAATCGTCTTGGATTCATCCATCCTTGCCGTGGTGCTGGCCGACATGGGATTGGCCACCGCCACGCCGTTCGACACCTCCCAGTGGTCGAACCGGTAGCCGTCGCTGGGCGTCGCCGCGAGGCTGACCACCTCGTTCAGCAGCTTCGAATACGGTCCGCCGGACGCCGGATCGGTGGTACCCGCGCCGGGCGGGCTGACCGCCATGGTCAGGTCCACCGGAGGGCCCTCCACGAACACGGCCGTGACCGTCTTGGACACGTCCAGCGTCACGCTGGTGCTGGCCGACGTGGGACTGGCCACCTGCGACCCGGCCGAGACGGTCCAGTGGTCGAACCGGTAGCCGGCGTTGGGCGTCGCCGCGAGAGCGACGATGTCATCTTGCGTGTAAACGTACGGCCCGCCGACCGCCGGACTCGTCGTACCCCCGCCGGCGGGCTCGGCCGCCATGATCAGGTTGACCGGCGGTTCTGACACCACCTCGACGTCGTCGATATTCCATCCGGAACAGGGCCAGATGCCGCTTTGGTAGATGTGGCCGACATGGTAGCCCCATCGGATGTAGACCGCTGCCTGGTTGTCCGCAACCGAGCTGATGCTGTACTTCTGCTGCGTCCAGCTACCATCGGCGACATAGGATGGGTTGCTCCATAGGACGGTCCAGGTGACACCGTCGCTTGACACCTCGACTGTGTCGTAGACATACGACGGATAGTCGCTGTTCAGCCAGCGCCAGAACTTGAGGGCCACGTGGGACCGCCCGGAGCAGTCGATCGGCCCGGTGGTCAGATAGTACGGCGGGCTTGGCGCGGTGCTGTAGTTGCCATTGAGGTTGACACCATAAACGTTGCTGCCCGTGTGACCGCTGGTCGGGTCGGGGAAGAAACCGGTTATACCCCCACCCTGGCCGGTGGGCTGACCGAATGCCCATTGACCGCTGATGGTCCAGCCCGGGTCGGAGTCGAAGTCCCAGGACTGGATGACGATGGCGGCATCGGCCCCCGCGCACACGACTGCCGTGCATATGACAACGGCGAACCAGGCAAAAGGCCGTTCCAAGCATAAACGATATGCGCCGGCCGGCAGGATTGCGGGCAGGTTCATTTCTTTCCTCTTCCTCGAAAGGCGTTCCCAAGAAGCGGGGTCACACGACCGATCGTATGAAGTGCAGTTTAACGGCTTGCCGGTGCTGGGTCAACGCCGAACGCCGGTTCAGGCTGCTTCCTGTAAGAATGCCCGCCTTGAACTCATTCATTGAGCATGATTCACGATGACGAACTGAAACAGGCTTGGCAGTCACAATTCTCCGGGCGCCGGCTGGTTTTCAATGAAGACCTCATCTTGCGGCTATTCCAGGGGCAGCAGAGCGTTTTGCGCGGCGCGCTCTATGGGGCCGACGTGCTGATGGTCCTGATCGCTGGTGCAGTGTTGGGGATCATGGGTTACGCTTTCTACCTGTCCAGGGGGACGCCCTGGGCGCAGTGGGCGGTTGTGATCATGATTCTGCCGCTCGCCGGATTCGCAGCGTTCACAATCGTGGACCGCGTTCGTCACCTCAGGCGGCACCCCAGGCGGGATGACTCGGTCAAGGCTTGCCTGGAGAGCATGCTTGCAGAGGTACATCATCGGACTTGGCTGTACAAAAACGCGTTGTGGTGGTTCGTGCTGCCCGTCATCGTGCTGGCCGACGGCGGGTTCCATGGTTACGTGCTCTGGTGTGCGGGCTGGGTGACCGGCACGGCGAAGGACGCTGTCCTGGGTGTGCTTCGTGCGCTCGTTGAGTCAGCGATCACAGCCATCGCTGCCTACTACGTTTTCCGATGGACAATAACAAGGCACTGCGAACCGTACCGGCAGCAGCTTCAAGCGCTTCTTCAGAGTCTTCAAGCGGATAACGATACTTGATCCCGAAAACGTCCCGACGGGTTCTGAACGGTCTGTGGTTCCATCAGCGAATGGCGTGAAACGGGTGGTCCCCGTGTCTCCGCGCCCTTCCGTCGGGCGATCGGGGTCAACTCTTGACTCTTGACACTTTTGCATCCAGCCCCTTTACTGGCGTCGAAACGGTGACGTAGCTCTTCTTTATCTTCTTCATCCGTGTCATCAGTGAAATCCGTGGTTCTTGTCCGGTCCTGCGTCATGCATAGTCATGCGACCATTTGACCACGGATATCACCGATATCACGGATAAGAGCGGAGGGCTCGATCGCGTTCATCGGTTTCGCATGAACGCCGGCCCGGCCGTGCGTCCGCTTTCTTCGGTCCCGTCCAGCTCGATCTGCCCCATCATGTCCACCGCGCCCCTTGGCCAACAAATACTCCAGCCGCCTCAAGACAGACACGGCAAGCGATAAATAGACCTACTCCCACGGGGTGGGGCAGGCAAACCCATCCACGCCCAGACGAGATTCGTCATCCGTCACTGCCGCCCCGCCTGTTCGCTCATTTCTGTGCTCTGCAGAGCACCCTGCCGTGTTATGTCTGTGCACGGGTGGACGGAGATGCCGCGCGCCGACCGGGCCTGCCGTGTGCAGACCGCCGGCTGTTGTCGCCTGAGGACTGGGAGCGAAAGGCTGATCGCCTGTCTGGCGAAACGAACCCATTGTGGATAACCTCGTAATCCGCCGGGCGAACATGCCCTACGGCAGAAATCGGGCCTTTTTCCGGGC
>CAZPIO010000057.1:0-38744 GCA_964586235.1 uncultured Planctomycetales bacterium
CCTCCGGCGAGCCGGTGAAACCCATGCGGTTGATGCCAGGGTGCTCGGCCAGGGCTCTGCCGGCCGTGTGGCCGTAACCCGGGACCACGTTGACTACTCCCGCCGGTATCCCCGCCTGCGCAACCAGCTTGCAGAAGTACAGTGTGCTCAGCGGCGTGTCCTCAGCCGGCTTGATCACCGCCGTGTTGCCTGCCGCCAGCGCCGGTGACAGATTCCACCCCACCAGCAGCAGCGGGAAGTTCCACGGCAGCACAAACGCCGCCACGCCGTACGGAGACCGCACCTGCCGGGCCTCGAAGCCCGAGACGGCAATCGGCTCGCTCCGCCGCGTGTGCACCATCAGATCGGCATACCACCGCAGCGTCTGGGCGACATTAGGCACGTCGAAGCCCGTTGCCTGGCCAAACGGCTTGCCGACGTCAAGCGATTCGAGTTGGGCCAGGATGGCCCGGTTCTGATCCACCAGGTCGGCCAGCCGGTGCAAAAACACCGCCCGCTCGTTGGCCGGCATCGTCGCCCAGCCGCTCTTGCGAAAAGCCTCGCGAGCGGCTTTGACCGCCCGGTCGATGTCCGCGGCCTTGCCCTCGGCGACCGTGGCCAGCGGCGAGCCGTCGCCGGGATCGAGCGTCTGGAAGGTCCCGCCATCGGCCGCATCGACCCACTGCCCGCCAATGAACATCCGAATCGGCTCCTGCAGCAGGAAGCCCTGAACCTCGGGAAGCAATCCCGTTCGTTCTGCCATGATCGCACCTCGCTTGATACTCACAACCGACTTGGCTCGACGATCCGCCGGCAGCTCTCCCCCACGGCCGGTCGCCTCTTTCCCTACCCACCCAGCCTATCTTAGCCCTCAATGCCGGGCAAGGGACACGGGCACACCGACCGCCGATCACGGCGGAGACAAGGTGAATCTGCTATAATGGCAGACTTGGGCCACTTGGGTCCACTGGAGGTACATGTTATGGCTTCGCCCGCGCATCGAGTCGATCATCCTTACGTGAGCCAGCACCCTGACTTGGCGAGCGGTTCCCCCGTGGTCGCCGGAACGAAGTTTCCGGTTCGTTCCGTTGTCCAATATGTGCTCAAACAGGGAATGGCTCCAGAGGAACTGGTCCGAGAGTTTCCCCAACTCTCCCTACCGGCAGTTTATGACGCATTGAGCTACTACTATGATCACCAGCCCGAGCTGGATCGCGAGATGGAAAACAATACCGAGGCCCACTGGCGAGAGAGAGCCTTATGAGTCTCGTCCGGTTGTACCTGGACGAAGACGTTCGTCCTCTCCTCGCCGAGGTTCTTCGGAAGCGGGGCTACGATGCGACGAGCGCTGTCGAACTGGGACGCCTTTCAATACGCGATGCCGATCATTTTGAGTATGCTGCGGCTGACGCGCGGGCCCTGCTGACTTTTAACATCTGTGATTTCGTGCCTTTGGCACGAACGGCAATTGAAGAAAACCGGCACTTCTCGGGACTCATCGTCAGCGAGCAAATCCCTTTTTCGCAGTTGCTGAGGCGCACGCTTCGGCTCGTGGGAGCACACCAGAGTGAAGAGCTTGCCAATCGCATCGTCTGGCTTGCCGACTACCGATGAACCGCTCGATAACGATCATCTGGACCGCAGGATCACCAAGTCTTCACGGAAGCTGCGGTGTACAAGACTGAAAAGGAGTTGTGGCAGATGAACTGGCAACACATGTTCGATTCCGGCCTGGGATATCAGAACTTCCTGAATACCCACGGCACCGAGACTCATCGCCAGCGATGGCAGCAGATTTACGATCAGGTGCAACTGCGTGTCGACCAGCGGGCGTTGCTGGGCGGTTTCGTTCGTCAGATGAACGTGCTGTGCCTGACCGGCGCCTGGTGCGGCGATTGCGTGAACCAGTGTCCGATCCTGCAGCAATTCGCCGAGACTACGGACAAGATCGACCTGCGATTCCTCGACCGCGACGCCCACATGGACGTCACGCAAGAGCTGTCCGTCTGTGCCGGGCGCCGCATCCCCGTGGTCGTCTTTCTCTCTGAGGATTTCTCCGAGTGCGGCCGCTACGGCGACCGGACGCTGAGCAAGTATCGCGAGATCGCCGCCACCCAGCTCGGCGCCGCCTGCCCCACCGGTATCGTCAAGCCCGACGTCTCGCTACTCGAAGCCGTCACTGCCGAGTGGCTCGCCGAGTTCGAGCGTATCCAGCTCATGCTCCGTCTGTCGCAGCGGTTGCGGAACACCCACGGGGACTGAGCGAAAGAGAGTAGTCAGTGATCAGTGTCCAGTTGTCAGTGACTGAAAACTGAACACTCCCGGCCCACATCACTTCGCCGGCTTCGACGTCGCACCTCCGATGACCGTCACCATAGGGGCAACCGCCGTGCGCATTCGCTGCTCCAGTTCCGCGAAGCGGAGCATGCTCGTCTCGTACGCTCGTCGGACGTAGGGCATGGCCATCGCAATCTCCAACTCGTATCGATCCGCCGCACCGGCAAGCTGCCTGCTCTTCTCCATCTGTTCGCGGACATGCTTGAGACGAGCTTCGGTCTCCGCGACCGTCACCGACAGCATCGACAGTTCCGCATTCAGTTTGCCAAGGATCTCGCCGCCCCCGGCTTGCCCCACCTTGCGTCGGGCTTCGGCCAACTGGGCCTCGGCCTCGGCGATGGCGATCCGAACCTTCTGCACTTCCGACTCGGGAGTCATTCCAGCTTTGTTCTGCTCGGCGATATGCTTCAGATGCTCGCGCAGCAGCTCCAGCTTTTCCTGCAACGGCTTGATCATCGCGTCGTCAGTCGACTGCCTGAGAATCCGCTCTCCGGTCGCCTGAATCTGCTGCTGGAGGGCCTTGAGCCGAGCCTGCTGGCCGAGCAGATCCATCTCCATCCGCTGCCGTTCGAAGTCGAGCCGCCGGATCTGATCCATCACCGCTTCGGGCATCAGATCACTCTGTCCGGACTCCAGCAACTCACGTCGCTGGTGCTGCATGCGCTCCAGCCTCGCTCGGGCTTGAGCCTGCTCATCCGCGCTCATCTGCATCCGTCGATCCAGCGAGCTCAATTCCTGCTGATGAAGGCTGGCCAGCGCCTGCTGGAGCTTCTCGCAGACCGCGCGAAGGAATACCTCGTTCACCGAGAAGTCGGCATCGGGAATGAACACCTCGATCTGCCCCAGAATGCTGCTCTCCTGCGGTTCGGGCATCATCACATCAAGCATCATCGGTCCCGCACCCGGCCCCTGCGGGCCAAAGACGGCTCCAGGCGGTGACACCGGCATGTTGAAGGTGCCGGGAAGGCCCGGAGATGAAACTGCAGCACCCGCTGAAGGCACCCCCGGCCCGGCGGGCACGGCCACAGCCCCGCCACTCGCACCGCCCCCACCTCCGCCCACGCCGAGGGGAGCACCAATTGGTACGGAAGGATACGGCTGGCGGAAGCCCGGACCGGCGCCAAGAACAGATCCGGCCGGCGTGTTTGGCGGTTGAACACCCGGCTCTTCGCGAGCTGTGCTCCCGACGCCTCCCCCCCCGCCCCCGGCTCCGCCCCCGTAGCCGCCCGCGCCGCCCACCATGCCACCATAGCCGCCCACACCTCCAACAGCACCAAAACCTGCACCCCCGCCCCCGGGTGCAGGCACAAAGGCACCGCCTGATTGGGCCGGCAGCGGGCTTATGATCGGCACCCGCCCGGTTGAGGGTCCGGCCACGCCACCGGGCAAAGGCCTGAAATCGACCTGGTATGGCATCTCGAAGGCCGACGATCGAAGGGCCTGCTTGTAGGCCTCGCCGGCAACAAAGCTACTCCCCAGCAGTGCTCGAATGGACTCCGGGCTGAGAGGCAGCAGGGCCGGATCACAGGTGATCTTGACGACGCAACTGACCGGCTGGCCAGGCCCCCCTTGAAACGGCTCGGGCGGGCGGTTGGGCGCCGACTCTGCCCACGCGGCAACCGCCAGCAGGTCAACAACCAGCACCCCCGCAACCGCTTTTCGCAAAGTCGCCGTTTTCATGATGCATCTCCTTTTCCGGCCGTCTTCAGCTCGGCCAGTCTATTCCTTGCCACTTGTGCCCAGTGAGTCTGGGGAAAGAGCTTGATCGTCTGTTCGTAGGACGCGACCGCCGATTCCCGCAAGTTCAGTTCGCGGTACATGCGGTCGGCCTGGTAGACCATGGTCAAGGCCGCCCGGTCAACCTGTTCATTCACTTCCCTGAGCGGGTCGGCTTCTGTTTGATCCTGTAAGGCCGCCAACTGTCGCTCGGATTCCTCCCGGCGGAGGACCTCCGCCAGGGCGTCGCACCCGGCCCGCACCTCCTCGCTAAGCTGTTCGATCCTTGCCTGCAATTCGGCGATAGAGACCATCTGCGGCGCATCCGGCCCCGGCGTCGGCGGTTCGGCTGGCCCGCCCATGCCCCAGCCGCCGACCCACGCCGTCAAGCCGGCAACCAGAACCGCGGTGCATGCCGCCGCGCCGCTGGCCACCCTGAACGTGTGTTGCCGCTGTGCCCGTCGGCGGACTCGCGCCCCCAGGTCAGCCGGGCCTGCAGGCGGCCCGCCGAACGCCTCGTCGGTCTTCCGCAACAACTGTTGGAGTCGTTCGTCGCTCATGGCTCAGCCTCAGTAACGCCGACGCCCTCGTCGGCAATCCTTCCCCCCTTAACAAGGCACTCTAAACCTTCCCCGCTTCACAGGGGGGGACCGAGGGGGGTCTCAAGACCTTCCCCCCTTCACAAGGGGGGAAGAAGGGGCCGACGAGGGCGTCGGCCCTACAACCCGCCCAACTCGCTCTTCAACCGCTCCCTCGCCCGGTGCAGCCGGAGCTCAACGTTCCCTCGCGTCAGCCGCAGCACCGCGGCGATCTGCTCGATCGGCATCTGCTCCAGGTATCGCAGCACCACGATTTCTCGATATCTGGCCGGCAGCCGCTGAACCCCGCTTCGCACCTGCTCCAGCGTCTCGGCACCGATGGCCGCTTCGTCAGCCCCCGCCGCGACCGCCGCCCCACCCGCCCGGCGGGTCGAAAGCCATCTCAGCCTCAGCATCTCCCTGCGACGATGGTTGCGGCACTTGTTGATCGTGATCCGCGTCAGCCAGGTTCCCAGGTTCGAGCCGCCCCTGAACCGCGGCAACCCCTTCCACGCCGCCAGGAACACGTCTTGAACCACGTCCTCAACATCCTGAGGCCAGCCCAACAGCCGGTGAGCCAGACGGGCAACATGAGCCCGGTGCTGCTCGACCAGCCGGTCGAACTCGGCCGAGTCAACCCGCGCGACAGCCCCGGCCAGGACCGCTTCCTCGCCGCTGTCAGGGGGAGACCCTCGCCCCGGCTGGCTTGTCAGGCTGTCGGCCATACACAACCCTATTAGACCGTCATGTCTCGCTGGGCTTACAGTAGCATTACTTGGCCAGGACCGGTCAACCTCTCGCGCGCGTTCTCAAGGAATGACGAATGTCGAAATCCGAATGACGAAGGAAGTCCGAATGACCAAATGTTGAAGATCGGCCCTGGTTCGCCGTGGCGACCGTGGCCGAACGAATGCCCAAACCGGGAAAACGCCCCTCATTCGTCATTCGGATTTCTGGTTTCATTCGTCATTCGGCCTTCGGCTCTGAGGCTGAGCCTCAGGCTCAGGCTCGAAGAGATTTCGTCATTCTGGTTTCCTTGCGGCCTGCGGTGCCGCAATGGCTCAGGTGGAAGCTTGACTCGGCGGCCCCTGTCGGCGGCGGGAACGGTCGGGGGGCGCCGGGGCATCGCCCGTACGGCCGAAGACCATCCGCCCCGCGCTGGTCTGAAGCACGCTGGTCACATTGATGGTGACCATCTGGCCGATCTTGTCCCGGGCGCCCTCGACTACGATCATGGTGCCGTCCTCGAGGTAGCCGACGCCCTGCCCCGCCTCCTCGCCCGGCTTGATGATCTTGACCTGCATCGACTCGCCCGGCAGGAATACCGGCTTGAGAGCGTTAGCCAACTCGTTGATGTTGATGACGTCCACTCCCCGGATCTGGGCCAGCTTGTTGAGGTTGTAGTCGTTGGTCACCAGCCGGCCGTCGATCTTCTTCGCCAGCGACACCAGTCGCTGGTCCACGCCTTCGCGCTCCTCCTCGCGGGTGGCCCGGGTCTCCTGGAATTGCAGCTCGATGGACTCGAGGCCCTGGAGCTTGTTGACCACGTCCAATCCGCGGCGGCCCCGGTTCCGCTTCAGCTTGTCTCCGCTGTCGGAGATCGCATGCAGCTCCTGCAGCACGAACCGCGGGATGATCACCGGCGCATCCACGTGCCAGGCCCCCAGGATGTCGGTAATCCGCCCGTCGATGATCACCGAGGTATCGAGGACCAGCGGGTGCTCGCCCTTGCGCTGCTTGACGAACTCCACGTAGGGAATGATGAACCGGATGTCATCCTTGGTCTGCAGGATGAAGCTGACCGCCATGTAGCAGCAGACCACGCCGATCAGCACGTGGAGCGAGAACTTCAAGTCCGCCAGGCGGCGGGCGCCCGTGTTCACCGACTGCGGCGATCTCATCGCGAGCGAAGGCCCCGCCGATGTCTCGTCCCCGGGCTGGACGAGCGCCATCTCCGATTCCGTCTGCAGCATCTTGGTCAGCTCCGGCTCCCACGGCCTGACCGACGCGTCGAGGATCAGCCCCAGCCCGTAGGACACCACCATGCCGACCAGGAGCCCGAAGAACACGCCCGAGATAGCCAGCAGAGACTTCTGCGGAATGAAGATATCAAGGGCGACCACGAGGCAGGCCAGGCCCAGCGCGAACGAGAGAATCGCGTACGCTGGCATGATCCACCAGCAATACTCGGCCACCCGCATCGCCACCACGGCAACCAGGATCACGAAAATGAATCGGAGGATGTTGAGTACCATCGCAGGATCCCCTGTGGAAATGATGAATGAATTTCGAACGTCGCCGCCGGCAACTCGCCGTGGCGAGATGAATCAGAGGTACCTCCTTCCCCCCTTAACAAGGGGGGACCGAGGGGGCTTCCGGCTGCCGCTGGCCCACGATCGCTTCCTCGGGCCGCCGGTTCGCGGGCACGAGGATATATATAGCGGAGTGGGCGAATAAGCCGAATTCTGTTACCCGTGACACATGACATCGGTCTTCGTCCGCCCGCCTTCAGCCGCGATGCGAAGCATCGAGTCACGTGTCAGGGGCGGCGATCATTCATCTGGGCTGCCTGTCGCCAGGCCGCTCGTGCGCCCTACCCGCAGCTCAATCGAGACGGACCGCCTCTCGCTGCTTATTTGGGCTTGCTGGCGGTGGGGTTTGCCGTGCCGCCACGGTCACCCGTGACGCGGTGCGCTCTTACCGCACCTTTTCACCCTTACCCTTGACATGCCGCGTCTCGCTCCGCGAGACCAGCCGCAGAGCGGCTTCAGGCGAAGCCTGATGCGGCATGTCAAGGGCGGTATCTTTTCTGTGGCACTTTCCCTCGGCTCGCGCCGGGTTGCCGTTAGCAACCACCGTGTCCTGTCCAGTTCGGACTTTCCTCCCGACCAAGGCCGAAACCACGGCCGGGCGATCGCCTCGCCCACTCCGCCGACGTTATTGTACCGTGTTACGCTCTGTGAAAAAAAAGGCCTGGTCGCGTTTGGAGGGGCAAGGGGGGATTGCCCATCCGTGTGGGGTGCGACCAGGCAAATTCAGACAAGTCTGGACGCCCCGCCAGACTTGTCGTTGTATTTCTGGATCGCAGATCTCCAGTCCCGGTACATACCGAGGTCACACCCCGACCGGTTCCGGCCACCCCGATCAGCGAGAAGACAACTACATTATGCACGCAAACATGCATAGTTGTCAAGAATGAGTTTAATTTGGTATTCAGTATGGCAAACATGCACCATAGGGGGGTGCGGCGCCGGTTTTCGCAGAGCCGGGCGACAGGGTTGGGCGATCGGAGGGAGCTATCCGCGCTCTTAGAAAAAAAACCGGCCGGCAGCCTTTTAGGGCCGCCCGCCGGTTCCGTTCTGATCAGCCGCCCGGATAACCCCTGGCGGCGATATCACACAAGAGTTACGGGTAGATCAGCGAGTCCGTGTTCTCCGAAGGCACCAGGGTCGCGAGCCCTGTATCCGGACGCATCCCCCAAATGCGCTTAGAGGGGTCGCCGCTGAAGTTCGGGAACGTCCCTGACTGGGGCCAAGCGGTGTAAATGTTGTCCGAGCCCACGCCGACGATGGGCTTGGGCAGGAACTCGGCGTGGCTGTCGGCATAGAGCACGACTTGGCCTTCGCCGCTCAGCAGACCACCGTGGTTCGGCGAGTTGTACCGCATCCACTCATCAGGGCTAGAATTGAGGGTAACCGCATTAGTACCCGTCTCCGGCGGGGCGATGAGCCCCTGACCTATGGATGCGCCGCCGTAAGGACCTTTGTCAGCGGCCAGGGCCATGCGCTGGTCCACCTCGGTGCTCGGCTTGCCCTTGTTGCCGTAGGGAACCTGGTAGCCGTAGCTCACCGCCGTCTCGTTGTTGCTACCTGAGTTGTAGCCACGGTTGGCGACCAGGCTGGTCGCATCACCCGGCTTGGCCGGGAAGTCCCAGAAGTCGGCCGGGTTGTCCACCGAATCCGGGGTGTCGCTGCTCGACGGGCAGATGAACGACTTGGGCGAAGTGCCGCCGGTCTTGATCAACTGCCACTCGCACCGGGTGACCGACAACTGCTGATAATAGGTCATGTTGGCCATCGATGCGGGGTCCCCGCTCGGAGTCTGATTTGTCATACCCCCGTTCATCCCGGTCATGTTCCAGTACGCCACCGCCTGGGGATTGGTTCTCATCGTCGAGTTCGGGGCAGCAACCGGCCACGAATCGTTGTTCTCCGTGGCGTACGTGTAGTACCCCTTGCCCATACCGCTCATGTTCGCCGCGCATGTCGTACGCTTGGCCAGTTCACGCGCCCGGGCCAAGCTGGGGAGCAGGATCGAGATCAGCAGGGCGATGATCGCGACCACAACCAGCAGTTCGATCAGGGTGAAGCCTGATCTTTCTTTGCGCCTCACTGTGACACCTCCCGTGCTTCCGCACATGTTAGCCTCCTGGAGATCGTCTGGCCGGTCTGCGAGATCGCCAGCGGACACAAGGAAGGACTCGTAAAGAATTACCAGAATGAGTACCGGCCTCTTGCGGGGCCAATGCCTTCCTGCGTCCTTTGATCGTCTCCGTTTCCTCCAGGACCTCCAGCGTCACCGGCCGAGGCAACGGGGCCGGCGACCGAAACCATTCTCATCCGCGACATCACCGGCGCCGTTCGCCGGCTGTCGCACACTCGATATGACTTGCGCTCTCACACGCGCCCCCACGTGAGGCGGTGCAGGCCCGCAAATCGGTTATCCCTTGAAAGACTCTGTCCCGTTCCTTACGCAGCAATCACGCGAGTCCGCACATGCGTTCTCTCGCGACTGCCCCCCGGGCACGGCTGGCCGCCAATCGGCATGAACTCTTCGCTTGGAGTCGTTATGGATGGATGATGGCAGTACGTCCAAGCGTTATGCTAAAGCCAGCCGCGAAGGGCCATTATATCCTATCACGGATATCGGACAACGGCCAGCGCCGTGCAACATATCCATAGTCACGATATCCGCCACCACGTGTCTAATCTACCGCAGACAAACAGGTTGTGTCAACGGGGCGGCCCCCCGAAATACACCCCATTGTGATGCTGCTTGGGGACGCACGGCTGGCATCACAGGGCCGGCAGGCCCCAGCCAGATTGCGAGCCCTCGACGCCGGGAACCTTTCTGTGAAACGCAGATCCCCTTCCTGAAAAAGCCCCAAATGCGCGCTCTGGTTTTGCTTCTTGCGAGAGTTCGAGTATATTATTCATGCCGATCTCGAATAACGCGTCGAAATGGGGTCGCGACGGCTTCGCGGCATTGGCGAAGCCTGCCGAACGTAAGCCAATCAAGTTCAACCGTGGAGCGACGACACACGAACCGCTCCCGTGATGATTGACGGTTTTTCGTCGGGAACTTGGACAGGGCTTCGGTTTCGAGCGCTGGATATTTCAAAGCAAAAAAACACTGGTCAGGCGCCGAATTGTCGGCTGGGAGGGTACGCGACAGACCATCTTTGCAGAGATTTGGCCCGTACCAGCGCTTTGACAGATGGTTGCCCGCGGCGACGCAAAGACGAGAGACTCCCGCTCGGGGGTCAGGCTTCGAGTTGGGGAAAGGACAAGGAGGTTCGTATGGCGTCACCCACGGACGTCCGCACAAGGACGGGGCGATCAAGCGGACTCTCGGAGCACTCGGCAACGGTGCCGCCGATGATGACAACCTCCGGCGGTTTCGTGCGTCGCTGGGAAATCGCCACGAGAGAAAGGGAGAAGCGCCAGTGCCGCCGCCGCAGTCTGCACTGCCCCGTCCAGATGATCCTCGAGAGGGACGGCAGCGAATCCAGAGTCATCGAGGCGGAGTGCGTTAACGTCGGCGACGGAGGACTGTTCGCCATCGTGCCAAGCAACGCAAACGCCGCCATAGGCCAGCGTTACACCTTCAGGTTGAACATCGGCGAGCGAGGTCCGGAGCCCGGCAGGCAGCAGTGCGCGTCGCAACAGGGCGAAATCATCCGCCTGGAGCTGCTCCTGGGCTGCAAGGGCTACGCTGTCGGTATAGGCGTACGCCTCTTCGGACCACGGTCCGGCATCGTCCCCATGCCTGCGATGGGATAGATCTCCCCGCCCGGAGCTTTGACAGTAACAACCGCCACTGCACAATAAGCAAGCCGCGATGACTCCAGATGCCCTGTCTTCCTCAACCGGGAAGGCAGGGCATCGGCTTCTGGGGACCGACAAACGGAGGCCGCAGCCCAGGGGGCACGGGAGAAGACACCCTGTGCCGTCGACCTTCCTCGTCCGTCTCCACTCCACAGCCTCCGCTCAGTAAGGCCCGCCCCCGGCAAATTGTGCCGCTTGTCGATTCGTCATTCAGGTTTCGGGTTTCATTCGACATTCGGATTTCAACATTCGTCATTCCCCCTCTGGTCTCCCCTCTTCTACTGTCCCCCCGCTACCCTCCTCATCTCCTCCACCGTTATCTCGCAACGGGCCAGATCCCAGGTGTCGGCCTGCTCTTTGAAACCCAGGCCGCTCGTATAGAAAACCGTTACTCGCCCGTTCTCCACGAGGATGTCGCCCTCCGGATCAGTCACGAACCGCGGAAACAGACGTTCGCGATACTCCCGGCCCCTCGGGTCCTCGGCTAGGATCTGGGGAAAGACCTCGGCCGGTGAGCGGGCGCGAGCATCCATCGGGAACAGCCCTGTGCGCGAGGCGAGCAGGCCCAGATTCCCCGTACCCCACGCCGCCCGGAGCAGGTACAGCGTGTCGCCGAGGTACCGCACATCCGTCCCGGCGAAGCGAGCCACGGCCCCGGCCGGGATTCTTGGGTCTCCGGCCGCGGCGGCCAGACTCTCCCGAAAAACCCGCGGCTTCTTGAAGTAGGGCTCGTCGGCCTCGACACGAACGATGAAATCGCCCGGCCCTTTGCAGGAATCCACGTAGTGCATCACGAATCGGCCCTTGCGGTGGAAAACCGACGGCTGCCCGAGCCCGTAGCGGCGGCGGTCGAACCGCTTGTTGCTCTCCGGCGAGCGGATGACCGGCTGCGGATCGCGATCGTCCGGGTGCTTGTGCCACCGCTTGCCATCCCGCGAGACGGCCACGAAAATCTGGTTGTGATACTCGTCGCCGACGGTGATCTTCCCGTCGGCCCCCTTGTTCACGATGAACTCGCTGCATGCTTCATAATAGAGGTAATAGGTCCCCTTCACCTTGACCACCGTCGGGCAGGCCAGGTGCATCCGCTCCAGGGCCGAGTTGGCCGGCCCCAGCACCATCATCGGACCCGCGGCATCGGGGCTGAACCCCTCGGGCGGACCGGTGTACTCCGGACCGCTCAAGTGCCATCTCCGGCCGTCGACGCTCTCGGCATAGTAGACGCGATCCCCGCGATCCGGATAGGTGAACTCGAATCGCTCGCCGGACGGCAGCGTCGTGGCGTATGGGTACCGCTCCTGGTTCGCCCCGCCCAGTCGCACCCACCACATCTTGTAGATCCGCCCGTCCTTCATAATCGACGGGCCCCAGTCGTAAGGCCCCCTCCCCGACTCGCCGCCTTCCTGCTGGAGCAGGTGCACATCCCGTGCTTGAATCACCGGTCCGGCTACGGGCCGAACCCCCTTGTCGGCACCGCTCGCCCCCAAGGCAAACGCTGAGAGCCACACAATCGCGACCAACAGGAAGCGGCACGTCATATCGTGGCCTGAATGAATGGTGAGCACTCGGAGCATGTCGCGATGATAAGCCCGCCTGCATTCCCGGCAAGCGCCCGTTGGATTCACCCCGCCCGCCTGCTATCGTGGATAATCAGAGGACGCCGCATCAGCGTCCCGAGGAGCCAGATCATGCCCGCGATCAAGGATGAGGCCATCACCCTGCGACGCCTTGATTACTCCGAGACGTCACAGGTGCTGGTGTTCCTGACCCGCGAGCACGGCTCACGAAGACTCATCGCCAAGGGCATCAAGCGCGGCACAAAGACACAGTTCGCCACCGGCATCGACCTGCTGGAGCGCGGGCAACTGATGTTCATCGCCAAATCGCAATCGGATGCCGCTCTGGGCCTGTTGACCGAATGGCGGCAACTGGACGCCTACCTGGGCCTTCGCGGCGACCTCCGCCGTCTGTACGCGGCGCAGTATGCAGCCGAGATCACCACCGCGATGATCGAAGAGGCCGACCCCAACCCGGGACTGTACGACGCCCTGTGCGGCATGCTCGGGGGGCTCACATCCGAGGTCGAACGGCTGCCGTTGCTGGTGGGTTACCAATCCGCCTTGCTTCACTCGGCCGGAGTCTGGCCTGATCTGAACCGCTGCGTCGTCTGTGACAAGCCCGCCCCGCTCGGGCGGGCCGGGTATCTTGCACCCCATGAAGGCGGACTGGCTTGTCGTGATTGCGAGCCGGGCCTGATCGAAAAACGCAAGGTCTCCGGCGCGACGCTGGATGCGTTGCGGGCGGCACAGTTGACACCGCAGACCGCCCTGGAAGCCTTCGACCTGCTCAATTACACCATCACGAACATCATCGGCAGGCAGCCGGCACTGGCCAGATACGTCCTTCAGCCCTGAGCCACCTCACTGCGCCCCGTCACCCACGGTTTCGACGGCAAAGCGCACGGTTTCGGTGTCATCGATAATCTCGAGTATCACGATGACGTAGCGACGGCCGGACTGCCCGAAACCGCCGATGCGGGCTCCCACCGGCTTGTCTTTGTACTCCTTGGCGTTCTTGCCCACCCTGATCTCGATATCCGCATCGAGCGGGTCGTTGTCGGTGTCTTTCAGCTTCACGACGATATCGTCAACGGTCATGAGCTCTTTCGGATAGCGGTCATCGTCCCTGCTGATGATGCCCTCGAACACTCGTACCGGCCCGCCCGCCGGACGGGTCGTGGCCACCGGTGCTGGGGCTGGCTCGGTCGACGGCAAAGGAACGGGGGCTACAGGCGGCTCGATCGACGGCCGGGTGGCCACAGCCGACGGCCGGGAATCTGTGCTGACGGTGGTGCCGGCGGGCGACGAATCCGGTGATCGCGGCTGGGGCAGCAGCACCGGGCCGGCGATTCCTCCGGGTCGGGCGGCAGCCTTTGCTGCCGTGCCCTTGGCATGGGCCAGCCGTTCGGCGCCCGTTCGCTTGCAGGCAACCAGCGCATCGCCGCTCATCTGCGAGCTGAAAACGGCGTCCAGAACCGTATCGAGCGTCTGCCCATCGGGCATACCGACCAGGTCGAACAGGTAGCGAACGTGGTTCTCCGTCGCTGCCTCGCCGACCTGGGCAGTTTGCCGATATACCTCCGCGCGACGACGAAACATCTCGGCAACCTTGGCCCGGATCGCCGGGCGAATCGCCGCGACCGCCTCCGCCGTCAGAGGCTCCGGACTGTGGACCACCGCGTCGCCAGCGGCCCCCGAGCCCCCGGCCGTGCCCGGAAGGGGCAATACATCCGCGCTGCTCCACAAGAGTCTGCCCGTTGAGAGGTCGACCAGGCTCATCCGCAGATCCAACCGTGTCTCGCTGGCCCCCGCGGCCGCAGAGCTTTCGCCGGGGGTGTTCTGCTGGCCGGATGAAGGGTCCAGAATGGCCATATCGACGAATAGAAATGCGTTCGCGCCCCGCAGCCGCTGGCTGATTGCCTGGAGCTTGTCGCGGTCATTCACGTCAGCCGAGGTAATGGAAAACTCGGCCAGCAGCTTCGAAAGCACCGATTGCTCGGTCAACCGAACGTGCTCGGGCCGCGCGCCGGCAATCTCTTCGAGGAGCACGCCACAAACGGCCAGGATATCATTCATGTGCTGCTCGTCGGATTGCGCCAGCAACACGTTGAGGTTGTAGGCCAGACCCCGACGAATCCCCTCTTCGGCCGTCAGGCAGGCCTGCCGGGCCTGCTCGGGCTTCGCCAGAGCCAGGCTCAGCGCCTGAACCGCCGCCGTCCAGGCCAGTTCCCAGGCCCCTCTGGCCGAGTCCTTCCGGTATTCGTCCATCAGCTTGGCACCCCAGTCGTCCAATACCTGCCGATGTTGCTGGCGAAGACTGTCCCTGGCCGGGTCGAAAGACATCGCCTGATTCAGAAGGTCGGCGGCAGCCTGGTAGTGCCCCGCCTGCGCCTCGGTGCGGGCCCGGGCCGCCAGTTGGTCCACCGTCTGCCCCTTGACTCGGTCCAGTTCCGAGCGGATCTCTGTGTTGTCCGCCCACAGCGCGGCAGCCTGCTGCAAAGGAGTCATCGCTTTGGCCAGGTCACCCGCCGCAACCAGCGATTCGCCCGACTTGAACAACACCATCGCCTCGCGGCGGTCCTTCACCTGCCGCTCAATCGCCGCCGCCTCTGCGTTGCCGGGTTCGATCTTCCGGACCTGCTCGCAAGCCGCCAGCGCGGCATCCCAGTCGCGGGCGTCCAGTGCCTTCCGGGCAGCCGCCAGGTGACGGCCGACGACGGTGCCGGTGGCCTCCGCCCGCAAGCCCGCAAGCTGCGGATGGCTCTGGTCGATCTTGTGGGCCTCGGTTATCAGCCGCGCCCCCTCGGTCCATTCCTGGCGATCCAAGGCCTCGCGCGCCTTGGCGATCACCTTGTCACACTCCTCGATCTGCGGGCGAATCCGGGCCGCCAGCGGAACGCCCTCCGGATGGGCCGGCATCAGCTTGAGGGCAATATCCAGTTCCCTAAGGGCGTCACTGAGACGTTTCTCGCCGACAAGCTCACTGGCCTTCTTGACATGCCCGTCAGCGGCCAGCGATTTGGCCTCCAGCAGGGCCTCATGGTAGCGGTTGTTGCCGGGGGCCACGGCCGACGCCTGGTCAAACGCCTCGACCGCCCGATCATACTGCCCCTCGGCCAGCAGCCGACGCCCGCGATCGTAGTGCTCCTGTCCCGCGCAGCCGGCCAGAAACATCAGACTCCCCATGCAGATGAACCAGGACCGGATCGCTCCGATCGGCAAACTCGAACCGCTGATCGTAATAGGGTCGCGCATTCTCATCTCTTTCACCGTTCTGTGGACAGGCTGGTGGAATCGCATGCCAGGGATGGTTGTATCGGCATTACAGCCATCCCGGACGAGCAGCCGTCTCCGCGGGGATGATCGCCCCTCCCCGCCGAGCGGCACCGTCATTACGATGCTACCTCCCCCTCTCCGGGCGTCAATAAGCACGTGACCGGAAAGCTCCTGGCCCGGGGGCATGGCCAAGCCCCGGTAAAATCGTGGCGCCGCCATGTCCGTTGATCCCAGAAAGCCATGGCTGTTGATCGGAGGAACACGCCGACGCCTAGCGTCAGCGGGCTTGGGCGCGCCGTCGCGGCAGGTCTCCGCTACGCTCCTCGATGCAAGGTTGACTCGCAACACGTGTTGGCTTCATATCTTGGCATTGGCCCCGGGCCGCCAAGGGCGACGGGGCTGTCATCTCAACAGAGAAAGGGCGGGCAACATGGCACGAGGTCGACAAGGCGATCAGCATTTCACGCGTCGAGATCTGTTCGTGGCGGCAGGCGCCGGGGCAGCCCTCACCCCCCTGGTGGGCGGCTGTGGGCAACGGGAAGGCATGCAGCAAGCCGGTCAAGCCACTCCGCCAGAGCATCTCATCGCCGGGAGCCGACTCACTGCTTCGCGGACAATCGACGCCGACGTGGTGGTCGTCGGGGGCGGGATGTCGGGCGTCGCCGCTGCCCTGGCGGCCCTGAACAACGGCGCATCCGTCGTGCTGGTACACGACCGGCCGGTACTGGGCGGAAACGCCTCCAGCGAGGTCCGGCTGCACATCCTGGGCGCCGATGAGAGCGGTGCTCGATCCGACACCGACTGCCGCGAGAGCGGCATCATCGAGGAGATCCGGCTACACGAAGTCACCCGCAACCCGCACAGGTCGTGCAGCGTGTTCGACCTGCTGCTCTACGAAATGGTCTACCGACGCCAGGGACTGACCTGCCTGCTGAACACCTCTTGCTGCGGTGCAGTCATGTCATCGCCGTCGAAGATCGCGGCCGTACTGGCCGCCCGGCCGAGCACGCAGGACGTGTTCACCATCCGCGGCAAGGTGTTCATCGACACCAGCGGCGACGGCCGCCTGGGGGCCGAGGCCGGCGCCGAGTTCCGCGCCGGCCGCGAGGGCCGCGCCGCCTACGGCGAAAGCATGGCTCCACCTGAGCCCGATAACCAGATGCTGGGCAGCTCGATCCTGTTCACCACCCGCAAGCACGACCGCCCCATCCCCTTCACGCCCCCCGACTGGGCCATCCGCTTCCCCAAATGTGAGGACCTGCCCTACCGGTCGCACGGCAGTTGGGAGTGGGGCTTCTGGTGGGTCGAATGGGGCGGGCATATTGACACCATCCGCGACAACGAGCGAATCCGCGACGAGCTGATCGCGGCAGCACTAGGCGTGTGGGACCACATCAAGAACAGCGGCAAGCACCCCGAGAGCGCCAACTGGGCCCTGGAGTGGTTCGGCTTCATCCCCGGCAAGCGCGAGAGTCGTCGCTTCACCGGCGACCACACCCTGACTCAGCAGGAAGTCCAGCGCGGCGAGCAGTTCGAGGACGGTGTTGCCTACGGCGGCTGGCCGATCGACCTGCACCCGTCCGTCGGCATCCACAGCAAGGAGAAGCCCTGTTTGCAGATCCGCGTCCCCATGTACAACATCCCCTTCCGCTGCCTGTATTCGCGGAACATCGACAATCTGTTCTTCGCCGGTCGCGATGCCAGCGCCAGCCACGTGGCCTTCGGCAGCACGCGCGTGATGGCCACCGGCTCGGTCATGGGCCAGGCAGTCGGCACAGCCGCGGTGATGTGCATCCGCAACAAGTGCACTCCGCGCGAGCTCGGCCGCGACGCCATCGCCCGGCTGCAGCAGCGGCTTCTGAAGGATGATGCCTACATCATCGGGGTGTCCAATTCCGACTCGCTCGACCTGGCCCGATCCGCGGAAGTGAGGGCATCCAGCGAAACACCGCAGGGCAAGGCCGCCAGTGTCGTCGACGGCATCGCCCGCGGCGTCGGCAAGGAAACGCACCGCTGGATCTCCGACCCGCAACAGAAGATGCCCCAGTGGATCGAGCTGCGATTCCGCAAGCCCGCTCGCATCCGCGAGGTGCACCTGGCATTCGACACCGGCCTGAACCGGGCGATGACTCTGACACTCAGCAATCATCAGACTGCCAAGATGATCCGCAGCGCACAGCCGGAAACGGTCCGCGACTACGAGCTGCAGGCCCTCGACGGCACAAACGCCAGAACGATCGCGACGGTAACCGGCAACTACCTGCGCAAGAAGATCCACCGTTTCGACCCGACGTCCACCAACGGCCTGAGACTCAACGTCCAGGCCACCAACGGCAACCCATCGGCAAGGGTGTTTGAGATCCGGGCATACGAGTAGCGTCCGTCCGACCGTCTCCTCTACAATGCTTGGATGGCAAACGCGCCGCACGGACTCCAGAACGGGCCCACACCGCCCGGCGAACACCACGCACTGCTCCGAACAATGGGTTTCTGGTCGCTGACCATCTACGGCGCCGGCGACATGCTCGGCACGGGGATCTACGCCCTGGTCGGCAAAGCCGCGGGCATCATGGGCAACGCGGTGTGGATGGCCTTCGCGGGCAGCATGCTCGCGGCCATGTTCACCGGCCTCTCCTATGCCTGCCTCGGCTCGCGATATCCCCGCTCCGCCGGGGCCGCCTACATCACCCAGCGAGCTTTCGGGCGTCCGATGCTGTCCTATGTGGTCGGCCTTGCGGTTGCGGCCTCGGGATTGACCTCCATGGCCACCGCCGCGCGTGCGTTCGCCGGCTACGTTCTCGAACTTACCGGCGTGGCGCCAATGCCGCTGCTGATCATCGGCTTCATCCTCTTGCTGACCCTGATCAACCTGCGAGGCATGCAGGAAAGCGCATTCGTCAACATGGTCTGCACCTTGATCGAGGCAGGCGGGCTGGTATTCATCGTGATCGTCGGCCTGCGGTGGTGGGGAAGCGTCGATTACCTGCAACTGCCTCCGCAGGAGAACGTGGCCCCGGTTGCGCTGACCTTGCAGGGCGCGGTGCTGACGTTCTACGCCTTCATCGGGTTCGAGGACCTGCTCAACGTCTCGGAAGAGGTCAAGAACGTCGAAAGAACGCTGCCGCGGGCCCTGATGCTGGCTCTGTTGATCGTGGCGGCGCTGTACGCGGCAGTGAGCATCACGGCCGTCTCCGTTGTACCCCACGCGGAGCTCGCCCGATCGTCCGGCCCGTTGGTCGAGGTGGTCCAGAGGGCGGCGCCGTGGTGCCCGCCCGTCCTGTTCACCGGCGTCTGCCTGTTCGCCATCGCCAACACCGCCCTGCTGAACTACATCATGGGCTCGCGCCTGATTTACGGTATGGCCCGGCAGGGACTGCTGCCGGCTGTGCTTGGACGGCTGCTCCCCTCGCGCCGAACACCGCACGTGGCCATTCTGTGCCTCATGGCCATCGTGCTGATCCTGGCATTGGTCGGCGACATATCCGGCCTGGCCAAGGCTACGGCCGTCCTGCTGCTGTGCGTGTTCACGATCCTCAACACCGCCCTGGTCGTGCTGAAGAATCGGCCCGGTGAACCGCGCGGAACCTTTGAAGTGCCGGTGGTCATACCCATCGGCGGAATCCTCATCTGTATCCTGCTGCTGGGTCACGCACAGCGCCAGGAACTCATTCTCGCCGGCGTCTTGCTGTTGCTGATCGTCGTGCTCTACGCCGCAACCGGCAAAACGCGGCAGGCTGGCACCAACGCGTAACAAAGACAAACGACGCAAGTATCAGGTAGAGGTCTTCGCAGAAGGTCAATCGGCCCTTTTCGTGGCCGCTCCTTCGTCGGTGTACTCGGCGATGGACATCGCCAGGTCCGCGTCCGGCCGGGCGACCCCGTCGACGTAAGCCTCACCAGGCAGATCCTCGTTGAGCTTCCAGGTGTTGCAGCCCGGGGAAGTCCATTCAATGTAGTACACCTGGCCGGGCGTCAACGGGATTTCGCCTTTGGCCCAGAACGCCGCCGCCCGGCCCTGGAAAGCCAGCGGCACGCCGTAGCAGGTCTTGGGCTTGCCGATCGGCCGGCCGCCGGGCTTGTCGTACGCATGGAATACGAACGGATGCGACGGCGGACTCGCCGCGCCGGTCGCGTAGATGACGTCCACGGCCGCCAGGCCCGTACCCGTCGCCTTGAAGGTCTGGCCATGGCGTTTGCCGCCGCCGACAAACTGCTTGAGATCCGGGTCTCCCACCGGCGCGTGGTTCACCACGGTCTCGGCCGCCCCGCCGCTGACGTAGGCATAGGCATCGAGGTCTTTTCTTGGCTCGTCACCGACGAACACGTGCCCGCCGGCATAGCCATCGCCCTTGTCGGTCCGGACGACGAGGGCAAAACGCTCCGATTGAGAACTCGGATCGCGCCAGAGTCGAATGGCGTATGTCCGCCCGGGAACGAGGTTCACCTCGCTGCTGCGGTACGGCACGTGAAAGATGTGGATGATCGGATCCGTTCCGCCGGACAGATAGCGGCTGCGAACTGGCGAAATCCGCTTCCAGGTCGAGGGCCGGCCGTCATTCGTCTCATAGACCGCGTAGTTGAGATTGAGGAAGTAATGATCGCCCGACTTGTCGGCCAGCCTGGTTGCGATGCGTGTGACATGGGCCGTGGTCGCGACAAACGTTTGGTAGAAATCGCTGCCCTGAACCCAAGGCGACTTGCCCCACTCTTCGTAGCCCTTTTTGTCGTACATGACCGAGTAGTGAGCGGGCGTTTCGAGATTCGCTTTTTCCAGCGTCGCGGGCCCTTCCGGTACCTGCAGGTCAGTGCGGAACGCGAAGGCCGGGATGCTGTCGTAGCACAGCGCGAACAAGGCGTACTTGCCGGCCGGAAAACCCGGCGGCTGGACCTTGCCTGAAATCGAGAACCAACCGACCGGATCATGGGCGGTGCGGGCTCCGGCTCCGAAACCCACGTCCAGTTGCCCCACGTAGATCTTCTCTTCGTTCCAGCCGTGCGGCTGAGTCTCACGACCGGTGACACCGGCCGTCGTCAGCATCCCTTGCACCGACTCCGCGGCGAGCGACGGGAGCCCTGAACACGCAACACATGCACACATGACAGCGGATTGCAGCTTCATCAATAACTCCGTGGAACAATCAAGAACCCCGGATTGCCTTGCCCGATCACGTCGCCGGGCTCTCCTCCGGGATTGTACCGCATCCTGCATACGCTGTCGCGGAGCCGCTCGTTGATCCGGGAACATCACGAGCACGGGGCGTGGCCGGGCTCACACGAAGTCCTTTCGCCGGGCGAGTTCGTCCGGCCGTTTGTCGATGCGCTCCACGTGTGCCGATGAGAGAAACCGCGGGCCACCGGCAGCGAGCGTGCCGACGAGAATGCGGCAGGTCTTCACCAGCATCTGCATAGCATTCAGCACATCCTGCGTCGAGCTTCCCATCGCGATCGCGCCGTGATTCTCCATCAGGATGATTTTCGGCGTCCGCCCATGATGGTCGAGGAAGTCGCGGATCGTCTGGCGCACGGCCAGGGCCAGCGGCAGGCCCGGGTCAGCATAGGAGGCGTATGCGAAGGCCGGCCCGAGCACCACGACCTGGTCGGGAAACATGCAGCCGGAAAACAACTCGCGACTGTTGCCGCCGCAGAGCAAGCCGAGAGCGACGGTCGGATGCGCGTGACCGACGAAGCGGACCCCGTCGAGCCGCAGGCACATGGCATGCAGAAACGTCTCGATCGACGGCGCCCGGGCACCCTGGACTGTCGCGGTTTTCAGCAGGGTCTTGACCGCCTCGTCGTCGATCGGCGGGCCGTCGATGGCCGCAAGGATGGGTGCGGCGTTCACGCGAACGAAGCTGTCGCGGTCGGCGCGGCCGAGCTGCGTGCCGGAAGCCTTCACCCAGAACGTCTCGCCGTCGGCCCGGGCCGACGTGTTGCCCTCGCCGAGGATGGCGTAATCGTTGACCGGGTCGCCGATCGCTCGCGACATGCTCACCAGTTCATCGAGGATATCACTCATTAATCTTCTCCATCACCAGGGCCAGCAACTCGGGCGCGCCGGCCAGGAAGCGAGTGGCGATCGCCTTCATGCACTCACGATCCCGCCCTTCAAACCGCAGCGTCATCGCCGGTTCGGTGATCGATGCCCGGGCCAGCGCCCAGCCATCATCATACTCGGTGCGGATGCCATCAAGCCGCGAGACTCGCCCGCCGCATCCGGCCGCGATCCGCTCGAGGACGGCGTTCGCATCGCCTCGAAACGGAATCCGCAGATCCGGCGTGATCGCCGGCCAGCCCACGGCTGAAATCAACTCCGCCAGCGGACGGCGGCCATACACCAACCTCTGCAGCAGCACCAGCGACGCGTAGAGCCCGTCGTCGCCTCCGCTGAGGCTCTTAAAGAAATAGTGCCCGCTGACCTCGACGCCGAAGTCCGCCGCTTGCTCGATCATCGTGCTACGGATAAAACCATACCCGCTCGGCTGCGTGACGGGCTCGCCGCCGACAGACAGCACGGCCTTCGGCAGCGCCGAAGCACACTTCTGGTCGTAGACCACGATGGGACGCTTAAACCACTGAGTGGCAATCAGCACACCAATCTGCTCCGGCCTGGCGATGCGACCCGTGTGATCGACGAAAGCCACGCGGTCGCCGTCGCCGTCGAACGCGATGCCGATGTCTGCCCTCTCGGCAACCACTTGCTTGCACAGAGCAGAGAGATTCGCATCTTCGGCCGGGTTCGGAGTGCGAGAGCGGAGATCCGGATCGATCGCCGCTCCCTCCGGCACAGTTTTCACCTCGCAGCCCACGGCACGAAGAACGCGCGGCGCAATCTCCGCAAGGGCACCGCCCATCGTATCCACCACCACGCGCAGACCGTATCCCGGCCCCTTGGGCAGAATCGATCCCTCCCACTCCATCCAGCTTTCATACGCTTTCAGTACCTGTGTCTCTATGCTTTCCCCCCGCGAACCGGATGGCTCAGAATCGAGCCCAGCTTCCAGCTCGTCGATGAGTTCCGGCACGGCAGGTCGGCCCGCAACCATGAATTTGACGCCGTTGTACCGGGCCGGGTTGTGGGAAGCTGTCACAATTGCCAGGTTCGGATGACCCAGAGTATGCGCTGCGAAATAGACCACCGGCGTGGGCACTTGCCCCAAATCGCGGATCGTCGCGCCGGCATCGATCAGGCCTGTCACCAGCGCCTGCTTCAATGCGGGCGTGCTCCGGCGGAAATCGCCGCCGACGCAGATGTCCGACTCCTCGCGGCGGCGCATCATCGCCCCCAGCGAGCGGCCGATGCGGCGCGCGATATCTTCGTTGAGATCCTCGCCCACCACGCCACGGATGTCGCAGGCCTTGAAAATGCTCACAACCAACCTCGCCGCCGCAACTCGTCCCGGAATCGCCGGCAACCATCCTCATACGCCGGAACCAGCGCAGGGTCGGGCTCGAACTGCCGTCCGATCCGCACCATCGATCGGATTGCCTTGGCGACATCCCCGGCGTGCGCGGCGGCCGCAAGAATGGCTGCTCCGACCGCGCATTCCGGCTGCTCGGGAACGGCATAGACGCGATGCGCGGCCGATGCCCGGATACGCAGCCATGTCTCGCCATATGCCCCGCCGCCGGTCGCGTAAACCGTGTCGCCGATATGAAGACCCAACTCCTCGAAGCGGTCGATGCTCAACCGTTCGAGATACGCGATGCCCTCCATGCCCGCCGCGAATCGCTCCGGCAGCGACTCGATCTGGTCGAGACCGAAACCCACCGCCTGCGGGCATGCAAACGGGAACCGCTCGCCCTTTTTCACCAGCGGGTACGCAAGATGCCGCGTGGGGATGAGCGCCGCCGCTTGCCGTCCGAGAGTGTTGAGCCCGGCCGTGCCAGTCAAAATGGAGACCCATTCGCCGCCCGCGCTCGACGCAGCCCCGGGCAGGTAGCCGCCCGCCGGATGTCGATGGTTGTAGATCGCGCCGCTCGAATCGATCAGCGGCGTGTCGGCTACAGCCTTGAAGACCAGCGTGGTTCCCAGCGTGACGTTCAGGTCGCCGGCCGTGCTTGCCCCCGAGGCCAACGCTCCGGCCGTGCCGTCGGTACAGCCGGCGACCACCGGCGTGCCCGCGCGCAGGCCGGTCAGCGCGGCAGCGTCTGCCGTCACCTCGCCGATCCGCGATCCCGGCAGGACAATTGTCGGCAACAGGCTCAGCGGCACACCGAGCTTGTTCTCGATCGCCTCCGGCCATGCGAGACGGCCGGGATCGGCACCGGTCTTCAGGGCGGTCGAGATGTCCGTCACGTCGTACCGGCCGCAGAGCATACCGACGATCCAGTCAGTCTGATGAATGACCCGGCGGCACCGGGCGAATACCTGCGGCTGAGTTTCGGCCAGGTGCAGAATCTTGGGCAGCGCGAACGCCGCAGCGATGGAGATGCCGTAGGGACGAAGCGTCTCGTCGATCGCCGCGGCTGCGCGGGGGGCCTGATCAACCGCGCGGAGATCGTTGTACATGAGGCCCGGCGTGATCGGCACCCCTTCAGGATCGGCCAGCAGAAACGTGCCCGAGGTCGCGTCCACGGACACCCCGATCACGGGGCTGCCGGCCGGCAGACCGGCGACCACCTGGCGCAGAACCGAGCGGGCCGCGTCGGTCCAGGCCCGCGGGTCCTGCTCGACACAAGCTCCTTCGGCTCTCGCCGCTCCAGGCGGCAAATCGGCACGACCGGTGCTGACGACCGCGCCGGCAAGGTCCATGGCCATCGCGCGGGCCCCGCCCGTTCCCATGTCTAAACCGATCGCGATAGGTCGCTCGCCGCCCATGTGTTCCTCAGTTGCGGCAGGGCCATATCCGGCTGGTGCGCGAGGGCAGACTCACCGGGCCAGATCCTTGAGAATCTCGATCGCCGCGTCGACCATCATCTCGCCCCCGCCGGGCTGGATGCGGGAGTTAACCGTTTCGTAGCTGCCCTCGGCAAATGCCTTGCGGGTGGGGATGTAAGCGGGAACGTCGTTGGCCAATTCGATCACCAGAGTCGTCTTGAACGGCGAGGCCTTCATGATCGCCAGGCCAAACTCGACAAATACCTCGCCCGGAAGAGTCACAATGGCCAGGTCTCGGCCAAGACGAAACGCCTGCACCTCCAGCGGCAGCGTAGTCCCCTCAAACCGCTCCAGGTCGACGATCTTGCAGGCCTCGACTTCCTTGAGAAACGGCAGCTTGCCGGTGCCGACCAGAGCCACGTCCTTGGCAGCCTGGGCTTTCTGTTCCGGAGTGTATTGCTGCAAGGAAACGCGCACCGTCTTGCTCTTGACCGCCAGCGAGACTCCCTCAACTGGCCGAAGCTTGGGCACCTCGGCGATCACGGTTCTGGCCAGAGTGTCGCCGATCTCCTGGGCCTTTCGCCGCTCGGTGGTCGTGACGTCAATGTGGTTCATGTCGCCGCAGGTTCCCGTGCCGAACAGAGACACCAGGTCATCGCCCAACGAAGCCCGCAGATTCCTCTCGAGGTAGAACGGGTAGTCAGCCGAGTACAGCGTGCCGCCGGTGGTGTCGAGATGCAGTGCGAACACGGTCAGGCAGACCTTGAGTTTCTTCTCCGGGGCAGCCTTCAGCAGCACGACGCCGACCGCAGGATCGATCGGGCCTGCTGCCTTGACGATATCCGGGTTCTTCTGGCCGGGATTGAACCGCACGCTGCCGTCCTTCATGTGAAAGCGGCGATTGAAGGACAGGGGCGGATTCTGCTCGGTCGCTCCCGCTTCGACGGAAAAGGGCATTGTCGACGCCGCGGCCGTCGAGACGACCTGTCCGATCTTGTCGATCAGTTGGGCCGGATAGTCCACCTCCTCGCACGGATCTTTGCCGTGTTTGGCCACGGCCTGCTCGTGGAAGTAGTTTCGCAAAGCGCCGAAGAACAGCGGCCCGGTGTGCGTGTGGGTGCCGGTGATCACGACGTTGGCAGCCGGAATGCCGGTCTTCTCGGCCACCCGCTGTCGCGCCGGGTCGGAGACGCTCCTCGGCAGGCCGATCAGGTCGCAGAAAACAAACGCTACCTTCACGTCTCCCTGGCTGAGCACCAGGGCCTTGGCTTTCAGCGGATCGTGCGTGCTGGTGCTCTGTCGCTCCACAAAATAGCCGCACAGCCGGTAGCCGATCGGAGGAGTGATGTCCACCTCTGCGGTGCCCGCCAGGAGTTCGGCGGCAAGACTCACAGCCGGAACCGACACGATGGCCAGAACGAGCTTCACGATGACTGTCGCGGATCTCTTCATGATTGCAGTCTCCCGGTAAAACGCGGCAATTCGACTGTCGGATTCGTCAACGATCGCGCAGCCGCCTGGCCGGCACTCCCACATACACGCCCATCGGCTCGGTGTCGCGGGTCACCACCGCGTTGGCCCCGATCACGCAGCCCCGGGCAA
This sequence comes from uncultured Planctomycetales bacterium, assembly GCA_964586235.1. Lineage (GTDB taxonomy): Bacteria > Planctomycetota > Phycisphaerae > UBA1845 > PWPN01 > JAUCQB01. Next base: position 25,973 of record CAZPIO010000057.1, read on the forward strand.
TGCGGACGTTCGCCGCGATCGTCACGTTGGCCGCGATCCACACATCCTCATCGAGCGTGATCGGGCCGGCCTTCTCGCCCGTGAGAGACATGGGCCTGTCAGTGACCTCATCGTGGTGCCCCACGGTCGCGAAGACCGTGTGGGCGGCGATATTGCAGTACGCGCCGATCTTCAGCCCGCCCCAACCGTAAAGAACGCAGTTCGGGGCAAAATGGCAGTGATGCCCGATCTCGACGAAGCTCGACTCCCAATCACCGAGCGAGATGTACGTCCCTGGAAAAAACTCCACGTGGTCATCGATCACGAACCGCCCGGCCGATCCCTGAACGAAACAATTCGGATAAAAGGTCACCCGCGACCCGATGCGACAGTGCTGCGGCCGCCCGATCATGTAGAAACCTCGCATGAAGGTGACATCGTCGCCGACCTCCATCGATTCGGGATGCTCAAAATACACATCCTGGGCGCAGGTGACGTTCCGCCCGCATGACTTGAACAGGCCGCGCCAGTCGGTCACCCCTTGTCCGACCTCCGTGAGTCGATCAAAGGACTTGCCCTGAGGCTCTCGAAGGGTCATCCCATGTACTCCGCCGGGATCTTCCACGGATCGCGGTACTTGGGGAACAGCAGCTTGTTGGCCTCCGGATCGTTCGGGATCGTCTCGGTGGCCGGGTCGAACCGCACGCTGCGACCCAACTTGAGCGACATCATCGCCAGGTTGATCGCCACATCGACCTTGTAGTGGTAGCCAACATGACAATTCGGCTGCTTGCGACTGCGGATGCCGTCGAGCCACTCGCGGTGGTGCCCCGGGGAGTCAGGCACCGCCTTGGCCAGTTTCTCCAGATCCACCTCGTCGTCCATCCGGTCGCCTTCGGGCACGATCTTGAGGTAGCCGTAATCGGCGATGATCGTGCCGTTGACCCCCTGGAAGTAGATCCCGCGGCGGCGATGAAGCCCCGGCTGGAATTGAAGATCGAACGCATAGCTGTTGATCAGTGAGGTCGTCCAGGTCATGGTGAAGCCCGGGTACTGCCAGAGCACCTCCTGGAAATCATACGCGTCGCCGCAATCCTTGATCAGGTAGCGGCCCCCGGAACTCATCGTGCAGGTCGGATGGCCGAGTTCCAGTGCCCAGTAAGGCAGATCGACGAGGTGCGGAGCCATACCCGGCGTCCAGCCGTTGCTGTAGGCCATGAATGACGGGTGGTGGGCCGAATCCTTGAACAACAGGGCGTTGAAGCGGCGCTTGGGGCCTGGTCCGAGCCACATATCCCAATCCAGCCCCTCCGGCGGGTCGGTGTCGGGCTGATCCCCGATGCCATTCGGCCCCTGGTTGAACACGTGGAACGTGCGGGCCACGCACACCTTGCCGAGGACGCCCGAGCGGATGATGTTCACGATGTCGTGATAGTTCTTCGTCGCGTGGACCTGCGTGCCGATCTGGGTGATCACGTTATGCTTGCGTACGGCCCGCAGAACGGCCAGCGACTCGCCGAGGCTCATCGTCATCGGCTTTTCCAGATAGAAATCCTTGCCGGCCTTGGCGGCAAGGATCGCCATGATCGCATGCCAGTGCGGAGTCGTGGCGATCACCACGGCGTCGATGTCCTCTCGGGCCAGGACATCCCGGAAGTCGTTGTAACCCTTGGCGTTCGGCCCGCACTTGGCCAGCGTCTTGTCCAGACGCTCCCTGAAAACCTCGCATACCGCGACCACCTCGGCATCCTGCTCTTTCAGCAACTGGTCGAGGCTGTAGTTGCCCTGCCCGTTGGCCCCGATCAGGGCGATGCGGATCTTGTCGTTAGGCCCCACGCGCCCGGGCGCGGCCAACACGCCCGAGGGAATCACGTACGGAGCGGCCAGGCCCGCAACGCCGACTCCGGCGGTTTGAGCCAACAACTCCCGGCGACTGATCTTCTGCGAGTTAGACACGCACACACCTCCTCCAATGTGGAACGGCAGAACAACTGCGGCTGCCCTCGAGGAGCAGCCCCCCGCAGCCACCAATCATTCTCGCGCTGCCTCGATCTGAACGCAAGGCGGCCGTAGCGGTCGACTGCGGCCCGGCGTCTCAGGACCAAGATGGACAAGGTGTGTGAGGAGTTCGGGAGGTGGGATGGCCGTTGATCACGCGGGAGGGCATTGCCAAGTCCGCCGCGGCGGACCCGCTCGCCATGGCGGTCGCCGCTGTGTCTGCGGCTCAAAAGGGCATACCGCCCGCCGCAGGGGCAGCCGGTGAAACTCAGAACGCCGCCGCCTCGGCGCTCCGGCGGGCTTCATCCCAAGCCGACCGGGCCTCGTCAAGACGACGCTGGGCGCTTTCGAAAGTTGCCTTGGCCTCGGCCGCGTCGGTCTGGGCCTGAACCAGCATCTCACTGACTTCATGGGCCTTCTGGGCCGCCAACTGGTAATTCCTGGCTTTGGCCAGCCGATTCTCGGCTTCAACGTGAATCTGGTCCACGCGGTCCAGGAGTCGGATCAGCCGCTCGAGCCCGCCCTGAAGGTTCTGGCGGATGGCCTGCAGTTCCCCTCGCAGGTTGAGGCTCGGCAGATTGAACGCCGACTCCGCGGAAGCCGCGCCATCGGTCGCCGCGTTCGTCAAGCCGCCCGTCGGTTCCACGTAGTCAGTCATGTCGACCCCCGGCAACAGCGAATCGTTCTCCCCACCGGTGACATTGCACACTTCGCTCTCGATCGCACCCAGGTCCGAAGTGGCCTCCTTGAACGCGGAAGCAATGGCCTCGACTTCGTCCTGGGTGTCCGAGATGACCTTGGCCACCTTCTCCGCCGCGACCTCCGCACCATCTGCATCATCTTGCGGGACCACAGAGGGATTCGAATTCGCATCTGGCTTTCCCCTTTCCACCTGCTTCCCAGTGCACTTCAACCCGGCCTCGACACTTCCCTTCTCGGGTATCGGCCGTAAGGCATCCGCGGCCTGCACCGCCTCGGCCAATTCCTTCTCGATCGGATCGTTCGCTTCCTCCGCCGTGGGTGTGGCGTGGCTCTGGCTGGCCAGCAACACATCCGTTAGTTGCCCAAGCGGGATCTCAGCCGCATCGCCCGCCGGCAGCCCGGACAGAAGCTGCTCCGCCGCCCCATCCGTGGCCGCGCTCTCACCGGCGGCGGCCTGCTCGGCCAGAATGGCCTCGACAGGGTCGCCTCCCTGTCCGTCGACCTCCGCGGCCGTTTCAAACGCCTCAGCCAGGGCCGCCTCGACCGGATCTTCGCCCTCAAGTTCCTCGGCAAGCTCGGCCATCTCGGCCAGCGACTCGGCCTCGGCGGTCTCCTCAGCCTCCGTCCACTCTTCCTCTTCGGCTTCAATCACTTCTTCGGCTTCGACGGCCTGTTCGTCACCCAAGGCTGCCAGGGTCTCTTCGTCAGCCTCCAGTGCCACTTCGACCTCCGCAGCGGATCCGGACACAGGCGATCCTTCCGCACCGTTGACGGCCTGCTCCAGAGCAGCCTCGACCGGATCGGGACCCGGCGCCGAGGCGGCCGCGTCGACGCTCCCGGCCGAGCTCGTCCCGGTTGACTGAGCCTGCTGATCGGCAGCCGCGTCTCTCTCACCCACGGTTGTCGGGGGCGGAGTGTCCGCGGGCTGGGTGCTGTCCAGAGCGGCCTCCTTGGCCGCAACCGCTGACTTGAGCAAAGCCTGCTTGAAGCTCTGGCCAAGCCTGCTGGCCGCGGGCTTGCCCGAAGCGTTCACCTGCCTGGCGACGTCCTCGTGAAAGCCGCCGCTTTCCTTTTCGATTGATGCCATGTCAATACTTCCCCGGGCCTGCGGAAAGTCCGCGTCGATACGGGCGATTACCTCTGCTGCCGCCGGGTTCATCGCATCGCGAAGGATTCCCAGCATGTCCTCGATATCGCTCGCGACCCGCCTGCTACCCTCGGCGTTTGATGACTGCAACGCAGCCAGTCTGGCCTCCAGCGCCTCGACGATCTCCGGCGTGGCGTCTTTGGCGAAGTCGGACAGCAACTCCAGCTCCGTGCGGAGCGATACGACCTCATCGTCATTCCGGACAGTCACCGGCGTCACAGCGCCCTGCCGGACGATCTGGTAGGTCTGCGGGAAACCTGCCACAACTGCCTCCGACGACCGAACCACGCAGAGATGGCGCAAGCCTTCTCCAGGCGCTTTCCATCGAAGCTTGCCACGGCGAATCCATCCGGCTCATAACCGGGCCAGCTTCCCAGGGCGCTGCCAGCGCAAAGACGTGCCGAGCCGGAACGGCCACGACACAACAACCTGTCTCTGTGGTTCTTATCGACTTCGGATGAGGGTGACGTAACCTCCACCTGAGGACCATGGTCCGATATCGGGGCGGCGGCGCCCCTCGGCCAGCTCGGTGCTGAGGGGGGACGCGGAGGAAGAGCCGGAGACACGGAGAGAAGAGAAAACGGCCAGGCGGCAGGCCGTCGATTGAAGTGGAGCTGGACGGTGGGTTCGTTTGGCGCGGGCGCTGCCCGCGGGGGCTGGGGACTGGGGGCTGGAGACTGGGGGGTGGGCGTAAGCCATTGCCGGGCGTGTGGTTGGCGCTTGCGGGGCCTGGGGCTGTCCGGGTTATTCGCTTCATCTTTTCACCTCCTTGGGCCAGCGGGATATCAATCTGGTCGAAGTCCGCGGGCCGGCGTGGTCGGCGCGCGGCATCTCCGCTGGGCTCTTTGCATTCATAACACGGCGGGGTGTTCGGCGGGGTACGGTTGAATCAGAACAGGCGGGGCGGCAGTGACGGGTGGAGAATCGCGTCTGGGCGTGGACGGGATTGCCTGCCCCACCCCGTGGCCGTAGGTTATCCATCGCTGGCCGTGGCTGTCTCGAGGCGGCTGGAGTATCTGTTCGCCAACGGGCGCGGTGATCAGGATGGGGCGGATCGGGTTGGTCGGGGCTGAAGAAAGGGGACGCACGGCCGGGCGGGCGTCGATGCGAAACCGATGAACACGATCGAGCCCTCCGCTTTGATCCGTGATATCGGTGATATCCGTGGTCAAACGGTCGCATGACGATGCATGACGCGGGACTGGAGAAGAACCACGGATTTCACTGATGACACGGATGAAGACGAAAGGGCGCTACGGCCTCGTTTCGACGTCACCAAAGGAGCTGGATGCAAAGATGTCAAGAGTCAAGAGTTGACCTCGATACCCCTCGATACCCGTTGACCTCGATACCCGTAACGGAAATCGGGAACAAAATCAGGGCTCTTAACAATTGCGCTCTGTCAGTGTCCAACAACTGCTGGCAATGAGGGTTCCCGTGGCAAACGATCCTGAAAAGGAGCAGCTTCTTGCCATCATCGAACGCGCCTTCAGCGGTGTACGCCTGGAGGACGGCGTATCTGCGAATATGGCGGAATACTATGACTGTCCAGGGGCGCGGGGGGCGTCTCACTATCTCGAGTTAGCGAGGTCAGACGAGAGGGACGATTGGAGACGGGTGGGTGACACGACTCTGGAGCGGTGTCAGGCCTCGCTCTCGTTCACTGACCTAAAGGGCTTTAGGTTCTATGCACCTGCTTATATGGAGTATGCAGTGCGCAACCATGATGTGTCAGGTTCGATCATAGTGGACGATATCATATACGCTCTGTCGCCAGAGCGTGATCTCTTCAAGGAAGTGCCCTTCGAACAATGGTTCACGTCTGAGCAGACCACGGCCATCATGATGTTCCTTGAGTACTGTGTCGCGCACGGCGGCACTCTCGATGGCGTCGCGGCGCGAAAGAACCTGGAGAGAATAAGGGAAAGAATCACCGGAAGAGGGGACGCAAGGGCGCTGTAGGATCGGGTTGGAAGTAACAGTCTAGTCCCTGCGCAGGGCGATCAAAGGGCACGTGGCTGTTTTTTAGCGTGGTATAAAACGTCTCAATGGGGTTTAAACGGCCTTACAGAGATATCTCCGCATCCTCGGCGTCCTGCGATTCGATTCTCTTTCCTTCGTTGGACACGACCACCATGCGGGACAGGTTCGCGATCGGAAGCGTGAACCGGCGGGCGATTCGATCCCCCACCCCTTCGCCAGGCGCGAAGGGATGGGGCACCCTGCGAAATGCCGATGGGGGCGTCGGCACCACTTGGGAAATCGCAGATTTCAGTCCAGGAAACCCCTCGGCTCGTCAAGACAATGATGGTCGCTCCCCCCACCTCCGAAGGAGATGGGGCCCCCGCTTTCAGCCTCAACTTCCAGCCAGCTTGACATTTACGGCGATTTGGATACATGTATGAGGAACAAGTTCTCGGGCGGCAGGCGTTCGCGTGTTTGGCAGCCCGTCGGAACGCGGCGGGCTTCGGGCATCCTCATTCCTCCGGATGCCAGGATGGTCCAAAGTCCCGTCGAATGGGTTTAACGTTGACAGGCAAGCGGGGCTGAAGTGACGTATGCGCGAGTACTTCCGCAACATCTACCTGACGGTGAAGACCATCCTGATCGGCCTGCGGATCACCTTGCAGTACTGCTTCGCGCGCACCATCACCGTCCAGTACCCTGACGTCCCTCCGACACTGCAACTACGCTTCCGGGGCTTCCATTACTACGAGATCGAGAAGTGCATCGGCTGTGAGTTGTGCGCCAAGGCCTGCCCGGTTGACTGCATCACCGTGGTCAAGACCGCCGCTCGCAAAATGGACAAGGCCTCCGGCGTGGCGGTGGGCGGGGCCATGGTACGTTATGCGATCAATTACCAGACGTGCATGTTCTGTGCCCTCTGCACCTATCCCTGCCCGACCAACTGTATCCACATGGGCAGCATCCATGACATGTCGGCTTTTGACCGCCGGAGCATGGTGGTTGAGTTCACCGAGCTGGCCCGCCAGGGCCTGCGGACGCCCATGCCGCTGTGGATGCAAAAAGCGAAGCTGCCCCCTTGGGCAAGCAAGGCCAAGGAAGAATGGCTTGAGCGCGGCCGCAACAAGCACCAGTTGATGCTCCAGGCTATGGAGGATCAGAGAACCGAGAGACCGGCCTCCGGCGCCGGAGGCTGAGAAACGATGACGGCAATGGACCACAACCTGATTCCAGCGGACGGCGGTGTGCAACTGGTCATGGGCATGGCCATTTTCGCCGTTGCCGGGCTGACCCTGGGGCTGGGAGCGCTGCTGTTCGGGAAACTGCTGCGCCCGAAGCTGCCCAACCAGGTCAAGGGCGAGACCTACGAGTGCGGCGAGGTGAGCGTCGGGCCGAGTTGGGTGCAGTTTGACCTGCGGTTCTACGTCGTGGCTTTGGTCTTCCTGGTGTTCGACGTTGAGATCGCCCTGTTGTACCCTTGGGCCGTCGTCTTCGGCGGAGGCGGCGAGGCGACCGCAGGGGCCGCAGCATTGAAGGCGGCTCAGCGGACCGCCCTGTGGGACATGCTGTTCTTCTTCGGCGTGCTGGTGGTCGGCTTCCTGTACTTGTGGCGGTTCGGGTACCTCGACTGGGTCTGGGCGTACGGCAGTCGGGTCGAGGCCGCTCCGGAGACCGAAGGGCCGTGAGGTCGCGGCTGCAAGCCGCATTGCGGTGAGATGGTCGGCCTGGGCGACCACCGGCGGGATGACTTCGACAAGCTCAGTCCAAGAAACCCGCCGGCTCGTCAAGACGATCGTCGCTCCCCCACCTCGAAAATGAGGTGGGGCACCCGCACTGCTCACAGAGCAGTGGCACACGAGGACAGGGAATCGCGAGCCCAGGTTCAGGATGAACCCGGGCCACCCGAGGCCGCAACGGAGGAATAATCGGGCAACCATGAGCTGGATCCAGAACAGGTTCGAGCCGGGAGTGATGGTCACCAGCGTCGACTGGGCGCTGAACTGGGCCAAGAGTAACAGCCTCTGGCCGATGACCTTCGGCCTGGCCTGCTGCGCGATCGAGATGATGGCTACCGGCATGTCGCGGTTTGACTTCGACCGTTTCGGCGCGGGTGCCTTCCGCGCCACTCCGCGGCAATCGGACCTGATGATCGTGGCCGGCACGGTGACCTACAAAATGGCGACTCGGGTCATCCGGCTCCACAACCAGATGCCCGATCCGAAATATGTCCTGGCGATGGGGGCCTGCACCGTCGGCGGCGGCCCCTATTTCAAGTACGGCTATCACGTGGTCAAGGGCGTCGATCTGATCGTCCCCGTGGATGTCTATGTGCCCGGATGCCCGCCGAGGCCCGAAGCTCTGCTGGAAGGGCTGATGCGGCTACAGGACAAGATCAGGTCCCAGACCATCGCGCGGGCGCCGGAATCGCCCAGAGCCAAGGCGCCGACACCGCTGGCGTGAACCATGGCACCGGAAGAGATTGCTGACATCCTGCAAGCGGCCTTCGGCGATGCGGTGAGCGAGGCCGAGATGGGCACCAGCCACCCGTCGGTCACCGTGCTCGCCGAGCAATGGCACGAGATCGCGAGGTTCCTCCGTGACGACGACCGGTTGCGGCTCAATATGTTGCGATGCGTCAGCGGTATCGACCTGCCGGACGAGAATCAGATCGAGGTCATCTATGATTTGACCTCGCTTCGGCCGCCTCGCGTCGTGGGCTCATACTGGACGGGCGACAACGAGATTGCCGTCCGCATCCGGGTCCAGCGGGACGGCGGGCACCTGCCCTCGGTCGCCGACGTGTGGCCGGCGGCGGACTGGCATGAACGGGAGGTTTTCGACATGCTGGGGGTGACCTTCGAGGGCCACCCCGGGTTGCGGCGGATCCTGTGTCCGGACGACTGGGCAGGGCATCCGCTGCGAAAGGATTATGAGTTTCCCAAGGAGTATCACGGAATACCCGGGATGCCTCCGAGCACGCCCGAACCTTCCGGGACGCAAGACCAGCCGCAATGAGTGAGAGGATTCTGTACAGCCGGCCCGACGTTCTCGTGGACTTTGACCGCGCCTCCGCGGGCGACGATATTCGCACCGAGGAGATGCTCATCAACATGGGCCCGCAGCACCCCAGCACGCACGGCGTCCTGCGAATCGTGCTGAGGACCGATGGGGAACTCGTCGTCGAAGCGACCCCCCATATCGGCTACCTGCACCGCTGCGCCGAGAAGATCGGTGAGAACCTCCCTCCCATCCAGTACGTCCCCATGACCGACCGGCTGGATTACCTCTCGGCAATGAACAACAACCACGCCTACAGCCTGGCGATCGAAAAACTGGCGGGCATCGAGGTCCCCGAACGCGCCCGGTACATCCGGATCATCATGGCCGAGCTCAACCGGATCGCATCGCACCTAGTGGCCTTCGGCACGTTCGGGCTGGACATGGGCTCGTTCACCGCGGTGCTGTACGCCTTCCGCGAGCGCGAGTACATCCTGGACCTGTTCGAGGCTGCCTGCGGGGCCCGGCTGACCTACGCCTACCTCACCATCGGCGGGGTTATCGCCGACCTTCCCGAGCGGTTCCTGGAGAAAACGGCGGAGTTCCTGGACTTCTTCGAGCCCAAGATCGACGAGTACGACAACCTGCTGAGTTTCAACCACATTTTCGTGAAGCGCACGGCCAACGTCGGCACGATCTCGTCCGAGGACGCGATCGCCTACGGCCTGACCGGGCCGTGCCTGCGGGCCTGCGGCGTGAAGTGGGACCTGCGCAAGTGCACGCCCTATGACATCTACGACCGATTCGAGTTCGACGTCCCGGTCGGTGTGGCCGGCGGATCCGACGGCATCCCCCCGAGCGTGCTGGTCGGCGACAGTTGGAATCGCTACTTCGTCCGCATGCAGGAGATGAAGCAATCGGTGCGTATCCTGAGACAGTGCCTGCGGCAGATCCCGGACGGCGAAACAAGGACCAAGCTGCCGAGAGTGCTGCCGCTGCCCAAAAACGAAGTGTATTTCGAGGCCGAGAACCCGCGCGGTCAGCTCGGCTTCATGATCGCAGGCGACGGTTCGCCGATTCCGTACCGCATGAAAGTCCGCGGGCCGTGTTTCTGCAACCTCTCCATCACCAACCACGTGTGCCGGGGAGTGTTGCTGGCCGACATCCCCGCGATCATCGGGAGTATCGATATCGTGCTGGGAGAGGTGGACCGATAGAGGAAGCTATTAGCTCTTAGCTATTAGCTGTTAGCTAACCACATGGCTCAGTTGACGGCACAGGACATCATCAACCCGAAACGCGAACACGCCCAGAGGGGCAGGGCCATTGGCGTTGCCGTCCTGCTCGCGCTGGTGTTTGGCGCGGCAACTCTGGTCGGCCTGGCCCTGGCTGTTGTGAAGTTCGAGCAGAATCCTGTCGTCGTGTTCGGCACGGCCGGATTGTTCGCGTGCTTCTGCGCGGCCGCCGGCACCGCCGTCTCAATCCGCTGGTACGCCGAGATCGGCTGCCTGCTGGCCCGGTTCGCCCCGCTTGTCTTCTGGGGCTCAGTCGCCGGCTTGATCCTCGCGGTGTGGGTCTGTTCGCTCTTGTACGGCTACATCGATCACATCGCGGACGTTGAAGACACGTATGGCGCCGCGCTGAGCATCGGCAACATCCAGTGGGTATTGGAACGCGAAGGCCACTGGGTTATGTGGGCCTGGCCGTTGTGGCTCCTGCAGTTCAGCCTGACGCGGGACATCATCGGCGTCGTCGCCCTCCTCGGTTGGGTGTGCCTCAACGCCATGTTCGCCATCTGGTGGGAACGCAAAATCGCCGGGCGCATCCAGAGCCGGCTCGGCCCCATGCGGGTCGGCAGGTGGCACGGTTGGGCCCAGTGTATGGCCGACGGCATCAAGCTGATCCAGAAAGAGGACCTCATCCCGGCGGAGGCCGACCGCCTGGTCTTCAGACTTGCCCCCTATCTGGCCTGGGTTCCGGTGTTCTCCGCCTTCATCGCCCTGCCGTTCGGAATCGGATGGGTGTTCCGCGACCTCGACGTCGCCTTGCTGTTCATCTTCTCGATGCTCGGCGTGGACGTCGTCGGCGTCATCCTCGGCGGCTGGGCCTCGAACAACAAGTGGAGCATCTACGGCGGCATCCGCGTCGCCTGCCAGATGGTCTCCTACGAGATCCCCATGGGCATGTCCCTGCTGGTCGCCGTCATGACCGTGGGCACGCTGCAGCTTTCACACTTCGGCGACGTCCACGTCCAGGGGGGCGGTTTCCAGACCTGGCTGGCATTCAGGAACCCGATGACCTTCGTGGCGGCGTTCACTTTCTTCATCGCCTCGCTGGCAAGCTGCAAGCGGGCGCCATTTGACCTGCCCGAGGCCGAGAGCGAACTGGTCGCCGGCTTCCACACCGAGTACAGCGGCTTTCGCTGGGCCCTTTACTTCTTCGCCGAGTACGCGGCCATGTTCATCATCGCCGGCCTGACCGTGATTTTGTTCTTCGGAGCCTGGCACTCGCCGCTGCCCGCCTCGTGGGGGGCTTCGTGGTCCGGCGGCAGCCTGTGGCAGCGAATGCTCCACGGCCTGCTGTTCAGCGGCCCACTCTGGTTCATCGCCAAGGCCTTCTTCTTCATCTTCTGCCAACTGTGGCTGCGCTGGACGCTGCCTCGGCTCAGGATCGACCAGGTGATGTACACCTGCGTGCAGGTGCTGCTGCCGATGTCGATGGTCCTGCTGCTGGCCAATACGTTCTGGATGCTGCTCGTTCCGGCCGATGGGCTGCTGGCCCGGGCGGCGAATATCGCGATGACCCTGATCGGGGCCGGACTGGCGGGCGGGTTTGTCGTGATCATGTGTTACGGTCTGATCAGCCGCCGAAAACTGGTCGGGACACTGGTAGTCGATCACCTGCCGGGAGCGTGAACGGAATGCGGCGATATCGTTGGATCATCATGGCACTGGTGCTGGCCGGCACGACCGGCGCCGCCTTCGCACAGGAGGCCGCCGCCCCGGGTGCCACTGGCGGCTTGCCCGCCAGTGCCGAAACGCCGGTTGTCACTGGCAGCTCGACCGCCAGTGCCGAATCGATCATGTTCTACGTGATCGGCGGCATCGCGGCCCTGTGCGCGCTCGGGTGCGTCCTGTTTTCCAGCGTCGTGCGGATGGCCGTGTGCCTGTTCGGCACGCTGGGCGCCGCCGCGGGCCTGTATTTCCTGCTGATGGCCAACTTCCTCGGGGCGATTCAGCTCATCGTCTACGCAGGCGGTACGCTGATCGTGATCATCTTCGGAATCATGCTTACCAGCCAGTCGCCGCGGCTGAGGTTTATGCCAAAACCCAGCGAGGTGATCGCAGGAGTCCTGGCCTGTCTGGCGTTGTTCGTCGGGCTGGTCATCGTTCTGACCCGGACGACGTGGAGCGGCGGCAAAGCCGGCGGCGATTACACCGTTGCCCAGATCGGCGAGTCGCTGCTGACTACGTACCTGCTGCCCTTTGAAGTGACCAGCGTCCTGCTGCTTGCGGTGATGATCGGAGCGGCGTATCTGTGCCGCCGCGATCAGGATTGACGGAGCCTGGCATGCTGACTGTGGGATTGAATCACTACCTGGTTCTGGCGGCATTCATGTTCTGCTGCGGCGTCTGCACCATGATCGTCAAACGCAATGCGGTCGGGATCCTGATCGGCGTCGAACTGGTCCTCAATGCCGCGAACATCAACCTGGTGGCCTTCACCCGCTACCAGGTCGGCGGGATCGACGGGCAGATCGCCGCCATATTCGTGATCGTCCTGGCGGCGGCCGAGGCGGCCGTCGCCATCGCGATATTCGTGAACTATTACGCCAACCTGGCGACCATCGATGTGGACAAGGGCAGCAGGCTGAGCGGGTGAGGCGTCTGAGATTGGGTCGCGGCTACAAGCCGCTCCTACGGGTGTGATCGCGGCTACAAGCCGCTCCTACGGGTGTGATCGCGGCTACAAGCCGCTCCTACG
>CAZPIO010000057.1:38844-44628 GCA_964586235.1 uncultured Planctomycetales bacterium
GGTGTGATCGCGGCTGCAAGCCGCTCCTACAGAGGGACCGGGTTCATCGGAGACGAGACGGCTGATTCGGAAGGATGCGGATGTCTAGTCTGGAAACCATGCTGGTGCTGGGCGTTGCCGCCCCGTTGCTGTGCTTCGTGGTCCTCGCCCTGTTCGGTTCGCGCATCGGCAAGCCCTGGGCGGGCTGGGTCGCGACGACCGGAATCGCAGCAAGCTGCCTGCTGGCGACGATCGTGCTCGTAAAATGGCAGGGCATGACTCCTGCCGATCGCCCGATTCCGGCGGTCTTCACCTGGGCAACCCTGGGCAGCGTCCCCATCACCTTCGGCGTCAATCTCGACAGCCTGACCGTGATCATGTTCTTCATGGTCAGCTTCGTCTCGACCTGCATCTTCGTCTTCAGCATCGGTTACATGTCCGGCCACAGCGACGAGATCGACGGGCAGAGCAAGTTCCACCGTTTCTTCACCTACATGTCGCTGTTCGGCTTCAGCATGCTCGGACTGGTGATATCCAACAGCCTGCTGTTCCTGTTCGTGTTCTGGGAACTGGTCGGCGTGTGCTCGTACCTGCTGATCGGCTTCTACTTCCACAAGAAGAGCGCCAGCGACGCCGCCATCAAGGCCTTTGTCGTCAACCGCGTGGGCGACATGGGATTCATCATCGGGCTGGGAATGGTTTTCCTGTACCTGGGCGATCTCTCGCTGCAAGGTGCCGCCGATGCGTTCAGAATCACTCGCGACGACCCTGCGTCACCGTTGTTCACGCATACGCTGTTCGGCCCAAACCTGGCCACGTGGATGGGCATGCTGCTGTTCTGCGGGGCGATCGGCAAGAGCGCTCAGTTCCCGCTACATGTGTGGTTGCCGGATGCGATGGAAGGCCCGACGCCAGTCAGCGCTCTGATCCATGCTGCCACCATGGTCGCCGCCGGTGTTTACCTCGTGGCCCGCATCTTCGTCCTGCTCACGCCGGAGGCCCAGACGTTCGTCGCCATCATCGGCTGCATCACCCTGACGCTGGCCGCGCTGGTCGCCATCGTCCAGACGGACATCAAGAAGGTGCTGGCCTATTCGACGATCTCCCAACTTGGCTACATGATCCTGGGCATGGGCGTCGGAGCGTGGGTCGGAGCGTTGTTTCACCTGCTCACCCACGCGTTCTTCAAGGCGCTCATGTTCCTCGGCAGCGGCCAGGTGATTGAAGGCTGCCATCACGAGCAGGACATGCGCAAGATGGGCGGCCTGCGGCACAAGATGCCCGTGACGTGCTGGACATTCCTCGTCGGCGTGCTGGCCATCGCCGGCGCGGGCATCCCGATGATGCATTTCGGACTCGGCGGCTACTTCAGCAAGGATGAGATCCTGGCGGTGGCGTATGAGCGGACGCACGGGGGAGAACATTCTGCTACTGCAAAAGAACATGGCGGCGCGTCGGCTGAGCCGACGCTTGGCCATGCCACCCCGGCAGAAGCTCCCGAGCCTGTCGCAGAAGGCAGTGATAAAGCCGGCGCCGCAGTGAAGGCCTCGCGAATGTACGGCTGGCTGTTCTGGATCCCGGTCATCATCGCCTACGTCACCCCGTTCTACATGATGCGATGCTGGTGGATGACGTTCATGGGCAAACCGCGCGACGAGCATGTACACGAGCATGCCCACGAAATCCCCCTGATGTACGTGCCACTGATCGTTCTGGCGGTCGGCACGGTGTTCGCGAGTTATCTGCTGTTCCGGCCGTTGGTGGCCGACGCGGCCCCGGCCGGCTTCCTGGTCCCGTCGATCGACGGCAAGGCGCTGTCGCACCATACCCACCTGATGATGGCGTATCTGGTCGGCGGCGCGTTCGTGGTCGGCTTCGCGATCGCGATCGTGATTTACCGCAAGGGTCTGGAGACCGCCGCGATGATCGCCCAGAAGCTGCGGCCGATCCACACCCTGCTGGAGCACAAGTTCTACTTCGATGAGCTGTACGGGTTACTCCTGGTCGGCGGCGTCCGCGGACTGATGCGGCTCTCGTACGCTTTTGACAAGTGGATTATTGACGGAATCGTGAACCTGTCGGGGCGGGCCACGGCCTGGCTGGCCTGGTTCACCGGCAATGTGCTGGACAACATTGGTGTCGACGGTGCTGTCAACGGCCTCGGCGAGGCGGCGCTGACGGCCGGCGACGTCGCCCGCACGCCGCAGGTCGGACGAATTCGGAACTACATCCTGTTCGCTGTGGGAACAGGAGCCATGGTCCTGCTGGTTAAGGTGTGGCCGTGGTGAAAAGAAGCTATTAGCTATTAGCTGTTAGCTTTTAGCTATTGGCTACAAGCGGCAGAGAGTAGGGCGGGCTTTGCCCGCCTGACATGCTCAGGCAAAGCCGTGGGCATGGCACCCGGCACCCCGATAGAGAAGATCCCCCACCCCTTGCTTCGCAAGGGATGGGGCACCCGAAAGAGGCTACGCAAAGGAACGCAAGCAATGGAACAAGGCAACCTGCTGAATTTCCTGATATTCATCCCTGTTATCGGGGCGGTGCTGTGTCTGATCACGCCCAACACGCGGCTGGTCAAATCCATCGCCGTGGCCACCACCGCCCTGGTGATGCTGCTGTCGTTCCTGCTGTTCCAGCACTTCGCCTGGTGGGGCAGCAGCGATTCCACCGCCATTTTCGGAAGCCAGTACGGCCAGAAGATCTACGAAGTGACCCAGAAACCCTGGATCCAACTGAACGAAAACACGGCTATCGAATACTTCGTCGGCGTGGACGGCCTCAGCTTCCCGCTGGTGCTGCTGACCACGATCGTCTCGTTCCTGGCCTGCCTGGCAAGCTGGAACATCGAGTCCTGGAAGATCAACAAGGGCATCCGCGGCTACTTCGCCCTCTTCCTGCTGCTTGAAACCGGCATGATCGGCGTGTTCGTCGCCCTCGACTTCTTCCTGTTCTACGTCTTCTGGGAAGTCATGCTCCTGCCCATGTACTTCCTGATCGGCGTCTGGGGCGGACCGCGCAAGGAATACGCGGCGATCAAGTTCTTCCTCTATACCCTCGCCGGCTCGGTGCTGATGCTGGTGGTGCTGCTGGCGTTCTACTTCTACGCTCCGCCGATGACCCGCACCTTCAACCTCATCGAAATGGCCCGGAACCAGGACATCCAGGCCGCCTTCGGCCAAGCCACGTTCCTGGGCTGGAAGTTCGCTCCGGCCATGTTCGTCCTGCTCTACATCGGCTTTGCGATCAAGGTGCCGGTGTTCCCCTTCCACACGTGGCTGCCCGACGCCCACGTCGAGGCCCCCACACCGATCAGCATGATCCTGGCGGGCATCCTGCTGAAGATGGGCGCCTACGGACTGATGCGGATCAGCTATCCGATCCTCCCGACGGCCGGGGCGTGGGCCGCCTACGGCCTGGCCCTGCTGGGAGTGGTCAACATCATCTACGGCGCGCTATGCGCTATGGCCCAAACCGACTTCAAGCGCCTGGTCGCCTACAGCTCGATCAGCCACATGGGCTACGTCTTGCTCGGTCTGGCGATCATGACCCGTGAAGGATGGCAGGGCGCCATGTTCCAGGTCATCGCCCACGGCATCTCCAGCCCCATGTGCTTTTTCCTGGTCGGCGTGATATACGACCGGGCACACCACCGCGAGATCAACCGCTTCGGAGGCCTGTGCCTGACCATGCCCGTGTACGGCTCGCTGGCCACGTTGGGTTTCTTCGCCTCGCTTGGCTTGCCGGGTTTGTGCGGGTTCATCGGTGAGTTCTGGGTGCTGATCGCGACGTTCTCGGCCGGCGGCACCTGGGCGTGGATGACCTGGGCCAAGCCAATGGCCGTGATCGCAGCCATCGGTGTAGTGCTGACGGCCGGATACATCCTGTGGATGCTCCAGCGCGTCTATCTCGGCAGGCAGCGCGAGGAATACGCGGGATTCCCGGAGGCCACCGCCCGCGAGGTGTTCATCCTCACGCCGTTTGCGGTTCTGGCAATCGCCCTCGGCGTGCTGCCGTACCAGACGCTGTTCCAGTTCATGAACGGAACGCTTGAGAACATCACGAAGCTGTTGGCGATGTCGTGATGGAATAGCGAGATGATGGGAATACGATGACCGATCTGATGGCGTCAATCTGGAGTCCGACGGGCGGCGACTTGTGGCTGTGCGCGCCGGAACTGGCCCTGGTCGGCACGATGGCGGCCGTTCTGCTGGTCAGCCTTCCGGTGCAACGGAGTGGCCGGCTCGCGGCAGTGGTTTCGCTGGCCGGCTTGGCCCTCGTCTTCCTGTTGACCCGCCTTGCGGCACCGACGGTGACTGCCGGCGGTAAGGGCGGGCTCACCCCGCCTGGAACGACCCCTCTCCTCCTGGTCGATAACTTCACGATCTTCTTCCGCACGTTGCTCACGCTGTTCCTGGCCGCAGTGATCGTGCTGTGGCTCATCGGCCGGTCAACCGCACACGTCCGACAGCGGCCCGAAACCCGCCCGGCTCCCGCCGGTCCGGAATTCTTCATCCTCCTGCTGACCAGCGCCCTGGGGATGATGCTCATGACCAGCACCACCAACCTGCTGGTCATGCTCATCGCCATCGAGACGACCTCGCTACCCAGCTACGCCATCGTCGCGTCCGACAAACGCTCGCGAATCGGTGCCGAAGCCAGTCTGAAATACGTCCTCTTCGGTGCGGCCAGCGCGTCCATCATGGTCTTCGGCATCACGCTGATCTACGGCATCTTCGGCACGCTGGACCTGGCTGCGGCGATGGCCAAGGTGGCCGCGGGCACCGCCGTCATGGGCCCGGCCGCATGGCTCGGCCTCGCGGCGACCGGCGCCGGCATCGCCTTCAAGATCGCCGCGGTGCCCTTCCACTTCTGGTGCCCCGACGTGTTCGAGGGCGCCCCCATCGAGATCACCACCTGGCTGAGCGTCGCCAGCAAGGCTGCCGCGCTGGGCCTGCTGCTGCGACTCATCGCGACGATGGCCGTCGCTCCGGCCACGGCCGGCCTCATGGCCCCGCTCGCCTGGGGCATCGGCATCATGGCAGCGGTAACCTGCACCGTCGGCAACCTCGCGGCCCTGCGGCAGGACAGCGTCAAGCGCATGCTCGCCTACTCGTCGATTGCACACGCCGGCTACATGATGATGGCCGCGGCCATCCTCATGCCGCTGGACACCGCATCCAGTAACGCCGCCCTGGCCGCACTGGTAGCCTATATCCTGATCTATGCGATCATGAATCTCGGCGCGTTCGGCATCACCGCGATGGTCACCTGGCAGACCGGCAGCGACAAGCTGTCGTCGTTCACCGGCCTGGGGCGACGGGCCGCGTGGCTCGCCCTGCCGATGGCGGTCTGTCTGTTTTCACTGGTGGGCCTGCCGCCGCTGGGCGGTTTCGCAGCCAAGTGGTGGCTGCTGGTCGCGCTGGGCAAGGCCGCCGGAAACCAGACTTGGCTCTGGGGGTTGGTCGTCGTGGCCGTGATCAACACCGCGATCAGCCTGTATTACTATGTGCGGGTCATCCGCCATATGTATCTGGCCGACGACGAGCAACAGCCCGCTTTCTCCCCCCCGCTCAGCGGAGCGGTCATCGCCAATCTCTGCGCGGTCGCCCTGATCCTGCTGGGCACAATCCTGTTCGCCCCGCTGGGCAACTATTCACGAAAAACTGCGTCAAACCTGGCCGCGTCAACCGCCCAGGCTCAAGCCCCCGCCGCTGCCTTGGGCAACGTGCTCGCAGGCATCGAGACGCTCCGCTGATCAGGCTGTGACGGTCTCACTCTTCGAGTCGCTCCATCTCCGGCCTCCTT
>CAZPIO010000058.1:0-44408 GCA_964586235.1 uncultured Planctomycetales bacterium
TTCTTCCGCAGCCTCAAACTCACTTTCTTGAGCGTGACGATCCTCTTCCCCGTATCGCTGGGGCTGCAGTGCGCGGTCATCTGGCTCAACCCGTCGTTTGACGATGAAGTCGCCTTCACTCTCGTCACGGCGTTGGGATGCATATGGTTCTGCTGGATCTGGATTCGGGCGGGAATGCGCTACGCCGGCCCGGCCGAGGGGCCTGGATGGGAGCCCTTGAAGGTCTTGTGCGAGAACTGCGGATACTCACTGACCGGCCAGCAGGTCGGCGGCCGTTGTCCGGAATGCGGCTGGCCGGTGGCGTATTCGCTGCCCTCCAGCCGCCGTCCGACACCCTTGACGGCAGCTCGCGACCGCGTCTCCGCTGTTAGCGGCTTCCTGATCACGTACCTGGCCGCCGTGGCGAAGGGTGACTTCTTCAAGCGGATCCCCGTGCACGCCGAGTTCAGTACCGCCCGGCGATTCGTCATCTGGAGCAGCATAGTCTTCTTTCCGATTACTCTGTTGGTCACGCTCGTCTGCATGAGCCCGGTGGTTGAGTGGGCAGAGGTGGCCGGAGAGTTCCCTCCCGCGGGCTCCCTCCGCCTATGGATCGAGTCTCTGTGCATGCTGGCGTCGTTCTGGGCTTTTACAGCGATTGGCCTGTTGCTGGTCTTCGGTGTGGTCACCCTGGCGTGCGCGTGGGGCGGCTGGAAACCGGTTCGCCCGCGGGCGGTGGTGGTATTCTACTGGTCGGCCATGCTGGTGCCCTTATACGCGGCGTTATGTGCGGCTACGGCCATCACCATCAGGATGGGACGATCGCCTCTATTGGCCCGGATCGTCGACCTGGGCGGATGGGGCCATTGGGAATGGTTCGTCTTGCTGGCCCCCGTCCCGTACATCGTCATCGTCGTTCCGGCGCTGATCGTCACCGGCAAGCGGCTGGCCAGGGGAATCGTCGCGACACGCTACGCGAACGCGTAGGCCCGGCCCTTGGGCGATCGCGGGAGCCAAAGGTCGCGCGGTCTGTCACAGGGGGAAGTCGGCAA
The DNA here is from genome assembly GCA_964586235.1 of uncultured Planctomycetales bacterium. Classification (GTDB taxonomy): domain Bacteria; phylum Planctomycetota; class Phycisphaerae; order UBA1845; family PWPN01; genus JAUCQB01. The sequence goes on from CAZPIO010000058.1 coordinate 1,032, forward strand.
ATCTCACCCTCTTCGTCACCTCGGCTTCGCAGGACTCCGACCCTGGCCAACCCGCTGATCGATGCCGCTATGATGCTGCAATCCCAATATTCTCCTGCCATGCCGCTAACGGTTTCTGTCCGGCCCAGCGACCAGAGCTGCCCGCACCTTCGTACAGAGGCTACTGCGTCTGAGCTTCTCGGTTTACTGCCTCCTTCGCGGTGGCAGGAAAACAAGGTTCGCCAACGCATAGCCGCCCGGGCAACTCGCCCGCAAAACCGCTGAACGGGACAAGGTTGACGGATGCTCTCCGATGGCCTCAATCAGGGTTCCCCTGATTCTCCCACCAACGGCACCCGGTGTTCCGAAAACGATCAATCTGTAAGTCGTGATCCGACAAGCCTCAACAGAAAACACGTCCGGGGAGCCCAAAAATCGCGATTCGAGATGAACGCTTTCGCATCGAGCGGCGTATAGTAGATCAGAGAGAACATAACAGCCACGCAAGCAGTGCTTTCTCTCGTCTTTTCCTCCTCCCGCGTGATCGCCGGGATGGAAGGCCTGACCAAGACCTCCCATCCCGGCGATACGCGTTTTACGGCGACGAGGCGTCGCCGTGGGACGAGGGAGAACAAGACCTCGCTCAACGAGCCCGGTTTTCCCGGCGGCTCGGCCTCAGATGACGAGCCCCGCGCCCCTCATCCCTCACCCCCCGGCTCCCACCGTCAGCCGGTCGGCTAACGGTGATAGTCCTGCAGTGCCCGGACGCTCCAGTCACCTTCGCGGAGAGCCCGGATCGCCCGGACGGCCGCTCGCGCGCCGGTCATGGTGGTGATCAGCGGGATGTTGTGCATGACCGCCGCCGAGCGGATACGGCTCTCGGTGGCGGCGCTGCCGAAGAACACCGGCGTGTTGATCAGCAGCCCGATCTTCCCCTCGTTGATCATGTCGATCAGATATGGCCCGGCCGGGTCCTGGATCTTCGAGACCGGGTCAACCTCGATGCCGGCCCCAGCCAGGGCATCACGCGTCCTGCGTGTCGAGATGATCCGGAACCCCATCTCCTTGAACTCGCGGGCGACCGGCACGATCAGCGGCTTGTCGTGGTCGTTGACGCTGATGAGCACCGTGCCGCCAGTCGGCAGGGCCGTGCCCGCGGCCATCTGTGACTTGGCAAAGGCCAGACCAAAGGAATAGTCGATACCCATCACCTCGCCGGTGCTCCGCATCTCAGGCCCGAGCACACAGTCCACGCCCGGGAACTTGCTGAACGGGAAGACCGATTCTTTGACCGAGGTGTGCTTCGGCCAAGGGGCGTCGTCCAGGCTCCGCTCGGACATCGCCTGGTCGAGCGACTTGCCGAGCATGACTTCCGTGGCCATCTTAGCCCAGGGCACGCCGGTGGCCTTGCTGACGAACGGCACCGTCCGCGAGGCCCGCGGGTTGACCTCCAGCACGTAGACGACGTCATCCTTGACCGCGTACTGGACGTTCATCAGGCCGCGGACGCCGATCCGCATGGCCAGTTGCTCGGTCTGCCGCTTGATCTCGTCGATGATGGCCGGGCTCAGAGCATAGGGCGGCAGGGCGCAGGCGCTGTCGCCGCTGTGAATCCCCGCCTCCTCGATGTGCTCCATCACCCCGCAAACGACCGCCCGCTTTCCGTCGCAGATGCAGTCCACATCAACCTCGGTGGCCTCGCTGAGGAAGCGGTCGATGAGGATCGGATGAGACTTGGCGCTGGAGGCAACCCGGTCGGTCGCCTGCAAGGCCTTGGTCATGTAGCGGACCAGGTCCTCTTCCAGATGGCACTTTTCCATCGCCCGCCCGCCGAGCACATACGACGGCCGTACCAGCACCGGGTAACCGATCCTGTTCGCGACCTCCCTGGCCCCCTCCAGGTCGTAGGCGATGCCGTTCTCGGGCTGACGTAAGCCCAGTTCATTCAGGATCTTAGCGAACGCCTCACGATCCTCAGCGAGGTGGATGCTCTCCGGCGACGTTCCCAGGATCGGCACACCGGCATCCTTGAGCCCCTGGGCTAGGTTCAGCGGTGTCTGCCCGCCGAACTGAACGATGACGCCCACGACCAGACCACCGCTCCGCTCGCCGGGAATGAACCGCGTGCCGTTCAACCGTTCGCAGATATTCAGCACGTCCTCGTGCGTCAGCGGCTCAAAGAACAGCAGGTCGCTGGTGTCGTAATCCGTCGAGACCGTCTCCGGGTTCGAGTTGATCATCACCGTCTCAAAACCCATGTCGCGGGCGATGAAGACGGCGTGGACGCAGCAGTAATCGAACTCGATACCCTGTCCGATGCGGTTCGGCCCGCCCCCGAGGACAATAACCTTAGGCTTCTCGCGGACGCGGATCTCGTCGTCGGGTTCAGATACGATACCCTTGAGCTGCTTGTCGACCTTTCCCGGCGAATTCTCGTGTGTCGAGTAGTAATACGGCGTGTACGCCTCGAACTCCGCAGCGCAGGTATCCACCAGCTTGTACACCGGTTCGCAGTCCATCATCCGGCAGAACAATCGAATCTGCTGATGGGGAACGCCGAAGACGGCTGCAAGCTGGACGTTCGAATAGCCCCACTCCTTTGCACGGCGCACCAGAGTCTCAATGTCAGGCATATGCTGTGCATGGAGCATGGTCTCTTTGAGATGCTCCCTGTTGACGCTTCTGCGCCGCAGGATCTCTTGCCAATCCGGTGGCTTCTCGTTAAGCAGCCAGCCGCGATTCTCATGGTCATCGAACAGCTTCCGCATCTTGGCAATCGCCTCAAAAAAAGCTGGCAGATGCTCCCGGCTGTTGGCTGCGAATTCGACCAACTCATCCTCGAACTCCACCAACTCCTTGATGTTCTCGAGGAACCACGGATCGATGTGGCTGAGCTCATAGACCCGTTCGACACTCCAGCCCATCTTGAAGGCGTAGCGGATGTAGTAGAGGCGGCCCTGGCACGGGCGCGAGAGTTTGTCGCGAAGTACCGGGAACGGGATCGGGTACTTCTGGGCGCTCTTTTCAATCGTATCGGCCGGGGCCTCGCCCTTGCGCCAGCCCTTGAGCGGTTCGGGCTCACCGGGCATCTCGGCCTCGTGCCGCCAAGCACTCTCGGAAGCCCGCATGGCCGTCAGCCACTTGTCGTTGGCGTCCAGCCCCAGGCCGAACCGCTTGATCTCCATCGAGCGGATGCCCTTCTGCAAGGCCTCCTTGAAGGTCCGGCCGATGGACATGGCCTCGCCGACACTTTTCATCTGCGTTGTCAGCGTCTCGTCGGCCTCGGGGAATTTTTCGAACGTCCACCGCGGGATCTTGACCACGCAGTAGTCGATGGTCGGCTCGAAGCTGGCCGGCGTCTTCTTGGTAATGTCGTTGGGGATCTCATCCAGCGTGTAGCCGATGGCCAGCTTGGCGGCGATGCGAGCAATCGGGTAGCCGGTGGCCTTGCTGGCCAGGGCCGAACTCCGCGAGACGCGCGGGTTCATCTCGATCACGATCATGCGCCCGGTCTCGGGATGCACGGCGAACTGAATGTTCGACCCGCCCGTCTCGACGCCGATCTCGCGAATGATCTTGATCGCCGCGTCGCGCATGAGCTGGTATTCCTTGTCGGTCAGCGTCTGGGCCGGGGCGACGGTGATCGAATCGCCAGTGTGTACGCCCATGGCGTCGAAATTCTCGATCGAGCAGATGATGACCACGTTGTCCGCCCGGTCGCGCATGACCTCCAGCTCGTATTCCTTCCAGCCAAGGCAGCTCTCCTCGATCAGGATCTCGCTGTTGAGTGAATACTCCAGCCCCCTTTTGGCGATGATCTCGAATTCCTTCGGCGTGGTGGCGAAACCTCCGCCGGTCCCGCCGAGCGTGTAAGCCGGACGGATGACCACCGGCAAGCCAACCTCCGTGAGCACCTTCTGCGACTCTTCCCATGAGTGGGCAATGCCCGATCGCGGCACATCCAACCCGATCCGCAACATCGCGTTCTTGAACTCGGTGCGATCTTCGGCTTTGTGGATAGCCTTCTGGTCGGCCCCGATGAGTTGCACGCCGTGCTTCTCGAGGATGCCACCGTCGGCCGCCCGGACGGCACAGTTCAGCCCCGTCTGTCCGCCCAGGGTCGGCAACAGGGCGTCAACCGGCGTCCCCCGAGCCTTCTCCGTCGCCAGGACCTTGTCGATGGCCTCCGGGGTAATCGGCTCGATGTAGATCCGGTCGGCCATCTCCGGATCGGTCATGATCGTCGCCGGGTTGCTGTTGAGCAGCACCACCCGCATGCCCTCCTCGCGAAGGGCCTTGCACGCCTGCGTGCCCGAGTAGTCAAACTCACAGCCCTGCCCGATGATGATCGGGCCGGAACCAATGATCATGACACATTTAAGGTCTTGACGTTTAGGCATTTACGTTTCCCGAACGGCCGGTCGTCACTACAGGGACCCTCCCCGCCGCACTGCGTGTGGTCCCAGCAAACACCCGGCGATATCCGTTGAAGGCCAAAGGATAGCCGAAAGCGGATGGGAAAGCGAGAAACGCCGATTCGGAAAGATTGCTGGATCGATTGCCTTGACGAGCCGGCGGGTTTATCCCGCCGGTTCCCCGGGAACAAACAAGACCGAGGGGATAAACCCTCGGCTCGTCAAACCGAACAACCTACACCCGAACATGCCCGCTGCCCGTCACCACCCACTTGTACGTGGTCAGATCGGCTGCGCCCATCGGCCCGCGGGCGTGAAGCTTGTCGGTGCTGATGCCGATCTCGGCGCCGAGGCCATAGACGCCGCCGTCGCTCAGACGCGTCGAACAATTGACCATGACGTTGCCTGAATCGACGCCGGCGACGAAAGCCTCGGCGGCGCGGACGTCGGGCGTGAGGATGGCATCGGTGTGATGCGAGCCGTACTTGTTGATGTGATCGATCGCATCCTGGAGCGAATCGACCACCTTCACCGCCACGATGAGATCGAGGTACTCGGTGTACCAGTCCTGCTCTGTCGCGGGCTTGCAGCCGGGCAATCGCTTGCAGGTCTCCGGGCAGCCGCGAATCTCGACCTTGGCGTCCGTGAGCTTTTTGCCGATGGCGGAAAGCATCGTGTCGGCCGTATCGCGGTGGAAGAGGATGGTCTCGGCCGCATTGCACACACCGGGGCGCTGGATCTTGGCGTTGAGCACGACACTCTCGGCCAGGGCGGCCGGGCAGCCGGCGTCCACATACACGTGGCAGTTGCCGGTGTAGTGTTTGATGACCGGGATGCGCGACTGCTCGACGACCGCGCGGATCAGTGATTCGCCGCCGCGGGGGATGACCAGGTCGATGTTCTCCTCCTGCTTGAGCAGAATGGGCACCAGGTTGCGGTCGGTGGTGTTAACGATCTGCACCGCCTCGGCGGGCAGGCCAACCTTGGCCAGCGCCGACGAGATCGCCGCCCCGATGGCCATGTTCGAGTGGAACGACTCCTTGCCGCCGCGGAGAATACACGCATTGGCACTCTTGATGCACAAGGCAGCGGCATCCGAGGTTACGTTCGGCCGGGCCTCGTAGATGATCGCCACCACCCCCAGCGGCACGCGGCGTTTCTCGACCCGAAAACCGTCCGGCCGTACGTGCCCCTCGATGGTCTCGCCCACCGGGTCTGGCTGCTCGGCAATCTCCAGCACCGCCTGGGCCATCTTGGCCACCCGGCCGGCGTCGAGCTTGAGCCGGTCGATCATGGCCGAGGTCAGCCCGTTGGCCTCGGCGGCGGCCAGGTCCCTGGCATTCTCGGCCACCAGGGCGTCAGTCTGCTCGCGCATCGCCGCCGCCATCGCCCGCAAGGCCTCATTCCGCTGCTTGCCCGAGGTCAGAGCCAGCTTCCGACCGGCCACCCGGCCGTCCCGACCCAGCCGTACCGCGTATTCTTCGAGTGCGTTGCTCATGACGGAGGATTATAACGCCTGACCGCTGAAACCGAGACTGCCAGCCCAAGGGTGTCCGGAAGTCAGGGGCGAGTACCGGGCTTGGAGGAGAGACTGGATCGAACGCCCCTCGACTGTCGCGAGTCCATACATCGTTACGATTGGCTCGTGTCCCACCGCTACAGAGGCGTACGGGGGGGAACTCAAACGAGGTCCATGATATAATGGTCTGTATGGCTGCGAGTGTCTACATCGAGACAACGATCCCAAGCGCTTTCGTCACCCGACGAACCGATCCCGCCAGTCTGCATCGACGCCAGGTGACTCGCCAGTGGTGGCGGGAGCAGTTGAGTTTGTATGAACCGTGGACTTCCGAGAATGTCACCCTTGAGCTTCGGCAAGGCAACTGGGAGGGGCAGGCTGAGGCTATATCACTGATGGAACCGTTTCCGCGATTGCCTGTTGACGAGGAAGTCCTTGCGGTTGCACAACGTTACGTCTTGGAACGGCTGATGCCGGTGGATCTTGCCGGAGATGCTGCACACCTGGCATTCGCATGTGTCCACGAAATGGACTTCCTGCTGACGTGGAATATCCGCCATCTGGCCAACCCCAACAAGACCGATCATCTCACAATCATCAACCGCCGCCTCGGCCTTCTCACCCCGGTGATCGTGACCCCGGAGATGCTGTGGCTGGAGGATACGCCATGAGTACGCCAAACAAATCGTATACTGATCCTCTCATCGATGAGGTTCGGCAACGTCGTCGGGAGCTGCTCGCACGGTATGACAACGATCTGGGCAAGCTGTTTGAAGCCATCCGGAAGATCCAGTCGGAGCACCCAGAGAAGGTTCGCGATCACCGCCGGCACAAGCCCGAACCGCCTTCTACTCGTCATTGACACGCGAAGATATCGTCGGCCAGGGTAGCACCTGCAGCTCGGAGTCGCCCGGCAAGATTTATGGAGTCATCGACGGGCTGGGCAGGCCGGAGGTATCGGCTTTCTTCCGCGTCACCCGCAGGTTGACCGTCGGCAGCGGGTCGACCGGCTTGACGTCCTCGAACCCGGCGGGGAGGACGAAATGGACCTGCTTCGTGCGGTAGGTGGCGGTCGGAGCCACGGGGGCGGGCAAGGTCGCGGCGGGCGAACCCGCGGCCGCCTCTGGCGGCAGGTCGCTGCTGTCGATGATCACATAGGCCAGGACCTCGGTGCTGTGGAGTTGTCGGAAAAGCTCCATTTTCGACACCGGGACCCGGCAGTTGATCGACTGCGTGAACTGGGCCCCCGTCTTGTCCTCCCACTCGATCTCATAACCATCGAAGAAATCCTGGGCCTTAACCATGACCGACAGCGGCCGCACGGTCTTGATCACGATGCGCGATTGGGCCTGCAACTGGACGGTCACGTTCACGACCGAGGGCTCGAAAACGGCCTCGACAGGGGTCCGCACCTGCTGGAGAGAGACCGGGAAAGTCACCGCCAGCGGGCCGTCGGCGTCGGTGGGCTGTTTCTGGAGCTCCTCCTTGATCTCGTCCTCCAGCGGCAGGGCGATCGGAAACGAAACCGCGTCCTTGCCGACCTTGCTCTCCAGCACTCGCGCGAAAACCTGTTCCTGGACAACCGGCTTGCCGACCAGGGCGATCTCGAACGCGCCCGCGGCCGTCTTGAACTCCACCGGAACCTTCACATACCGGTCAACCTCGAACTCGACCACCGCGGGGCTCAGTTCCTTCAGCGTGAGGCCGCGCTGCAACAGCTCGCTCGACCCGCTCAAGTCCGCGTACAGGCTTCGACTCGTGCGCCCGGGGGTCAACTGCTCGGCCAGCTTCACCCTCAGCATGAATCGCCCTTGGGCGTTCTCCGTTTCCAGCGGGCGGATGGCCTGCTTGGGGCCCCGCACGGTCATCTTGACCTGCCGGGTGTCCGGCTGATCGGGCGGAGCATCGACGACTCGCAGCGCCCAGGGACTGCCCGCCTCGGTCAGAACAAGCTTGACCGGAACCATCAGGGTGGTCGTGCTCTGGCTGGCCTGGTTGGCATAGAACCAGATCAACACCGTCAGCGCAATCGTGGAGAGAATCAATCGAAGCTGCGTTCTCATGCCGAGGCCTCGGCGATCTGTCGTTCAACGGGCCGCTTCGAGAACGCCTCGTCCGAACCCTGTGGGTCGGCCGGCGCGGCAGCCGCCTCTTCCCGTTTCTCCCCCTCCTCCTTCTCTTTCTCCTCGGGCGGCGGAGGGGGTTCGGCAGGTTCTGGCTCCGGCTCGGGTAGCACGTCCTCCCGAGACAGCAGCGGTACCCGCGTGGCACTCAAATGGTGGCACAGGCTGTCGTACAGGTCTTCGGCGCGGATGTGCTGTTCGAGATGACCTCGCTCGGCAATTGAAATCGTGCCCGTCTCCTCGCTGACAACCACAATGATCGCATCGGATTCGAGACTTAACCCGACGGCCGCCCGGTGCCGACTGCCCATGGAACGATCGACCCGATCGGTCTCCACCAGCGGAAACTCGCACGCGGCGGCCGCGATCCGCCCGTTCTGGATCACTACGCCCAGGTCATGCAGGGCCGACCCAGGCCAGAAAATCGTGTTCAGCAGCTCCGGCGACAGCCGGGCGTCAAGGCGAACACCCTCATCCGCCGTGGCGGACAACCCCACGTCCCTTTCGATCGCGATCAAGGCGCCGATCTTGTTCTTCGAAAGCTGGGCACACGCTGTCGCCACCGGCTTGGCCACGCGATCGATCTCGGACTGGCTGATTCGACGCCAGCGGGTCTCGCCCAGGCGCATCAGACCCCGCCGCAGCTCCGGCTGGAAGACCACCAGCGTCGTCAGCAGCACAGTCCACATGAACGGCTGGTAGAGCACACTGACCCGTTCCAGATTGAACCACTCGGCCGCCACGTTGACGATGAGAAACCCGCCTACCACCAGGATGACCATCCCTTGGAGCAGCCGGGCCCCGCGCGTCCCGTGCAGGAAGCGCAGGATGCTGTAGACAACAACCCCGATCAGGGCCATCTCAAGGAGAATCCGGCCAGGCGCGTATGGCTCGGATGCGAACACGCTCCTGAGATAATTGATGAGACTTTGCACTGCGCGCCCATCCAGATCTGAGAGGGCCTCAAAAGGCCGTTACCCCTGCTACATCCTGAGTATATGATATCGCCCGCATCACGCCAACCACTAGACCCGAAGAATGCCTAAAAGTTTGCCGCCGGCGGCCATCGACACCGTTTCGGCGGGCAGCCGGCGGTTGTGAGTCTCCTGACGTGTCGTTAGAATCCGGCCGACCTGCCGCCCACCGGGTGGCCGAAGCCGCCGGAACAGACTGTGGAGGGCGGACCTCGTGCCGTTCCGCCGATATCATGAACGATTCTCTGTGCCAACGTCGCCACGGACTGCCGTTCCTGTGTCTGGGGGTCCTCGCGACCGCAAGCGGTGTGTTGGCGGTCGATCCAAAGGCCTCGCTGACCGTCATGGTGCCCATGTCCGACGGCACCAGGCTCGCCACGGACGTCTATCTCCCCGGCAGCGGCGGGCCCTTGACCGACCCCCGCAAGTCGGTCAAGGGCGGACCAGCCTGGCCGGTACGACTGGTCCGCACGCCCTATGGACGAACGCGCTATAACCGCGAATACGGGCCCCGCGCCCAGCGAGGCTATGCCATGGTCACCCAGGACATGCGCGGCCGGTTCGATTCGCAGGGCAAGGATCTGGCCTTTGTCGACTGCGGCTGGGGCAGAAACCAGGACGGCGTGGACACAATCAGGTGGATCCTGGCTCAACCCTGGTGCAATGGCAAGATCGGGACCGAGGGCGCCTCGGCCATGGGCATCACGCAATACATGCTCGCCCCCGCCCAGCCGCCCGGCCTGGTCGCCCAATACATCCTCGTCGGCGCACCCAGCCTCTACCACCACGCTTCCTATGTGAGCGGGGCGATGCGGTCCGCGCTGATTATCGGCTGGCTGACGGACGGCGGCTTCGACCCCGACAACATCTGGCTGACCTTCCTGCATCCGTTCTATGACGACCACTGGAGACAGGTTGACTCGATCGTACTGGCCCCCCAGGTCGACGTGCCGGCGGTCCACTTCGGCGGGTGGTTCGACGTTTTCCAGCAAGGGACCATCGATGGCTTCACCAGCCGCCAGTACGACGGCGGCCTGGGTGCCCAGGGCAAACAGAAGCTGATCATCGGCCCGTGGGGGCACGGCGGACCGAAGCGCGATTCAGACCTGCCTCTGCCGCCCAAGGCCAAGCCTATCGGACAACTGACCTTCCCCCCCAACTCGCTGAAACCGCCCTTCAACTGTGGCGTCGAGGAGTGGTTCGACTTCCATCTCAAGGGCATCGACACGGGCGTGGAGAAGGTCCCGGCCGTCCAGTATTACACCATGGGCGCGATCGGCGAGATGGGAGCGCCCGGCAACGAATGGCGAACCTCCGATCGCTGGCCGGTGAAGACCGAACCGGTCCGCTTCTATCTCAATGCGGACAAGACGCTCTCCTCGGCCGACCCGACGGTGAACAACGGGCCCGTTTCGTTCGAATACGACCCGCTCAAGCCCGTGCCGACGCGAGGCGGGTGCCTGCTGCTCTCATGGAATGAGCCGGGAACCGGCAAGCGGGTAACATCTGGCAGCTACGATCAGCGCGATCTCGAGCAACGCCCCGACGTCGTGACCTTCGCCACCGCCCCGCTGGATGAGCCGCTCGAAGTCACCGGCCGTCTGACCGCCCGGCTCTTCGTGACCTCCGACCGCATCGACACCGATTTCGCGGTCAAGCTCACCGACGTCTACCCCGACGGGCGGAGCATGAACATCGCCGACGGCCTGGCCCGAGCCCGCCTCCGCAAGGGCCTTGACCGCCTGGTCCCCCTCGAACCAGGAAAGATGGCCTTCGTCGAGGTGGACCTCTGGTCAACCAGTATGGTGTTCAACAAGGGCCACCGCATCCGCGTCGCCGTCACTGGAAGCAACTACCCCCGCTTCGACGTGAACCCCAACACCGGCTGGCCCGACTGGCCGATGGCCCCCACCCTGATCGCCCACAACCAGATCCTCTGCGGCCAGGTCACCCCATCCTGCATCGTCCTGCCCGTCGTGAGGCAATAGCGGCTTGTGAGGTGATGGCGGCCTGCATCGACGCCTTTCCTTCCCCCCTTACCAAGGGGGGACCGAGGGGGGTCGGCTCCGCTGTCGGGTGGCCCAGCTTCTTCTTGAAGCTGGGATCACGATTTCTTTGCCTCGGCGCGGCGAGGAACTGAGAGAGGCCATCTCCGCCAACGAATCCGCTTTCACTCCTTGCCCCACCCTCAGACACTTGCGACAATATGCTTCGTGAGCGCTCTCGATCACGTTCAGTTCGTCCGTCACCGGGTCTCCCCCATCCGCCGGCACTACGTTGACGAGGAGGACGTCAAGGTCTTCCGGTCGCGACTGCCCGAGGAGCTGTGGGCACGCCTGCGGAAGGTGTACTTCAAGGACGATACCATCAGTTGCCTGCGCGAAACCCTTCGGCTCGATCCGAAGCACAAACAGACGGCCGATCTGCTGGAGAAGCTGACCATCGGTCCAAACGCGAGAAACGGCCCCACTCCGGCATCGTCAGACGCCTGTTAAGAGGATAAAATGGGCATGCACCTTACCGCCCGACAGGATGATCTTGCCAGGCAACAGCCGGCGCCGAATGCCCACCGGAGTGAAGGCACGCCCACTACGCCCGCGACCAATCCGTTCTTCACCACCCGCACCCAGTGCCCCATGTGTGCCGGGGTTGAACTGTCCTCGCTGTACAAGCGCAGCTACGACGATGCCCGCATTCAGGAGTGCGTGCGGCTCGGCTTCGCGGGACACATGGAAACCGAGTACCTCGCAGGTCTCGATTACGAGATCCTCGAATGCCGGGCGTGCGGTCTTCTCTTTCAGCGACGTGTCCCCAACGAAGGGGGGACCCGGCGCCTCTTCGACGTCTGGGTTGACCCGACCTTCGTCGAGCGGCCGGAGGGCGAGCACCCGTTCAACCGCAAGATGGCCCGGGCCGTGTTCTCGTTCGCAACGCGATACCTGGGCCGCCGGCAACTGCGCATCCTGGACTACGGCGCCGGCTTCGGAGGCCTGTGCTGCCTGGCGAGAGATTTCGGCCTCGACGCCACTCCGCTGGAAATCGTCCCGCCTTACCTCCACGTACTCCGTCAGCGCGGCTTCGAGCCGCTCCTGCCCGGCCAGGAAGAAGAGAAACACTATGATCTCGTCGTCTGCACCCAGGTCATCGAGCACACGCCCGATCCGCTCGGCATCGTCCGGGCTCTCCATCGGGCCCTCAAGGACGACGGCCTCGCCCTGCTGGAAGTCCACAACGGCCGCGGCCTTAAGCGTAAAATCCCGGCGGTCGACTCCCTGCCGATCGAGCGGTACAAGGCGGCCCTCGAACCCTGTGCCCCCGTGGAACACATGAACTGCTTCACCAACCGCACGCTGAAACGGCTCTGCCGCCAGGTGGGCTTCACCCCCGTGTTCCGACCCCTCTTGTGGCTTCGACGCGGCGTCAGTTGGGGCGATCCCAGGCAACTCCCGAAAGACCTCCTCCGCCCGTTCTATCGTCACTTCCTCGGCACATCCCTCTTCCTGCGCAAGACAGAGTGATCGCCGCCACTTCACGCCAGTTCGGCGCTGTTGTCCGGCGGCGATGCCATTTAACATGTTTCTCGGCCGTATGGGTACCAACCCCGAACCAGAGGCTCGCTGAATGAGTACGCACCTGAGCACCATCGGAAACGTCGCTTCGTTTGCCGTCGACGGGGCCGACATCCTCCTGCAGATCCGCGGCAAGGCCCGGGTGCAGATCAGCATCCTCGCTGACGATCTGGCGCGGGTCCGCATCGCCCCGAAGAGCATCCTCTCGCCCAACCTGTCGAGAGCAGTCGTGAAAACCGACTGGCCGTCAGTCCCGATAGAGCTGGAGGATCACCCGGACCATCTCGTCGTCGCCACTTCGACCATGCAACTGGTGATCCGCAAGCAGCCCTTCGTTCTGGAGTGCCTCGACCCAAACGGGAATCTGATCGTCAGCGATGATCCGGCCCGGCGTATCCGCTGGAGCGAGCGAAAAACCGAGGTGTTTAAGGTCACCCAGCCCGGCGAGAAATACGTCGGCTTGGGCTGGCGGCCGCATGGCCTGATCCGCAACGGCACCCGGTTCGTCATGCGCAATTGGCCGAGCTATGACCCCCCTGAGACGTTTCACAGCGGGGTGCCCTTGTGGTACGGCCTCCGCAACTCAAAGGCGTATGCCGTCTTCTTTGACGACACGTCCTGGGGAACCATCGACGTCGGGGCAACGAGCCCCGATTGGATAAGCTTCCGCAATCTCGGCGGCAACCTCGACTACTACCTCTTCGCCGGGCCGACGATGCCGGGGATTCTCGATCGCTTCACCGAACTGACCGGACGTCCGTTCATGCCACCCAGATGGGCCATCGGCTATCACCAGTGCCGCTGGAGCTACACGCCACAATCACAACTGCTCGAGATCGCCGCCCAATTCCGCCGCCGCAAGATCCCCTGCGACTGCCTCTACCTGGACATCGACTACATGCCCGGCGGACACGCCCTGGCGTTCGACCCGGCCACTTTCCCCGACCCGGCCGGCATGCTGCGTCGGCTTCACAAGCAGGGCTTCCGCGTCATCGCCAACATCTCCCCCCTGCTCATCATCGACGATCCAAAGTACGCCGAGGCGACACAAAGGGGACATCTCCTCAAAACCGCGAAAGGAAGGATCCACATCGGACATCACTTCTACTGGTTCCAGTTCGGCAGCGGCCAGACCGGCGATTGTGCCTGGCTGGACTTCACCCGCTCGGCCACGCGCCGCTGGTGGGCGCGGCAGCACAAGGCCTTCCTCAATCTTGGCGTCGACGGCATCTGGAACGATCTGAACGAGCCGGATGAACTCGGCAGGAAGTGGCCGCCAGATCTGAAGTACAATTTCGACGGCCGGCCGGTGGACCACAGCCGTGCCAGCACGCAGTACCCGTTGATCCAGGCGGAAATGTCGTACGATATCCTCAGAAGACACCATCCTGCCCGCCGGCCCTACGTGGTCAGCCGGGGAGGCTATGCGGGAATCCAGCGGTGCGCAGCCCTATGGACCGGGGACAACCGCAGCAACTGGAAGAACGATTTCCGCCGCAATATCCCCATGGGTCTGTCGATGTCGATCTGCGGCAACCCGCACAACGGGCACGACATCGGCGGGTTTTTCGGCCACCCCAGGCACGAGAGCCCCATCGATTCCGAACTGTACACCCGCTGGATGCAAGCCGGCGTGTTCAGCCCTCTCTGCCGTCAACACCACGACGGCTTCGGCAACAACCCGCCGATGCCCCGCCCCTTCACCGAGCCCTGGCGGTTCGGCCGCAGGATCGAAGCCATCTGCCGCCAATACATCGAGCTTCGCTACCGCCTCATGCCCTACCTGTATACGCTGTTCCACCTAGCCCACACCACCGGCCAGCCCATCCAGCGCCCGACCTTCTACGACTTCCCGGATGATCCCGCCACGCTCACCCAGGATCACGACTTCATGTTCGGTCCGTTCATGCTCGTCTCGCCGGTCACCCGCCGCAAGGCGACCGCCTGGAAGACCTACCTCCCGGCCGGGGCCGACTGGGTCAACTGGTGGGACAACTCCATCCACGCAGGTGGCCGGACGGCCACCACCGCGACCCCGCTCGACCGCCTGCCGATCTTCGTCCGTGCCGGAGCGATCATCCCGACAGGCCCGGTTTCGCAATACGACGGGCAGAATCCGATGACCGCGCTCGGCATCGAGGTCTACCCGGCGGCCGGCCCAAGCAGCTTCACCCTCTACGAGGATGATGGAATCTCCTGGAAATATCTGGAGGGCAAGTACTGCAAAACCGCCTTCCGCGTGAGTTCGCAAGGCGACGTCCTGACGATCCAGACCGGCAGGCCCGACGGTACTTACCGGCCGAAGCCGCGAACCATTCACTTGAGAATCCACGGCCGATCGTCCACCCCGACCTCCTGCCGGCTCGATGGCACAGCCCTGCCCAGGCTCAGCGGCCCGGCCTCACTTGATCGTGCCGCCCGCGGATGGTGCCGGGAAGCCAAGGCCGATGTCCTGCACATCCGGTTTCGCGATCTCGAGCATCCATGGATGGTGGTTCTGCGATAGAACCGGTCGTCACGCAGTCATTGAACCGGCCGGCATCAACCTGCTATAATCAACCTGTAGGTGCTGTGTACCGTCGCGGAGATTCGCTCATGACTGGTCGGGGAAAAACCCATGCGCTCGGGTCCGTGCTGTCACTGCTGGCTTGCGCTTTTGCGGTCGGTGATTCGTCGGCCGCCACCATCGGCAACGTGAGTTCCTTCACCTCCTCGGCGCAGGACGTCACCTTCAACATCAGCGACGGCAGCAAGGTGCGGATCACCATCCTCGCCGCCGACACCGCCCGCGTCCGGATCGCGCCGAGCGGCACGTTCGCAACTAATGTCTCCCACGCCGTGCTCAATGCCCCCTGGGCCCCGGCCGCGTTCACCACCACCGACGGTGGCTCATCCGTCACCATCTCGACCGGCTCAATGAACCTGATCGCCGCGAAGACACCCTTCGTCCTCGAATGCCGCGACGCCGGCAACAACCTGGTGCTCACCGACGACCCGGCGCGGCGAATCCAATGGGACGGCAGTTCCACGCTGGTCTACAAGACCACGCAGAGCAGCGAGAAGTACGTCGGCCTCGGCTGGCGAACCCAGGGCCTCGTCCGCAACGGCGCCAGGTTCGTCATGCGCAACGTGCCCGACTACAGCAGCCCGGAGACGTTCTATTCAGGTGTGCCCCTGTGGTACGGCCTGCGCAACGGCACCGCCTATGGCATCTTCTTCGACGACACCTCCTGGGGCACAATCGACATGACCACCGCCGGCAGCGGCTACATGTCGTTCAAAAACCTCGGCGGAACGCTGGATTACTACTACTTCGCCGGACCAACCATGGCCGCCGTCCTCGACCGCTACACTCAACTCACCGGCCGGCCGTTCATGCCTCCCCGATGGGCCGTCGGCTATCAACAGTCCCGCTGGAGCTACACGCCCCAGTCCGAGGTCCTCAGCATCGCCGGCGAGTTCCGCAGCCGCAGCATCCCTTGCGACGCGATCTACCTGGACATCGACTACATGCCCGGCGGCGTCGCCTTGACCTTCGATCCAGCCAAATTCCCCAGCCCGGCCTCAATGCTGACGACGTTGCACGACCAGGGCTTCAAGGTCATCGCCAACATCAGCCCATTCCTGCTCATTGACGATCCCAAACGCCCGACCGCCGAGAGCAACGGCTACTTCCTCAAGAAGGCTGACGGCAACGTCCTCTGGGGGTGGCATGCTTACTGGGAAAACGTCGGCGGGGCCAGCCGAGGCAGCCTCGCCTGGCTCGACTTCACCAGCACGGCCACCCGTACCTGGTGGGCCTCACAGCACACTGCTTTCCTCGGACTGGGCATCGACGGCATCTGGAACGATCTCAACGAACCGGACCCGCTCGGCGCGACCTGGCCGACGGACGTCAAATATGACTTCGACGGCAGCCCGGTCAATCACGACAAGACCAGCACCCAGTATTCGCTGCTGCAAACCGATCTGTCCTACAGCATCCTGAACAGCCAATACCCCACCCGGCGCCCCTTTGTGCTCAGCCGCGGCGGCTACGCGGGCATCCAGCGATCCTCAGCCCTGTGGAGCGGTGACAACACCAGCGATTGGACCAATGATTTCAGGCGCAACATCCCGATGGGCCTGTCCATGTCCATCAGCGGCAACCCGAACAACGGGCACGACATCGGCGGTTTCTTCGGATACCCCGGCTTCAACGATCCGCCATCGCCCGAGTTGTACGCCCGCTGGATGCAGGCCGGTGTCTTCAGCCCCTTCTGCCGCCAGCACCACGACGGGTGGGGCAACTACGACCCGAACCGCCCCTACACCGAGCCCTGGCGATTCGGCACCACGGTCGAGAACATCTGCCGCGACTATATCGGCCTCCGCTACCGGCTCATGCCCTACCTCTACACTCTCTTTCACAACGCTCACACCAGCGGTGAGCCCGTCCAGCGGCCGACGCTCTACGAGTTCCCCGCCGACCCGGCAACGCTCACCCAGGACTACGATTTCATGGTCGGGCCTCATCTGCTGGTGTCGCCCGTGACCAGCGCCGGGGCCGGCTCGTGGAGCACCTATCTGCCGACCGGGGCCAACTGGATCAACTGGTGGGACGATACCCTCAGCCCCGGCGGCCAGACGGTCAACGTCGCAACGCCGCTCGAGCAAACCCCGATCTTCGTCCGCGGCGGCGCGATCATCCCCATGGCTCCGGCGTCGCAGTACGACGGCCAGGCCGCTCTGGATGTCCTCACGCTCGAAATGTACCCGGTCGGCCAGCAGAGCGCGTTCACGCTCTACGAAGATGACGGGATCTCCTGGGACTACCTCGCCGGCGAGTACTGCACGACAACATATGCCATGTCCGGCGAGGGCGATTCCTTTCACCTCGACATCAACCCCAGGCAGGGCAGTTTCGTCCCGTCGCCGCGAGGCTACATGCTCAAGATCCACCGCTGGCCGGGGCATACGCGCGCCGCGTGCATGAATACCACGCCGCTGACCCGGTACCCCGACCGCCCCTCGCTCGATGCCGCGGCAACCGGGTATTTCCTGGACACGCTTACGGACATTCTCTACGCCAAATTCCCGGATAACGGCGCCGCCATGACCTTCGATTTCTGCGGCCAGCTTGACCTGACCATCCCCGGCGACACCGACCTTGACAACGACGTTGATCTAACCGACTTCGGTCTCCTGCAAGCTTGCCTGAGCGGACCGGGCGCGCCTCAGACTGATCCGGCATGCACGAAAGTCCTGCTGGACACGGACAACGATGTTGACCAGGCCGACGTCAGCCTGTTCCTCCAGTGCCTCAGCGGGCCGGGCATCATCGGTGACCCGGAGTGCCTCCCGTGACGCCGTTTACCCGGCGGCCGCGAAAAGCGTAGTCGCTCCAACGGCCATCGTGCAGACACGCCGAGCGAACGTCCGACGCGCCGGTCTCCTCGCCTTCTCCCGGAAACTCACTGGTTGTAGCCCACAAACGGGCGACCGCGTCAGGCAGAAGGCCGCAGGAACGCGCCATCCGCCATCACTCGCCAGGGCCCAACCGAGCAAAGTCGGTGATGATCTCCGGAATGACGATCTTGAACACCTGCCCCGGCAGCACGTCAATCTCGAAATCGATCGTCTGCTTCAGCGTGTCCGGATAGAACCGGTAGCGCCACTGGCGCGGCTTGGATGTCGCACAGCCCGTCGTGACAAGCAGCAAAACGCACAAGATGACGTCTCTGGGTCCACGACCGGACAAAGAGGACATGAGCCGCCTCCCATGCATGTGATCTCGCATGCTCCTCGGGTCGGTCATCCCTGCCTCGGCCAGGCTGCGTGCCTGTTTCTCACTTGCCTCACGCTCTCCAGCCCGTAAGGCCGATGAATCCGGCGTCGGACCACTTCCCAATCGGGAAGCCACCTTATCCAATCGGACTATTTCCTGGAGTCAGGGCCGATTCTCCGAGACAGGGAAGCTGACCTGGTCAATCAGCCAGAAGCACAACGTATCACGACGCCGCCGGTGTTGCCACTATCCTATGAGAACCCCGGGGCCTGAACCGAGCGATGGTGCCCAAATACCCGATCCATCCGATGAGACGGCCTGCCGGACTGCGAATCACTTCTCACAAAACCGGTGCCAGCATCGACAATCACCCGACGGCCTGCTGATGAAAGTCGCCTGGATTGCCGGTATAATTGTTGGCACTTGGCGCGTACCCCACACGCCCGGCTAGTACGTCGCTTGGGGATCGGGGGACACCCCCATGAATCCAAAACGGCGGGCTTCTGCGTTCACGCTGATAGAAATCCTGGTGGTGGTGGCGATTCTCGCCCTGTTGATGGCCATCCTTCTGCCCACGCTGCAGCAGGCCCGCACCCAGGCCAAGGTCGGCGTGTGCAAGGCCAACAGCAAGCAGATTGCCATCGCCTTCTGTCAGTACCAGGCCGAGAACAACGAGTACGTGCCAGTGATGTTCAACTACTACGCCAACGGCAATCCCTACCACAATGCCCCGGCTCGGGCCTGCTGGCTCTCGGTCGCCCTGCGCAAGTTCGACAAAGGAACAGCGAACTTGAAAGAACGCTACGGCGGGCAGTTCGATCCGGAGGTCGTCTGGGATAACTCCCGGAAAAACGCATACGAAAACCAGGCCATGCCCGCCCATTTCGCCTGCCCGTTCGAACGGTATAACGGCGATGGCAGGGAAATGGTCAGCGCGTCTACTCAGTTCAGGCATTACGAGTGGCGGGGGCGGTTCGAGAGCTACCACACCTGGCTCTGGCAGGATATTGTCCGGGGTGATACGAGCGTCCATGGCGAACCCTGGCCAGGAGGCCCCGGTTCGGGGCTGAACGGGGTGCCGCAGTACACGGCGTTCAGTTGGAACCGAGTGCAGGTGAACGCAGCATTTCCCAACGGCGACCCCATTGAGAATCCCCCGGATTACCACCCGGCGGGCACCAAGGTGACCGACCCTTCCAAGACCGCCTACCGCAAGTGGACGGAGGGCGATGTCCGGCGGATGAGGAGCGGAAGCCTGGGAAGCACCACCGTCGTCTACTGCGCCCAGGGAGAGCACATGCTTCTGACCGGGGTCGGTAACCCGGTGGGCAGGGCGAATGTCGACAGCCATCGCCGGGGCGGCTCCGGCTCGACCAACGCTATCTTCGCCGACTCCCACGTGGAATCAGTCAAGGGCACGCGCATCGGCTGGCCATGATGGCACCAGCAACCTAGTGGGTGCCGACACCGCAGTCAAGTCAACTCTGTTGTCGCCTCACGCTTATGTACCGAAAGCTCTGATTCAACAATCCGGCCGCACAATGATCGATGGTCTCGGAAATATGATGATCAGATCTCTTGATCAAATTGTGCCATTGTGGTACGTTGATCGTAGTTCAATTCCTTATCTCTGCAGTGGTCAAATGCGGAGAAGAGGCGGAAGGCAAGGTCCAACCTCGAAGCAGGTCCAGAAAAGAACAGCTAGAAGGAGGAAGAGCGATGAGGCTCACTAAGTACGCACTGTGGGTTTCTGCCGCCGTCATGTTCGTGACGTCGCTCACCCCTGCCTGGGGCATCCTCAACAACGGGTTTGAGACGGACTATGTGTACCTCATCCGGGGGTACGGCACTCCTTACACGACGTCCATCCGGCGGCACCTTGAAAGCGACATGACCGAGGTGGGGGGAGGTACGGCTCGATGGCAGGAGGGTGCGGGCTGGAAAACACTCACATTCTCCGGCTCTCAAGTCGATCCGGCCCGTCTGTTCGTGGCCAAAGAGAATGGTACGGATATCACAGTCGGCGAGCTTGACTCGAACGGCGCGCTCATCAAGTCCACGGATCTGAGCACGCTCATCGGCGGTTCCCCCAACCTGTCGAGTATTGGCGATATCCGCTACAACCGTTACCACAACAGCCTGATTCTCGGCGCCAGGACGGCCACAGGCAATCTCGGCAAAGCCTGGGAGATCGATTTGGGACTCAGCTCCCTTTTGCACACCTACGTCGGCCCTGGCATTCCGGACGTCCGTCCGGCCAATATCGCCTTCAACGAGAGAACCGGTGCATTGTATATGATCAGCCGGAACCTGAACGAGGCCTCCTCGACAACCAAGGGCGATTTGGTCGCGTTTAGCACGGTCAACCGAGACATTGGTGGGCAGACCTCGACTTGGTCGTTGCTGGTTGACGGGACCACCAAACAAGCCGGGGACAGCGCCTGGAAGAACCCCGGCACGGTGGTGTACCGCGACCGGGGAGGCGACGATACCGCCCTGACATACCAGGGCGGCGTCACGAGTGCCGTGCCCGTGATGGAATCGTGGTTGGATACCACCCTTCACTCGGTGGATGGCAACGGAAATCTGGCGCTCCGGGGCAAGCCGGGCTCAACTGCGAACACGGCCAACGGCCAGCAGGATGAGTTGACGGGATACATCTGGACCGCCAGTTTCCGGGGCGGCTTGGACGTCCTGCGGCCAGACGATACCACGCAGAACTTCAAGCCCAGCGCGGACAACGGCTGGGAATACTGGGATATTGACAGCCCGCCCTATTTCGGACCGGTGCCGCCGATCATTAGCCCGACGCCGAACGATACCGCATTAGTCGACATCCCTTATGAACGACAGTTAACGCTGAGCCAGGGTACGCCCCCCGTGACTTGGTCGCTGATCACGGGACCTACGGATGCGACGGTGGACAGCAGCACCGGCCTGGTCAGCGGCTGGACCCCGACCGAGAACGATGCTGGCGGCACGGTGACCTTCACCATACAGGCCACCAACGACAACGGGTCAACCACAACGCACTGGCAGACTGACGTCTACAACTCAATCAACGGATTTCTCCCCGCTTACGTATACGTCAGCCGCAGTAGCGGAGACAACCGAAACGGCTTCATTCGCCTGCATCGGAAGAGTGACGGCGTGGAGGTGGCTCGCTGGGACCCGGGCGCAGACCCCAAGTACAAGTACTGGACGACGCTTACGTTCTCCGGCACCGGGCGGAACAACGATGCTCGGCTCTTTGTCGCCCAGCCGCTGAACATAGCCGACGACTGGTACGGCGACGACATCCTGATAGCGGAGCTCGATGCCAGCGGGAATACGATCAATTCTAAGCCTCTGAGCCAACTGATGGGCGGACAGTCACCGGGCCCCTATCTCGATCTGGGCCCCATACGGTACAACCGATTCCACAACACGCTGATCGTATCGGCCGACCCGGACGGTAACAACACCTCCGCCATAGCTACGGCTTGGGAGGTGGATCTGGGTCTGACGACGCTGATCCATACGTACAAGGGCGACGTCGTCGGCGCGGGGCGCTATGTTGCTACCGCGTTCGACGAGCGCACGGGCAAGCTGTACATGGGCGCCAGAAACCTGGGTAACCACACTGACCAGGGGGACCTGATCGTGTTCGATACGGCCAACCGGCTGGTAGGCGACGTCACCACGACCTACAGTCTGGCCATCGACGGTCCCGCAAGGTACCTCAATGACGCCTACTGGTACGATCCGGTCGCGCCGATCTATCGAGCGGGCAACCCGACCCGATACGACGGCAGCGACACGCTTGTTGACCTCACCGGCGCGCGCGCCGCCGGCGGCCGCGCGTATGAAGTCTACCTGGATACGGTCCTGCACCCGCCGGCGGCGGACGGGCTGATCAGCACCGGCCTCGACAAGTCGGTCGTGTTCCGAACCTATCTGGGATATAACGGCCAGCAGGAGGAGCCGAACGGGGACATCTGGGTGGCCAACTTCCGGGAGGGATTCTCCGTACTGCGAAGCGACAACACTTTTGCCGATTTCCAGAGTGGATCGGACTGGTGGGACATCGATACCCCGCCGTACCAGACGTGCAACGCACCGGCGTTCGACCTCGACGGCGACACCGATGTGGATCAAGCGGATTTCGCCGTCTTCCAGGCGGAGTGTTTCGGTCAGGTGGCTCCGTTCGAGGGTACCTTGTCCCAGACCTGCGCCTGCGTGGATCTGGGCGACGGCAATGACGACGGCGTGCCCGACCGCAACGGCACAATTGACGGTTTCGATTATGCGGCGTTCGAGGATTGTGCAAGCGGCCCGGGTATTCCAGCCGTGCCGACCTGTGGCGGCTGACCGAATACGCCCAGAGACCTGGTGACCCGCGGAACCGGCTCCGAACCGCGGGGCACCGCACACCGCGCGCCCTAATGGTCGTCTGAGAGGACTGCCCCCGCCGGCATCAGCCCTCGCGCCGATGCAGGCTCGCGATGGCTCCGTGGAAACCTCGCGACCCGTTTCGAGCGTTGGCCTGTCGTGTATGAACCGAGGGACCAATCACCATGTCATCGTGCTCGGCCCGATTCACTGTGATGCTGCTGGCCGTCGGCTGGCTTGGGCCACAGGCAACGGCACAGACGCCGGTGTTTGAGGACCTGCTCACCGACAGTAGCAGAATCACCGGCCAGTGAGGCGCCGGCACGTTCTCGCCGGCGGGATACACGCTCACCCACGACGGGGGTTATGACGAGTACAACTCCAACCCCCGAAGCGTCGACTATGTCTGGTACGATCGCCCCGACCTAGGGTCCGACGGGTCGGGGACCATCGAATTCGACGTCACCGGCCTGTTTCCCAATGCGGGCTGCACCAGCAACGAACTGGCCTGCATGTGCGACAGCCTCGGCCTCAATCCCGCCACGACCTTCGGCGAATTCTGGAACAGCCCGTATTACGCCCTGTTGCGCAAGTGGCCCGATAACCGGATGAAACTCGTCGGGGGCGCGGGCGGCACAGACTATGGAAAGGCTACCGATTACCTGTCCTGGAGCGGCTCCGCCGTCTACCGCTTCCGCATGACCTGGAGCGGTACGACGATGAGAATGTACCGCGGGTCGCCGGGACAGACACTCGCCCTGCTGGATCCGCCGACCCCCTATTCCTTCGGTGTTTCGTGGTCGCCGCAAATCCTCCACATCCAGCTCGGAGCCACCTTCATGGCCGGCCCGCGCGGCGTCAGGGAGTGCGGAGGCGCTCCCGGCACCGTGTATTCACTCCTGCGGATCTACGAGCAGGACCTGGCCGACGCCGCCACCCCGCCCCGCATTGTGCCGACGGAAGTCTCCATTGACCTGGGAACCACCGACGTCGAGAGCTGGCTGAGACGCGTGGTGGTGGCCGACGGTGATACAGTGGCCGCGGCCGTGGGCGGCCGGGATGCCCGAAGAACCGTCGACCCGGCAACCGACTTCTACATCTATTTCGATGCCGACAGCGCATTTGCCTATCAAGGCAGCAAGCCCGGCCTTTACTTCCGGATCGACTACTACGACTCGGGCAGCGGCGGGCTGGCCCTGCAATACGACTCCTCGGATCCCGCCGGGCAGCCTCACCCGTACTACAAGAGGATCACCGGCCCCGCTCTGACCGGCAGCAACACCTGGAAACAGCACATGTTCCACGTGACCGACGCCTACATGGGCAACCGGGAGAACAACGGCGCGGACTTCCGCATCGGCAAGGACGGCGGCGGCTATCTCTTCCTGGATAAGGTAGCCGTTTCGGACAGCTCGTTCCTGCCCGCAGCGACAAGCGGACCGAATCCGGCCGACCAGGCGGCCGACGTGGGCATCACCACCAGCCTGAGCTGGGCTGCGGCCGAGCATGCGGATTCGTACGATGTGTACTTCGGGTCTGGCAACCCGCCCGCGTTTCGCGGCAACCAGGCGGGGACAACCTATGACCCGGGCACACTCGATCGCCTGACGACCTACTTCTGGCGGATCGACAGCGTAAACAGTCTCGGGACGTCCACCGGGCCGGTCTGGAGCTTCGTCACCCAGACCTACCCTGGCGACTTCGACAAGGACCTCGACGTGGACCAGGAGGATTTCGGCCTGTTCCAGGTCTGCACGTCCGGATACGCCATCCACTACGAGCCAGGCTGCGAGCACACCGATCTCGATTCGGACGGCGACGTCGACACCGGCGATTTCACCATCTTCCAGACTTACCTGTCTGGGGCAAACACCCGACCGGGCTCCTAAGCGCAGATTCCGCCGGCCCGAGCTGCTATGATAGCCGGCAGTGTCGCGGGGGACGTGCCTGGGCACGTCGGAGGGTATCTTTCAGGCTGGTCACAAGCCAGTCCGCCTGGGTGGCAGACCCATCGAGCGACGGGATGGGGCAGAGAAGCATCTTCCGTTCGCTGCACGCGGCTGCATAAGCCGCCGAGGAAGACGTCCTCATGAAGCAGTCGATCGAATCCTCGACCGGCCGGCGCTCAGTTGTCCGAACCGTGAGGCTTGACCTTGCCGCTGCCCTGGTGGCTCTTGCGGCGCTGGCCCCGGCGGCATCGGCCGTCACGCTCGGCATCAGTCCCGACGGCCGGTTCTTCACCCTTGATGGTAATCCGACCTTCCTGAACGGCGTGAGCTATTACGGGGCCCAGACTATTACCACCGCGAGTTTCCGGACCCTGGACCTCAACCACATGGTG
This sequence comes from uncultured Planctomycetales bacterium, assembly GCA_964586235.1. Classification (GTDB taxonomy): domain Bacteria; phylum Planctomycetota; class Phycisphaerae; order UBA1845; family PWPN01; genus JAUCQB01. Next base: position 26,090 of record CAZPIO010000058.1, read on the forward strand.
GCCAACGGGGTCAATTGGATCCGCGTCTGGGGCTACTGGCAGTCCCCGACCGGCCAAGACGTCTCCATACTGACGCATGACGGCTTCGTCCGCGCTACCTACATGAACCGGTTCAAGGCGCTCATCACCGAGTGCGACGCGTTCGGGATCATCGTTGACTGCAGCCTCAACCGCGACGCCAACGGCGACTGGGTCGGGGCGAGAAATCAGGCCGAGCATCTGGTTGCCGTGCAGACTCTGGCGACCGAGCTGCTGCCGTACCGCAACGTGTATATCGACGTCAGCAACGAACGCGACGTCGGCGATGATCGCTATGTCAGCCTCTCCGAGTGCGGCCAGTTGATCAACGCGATCAAGGCCATCGACCCGTACCGCCTTTGCACGGCGTCGAGCGGCCCTGGTTCGCAGAGCCAGCTCGCCGACTTCCGGAACGTGGCCAGGATGGACTTCATCACACCGCACCTGTGTCGCGATGCCGGGTGTCCGGCACAGACGCTCGGCACCGTGCAGCAGTACGTCGGCTGGATGAAGAACCTGGGCTGGAGGATCCCCGTGCACCTTCAGGAGCCGTTCCGGCGAGGTTACGGCTCCTGGGAACCGCTCGTCGACGATTTCCTCCGCGACTGCTCCGGCGGGAAGATCGCCGAGGCCGCCGGCTGGTGTCTGCACAACGGATCGGACCACAACGCCACTCCCTACCGTTCTTTCGACATGGGCGACGCGTACGGCCGGCTCTACACACAGTTGGACAGCATCGAGCAATCGGCCACAAGCAGCCTCAACGACGCGATCGCCGGGACCAGCGCCAACCTCCGCCGCTACCAGGTCGAGTATGCGGAGCACCTTCAGCACTCCGTCGGCCGGAGAGAGAATTCCGCGTGGTCGGCCAACGTTGCTCAGGATGGTGCCGGCTACATGACCTTGGGACCGAACATCACCACGCCGCCCACCGGGCAGCACACGGCCACCTGGCGGCTCAACATCGACAACAACAGCGCGGACAACGCCGTGGTGCTGACCATCGACGTCACCAAAGACGGCGGCGCCACCGCCCTCGCTTCGCTCCAAATCCGTCGCCAGGATTTTGCCCTGGCCAACACTTGGCAGGAATTCAGCCTCCCATTCGTCAGCGAGACCGGAGACGCGATAGAGTTCCGCACTTACTGGCACGATCAGGCCAAGATCAACCTCGATTGGATCACCCTGAGTGTCGACGAAACCCCGGTCTACCAGGAACCGATCATTGCCCAGGTCGTCCCCAACCCCGACACGGTGCGGCGCGGCCAGGAGTACAGCAAGCAGTTGACGCTCGAGCAGGGCTCGGTGCCGATCCAATGGACCGTGGAAGACGCTCCGGCCGGCACCAGCGTCGGCATCGGCGGCCTGGTCAGCGGCTGGACGCCCGGGGTCGGCGACCTCGGCAGCCTCGTCACCTTCGCGATCAGCGCGACCAATACCGAGGGATCGGATACGGTGACTTGGCAGGTTCAGGTCTTGTCTATGGCCGACTTCGACCGCGACGGCGACGTGGATCAGGTCGATTTCGGGCATTTTCAGGCATGCATTTCCGGAACCGGAAGCGCGTCCGGCCCAGCGTGCCAGGATGCAGACCTTGAGGGCGACGGCGCCGTCGATGGCGAAGACCTCGGCCTGTTCCTTCAGTGCCTCGGCGGCCCGGGAACACCGCCGGCTTTCTGATCATCTCTGGCAGGTGATTGGCTGTGATCCTTCATCTTCAGCCCCGAGCCACGAGGAGGCTCCGCCACCCGCCTCGCTGACTTCGACGAAGACCTGGCCCGACACGCCCATCCTGTGGCGTAGAATAGACAGGGCCGGCGCACCCGCCCGCGCCGGTGTTCCGGCCCGGTGTTTCAGATTCCGCGCCAAGCGACCACGACCGGCTTGACGTTTATGCAACGACGTCTTCTATCTGCAGCGACGCAGAGAGAGAAGACCGCCGATGCCCAGCAGAAGCAGAGCAGTCGGCTCCGGCACAACCGCGTAATCGATAGTCAGCGCCGGCCGGCGATTGAGGTAGTCCTCGCCGTAATACTCATTGCTGGCAATGAAATAGCACGCGAAGGCCGTGCTGCCAGCATTCCAATCGCCGCCATGCAAAAGCAGGCCGTTGTTGGCGGCACCATTTTCCAGCCATTGCTTGGCGATATTGGTCACGTCAATATTCTGTCGGAAAGTGGCACGAGTGCTACCCGGCGGCGTGATGGTGAAAGTCAGCGTGTCGGCGATATCGGTGGCACCTGTGGCTCCCGGAGTCGCCCAGGGCGAGGTGTTATAGACCCGATGGTTCCAGGTCGGCTCGCCGATACTGGCTGGGGTATTCGCGCCGCTGCCTTCGATCCAGGAATCGAGGACGCGGGACAGATTTCCATGGCGCGTAGCCCCATAAGGTGTCAGATCCGATCCTTCCTGAATCGAAAGGCTGAACGTGGCCGAATTGACCTGAATCGATTCGCCCGGCTGCAGGCCGGACGTGATCGAAGAAATATCCCACCAATAGAGGCTGTAACGTGGCCTGGTGCTGGCGGGAGGATACCACCGGTCGCCCGCGCCACCCATGCTGTTCGAACTCGAGTAGCCAAGATTGTTATTCTGAGATGCGGTGTCCCCCCTGAGAAACGCATCCCTGGCCCCCGGATCGTTGCCGGTGGCCGTGATGTCCCTGAAGGACACCACCGTCGCGCTGACGCCCGATACCAACACCAGGACGGCCAGCGCACAAACCGCTGCCATGAATTGCTTGTGGATCATGTTCGCCTTCGCCTCCTCTTTTTAGATGAACAGCCTGGGAGCATCCTTCGGAAAGGTTAGAGTATCCCACGTTGGTGATAGCAGCCTTACCACTCCTGAAGATATGCTGCAAACCGGCAAGGCTTACATCGCCTTTTTCCGATTTCCCTATTGGCATATTACCGACGCAATCGCTTTTTGTCAATACGTTTTGCCGCGCCGCGGGACGAATCGTTACCAGACTGAACACCGTAAGGCATCTGACAGCACCCAACCAAGCTTCCCGTATCGATGAATGATCATCGTGATGATGTAATACCCAGCGCAGGCGGTCTTTGTGATTGGCTTGCTCAGGCCCTTCAAGGCAGGGAAAAGCGCAACGGAGCCCGCGAGGCACAGACCCATGCTCTTGTCCGGCGCAAGAAAACTAAAGTGCCGTTCGACCCAGTCCCATCGTCGCGATCTCCTTCGCACATCCTTCAAATCTATCCAGCGCCGGCCTGAGATCTTCGGCGTAACCGATGGCACTGTCGGCAGCGGGGATCCACCACCGATCGTCCGCGGGATCGTCTGCGGCACCGCGCATGGATTTCCTTCTCGGGGCCCGAAAAACAGAACCCGATCTCGTTTGTGGCTGTCTTTCTTTGCTCCTTTCAGGTTCTACATTGCCGGAGCCGGCAGCCGATCACCAACACCCGCGCCCTCTCGGGTCATGGGGTTCCTTCCATCCCCGCTCAACCGCCGCCGGGGCGCGGCCTACTTCTTCCGGGCGCTGTTGCGGTATTCCGCCTCAAGGTCGGCGAGGATTCTCTTGTTGGCGATCTTGTCGGTGTCGTTCATGCGGTCGATGATCAGACGGCCTTCGAGGTGATCCATCTCGTGCTGCCAGATGCGGGCGATGAGCCCTTCACCGGTGTGGTCAATGGGATTTCCCGCCAGGTCCACGGCCTGGATGCGGCACCTCTTGGCCCGGCGGATGGCGGCCTTGACGTCCGGGAACGACAGGCACCCTTCCTCGCTCTCAACCGCGCCGACCAGGTCCGATAGCTCGGGATTGATGTAGACCAGGTTGTCCTGGGGGTTGCCCGTAGGGTTGCAGACGAACAGCAGTCGGGACACTCCCACCTGGGGTGCCGCCAGCCCTACGCCCCGGTCTCTCCCCATGATCTCGAACATCCGCTCCACGAGGGCGTTCAGCGAGTCATCGAAAACCGTCACCGGCTCGCACTTGCGACGAAGTCGCGGATCGGGATAGCGGATAATGCTCTTTGGAAGGGTCTCGACCAACATGCCCATCTCCCTGTGTATCGGTTGACCTCGGAAACGCACATTAAAACGGACCGCCTCCAATCCACGTTCATTATGCGATTGTAGCAGACCCAGGCCTCGACGGACAACCGCCGCCGGCCGGCGATCTTGACCCGTCCGCCGATCGTGATACGATCTATTGGGCGAGGCTTGACCATCCCGGAAAACCCTGTGGCGCCCTGACAGGAGGCGCAGCCGGGTAGACGCCCGGCTCGTTCCTGCTGGGGTCTGCCCGATCCGGGCGCGAGAGTCTGCCTGCAGACGGCTGGGCGACCGGACAGCGCCGAATTGACCGCGTTCATGAGTAAGAATTCCACACAATCTGAAAGGCCGACATTCGGCCCCGGCGAGATCGCCAAAGCCAGGGAATGCTTCAGGAAGGCCCAGGACCTGGCCAGTAAGAAGAACTACGACTACGCCATCGAGTGGTACATCAACGGGCTCGAATACTGGCCCGAGGCTGTCGAGGAGGGACACAACCCCTGCCGGGCCGCCGCCCTGTTCCGCGGCCCCAAAAAAGTCGGCTTCGTCGACTCGATGAAGTACAAGACCTCCGGCAAAGACTATAAGGCCTGCATGCTCAACGCCGAGCGGCTCCTGTCGATGGACCCCCGCAACATTAACTACATGGAGGCCCTGTTTAAGAACGCCGCTGCCGGCCGGTTCGACAACTCCGCCATGTGGATCGGCGAGATCCTTGCGGACGCCCTCGTCCGCGAGGCCAAGCCCAGCCCCTCCCGCTTTATCTGCCTCCGCGAAACCTACGAGACGCTCGGCGATCTGAACGCCCAGTCCGACCCCAAGCTGGCCATCGCCGCCCTCGACCGGGCCGTGGACGCCCTGAGCAAGCTCCGGGCCCTCAAGCCCAACGACGGCGAGATTGCCACCGCGCTGCGCGATGTGGCCGGCAAGCTCACCATCGTCAGGGGGCGGTACTCCTCAGCCGAATCGTTCACCGATTCGATCGTCGACAAGGAGAGCCAGCGCGACCTGCAGGACAAGGACCGGCTGGTTCAGGCCGACGAGCGGCTCGACGTCCTCATCGCCCAGGCCCGGGAGCGCTATGAGGCCGACCCGGCCAACGGCAACCGCATCAATGAACTGGCGGACCTCCTTTGCCGCCGCGAACTCGACGACGAGGAGAACCAGGCCATCAGAATCCTCTCCCGGGCATACGACCAGACCGGCGAGTATCGCTACCGGCTGCGGTCACACGATATCTACATGAAACAGCTCCGCCGCAAAACCCGCCAACTCAGGGAGGCAAGGGACCCCCAGGCCCACGCGGCCAGAGTCAAGCAGCTCAAAACCGAGTTGGCGGTCTTCAAGGAACGGGTGGATAAATACCCGACGGATCTGGGCTTCCGGTTCGAGTATGGCCGGCGGCTCTTCGAGACCCAGCGGTACGACGACGCGATTCCGGTCCTGCAGGAGGCCCGCAACGAGCCGAAGACCCGTTTCCGGTGCAGCCTCTTCATCGGCCGCTGCTTCTTCGAGAAGGGGTTCTTCAAGCAGGCAGCCAACGTCTTCCGCGATGCGATCGGGGCCTACGAGATACCCGACGACGAGTTGGGCAAGGAACTCCACTACTGGCTGGGCCGCGCCCTCCAGGGTGACGGCAACGTCCCGGAAGCCTTGAAAACCTACGGTCAACTCATAGAATGGGATTATAACTACCGTAAGGGAGATGTTAGGAAACGGATCGAGGACCTCCAAGGGGGCTCGGACAGTACGCAGGAGACGAAATAGTGGCTCATTCAATTTCCGCCAGGAAGCGGATTCGACAGAACGCCAGGCGACGTGCCCGGAACCGCGGCTTCAAACGGGTGATCAAAGAGGACGTCCGGGCCTTCGAGGCCGCCGTGGCTGGCGGCGACAAAACCAAGGCCGCCGAGCTGCTCAACGCGGCCATCAAGCGGATCAGCAGGACGGCCACCCGCAGCGCGATCCACAAGAACACCGCCAGCCGGAAGATCTCCGGGCTGCAGCGAAAGTTCAACGCCATGACCGCCAAGGCCTGAAACGGCCGGGCTGCAACCAGACGTTCCCGCGGGCGATCGATCGGTCGTCCGCTTTTGTTTTTGCCTTGGCGAGCCGAGGGGTTTATCCCCTCGGTCTTCGGTTTCTGGAGCGGCTTGCAGCCGCGATCTTGACGAGCCGGCGGGTTGCCTGGACTGAGCCTGTCGGAGTCATCCCGCCGGTATTCTGAGCGAGTTGTCGCCAGGACTGTCCCGCGGATGAACTTCGGGGCTCGTCAAGTCTTGGGATTGCCGCACGAGATCATCGGACGCCCTCATGCCACAGCCTGAGGACAAGCCGTACGTCAGCCGGGGCGGCGACAAGCTGGCCGCCGCGCTGGACGCTTTCGGGATCCAGCCCGCCGGATGGATCTGCGCCGACCTGGGCAGTAATGTGGGTGGATTCGTCGATTCCCTGCTCCGGCGAGGCGCCAGCCGGGTCTATGCCGTGGATACGGCCTATGGCGTTCTGGCCTATACGCTGCGAACCGACCCTCGCGTCGTAGTCATGGAGCGGACAAACGCCATGCATGTCGCCCTGCCGGAGCCGGTCGACCTTGTCACCATCGACGTTGCGTGGACACCGCAGCAGCGTATCCTGCCGAATGCCGTGCGGCTGCTGAGACCCGACGCGTGCATCATCGCGCTGGTCAAACCTCACTATGAGGCGGACCGCGAGAGCCTGCGGCACGGAGTACTTGACTCGGCCGATGCAAAGGCCGTGTTCGACAGAGTCTGCCGACAAATCGAGGCCTCCGGTCTGACCGTCATCCGGTTGATCGAAAGCCCGATCAAGGGGCAGAAAGGCAACATCGAGTACCTGGTCCTCCTGAGACCCTGCGCCGGGCCCAAGACTGCTGCCTCTCCCTCGTGAGGGGGGTGAGTGACGCGTTCGGCGGGAACGAGCCGATGTAACAAGAGCAACCAGGCTGGCCTCAGGCCCGGCCCTGCGACAGGCTGACCGACATGCAGGACATCCAGCCCCACAAATCACCCCCTGACCTGCTGCAACGCTCGATGTTGTGGACCGTAATCTGCGGGTACGACCTGCGGGCCTCATACGAGTTCGGACGCTGCCCGGAGTGCGGCACGCCCTGTACCCCGCCGCCCGACTGGCAAGGGCCGGAGCCAGGGCTCAACCGTCAAAGTGAGCGGCAAGACGACATCGCATTGAATTGACGAGATCGGTGATCAACCCTGCCCCAGCGTGGCCATCACATCGTCGGGCAGCTCAAAGTTGGAGTAGACGTTCTGGATGTCGTCGTGCTCTTCCAGGGCCTCGACCAGGGCCAGGACCTTTCTGCCCTTCTCGGCGTCCACCGGCACGGTGTTCGACGGAACCATCGACAACTCGGAAGATAGAGGGGTGATCCCGGCCGCCGTCAGCGCTGCTCGCAATGGCTCGTAGGCAGCTGGCTCGCAGGTGATCTCCCAAACGTCAACGACCTGCCTGTAATCGTCCGCACCCGCCTCCAGGGCGATCTCGGCGATCTTGTCTTCGTCGGCCGCGTTGAGAGGCACGGTCACCTGCCCCTTGTTGCTGAACATCCAGGCCACGCATCCGGCACTGCCCAGAGACCCGCCGTGACGCTCGAAGATCTTCTTGACTTCCGGTGCCGTCCGGTTGCGGTTGTCGGTCAGGGCATCGCAGAGAATGGCCGCGCCCCCGGCCCCGTAGCCCTCATAGCGGACGTTCTCATAGTGGACGCCGCCCAACTCGCCCGTCCCCTTCTTGATGGCGTTCTCGATCGTGTCTTTGGGCATGTTGGCTTCGCGGGCCTTGTCGATCGCGTAGCGCAGCGGCAGGTTGTCGCGGGGGTCGCCTCCGCCGCGAGCGGCCACGATGATGATCCGGGCCAGCTTGCTCCACAGGCGGCCCCGACGGGCATCGGTGACGCCTTTCTTGTGCTTGATCCTCGCCCAATGGGAATGACCGGACATTCGACCTCTCCTCTTGCTGCTCGGCCGGCTCAGCCGGCAAACCTGTCTCTGGCCCAATAAGCCTTCTGCTCGAAATGTACCCCATCGGGGGCCATCAACACAAGACGCGCCGCCATGCCGCTGCGCCGCCGGGCCGGCGGAGCACGGGCCTCCCGCGCCCCGCGCTCGACCCGGCCGCCTGCCCCCTACGGCGTGGCCGGAGCCGATGCGCTGGTCTCGCCGAGCGGCGCTACCGCTGGGCCCTTCCCCGTGGCAACTGCCTCGAGCTTTCCCTTGAGAGCGGGCACCAGCTTGTCGTTCGACTCCGTCGTGCCGTCCGCCAGTTGCCGCTCATAGAGCTCCAGCGATTGTCGCCAGCACTCGGCCGCCCTGTCCTTTTCGCCCAGCCGCCACAGCGAATCGCCCAGATGGTCATAGATAACGGCGTCCTGCCCCTCATCCTGCCCGGCCGCAAGCCCCAGCCAGCGGCAGGCATCCGCAAACTTGCCCTGCTTGTAGAAGACCCAGCCCAGGCTGTCGAGGTAGGCGGCCTGCCGGGGGCTCTCTCCGACCACCATCCGCAGCATCCGCTCCGCCTCAGCCAGGTTCTTGCCCGCATCGGCCAGCGTGTAGCCGAAATCGTTGTTCAAGCCGATGTCCGTCGGCATCAGCTCGTACGCCTGCCGGAGATACTCTTCGGCGAGATTGTATCGGCCGTGCCGCCCGAGCACGTATGACAGCCCTCGAAGCAGCTCCACGCGCCGCGAATCATCCTCCTCCTGCTCGAGCATGGTCGTCAGATGGGTAATCGCATCTTCGACGCGGCCCGTCTGGGCCATCAGCGTGCCGATCACGCGACGCTGCTCGAAAACAGCCCCCTCGAGTTCTTGCCGCGTCAGGCCCCGGCCGTCCGTCGAGCGTTTCTGGGCAACGTTCATCCATTCGCGGGCGGTGGCAATCGCATCCTCATAGCGGCGAGCCCGGACGTAGGTGGTCTGCAGGCTGTACAGCAGCACCAGCTTCTCGTCGGGCTTGGCGGTGCCGGCCACCAGGCTTCGCTGCAACTCGATGGCCTCGTCAAACCGCCGGGCCGCTGCCAGCACGTCAGCCAGCGATCGCATCAGCCGGAAATCACCGGGGGATTCGTCGAGCCACTTGAGCACCTGGAGCGCCGCCTCGTCGCGGCGACCGGCGCCCAGCAATCCGCCGAAATCACGGAACCGTCCGACCGTCCCGACCGGAGCTTCGGTCGTCAGTCCGATCAGCCAGGTCCGGACCTCGGGATCTTGTGGATCGGCCTCAAGCCACTCGCGACAACGCCGGATGTAGCGATCGTAGTCCTTGCCGGCCTCGTCCGCGGCCAGTAGATACCATCGGCCGATCCCCCGCATGGCCCCGGCGCTCCTCGACTTGGAGTCGATCTCCGAGAGCCATTTCTCAGCCGTCTGGCGGGCCTCGTCAAGCCGTCCCGCCTTCCGATATGCCTCCATCAGCCTGCCCGCCGTGGTGGGCCTGCCGCGATGAACGCCGGAAGACTGGTCGTGCAGTTTCAGCAGGCGTTCATAGACCGGAATGGCCTCGGCGTATTTCTGTTGCGTCACCCTCAGTTCGGCCAGACCCTGCAGGTAGGCCTCACGGTTCGGGTGAAGAACCAGGATCCGCTCGAACTCACGAGCGGCCCCGTCGAAATCCAACAGCCGCGCCAGCGTCATGGCCATCATCAGGCCCGCCTGGCCGGATCGTGGAAATGCCGCGACCATCTCGGCCAACACCCGGCGCGCCGGCTCATAGTCCCGGAAAGCCAGCAGCGCCGCGGCCAGGTCCTCGCGAGAGCGTTCGTCGCCGGGATGCGCCCGGATCAGTGCTTGCAGCACCTCTCCGTACGCCTGCCGGTCGCGATCCTGCAGGAACCTGAGCAGGGCCGCCGTCCGGATCGTCGCCGGATCGCGCGGCCCCCGCCGCTGCATCTCCGCGAACTCGAGAGCCACGCGACCCGCCACCACCGCCGAAGTAAACCCCCCGCCGGACGTCATCAGGCTTCGGATGTAAGCCTCCCGGCCCGGCAGGTAATCGGGATTGGCCGAGACGACCGCCTGGTACTGTCGCTGAGCCTTGCCGGAATCATCGAGACGTTCATAGAGTGCGGCCAGAAGTATCATTGTCCGCACGTCCTGGCTGTCGATCCTGACGGCTGCCTCGTAATGCTCGACCGCCTCCTCGATGTTGTCGAGCCCGTCGTGGCACTGCCCCAGCAGACGCTCGACCAGGTGCGACGGCGGCTCCGAAGAGGCCGCTTCCTGAAGGAAGCCGATGGCCTCATCCCAGCGGCACCGCCGGATATACATCTCCGCAACCCCCATCGTCGCGGGGAGGAAACCCGGAACCTGGCCCAGCGCGCGATCAAAAAGACGCCGCGCATCATCCACGCGGTCGAGGCGATCGCACACACGCCCCACCAGGCAGTCCAGAGCCGCCGACAGTGGCGCCTCCGCCGGCTGCTCTGGCATCAACCGGCGCCTGGCCCCGTCCGCCACCGCCTCCCCCCCAATACCCTCCGCCGTCTCCAGCGGAGCCTGGTCCAGTTCGCGGTTCGCCCGTTCATACTCGACCGGTTCGGCCGACAGTATCTGCGCCAGGGCCAGCAACCAGCCCGGCCAGTCCTCGCGAAGCCGCTGAATCGAGATCAGCTTCCACTGCGCATCCGTGGCCTTCGGAAACCGCCTGACCAGGTCCTGCAGCGTCGATACGGCCTGCTCGTAACGCCCGGCATCCACCAGCGCGTCGCTGAACAGAAGCCGCAACTCCACGTTATCCGGCTGCTGTGACACCACGTCGCGCATCGCCGCTACACCGCCGTCGGGGCGACCGGCCGCGCGATACACACCCAGCAGCAATTCGACCGCCTCCTTGCTGCCCTGGCTGTCCGAGACGAACCGCCGCGACTCGGTCATCGCCTGATCGAGACGCCCGGCGCACACCAGCGTGCGAACATAGTCGCCGCGGAGTTCCAGATCCTTCGGAGACTGCTCCACCGCAAGCTTCAGAGCCGCGGCGGCACCGGCAAAATCACCCAGATAGCTGCGCGCCCGGGCCACCCGAGCCGCGGCCAGGCCTCGCTGCAACCGAACGATCGAGGCCAGCTCCGCGTTCGCCTGAACCCGCGAACCCAACGACCGGGCACCCGCCTCGAACAGCTCCAGTTGCTCGGCGGCGGCCTTGTAGTAGCGTTCCTTGTCCAGCAACAGGCCCAGACGGTAATGGACCAGGATCAGATAAGCCGCATCCTCGGGCGTCGCCCTGCACTTCAGCGCGGTCCGGTAGGCGCGAATCGACTTGGCGGTGTCCCGCCGCTTCTCGGCCAGGCGGCCGACCACGTAGTGGGCGACGAGGTCGTCAGGACGAAGCTCCAATGCACGCCTGGCTGACAACTCGGCCCGCTCATCATTGCCCGCCTGCACGCACGCCAGGGCCATGAGCCGATGGGCGTCATGGCAATCAGCGGCCGCGCCAAGCATCCTCTCAAGCGCCGCGATGCACTCCGTGTACTGCTTTCGATTGAACAACTGCCCGGCCTCGGCCAGTTGACTCCGCACGGCCGGCGGCAACTGCGCCGCCGGCGCGGAGGCGGCCGGTGGCGAGGGCGGATCGTCTGGAATCCGGCTCAAAGCAAGCGCCGCCCTCTGTTTGTCGAAGTCGGGGGGAGGCTGGAACGGCGCCAGCCAGATCGGTTCTGCCGGCCTCGCCGCGGGTCCGGACGGCCCTTGGCAGCCGGCCAGGAGACTCCACAGGCACAAAGCTGCTCCCGCAAGCCGCACCAGCCGCTTCTCTAACACACGAATCATCGGGCGCCATCCCTTCAGCGGGCTGTCGCTGCTGCCGACCCTCACGGTCGCAATCCGTCGGCCTGCAATCTTATATGTCGCTGCCCCGCCCCCGTCGCGTCCCGGAAACCGGATCGAGCCTCACGGGATCACCTTGTTCAGGGGATAAACTACGATCCCCGTGCCGCCCGCTTTCTGAAGCTGGGGCACGAGCTGCCTTTCAATCACCGCCTCCAGAATCACCTCGACAGCCACGTATCGCTCATTTGCCAGCGAGGAAATGGTCGGCGACAGCTCCGCCGGCAGGATACCCAGCACCTTGTTCAAGTTCGCCTTCGGAACATTCAGCTTCAGCCCGACCTTCGCCCGGGCTTCTATGGCCCCTCGCAGCAGCAGCGCCAGGCCGTCGATCTTCTCCCGCTTCCAGGGATCGTCGTATGCGTCGTTGTTGGCAATGAACCGCGTCGTCGACGAGAGGATCTCGTCAATGATCTTCAGGTTGTTGGCCCGCAGCGATGACCCCGTCTCGGTCAGCTCGACGATCCCGTCCACCAGCCGCGCCTTCACCTCGGTCGCGCCCCAACTGAACTCCACCCGGACGTTGAGGCCCTTGGCCTCAAAATACTCCCGCGTGACTCGCACCAGCTCGGTGGATACGATGCCCCCGTCAAGATCCTCGGGACTGCGGGCCTTCGATTCGCTCGGCACCGCCAGCACCCACCTGGCCGGATTGCTGGTGGCCTTGGAATAAGCCAACTCGCAGACCTCTCGCACGCTGCTGCCATTCTCGCGAATCCAGTCGTAACCTGTCAGGCCGGCATCGAGAACGCCGTCCTCGACATAGCGGCTTATCTCCTGCGCCCGAAACATCACGCAATTCAGCTCCGGGTCGTCGATCGACGGATAGTAGTCGCGGCCGGAAACGTTCAGGTTGAATCCCGCCCGGTGGAAAAGATCAACCGTCGACTCCGTCAGGCTTCCCTTGGGTATACCGATCCTGAGAACGTGCTCCTGTGACAATGGATGGCTCTCCTTTCAAGCACACTGCGCTGCGGGATTCCACTCCGTCTGCTCGTGCGGGCGCCCGGTATCTCAGCGGTTCGCGCCTCACCGCCGGCGGGTTGCCTTCCCTGTCCTGGTCGCCGCGCGTCGCGAAGGTGGCTTGCGATGGCGATCTGCCGAGCGCGGCGATGATCGCGACGGACCTGGTTTGGTTCGCGGCGGGCAGTCGTTTTCTCCGGCCGATCGGGCCTTGCCGGACCTGTTCACGGAATCCGCGGAGGCCTTCCCGGATGCTGCCGCGGCAGCCTCCTCGCCCGCCGGCCCGGCGGCCACAGCCCCCGAAGCCGGTTCCCCGGCTTGGACCTCAGGCAACCGCCCGCCCACACTCGCCACATGCCGATCGAGAAGCTGCGCGAATGCCATCGCATCCGAGGCCGCAATGTGGTGTTCAAGAAAGCTCTGGACCTCGACCAGGTCAGCGCCAGGTGAAACCGCGCCTTCCTTCTTCAGAACCTGCAGCGTCAACTCGTCAACGGGGATTGCGTGGCCCCCCAGACTCATCAATGTCACGCTCGCGGCCGTGGCCCGATCGACTCCCTCGAGAGACTCGAGATACTCCCGAGCCTCACGCCGCCCCCGCTGCTTGAGAAACGAGAGATCCAGAGTGTCGTGCCGGCGGCGGATGTCGTTCAGCACATCGACAATCCGCTGGGCCTTCACCTCCGCCTGAGGAATCGACGGGCCCAGGGCCCTGGCCAGCTCGCTGACCGGCGTCACCCGCAGTTCATTCAGATCCACCATCTGCTCGCGGAGCCTGCGGAATGCGGTCATCGCCTTGTGATGAGAGGTGTTGCCGTTCAGAATGGCGATCAGCATCTGACCCAGTGGATCGGTGGGTTCGCAAGGCACCGGCTTGCCGTACCTCCTGATCAACTGGTTGAACAGGTGCCTGAGGCGCTTGGCGTATTCACCGCCGTGCTTCATACCTGTTCCCCCGACGAAGGTTCGACCAAATCCTCATCGCCCGGCTCCTCCTCAGAGTCGGGCTGCCGCCGTTTGCTGGACGTCACCTCCTCGATCAGCCGGATCGTCTCCGCCGCCTTCTTCAGCGACAGGTCCAGGTGGAAGCTGATCTTGGGGCAGTGCCGGATGGACAGCTCGCTGCCCAGCAGACGCTGAACGTATCCGGCCGCCGAACACAGCCCCGCCAGCGTCCGCCGCTGCACCGATTCCTCGCCCAGCACGCTGATCCAGACCTTCGCGTACTCCAGGTCCGCGCTGACCTCGACCCGCGTTACGCTCGCCAGCGGCGCAATCCGCGGATCGCTCAACTTGGTGGCAATCGCGTCGCTCACCACCGACCGCACAATCGTCGCCACTCGTTCCGGTCTGCGTCCCTTCATGCTCATCGCCGGGCCCCCCATTCCGGCCCGCATCACAACTCGGCCGGGGCCGCTCACCGGCTCCGGCACTCCGGCCCCGACTCAGAACACCTCGCGCCGGCAATCCACCAGCGAGGCCGAGGTGTCCTGGCGAACATACTCCACCAGCTTGTCGAGAGCCGTCTCAACAAACTGCCCGTCGTTGGCTACCAGGGCCACACCCAGTTCCGCCTGTTGCCGGCGGTCCAGCGAGCCAATCTCCGCCACGGATACGTTGAATCGGCTCTTCAGCCGGTCCTTCAGACTGTTCACTACCCGACGCTTGTCTTTCAGTGAATACGAACCGAAAATCGCCAGCTTCAGATTCAGCGTTCCAACCACCATTCGCTCCGTGGACATCTCACCCCCGCCGATCGCCGCTTACAGCTTCCGGGTCGTCTCCACGATCTCGTACGTCTCGATCACGTCTCCGGGCTTGACGTCGTCAAAGCTCTCGATGCGGATCCCGCACTCCATCCCAGCCCGAACCTCGCGCACGTCATCCTTGAACCGGCGGAGCGAGGCGAGCGAGCGATGCCGCCCGCGCTTCGCGTCGTCCGGCGTCGGCACGATGATCTGTCCGTCCCGGATCACGCGTGCGTAATGAGAGCGCAGCACCGGCCCTTCGGTGACCATGCACCCGGCAACCGCCCCCACCCGCGAGATGCGGAACACTTCCCGGACCTCGGCGCGGCCTCGTTTCTCTTCGTTCTTGTCCTTGGGCAGCAGCCCCTCCAGGGCGTTTCGCACGTCGTCAATGAGGTTGTAGATGATCCGGTAAAGGCGGATGTCCACGCCCTCGGTCTCGGCCATCCGCTGGGCCGCCGCATCGACGGTCACGCTGAAACCGACGATCAACGCGTTGCTCGCCGCGGCCAGCACCACGTCACCCTCCGAGATCGAACCGATGCCGGTGTGCAGGAAGTTCAGCTTCACCTGGTCGCTGGGAATCTCGCCCAGGGCCTTGAGCAGGGCGTCCACGGAACCCTGGACGTCGGCTCGCAGGATGAGGTTCAGCTCCGGGACCGCCTCGCCCTCCCGCTGACGCAGGAGTTCCTCGAGGGTCTGCGGCTTGCGGGCCTTGGTGAGGGTCTCGGCCCGGCGCTGGACACTGACCGACTCGGCGATGGCCTTGGCCCGGTGCAGGGACTCCACTTGATAGAAGTGTTCGCCTGCGTTGGGCACTTCATCCAGGCCGGCCAGCTCGACGGGCCAGCCCGGCAGGGCCTCCTCAATCTGCCGTCCGCGATCGTCGCGCATCACCCGGACGCGCCCGGCGGCGCTGCCGCACAGGATGAAGTCGCCCGGCCGGAGCGTCCCCTCCCGGACCAGAACCCGGGCCAGCGGCCCGACGCCCTGGGTCATCTGCGCCTCGATCACGCTGCCCATCGCCGGAACCGTCGGGTCCGCCCGCAGGTTCAGCAGTTCGGTGAGCATGCCCAGGTGCTCGATCAGCTCGGGCACCCCCTGGCCGGTAACCGCCGACGTCTTGACCACGTCGATGTCACCCCCCCACTCAGTGGGAGCCAGCCCCAGTTCGGAAAGCTGGCCGTAGATCTTGTTGATGTCGGCCCCCGGCAGGTCGATCTTGTTGAGAGCCACGATAATCGTGACCTTCGCGGCCTTCGCGTGGTTGATGGCCTCCACCGTCTGCGGCATCACCCCGTCGTCCGCCGCCACCACCAGGACCACCACGTCCGTCAGGTTCGCGCCGCGGGCCCGCATCGCCGTAAAGGCCTCGTGGCCGGGCGTATCCAGGAACGTCACCGACAGGTTGCCGTGCTGCACCCGGTAGGCACCGATGTGCTGGGTAATGCCCCCCGCCTCGCCAGCGGCAACCGACGTCTTGCGAATCGCGTCCAGCAGGCTCGTCTTTCCGTGGTCCACGTGCCCGAGCATAGTCACCACCGGCGGACGCGGTTGCAGGTTGTTTCGCTCGCGAGCAGCGAACTCCTCTACCACCAGGTCAAGCTCGGTCTTCGCTTTCGCCACCTTGATCTCAACCCCGAAGTCGAGCATGATCATCTCGGCAATTTCCGTCGGGATAACCGTGTTGCGATGCACGAGACCCATGTTGTGTTCATGCATCAGCTTAGGCAGGAGCTGGGCCATCCCGACACCTGTGGCCGAACACAACTCGTGAAGAATGATCGGTTCGGCCACCTCCGCCTTGGTCTTGCGAGGAGCAACCCGAGCTTTGGCCGGCTCAGGGCCCTTCTCGCGGGCGCGATGGTGGATTCCCCGCCCGCTCGCCGACTGCAGTCGCTCCTGGCGTTCGAGCAAGTCCCGGTCGTTCCACTCCCTCAGACGTTCGCCAACCTCCGACAACGAGGTGGTCGATCGTCGCGGATTGACTCGCTGACGGCTTTTCTTGCCCGGCACGTCTTCATAAGCCGGACCCTTGCCACCCTTGGCCCCGCGGCGGTGGCCCGGACCTTCCGGTTCCGTCGCGTCAGGCGGGGGCCCGATGCTCTTCGGCGCGCGCGGGACAGGTCGGGTGATCGGATCGGGCCGTGCGTAACCGACGACCCTCGGACCTCGCATCTGCGCAGGTGCGGGCACATTCTGTGGCCCGGCCGGCCGAATAACCTCCGGCGGCTTGGGCGGGGTTGGCGGCACCACCGCCGGGGCATGCGCCGCCGGTCTGGCCACGACCGGTTCCTCCGGATGAGCCTCGGGTGGGGGCTCGGCCAAAGGCGCGGGCGGGGCTTCAGGTGTCTCAACCGTTACGATCTCCGGCGGGATAATCGTGGGCCCCGCGGGTGGAGCCGGCGGCTCCTCTACCGCCACCGCCGTGACCGCCTGCTCCTCGGCAGGCGCCTCCGCGACCTCGACCGCCGGCGCCGTCTCTGGAGCCTCGGCCGGCGCAGACTCCGCGGCAGCCTTCTTCCTGCGAGTGCCCCGGCGCTTGACGCGAACGGCATCGATGTCCACGGGGGCCGCCTCTTCTACCGCGGTCTTGTGGTCGGCCACGCTGAACCACTCCCGGATCGTCTCAGCTAGCCCGGCCGACAGCGCGGACATGTGGTTCGTCACCCCCTCGACGCCCTCGCTCTTGCACTTCTCGATGATCGCCTTACTGGTGACGCCCAGCTCTTTGCTCAGTGTGTGGACCCGAAGCTTGTCCGACAAAAGTGACCTCCCGGACGACCCGTTCTCGCCCTGTCCCCTCACAAAACTGCACCGCCCGCACAGGCGGTCCGTTGGCGGGACGCCATCACCTCGACGACGCCCGAAAACCTTCAGGCCGATACCGGCTGCTCGCCTTCACCGGCGGCGCTCTCCGTCTCGCCGCCCGGCACCGGTTCAGGAGCAACCGTCCCAGCCTCATCGCCTGCCATCGGCTCAGCAACGACGCCTTCCGCCGTCGCGGCCTGCGGCATCTCACTTTCGCTCTCAGCGGCCTCCGCACCGGCAGCCGCCGCCTGCTCGGCGGCAGCGGCCGCCGCGGCAGCCTCCTCAAGCGCCAAAGCCTTGGCAGCCGCCGTCTCGGCGGCAAGACGTTTCGCCTCCTCGGACGCGATACTCACCACCTTGGCGGCCAGTTCTTCACTGAAGCCGACATCCTTGACCAGCGGAGCTGTGCCCACTTCCTCTACGTCGCCCAGAGAGATGATGCCCAGCGCCTGTATCTTGGCGATCTTGTCCTCACCCACCCCCTCGATTGCCGACAGCACCTTCTCCAACTCGTCAAGGTTCTTGTTGTATTCCGCCGGGGTGAGGATATCGATGTCCCAGCCGGTCAGCCGGGCCGCCAGCCGCACGTTCTGCCCGCGCTTGCCGATGGCCAGCGAAAGCTGGTCCTCGGCAACCACCACCGTCGCCCGTCCCAACTCGAAACAGAGCGCCGTCTCCTGTACCTCGGCGGGCTTCAAAGCGTTCCCGATCAGAATCTGCGACGATTCGTTCCACCGAACAATGTCGATCTTCTCCCCACCCAGCTCGAGCACGATGTTCTTGATCCGGCTGCCGCGAACGCCCACGCACGCCCCAACCGCATCCACCTTGCTGTCGATCGAGGACACCGCGATCTTCGTGCGGTAACCGGCCTCGCGGGCCAGCGCCCGGATCTCGATGATCC
>CAZPIO010000059.1:0-44118 GCA_964586235.1 uncultured Planctomycetales bacterium
TCAGCCGCTGCACACCCATGCCGCCGATGAGCATCATCCGCCCGGCGACCTTGCGTTTGAGCTTGTAGACGTTCATGGTCTCGGCTTGGAGCGATTCGAGGCCGTCGAGGCCGATTTCCAGCAGGTCGTCGACGAGCGGAGCGACGTTTCCGCACGAATGAAGCACGTAGGCCAGGCCGAGCTCGTGGCACCGGTGGATCATCTCCCGCAGGCGAGGCTTGAAGAACTGCCGCCAGAGGTCAAGGCCCATCATCACCGTGCGCTGGTCGCACCAGTCGTCGCCGCCGAAATAGGCGTCGATGGGGATGCGAGCGGCGATCCGCTCCATCACCTTCAGATGCAGATCGAGAATGCCGTCGAGCAGTTCGTGGACAAAGTCCGGGGCCAGCATCATGTCCACGAGGATGTTTTCGAAGCCGCGCATAAGCCAGCTTCGTTCGAACAAGCCCATGGCCAGGCCGCACATGCGGAAGCTGTCGGGGTACGGCCGGAAGAACGCCTCGATTTCGGTCCAGTCGATGAGCTGGTCCGGCGAGGGCCATCGATACCCTTGCAGACTGGCTTCGGAGAGGACCGGCTGCTCGACGCTGGGGGCTTCGCCGACGCGAAGGATGCTGCCGAAAGCATCGCCGGCGCGGCCGTCCTTGAGCGGCCAGGTCCGGTGACCGAAGTGCCGGCCGACGATGTAGGGGATCACACCGCGCCGCCAGCCGGTCGAGCCGAAATGCTCGTCCAGCCCCGCATCCAGCGACTTGTCCCATTGCAGCCAATAGGGGACCGGGTTGATCTGCTGGAAACGGAACTCGGCCTGTACGCATTCGCGCGGGGACACGGACTAAACCTCGATTCGGACTGCGAGAAGACTCCGACCGCAAAACCCGAATGACGAAACCAGAATGACGAATGAAGCCTGAATGACGAAATCCGAATGGGGGTGCGACGGGCGCTGCGTGCATTGGGTCATTCGGGCTTCGTCATTTGGGTTTCTTTCGACATTCGGACTTCGGCATTCGTCATTTCCTCACGAGCCTGCACGACAATGGCACACGGTCTGCTGTTCCAGCTTACAAATGCTGCAGAGTGATCTCAAGCCGCGGGCAGCGGTTGTCAGCGACCTGACCCGCCCCATCGTCGCGAGTAGGCTTCGTCGTGCGTCTGGCGAGCGATCTTCACCATCTCGGGATAGGGCGTGTCGGTGACGGTGACGAAGCCGATGTTGTAGTTTTCGCCGTCGTAGCTGCGGCCGGTGAGGGGCTGGTCGAGGTACTGGAACCAGTGGCAGCCGACGACCATGGGGTTGTCCAGCGCGATGTTCACGTAGTCGCGATACATGGCGGCTCGAGCCTGCTGATCGGCAGCGGCGACCAGCCCGGTGTGGAACATGCCGCGATCGAGGGACCCGAAGTGGAATTCGCCGAGGATGCAGGGTTTGTCCGACGGCCGGGCCGCCTCCATCCGCTTCGGGTCGGGCGTAACCGCGTAGATGTTGAAGCTGACCACGTCGCAGAGCTCAGCCGAGGCCTGCACCGCCTCTTCGGTCTGCCAGGCGAACCGGCAGCCCATGTACAGGTGGCTGGGGTCCACCTTTCGCAACTGATCGCGCACAACGGTGAAGTAGCGGCGGGCCAAGTCCTTCACGAACGCGTACATGTCCGTTTTCATCGGCTCGGTGATCGTGCTTTCAACCTTGAACGGCGGATCAAGGGCCTCCCAGCCGGCCAGCTTCGTACCCCAGGCGTCGTTGAGCTGTTCGATTCGTTCGTATTTGGTCTTTAACTGGCGGATGAATGCCCGCTTGGCGGGTGAGGCCGCCGGCTCGGCCAGGGCACCGCGAGCCAGGCCATGCCGGCCGGCCTGGTCGCCAAATCCGCCCCAGCTCAGCTCGTTATCCACGAACCAGCCGATGCACCACGGATCGTTTTTGACCTGCTCGGCGATCGGTCGCACGGCATTGGCCGTGTCGTCGATGAATTTCGGGTCGTAGGGGTCGTGCATTTTGCCCCAGTAGTCCGAGCCGCTGCTGAGCCGGGCGTGGTTGCCGCCGATGTGGGCCGTGGCTACGTACGGCACGCGACCGTTGCCGTAGAGGCGGCGGTCCGACCAGTTGGCGATGGTGTTGAAGCCCCAGGAGGTCAATCGCGACAGGGTCAGATCCGACCAGGGCTCGAACCAGTGCTGGCCGAACTTGCGCTGCAGGTTGGCAGTGTAGAAGTTGAACGTGTCGCCATCCTTCACCGGGCCCATGTGGGCGGCCTTGATGCGGCCGCGATACTGCGCCAGCGGGTCGCTCGGGTCGGGCAGCCAGGAGAAGAGGCTCTCACGGCCGGTGGTGATTGTGGAAGCCTCGGCGCCGACACAGTCCATGCCGATCGACCAGAAGAGATGCCCATCGGGCGTGACCAGCCACCATTTGCCATCGATCTTCTCCGCTCGAAAAAAACCCGTCGCCTTGAGTTTCGGGCCTTTGGTCCAGCCGCCGAAGCGGTCGCGGTTCGACAAGGCCGGCCGTGACTTCAACTCCGCGCGCTCGGCCTTGAGTCGTCTGGTGAACTCGGCGGCGTTCTTCAGTTTGCCCGGCCAGTCGGCATTGGCGTACTGGCCGAACAGGTCAACGATGCCGTCCAATGGCTGGTTCCAGTGGACGAGGCGGCAGTTGTCGATCACGAGTGTTTGCGGCGAGGCCGGCCGGTGCAGGAACACCTGGAAGGCGACGACGTGGCCGAGATCGATCTTTGTCTTCTGGTCTCCGCGCAGGCCGCGCATGCCCGGCGCGGTTGGCAGGCCGCGCATGCCGTAGGTCATCGGGTCCGGTCCCAGCGGGAGAACGAAGGCGGCCGCCTCACCCGGTCTCACCGTGCCGGAGCCCTGTCGCCAGTGCTCGGGGCCGCCGGTCAGGTCGTCGTCGACACGGACGCCGAAGTCGATCGGTGCCGTGCCCGGGTTGGCGATGTCGATCGCCAGACCGTCGAATTCTTTCCAGTCCCATGGCGACGGGGCGACGATCTTTACGTTGGGCCACTCGGCCGGCTTGAACGTCACTTTCAGGGCAACCGCCCCGTCCGTGGCATGACGCGGTGTGGGCTGAGCATTGGCCTCGTGGGTCCGGATCGCGTTGCGCTCTTCAGCCATTTCAAAAGTGGCCAGAACCCGCTTGTCGGCTGACGCATCGCCCAGCACTCCCGAAGCAAACAACGCAACCGTTATCGCGAAGCACATGAGTTGATCTCCTCCATGCTCGTCTTCGGGACGCGGATACAGGTGTACCTGCTCACGACCACGAAACTACGGCTGGCGAGCGTCTCCATTGCGCCCGCCGGTGAACTCAAGACGCCTGTCCAGCGGCGGACCCAGCGGGTGACGCGTGGTTCTCCTGGAAACTTGCGGCTAACATATTGGCCATTATCTGCGGAATTCGAATATAATGGCTAATATGTTGGCTCGTAGTTCCCGATCCGCTGAAGACCAAGGGGATAAACCCCTTGGCTCGTCAAGATCGCGGCGACAAGTTGAGCGGAGCGAAACCCGCTGTGGCGGGCCGCTCCTACAGACGAAATCGCGGTCGGAGACCGCTCCTACCGGCGGGATAAACCCGCCGGCTCGTCAAGATCGCGGCTACAAGCCGCTCCTACGACGCTAATCGCGGAGCTTGTCGCGGTTGTCGTAGACCTTTCGGAACGCCGCGATGATGTCGTCCATATCCGCACGCGTGCCGAGCAGCATGCGGTGCTCGAACCAGCCTCCCTGTTCGTAGCAGATCGTCTCGCAGTTCGGGCAACGGGTTTTTGCGTAGTCAACGCCCTGGCAGCCGGCGTACGGGCCGAACTGGCGGTCGAGGAAGAGCCGCTGCCGGTAGAGCGGGAGCGGGTAGCCGCCGAAATTCGGGATCCCCTCGGCCTCCAGAGCCTTGAGGAACGCCGGCCGTGGGGCCTCGAGTTCGCGGGCGTCCACGCGGAAGCAGAACAGGTGGAACGCGTGCCGGGTGCAGTCGGGCGGGATTCGCTGGGGCTTAATCCCGGGGATCTGACCGAGGTGCTCGGCCAGGTACCGTCCGTTCTCGTCGCGCCGCCGGGTCTGTTCTTCGAGCCGCTGGATCTGGGCGTTGAGCAGGGCGCCCTGGATTTCGCTCAGCCGGAAGTTGCCGGCGATGACGAAATGCTCGTACCAGGCATGGCCGGGCCGTCGCCCGCAGTTGTGGATCGATCGGCATCGCTCGGCCAGCTCGGGATCATTGGTGGTGATGAAACCGCCCTCGCCGGCGGTCAGGTTCTTGCTCGACTGGAAGGAGAACGAGCCGAAATGCCCGATGGAGCCTGCCCGACGGCCCTTGTATTCGGCTCCGTGGGCGTGGGCGGCGTCCTCGATGACGATGAGGTTGTGACGCCGGGCGATGGCCATGATCGCGTCCATGTCGGCCGGGAGGCCCGCGAAATGTACCGGGATGATGGCCCTGGTTCGCGGTGTGATCAGGGGTTCGATTGCATTGGGGTCGATGTTGAGGGTGTCGAGCTCGATATCTGCGAAGACGGGGGTGGCGTTGGCGGTGATGACTGCGGTGGCCGTGGCCAGGAAGGTGTACGGTGGGACGATGACCTCGTCGCCGGCCTGGATTCCGGCCGCCATGAGGGCGATCTGGAGCGAGACCGTGCCGTTGACCACCGCGATGCCGTGCTCGGCACCCTGGTAACTGGCGAAATCCCGCTCGAATGCCGCCACCTCCGACCCGTCCAGCTTGCCCCACTTGCCGCTGCGCAGGGCTCGGATCAGGGCCTGTGTCTCCGGCTCGCCGTAGACCGGCCAGGCCGGGAACGGCTTTTCCCGTATGGGTCGTCCGCCGTGAAGTGCCAGTTGCTCTGCCATGTCACGATCCTCTTCGCTGGGGCCTCGATCGGCGAACGCACAGGTTTTGGCCCGCCAGGCCGGCGCCCGCCTGAGATACGCGAAGATACCTTCAACTGTGCCGGAGACCAACATCTCAGCAGTGGCACACCGGCCCGGCGCTGGCCATCCGGGGGCGGTCATGATAACTTAACAGATCTACCGTCCGGTCGCCGGGCGGCCAACGGTTATTGGCGAAATCCACAATGCCACAAGCTTCGGTTGAACAGATACAGTCGTGGGGCGTCGTCGGGGCGGGCGGGGCCGGTTTCCCGTCTCATGTAAAGTTCCGAGCCAAGGCGGACACCATCATCCTCAATGCCGCGGAATGTGAGCCCCTGCTGCATAAGGATAAGGAACTGCTCCGGGCGTACCCCGATGAGGTGATCGACGGCCTGTCGCAGGCCGGACGGCTGGTCGGGGCCCAGGATGCGGTCATCGGGGTCAAGGGCAAGTATCACGACGTGGTCGAGATGCTGCGGCCCAAGCTGCCGCCGGGCATGCGGATCGTCGAGCTGGCCGACAGCTATCCGACGGGCGACGAATTCATCCTCGTCTATGACGTGACCAAGCGGATCATCCCGCCTGGCAAGATTCCCCTGGCCGTCGGGGTGGTGGTCACCAACGTCGAGACCGCCCTGAACGTCGCCCGGGCCAGGCCGGTGACCGAGAAGTTTCTCACCGTCGCCGGGGCGGTGGCCGAGCCTGTGACGGTCCGTGTGCCGGTAGGAGCGACCTTCCGGGAGGTGATCGGCATGGCCGGTGGGCCCATAGTGGACGATCCGGTCGCCTTGGTCGGCGGGGTGATGATGGGCCGGCTGTGCACCGACTTCCGCGACGTGGTCACCAAGACCACCGGCGGGTTGATCGTCCTGCCCAGGGACCATCGGCTGGCCGGGCGCTACATGATTTCGGCCGACTGGAAGGCGACGTCGCGAATCGGGGCCAGCGCGTGCGACCAGTGCTCGTTCTGCACCGAGTTCTGCCCGCGCTACCTGCTCGGCCACCCGATCGAGCCGCACAAGGCCATGCGATCACTGTGCTACAGCATGGTCGGCGAGGCAAACGTCATCGGCACGCTGTTCTGCTGCGAGTGCAACCTGTGCACGATGATGGCCTGCCCGGAGGATCTCGACCCGAGCAAGGTCTGCGTCCAGAACAAGCGGCGGCTGATGTCCGAAGGGCGCAAATGGGAGGTCGAGGCGGTCGCGGTGCGTCCCGAGCTGCACCTGGACAATCGCCGGGTGCCCATCGGGCGGCTGATCCGCAAGCTCGGCCTGTCGGAATACAGGAACAAGGGTCCGCTGCTGGAGGCGTCGCTGGTCACCCGGCGGGTCAAGCTGCCGCTCAAGCAGCACGTGGGTGCTCCAGCGGCGGCAACGGTGAAGGTGGGCGATGCGGTCAAGGCCGGCGACGTGGTGGGCAAGCCGGCGGACGGACAGCTCGGGGCGTTTGTCCACGCGAGCATCAGCGGGCGAGTCAGTCAGGTGACCGACGCAGTCGTGATTGAGGCTTAACATGCTTGAAGCCATTGGAATGATCGAGCTGACCAGTGTCGGCATCGGGTACAAGGTCCAGGATGCGATGCTCAAGGCGGCGGACGTCAAGCTGGTCCTCGGGCGGACGATCTGTTCGGGCAAGTACATCAACGTGGTGACCGGCCAGGTGGCGGCGGTGCAGGCGGCGGTCGAGGCCGGGCTCAACGCGGCTCCGGACGGGGTGATTGATTCCATCCTGATCCCGAACGTGCACCCGAGCGTCTTTCCGGCGCTCGGGCAGTCAGTTCAGCTCGACGGCGCGTCGCCCAAGGCCCTGGGTATCATCGAGACCTATTCGACGGCCAGCGTGCTCGAGGCCGCCGACGCCGCCGCGAAGGCTGCCGGCGTCACCCTGTTTCGCATCCACATGGCCATGGCCCTGGGCGGCAAAGGCTTCGTGCTGATGACCGGCTCGGTGGCCGACTGCCAGTCGGGCGTGAATGTCGGCGCCGACGTGGTGCGAGAGAAGGGCCTGCTGGTTTCGGCGGTGGTGATTCCGGGGCCGAGCAGGGAACTGTACCAGGAGTACATCTGACCCGGTCGGCGGCCGGGCGAGAAGCTGGTGTTCGCGAACAGCGAGCCGCCGGGTTCATCCCGGCGGTGGTCAACCGGCAACATGTCGGCGTCAGGGAGAACAGGCCCGTGGAAAGTGGGCTCACGATATCATTCTTCCGCAGGCACTGCGCCGGCCCCCAGAAGCTGTCTCTGCTCGCTGTTCTCGCGGTAAGCACGTGCCTTCGGGACGCTCCGACAGCCGGGGCCCATGCCATCCTCATGACATACATTCGTCACGAGGCGAAGGTTGTTGTCGGGCCGCGGAACATCGACATCACCGTTGAACTGACCTTCTACGAATACCCGTCGCTGGGGGAGCGGCGGCGCATGGACCGCGACCATGACGAGGCCATCACTACGGCGGAGCTCTCGGTTTACATGGCGGGTTTGGCGGAGACGCTCCGCGATTCGGTCACGTTGAGCGTCGACGGCCGGCCGTTGACGGTGGTGCCGCTGTATGATCCGCAGATCGATCTGCTCGAGGTGCCGAAAGTGGCGCCGTCGCACCATATCCTGCGACTATTCTGTTTCGCTCGAACTCCCGACTGGCTTCGGGCCGGCAGCCGTATCCGGATCGAGGACAAGCTCTGGCCGGACGCACCTCGGATCGACGTACTCGACGCCAGCGGCAAGGACGGGGTTCGTATCACTCCCGATGACGGCGAACGGCCTTCGCAGACGTCGGAGGGGGCAACTGGGCCAAGGGTGATATCGCTGTCCTGCCAGGCAGCCCCGGCACAGGCGGATGCACCGGCGGGCAAGCCCCTCGGCTTGCGCTCGGGACAAAGGCCGCCAGTGGCACCTGCGACGGGTTCTCAGGCGGAGGCTGCGACCGTCGCAGACCCGGTTCGGGCGGGCATGTCGGGGCAGGAGAAGGTGATCGCGGGGGTCGGGGCGGTTCTGCTACTTACACTCGCGGCCGGTGTGGCCGGCGGTGTTCGATGGTATTTCAGTCACCATTCGCGGACAGGAGACCCATCATGACACGAGCGATGACGTGGAGCAGTTTATTGTCATGTGCTGTTGTGGGATTGCTCACCCTTCCGGCGGCAGCTCAGGAGCAGCGCGAGAACCCCAGGACCGACGCGGTCGATATGGTCTCCTCGCTGCTGCAGAACCACCCCTACTTGTTAACGCAGGAGGAAAAGAGCACTGTCGATGAGATCAACCGCCGGATCCGCGAGGCCCAGCGCCGGCTTCGCGAAGCCCGCGGCGACGCCGACGCCCGCAAGCAGGCCGATAAGGCCGTTGCCAAGGCCGGTGAGCAGTTCGTCGCGGTGCTGGAAAAGAGCGAAAAGTTCATGCGGATCTCGTTCGAGGGCGGCCTGGTCAAGCCTTCGATTTACGGACCGCACGAGATGGTCGGCGACACCGGCGCGCTGCTGCTGCGCATCGAGAACGGCAGCGGCGGCAACTTCTTCTCGACCTACGAAATCGACCAGTCTTTGCCGGAGTCTCGCAAGGTCGTCTGGATCGATTACGCCCCGGCCGGGGTCACCTGGGTGCTGCTGGGGATGCACACGCTGCCGGCCCGGACGATCACGCTGCCGATCGAGTTTCGCCGTCCGGACGCCGAGCCGATTCGGACCGTGGCGAAGGTGAACATGCCCGAGACCGGCCGTCTGAAGCTGACGGTCCAATCCGATGACAGCGGCAAGCCCTGCCCGGCGATGGTGCGGATCACCTCGAAGGCGACGGGGCGCGACCGCAAGCCGAGTAACGCCGTCGATCTGACCGGCCAGTTCGACGGCAACGGCAACAACAGCGGCCACCGGCCTGCCAACATTCCTGGCCGTCAGGGTGGCCAGTGGTGGTGCGTGCCCGGACCGCTGGACATGACCCTGCCGCCGGGCGAATACGACATCGCGATCCGGCGCGGCGTCGAGCACACGCCGGTCTTCGAGAGCTTCACCGTCCAGTCGAGGCAGGTCACGGAGAAGACTTATCGCCCGAAACGATGGATCGACATGCGGACGCTCGGGTGGTATTCGGGCGACGATCACGTCCACGGGCAGATCCTCAGTGACAGCGATGCGGCCCGGCTGATGGCCTGGCTGCAGGCCGAGGACATCCACCTGGGCAACATCGTGAAGATGGGCGACATCACCCGGACGTACTTCGAGCAGCGCGGGTTCGGCAAGGACTACCGGGTGATCGACGGGGATTATGTCCTCTCGCCCGGCCAGGAGTGCCCGCGGACGCACGAGTACATCGGCCACACGATCTCGATGAACACCACCAGCATGGTCCGCGACACCGATCAGTATTACCTTTATGACTATGTCGCGGACACGGTGCACGGCCAGGGCGGCCTGTGGGGTTATGCCCACGTCAATTCCGGCATGTTTCACGTCCATCGCGACATGAGCGTCAACATCCCCAAGGGCAAATGCGATTTTGTGGAGGTGCTGCAGTTCGGCAGCCTGGGCACCGGGTTGTGGTACGAGTTCCTGGACCTGGGGTTCAAGGTCACCGCGTCAAGCGGCTCCGACGTTCCATGGGGCGGTACGATCGGCGAAGTGCGGCTCTACGGCTATACCGGCAAGAAGGCATCTTTCAGCGCCGACGACTGGTTCGAGGCGGTCCGCAAGGGCCGCACCTTCGTGACCAACGGCCCGATGCTCGAGTTCACGGTCAACGATGCGCTGCCCGGCGACGAGATCGTGGTCAAGGACAATGCCAAGCTCCATGTTCGGGTCAAGGCCATGGGCCAGCCGGAGTTCTCGCAGCTCGAGTCGGTCAAGGTGGTGAAGTTCGGCCAGGACCTGAAAGCGGCCAAGCCGGCCAAGGAAGGCGACAACGAGATCACCCTCGAGTTCGACATCGAGGCCGAGAACGGGTTCTGGCTGGCGGCCGTGGCCAAGGCGACCAACGGCTGCCACGCCCACACCACGCCGATCTACGTCCGCCGCGAGGGCCTGCGATGGTGGAAGTTCGACGAGGTTGACCAGTTGATCGACAAGCGGCTCAAGAGCCTGCAGCAGATCGAGCGGCTGGTTGCGGAGGCCAACAGCAAGGACGAGGCGACCAAGCAGGGTATCCAGGAGGTCAGGCAATTGGTCTTGCAGGGACCTGAACTGCTCAAGCGCGTCGAGGCGGCGCGGAAGATCTATGAGGAACTGAAGCAGACGGCGGAGAAGGAGAAGGGCCTTCGCGCGAGCAGTAAGTAGGTCGGGCGGTTGATGATCCGCCTGCCAAGAGACAAAGGATGAAGGCGGAAGGATGAAGGATGAGTCAAGGCCGGAGTCCACGGCGCTTCTTGCTCATCCTTCATCTTTCATAATTCGTCTCTTCCCCCGGAGTCGCACATTGTCCAACTCAAACGACATTTCACGCCGGGGGTTTCTTGTTGGGTCCGCCACGGCCGGGGCTTCGCTGGCCCTGGCTGGGGGCGGTGCGGTTGCCGACCTGCGACATACGGGTGACATCATGAGCACGCAGCCTGCGGTGAAAGAGCCGCCTGGGCGTTTGCCGGATCTGAGTCCGGCCCGATGGATCTGGTATCCGTCGCAGCGGTGTCTGGCGAACACGTTCGTCTTGTTTCGGCGGACGAT
The DNA here is from genome assembly GCA_964586235.1 of uncultured Planctomycetales bacterium. Lineage (GTDB taxonomy): Bacteria > Planctomycetota > Phycisphaerae > UBA1845 > PWPN01 > JAUCQB01. The sequence goes on from CAZPIO010000059.1 coordinate 10,523, forward strand.
CAGTCTGGCGGGCAGGCCGAAGAAGGCGACCGGCTGGATCAGCGCTGACAGCCGCTACCTGCTGGAGGTGAACGGGCGGCGGATTCAGTGGGGGCCCTCGCCGTGCGATCCGCGCTGGCTGGAGGCCGATCCGATCGATCTGACGGCCGTGTTGCAGGCCGGCGAAAACGTGATCGGGGCGACAGTTCTGCACTACGGGATCGGCGAGGGGACTTGGCCGGCGGGCAAGCCGGGTTTCCTGTTCCGCCTGGAGATCGAGCACACCGACGGCCGAGTAGAGACGGTGGTTTCGGATGAGAAATGGCAGGCGCACCTGTGCCGGGCCTGGCCACCGGGGCACTACAAACGCGATTTCTGCCGGACGCTGCAGGAGGAGTTTGACGCCCGGTTGTATCCCTACGGCTGGAATACAGCGGAGTTCAAGCCGGACGGGGATTGGCTTGCGGCCATGCCGCTGCAGTGCTCGCCCAACGATCCGCCGGTGTGCGCGGCCTATCCAGACTACATGCACGGTTTTCACGGGGAACCGGACGTCTGCGAACTGCGTCCGCGCAGCACGCCGCTGCTGAAGGAATACATGGTTCCCGTGGCGGGCCTCGCCGAGTCGCTGTGGCTGACCTGGAAGCGAACGCCGCAGGAGTACTTCGAGTGCAACGTCCCGGGAGCGTTTGACGTGGACCGCAGCCCGGCGTTCACCGAGGGCGGGGCCGGCGTGTGGCACATCCAGCTCGACGGGCGGCGCGGGGCCGTGCTGACCTTCGAGCTGGCCGAGCAGGTGATCGGCTGGCCGGGCTTTACCATCGAGGCCCCGGCGGGCACGACAGTCGAGCTACTCGTGCATGAAGCTCACAACCTCGGTGGGCCGCCGCTGCTGAATACGCACTGGAACAGTTGGAGCCGATTCGTCTGCCGCGAGGGTGTCAACCGCTGCGAGACCTTCGACTTCGAGTCGGTCCGCTGGGTGCAACTGCACATTCACGGGGTGCAGGGCAAGGTCACCGTGAACGACGTCCATGTGCGCCGGCGGATCTTCCCGTGGCCGCATCCGGTGCAGGTGAAGGTCGGCGAGCCCGAACTGCAGCGGCTCATCGGGGCGACGGTCAACACGATCAACAACTCGTGCCAGGAGACGTGCGTCGACGGCATGGCCCGCGAGCGCCAGCAGTACAGCGGCGACTGCGGCCACCAGTTGCACGCCCTGCACCTGGCGTTCGGCGAAACCACTCTGCCGCGGCGGTTCATCACCACGTTCAGCCAGGGGCAGGCCCCCGACGGCTACTTCCTCGACTGCTGGCCGGCTTACGACCGGCTGGCCCGGATGATGGAGCGGACGGTGAACCTGGCCGGATGGGGGCCGCTGATCGACCATGGGGTCGGCTTTAACTTCGATTGCTGGAATCACTACCTGTACACGGGCAACCTCAAGGACCTGGAGGAGCCTTATCCGCGGCTGCTGCGGTTCTTCGATTACCTGAAGACCATTCGTGACGAGCGCGGGTTGCTCAAGGTCGACGGCCTGGGCATCCCCTGCGTGTGGGTTGACCACGTGGCCTACCAGAGGCAGCATCACAAGCAGTGTGCGTTTAATCTCTACGCCGCGGCGATGCTCGAACACGCGCTGCCGGCGATCTGCCGGGCGTTCGGGGACGAGCAGCACGCGGAGCGGGCCCGGGCGTTCGGGCGGGAGCTTTCGGCCGTGGCGGTCAAGGAGTTCTGGAGCCGCGAGCAGCGGATCTTCGTGGTTAACCTGCCGTGGCTGGCGCAGGAGAAGGATATCCGACTGTGCGACCGGTCGCTGGCGACGGCCATACTGTTTGACCAGTGCCCGGACGGCCAGACCGGCGCGGCGCTGCAGGCGCTGGTGGGTTGCCCGAAGAACATGGGCTTCTCGTATCCGGCCAACGCCAACTGGCGGCTGTGGGCACTGGGCAAGATGGGGCGGGCGGATGCGATCGTCAAAGACCTGCGCGAGCGGTGGGCTACCATGGATTCCGTTCTGCTGAACAACACGCTTCAGGAGGATTGGAAGGTCACGCCGGACTCGGGCTCGCAGTGGAGCCACTGCCCAGTCTCGCCGCTGTTCGTGTTGTATATGAGCATCGCGGGCATCCGGCCGTTGGAGCCGGGCTTTGGCCGTTGCGAGATCCGGCCGCAGCCTGCGGACCTGCGCGAGTTGAGCCTGACTGCCCGCACGGTCCGCGGTCCGCTTGAGTTTGCGTCCAAGGGGCTCAAAGGCGACCGTGAGATGACCATCTCGCTGCCGCCGGGGACGGCGGGCGAACTGGTGTTGTCCGACGCTGAGCGCGTCGAGCTTGAACCGGCGGCGGCCGTCGCCGGCCAGCGACGCTACCGGCTGCCGTCGGGCAAGACCGTTAAGCTTCACCTGCGGCACACGTAGCCGACAAATCCCGGTCGGTTATCATGGCTGTCGTGGGCAGGAAGAGCGAACCATCCCTGTTCGATAACCTCAAGCCGCCGGCACCGCCGGAACGGACCGAGCACGGCGTCATGGTTCGCGAGGTTCAATGCCGCAACTTGCTCAACCGCTGCGGGATCGATGACTACTCGTTCAACTGCTACGTCGGGTGCAGGCATGGCTGCGGGTACTGCTACGCGCGGTTCATGCAGCGGTTTCATCCGCACGCGGAGGAGTGGGGGCGGTTCGTCGATGTGCGCGTCAATGCGGTGGCGGCTTTGACACGACAGCTTCGCCGGCTGGAGCCCGGCTCGGTGTTCACCTGCAGTGCGTGCGACGGGTGGCAGCCGATCGAGGCCCACTACCGGCTGACGCGCGAGTGCTGCCGGATGCTGCTGGCGGCCGGGTTTCAGCTTAACGTGCTGACCAAGAGCAAGCTGGTACTGCGGGACCTGGATATCCTGACCGGGCCACGAGTTCAGATCGGCGTGACCATCACCACGCCGGACGAGAAGTGGGCGGCGGTCTGGGAGCCGGGGGCATCATCCGTGGCCGATCGCATCGAGGTGCTCCGGCAGGCCAAAGCTGCGGGGGTGCGCACGGTGGTGATGTACGGGCCGCTGCTGCCGGGCGTCAGCGACACCGACGAGGCCCTGGCGAGGCTGTTCGCCATCGCCGCCGACGTGGGCGTGGACCGGATCTGGACCGACTTGCTCAATCCCCGGCCTCGGGTGTGGCCGGCCGTCCAGCAGGTGTTGCGGAAGCACTGTCCGGACCTCTATGAACACTATCAGAAGGTGCTGTTCGACGCCGCCTTCCGGCGCGGTTACGAGCGCCAGCTCAACGCACGGATACACAAGGCCGCCCAAGCGGCGGGACTGGCTGGGAGTCTGGCGTAGGAGCGGTCTCTGACCGCGACTTTGGTCGGGGTCGGAGACCCCTCCTACATGAAGATGGCATCGGGCTCGGAGAGCCCTCCTACACTGGGCGATTGGTAGGAGCGGTCTCTGACCGCGATTTCTTCCGTGGCTCGATCGGGGTCGGAGACCCCTCCTACAAATCGAGTCCGCTGTGGCATCGAGGCTGGTTCCTACTGCTTGCTGAGAATGGCCATTCTGGGTCTAATACCACGATGTCACAAGACCGCCGCGAGCCACCCCACCGCGGGAATCTCCGTGCCGGCAGACGATCTGAACCCGGACGGCCGTACCATATCACCAAGTGCCTTATCCGTCCACCGCCATGTTCGCTCCACAATGAGCCAGTAGCCCGGATCATTGTTGACTCGCTCCAATGGCATCAGGCCAACGGCTATGCGCATTTGCTGGCCTTCGTGATCATGCCGGACCACGTACACTGGCTGTTTGTACTTGGCACCGGGTCCGCAGGATCTGTGGCCGAGCGAAAACAGCCGGTAGGCTTTTACCTGTCGAGGCCGCAGATCGCCTCTGCTCAAGGGATCAACAGAAGGGAGCCCGAGTCGCCACTGTCGGAGGAATCAAAGACGCCGTCACGTGACTTGGCAGCCCTGATGGAGGGATTCGGCAAGTACACGTCTTTGCGGATCAACCGGATGTTGGGGCGCAAGGGTACGTTGTGGGAAGAAGGGTATCATGATCATGCTATTCGGACCGATGAGGAGGAAGCCCTGACCGTCCTTGAGTATATTCACTCCAACCCCGTTCGGAAGGGGCTGTGCCAACGACCAGAGGATTGGCCGTGGTCGACAGCCAACCCAAAGTACAAGGATTGGATCGAGCGGAAGTGGTTGTGGTGAGGTCGGGGTCGGAGACCCCTCCTACATTGGGAAATTCGTAGGAGCGGTCTCTGACCGCGATTCTTTTCGTGGCTTGATCGGGGTCAGAGACCCCTCCTACATGAAGACGGGATCGGGCTCGGAGAGCCCTCCTGCGTGCGTTCCCATGCACGCGGTCGGGCTTGCCCTGGCTGTGGACATGCATTACCTTCGCTCCACGCAAATCCCATCGAGGAGGAAATGTCATGTTCGCAAGATGCCCGTGGCTGGTTGTTGTTGCACTTGCCGTTTCTGCATCCATCGCACACGCTGAGGCCGCCAAGTCCAATCGGCCCAACATTGTCATCATCATGGCCGATGACATGGGTTTCTCTGACATCGGCTGCTACGGGTCGGAGATCGCCACGCCGAATCTCGATCGTCTCGCGGCCGGTGGCCTGCGGTTCACGCAGTTCTACAACGGTGCCCGGTGCTGCCCGACGCGGGCCTCCCTGCTGACCGGCCTTTACGCGCACCAGGCGGGCGTCGGTCATATGGTGGGTAAAGGGGCGACGCCCGCATATCAGGGCTACCTCAACGATCGCTGCGTCACCATCGCCGAGGCACTCAAGCAGGGAGGGTATCGAACGCTGATGGCCGGCAAGTGGCACGTGGGCGAGGATCGGCCGCACTGGCCGTGCGACCGCGGCTTTGACGAGTACTTCGGCCTGATCAGCGGCGCGTCGAACTACTTCAGCATCGACCCTGGCCGCAAGTTCGCCCGGGGCAACGAGCAGATCAACCCGGCGAACGATCGCTTCTATATGACCGACGCGTTTACCGAAGCGGCGGTCAAGTTCATCGACGAGCATGGCCGTCAGCCGGCGCCGTTCTTCCTCTACCTCGCCTACACTTCGCCGCACTGGCCGCTGCACGCCTGGCCGGAAGATATCGCCAAGTATCGCGGAAAGTACAAGATCGGTTGGGACGCTCTCCGCGAACTACGGCACAAGCGGCAGCTCGAGCTGGGTATCATCGACGCCAAATGGCCAATGTCGCCGCGAGACCCGGTGGCCCCCGCGTGGGCTGACGCGCCCGACAAGGATGATCTCGACCTCCGGATGGCGGTTTACGCGGCCCAGATCGACCGCATGGACCAGAACATCGGCAGGGTGCTGGCCAAGATCAGCCAAGTGGGTGCGGAGAAGAATACCCTGGTCATGTTCCTGGCGGACAACGGCGGGTGCGCCGAAACGGTCGATCGCGGCAACAAGGGTGTGCCCGCGGGCGGCAAGGATTCGTTTTTCAGCTACGGTCTGCCGTGGGCCAACGCCAGCAACACGCCCTTCCGCCTGTACAAGCACTGGGTCCACGAAGGCGGCATCTCGACGCCGCTGATCGCGTACTGGCCGGCGGTGATCGAAAAACGCGGGACGATCACCCGTGAAGTGGGTCACCTGATCGATCTGATGGCCACGTCGCTTGATGCTGCGGGCGTCGAGTACCCGGCGAGCTACAACGGCAAGGCGATCACGCCGCTGGAGGGCAAGAGCATGGTGCCCATTTTCCGCACCGGCACGCGGCCGGGGCATGAGGCGCTGTTCTGGGAACACGAGGGTAACCGGGCCATCCGCGAGGGCAAGTGGAAGCTTGTATCCCGCAAGCCCGGCGGGTGGGAGCTGTACGACATCGAGGCGGATCGGACCGAATTGAACAACCTGGCCGAGAAGGAGCCCGACCGCGTCAAGGCGATGGCTGCCAAGTACCAGGCCTGGGCGGACCGCGTCGGCGCGCTGCCGCGGAATGGCGAGCGTGCCCGGCAGAAGCCCCCTCCGAGCAAGTAGGAGGGCTCTCCGAGCCCGATCAGAACGCGGGAATGCGAGAGTCGCGGTCGGAGACCGCTCCTACAACGGGGCGGGCGACTTCGGCACATATGAAAGGAGCTCGTCATGCCTCGCACGCGCATTTCGCGATCCATGCTTTGTTTGACGGTCCTGTACGTGTGTGCGACCGCGGTGTCGGCCGAGACGCCCAAGCCGCGGGTTGTGCCGTTCAGCGAGAGCTTCAATGGCTCCGCCCTCGACGCCGCCTGGACAGTGGACGTGTCCGCGGGGAACACCATCGAAGTCAAGGATGGAGTTCTGTTGATCCGCGCGAAACAGAACACCTACGCTCACATCCAGAGGCCGTTGGGCGTCGATTTCATCCGAACTTCTTGCAAGATCAGGCCCGCTCCGGCCATCACATGGTGCACGTCGCTGTTTGTCTGCTGGGATACGGGGAACTGGTGCCAGATGGGGGTCATCGACCGCGACGGCGGGCGATACTACGTGCTGGAGATGATCGACAACCACGCCCACGAGTACGACCTCGGCAAATGCGTCTTCGACGGGTGGCATCACGTCGTCATCGAGTTGGGCGTCGACTACATCCGCTACTCATCGAGCGAAGACGGCAAGGCGTTCCGGATCGAGGCGACTCACCGGCGACCGCCGCAGTTTGCCCGGACTCCACAACTGCTGGCCGTCGGCAAGGGCCACAGCGGTCCGGCCGGGTATACGGGCTCCGACCTCAACAATGATTACGCGACGCCCGGCGAATTCGGCACTTCGCAGGTCCGCGACGTCCGTGCGGCGGCCCTCCCATGGGAGCATCTGCGGGCGACAGCCGAGGAACAAGCGACCTGGGAGACCGCAGGGCTCGACCTTCCCGGCGAGAAGGAGCTTGCCGGCCCCGATGATTCGTCGTTCGAGAGCGTCATCAGGTATTACCCGGCGATGAAGCACCCGCGTGAAGTCGTCGGGGTGAAGGATCATCCGCATGATATCGGCGTCGCGCCGGACGGATCATTGCAGCTCAGCGACGACATCAACCGGCCGGACTCGCCGGTGGCCTTCTTCGAGGTTGGCGAGCCGGTGTACCGCTTCGGGTCGGGCAAGCAGCCGTGCCGCAAGCGGCTGCACAACGGCTGGATGCCTATCGTCGTGGCGGCCGATGAGCACGAGGGTCTGAGGCTCGAACAGACGGTGTTCGGCTGGACGGAGAAGCTGTCCGCTGACGAACCGCTCTACGGGTGCGTGCGCCTGAAGGTCACCAATACGGCCGACGCGGCGCGGCCGATCAAGCTTCGTCTTCGCGTCAAACCGGCCAGCGACAAGTGCCCGCCGAAAGAGTGGGCGATTGACATCCCCGCCCGCGGGGAGAGCACCGTCGAGGCCGCCGTTCCGTTCCTGACAAAGGAATCACCGATACGCGACCTGAGTTCAGCGGAGTTCGATCAACGACTGCCGTCGGTCGTTGAATACTGGAGCAAGTTGATCGAGTCGGGCACGCGGTTCGTGGTCCCCGAGCAGCGGGTACAGGACGCCTACCGCGCGTGGCTGGCGTACAACTTCCTCAACGTCGACAAGCGCGACGGTGTCTATCACATTTGCGATGGGGCCGGCTTCTATGAGCAGGTGTACGGCTACAGCGCCGCCCTCTACTGCTACATGCTCGATCTGATGGGCTACCACGAGCAGGCCCGGATCTATCTCGATTCAATCCTGACTTTCCAGCAGCCCGACGGCCTGATCTGCGTCAACTTCGGAGCGACCGACACGGGCGCGATGCTGTGGGTCATGAGCGAGCATTATCGCTTCAGCTTCGACGCCAAGTGGCTCAAGCAGGTCGCCCCGAAAATGACCGCGATGTGCAACTGGATCATCGAGCACCGCAAGGAGTCGATGAAGCACATCCACGGCAAGCGGTCGATGGTCCACGGGCTGGTGCGCTGGCGGCCGTATTGCGACCATGAGCTTGCGGCGTTCGACTATTTCTGCAACGGCTACCTGTGCAAGGGCATGAAAGCGGCGTCGCAGGTCTTCGCGGAGATCGGCCTGGCCGACGAGTCCGCCCGGCTGGCGAAGGAGGCAGACGCGTATCTGAAGGATATCCTGGCGTCGATGGATGCGGCGGCGTTCACCCGCGACGGCATGAAGATGCTGCCGATCATGCCCGACACGCAATTCCTCCTGAAGGAGACGGGCTACACCGCCAACGGGTACTACGGCCTGCTGGCCTCGTGCCTGCTGGAAACCGGCGTTCCCGCCTACAACGATCCGCGGGCGGACCTTCTGGTGGACATGCTCCGCCGCAAGGGCGGCCTGCAGGTAGGCGTCTGCCAGTTCTTCGACATGATCGACCATGCGTACGCCTGGGGCTACTGGGACGTGTGCCTCAGCCGCGACGAGCCGAAGCGGGCGATCCTGGGGCTCTACGGCTCGATGGCTTACGGCATGAGCCGCGACACCTACGCGGCGGTCGAGTGTACGGCGATCCGGACGCGGGCGAACATGGCCACGCTGCCGCACACCTACTCGAACACCATGCAGGTGCAGTTGCTGCGAAACATGCTGGTGCGCGAAGACGGCGACGGCCTGCAGATCGGCTTTGCCATGCCGCGACCGTGGCTGGCCCCCGGCAAGCTGCTGGGCGTGCGCAGGGCGCCGACGCGGTTCGGGCCGGTGACGCTTCGCATCGCGCCGGCCGACGACGGCTCGACCATCCGCGTTTTCTTCGAACCACCCCCTGGAGGCGTGAAAGGTACAGTCAGGATCCGCCTGCGCGAACCGCAGCAACGGGAAATCAAGTCGGTCGAAGTCAAACCGGAGGCGGAAATGTCGTTCCGGAACGACGTGATCGAACTGGCTCACCCGACACGGTGGTTGGCATTGACAGTGAGGTATTGAACGATGCGCAGTGGAAGAGTGCTGCTCGCCGCGATCGTGTTTCTGGCCTGGATTCCCTGGGCCGCGGCCGGGAACGGCGAGTTCCGCGGGGTCTGGATCACGCGGTTCAACTGGGCCTCGGAGGACGCCGAAAGGTGCAGGGAGCGGATCGTTCACGCATTCGAGACGCTGGCGGCCGGCAATTTCAACGCGGCCGTGTTCCAGATCCGCGGCGAAACGGAGACGCTCTACCCGAGCCCGCTGGAGCCCTGGTCGCCGCTGGTCGGTGCGAAGGACCTGGGCTTTGACCCGGCGGCCTTCGCCGTCGAGGAGGCCCACAAGCGCGGGATCGCGTTTCACGCTTACATCAACGCCATGCCGCTGCGATCGACGCAATGGAGGCAGCCGCCGGCGGACCCCGATCACATTTACTTCACTCACGGCCCCGGATCGGCCGACCCCTGGGTCTGCCTCGATGATGAGGGCAGGCCCACCCGCGAGGAGTACATCTATCTCTCGGCGGGCGTGCCGGAGGTCCATGCTTACCTTCGCTGTGTGATCATGGACGTCGTGTGCCGTTACGACGTCGACGGGGTTCACCTTGATCGCATTCGCTTTCCGGATCCGCAGTATATTCACGACCCGATCAGCGAACGGCGATTTCACGGCCGGGGCAACCCCAACCGGCTCGATCGGGCCGACTGGCAGCGCGAGCAGCTCAACAAGTTCATCAACGATCTGGCCGCCGAGATCCGCGCCGCCAAGCCGCACGTGCTGCTGTCGTGTTCGGCGTGGGGCATCTACAACCGTTATCACCTGCCCGGGTATGACGACTTCAGCAGCGGATACCACGACTACTACCAGGATACGTGGGCCTGGTGCCGGCTCGGGGCCATGGACCTGCTCATGCCCATGATCTACTGGAACATGGCCGATCCCAAGCCGAACTACCACGAGTTGCTGGGCGATTTCGTGCGCGGCGTGGGCGGTGAACGGGTGGTGGGCGGGCAGTCGACATTCTCCGTCGCCGAGAACACCAATGAGATCCAGGCCGGCCGACAGATGGGTGTGGCCGGGACGGTGCTGTTCGATTCCCGCGGGGCCCAGCGACGGGGGATTCTGAGCGGGCTGCGCGAGTCATTATACGCCGCACCGGCGCCTGTGCCGGTTGTCGATCGCGTGGCCAAACCGCGGACCGGAACCGTGCTCGGCAGCGTTCTGGCGGGCGACGGGTCGCCGCTGGTCGATGCCTGGGTGAGTCTCGTGTGGGGAGGCGATGCGGGATCCGGTTCCCGCCGTCCCCGGGTCTGGACCAGCGGGTCCGACGGGCGGTTCGCCTTTCTTGACGTCTCCCCCGGAAGCGCAACCATCCGCGTCGTTTATCCGGGAGCGGCCACGGTCGAATCCGGGCCCGTGCTGATCGCGGCGGGCGAGGTGACTCGCATCGACGTTACCGTTCCGGGGGCCGAGATCGCCCGCGAAAAGCCGTTTTTGCAGATCCTGTCCCCCGCCGAGGGAAGGACGATTCCGGGTGAGGTTGCACATCTGCTCGGAAAGACCACGCCCGGCTGTGCGGTCAAGGTGGGCGGTGAGGCCGTCGAGGTGTACTCGACCGGGGCCTTTGCCCGGGACAGCATCCCGCTGGCGCCGGGCGAAAACAGGATCGAAGTGACCGCGACCGACGCGGCGGGGGCCACTCAGACGGCCTTCGTCACCGTGAAGCGAACCGAACCGGCCGGCAAGCCGCCGTCGGAGGTGGTGCAGTTCATCGAGCCGAGCCAGAACCTCGCCCTGTTGCCCGGCGATCTGTTGAACATCAAGGTACAGGGCCCGGTGGGGTGCAGGGCGCACGCCCGCGGGTTTGCCGACAGCATCAAGATGCCCATGACCGAGCTGCTTGACGATCAGGGACGGCCGACCGGGGTCTACTCGGGTGCTGTGCGAGTACCCGCCAGGCCTGTCGGTCGACCGCTGCCGCTGCGGGCGAGTTTCTACCGGCCGAGAAGCCTCTTCCCGACGCGCGTCCGCTCGGAAACGACGGTGGAGATCTGGGACCCGCAACAGGTTCGAGTGGGTGGGGTGAAGAGAGACCATGTCGGGATCACTTTCGGTCTGCACACCGTCCGGCTTGGCGGGCCATTTGTCGGACGGGTGGGGGAAGGCGCGCGATTCGAGATCGTCGGACAGCAGGGATCACAGCTCAAGATCCGTCTGGCCGCATCGTTGAACGGATGGATCGACGAGAGGGACGTCACCCGGCTGCCCGAAGGCACGGCCGCTCCGCACAACTACTTCACCTCGTGCGAAATCAGCGGTGATGATCAGTACGACCGGCTATCGATCACGCTCAGGGACAAGGTTGTCTTTGCGGTTCGATCCGAAACGGAGCCGTCCAATCGCCTTTACCTCGACTTCTTCAACACCCACGACGCCCTGACCTGGATCAGCCACAAGGCCGGTGCCAGGATAATCGGCCCGGTGACGACGGAGCAGATGGAGGACGATCACCTGCGCCTGACCATACCGATCAAATGCAGACAGATCTGGGGCTATTGGACGGAGATGAAGAGCAACGTACTGACGCTGTACGTCCGGCGTCCGCCGCAGATTGCGGATCCACCGGCGTCGCCGCTCAAGGGCCTGACCATCGCGGTGGAGGCGGGGCACGGCGGATCGGGTGATGGGGCGGTCGGGCATCTTGGGACCAAGGAGAAGACGGTCAACCTGACCGCGGCCCGAGCACTGGAACGCGTGCTGGAGCGCCGTGGGGCTCGCGTGGTGCAGTTGCGGCCGGGTGATTCGTCGCCAACCCTGCAGGCCCGCGCGGACAGGGCCAACGAAGCCAACGCCGACCTGATGGTTTCGATTCACGCGAACGCGGCCGGAAACGACCGCGGCTTTCTGCGGGTCTCGGGCACAAGCACCTACTACAAGGACAAACACTGTCACCTGGCGTCCGAACTGGTCTATCGCCGGCTGCTCGGGCTGGGATGGAGCGAATTCGGCAACGTGGGCAGTTTCTCGTATTATCCCTTGCAGAATACGCGTGTGCCGGGCATCCTGGTTGAGCAGGCGTTCATGTCCAACCCGAACGATGAGGCCCGGCTGCTCGATCCGGAGTATCAGAGACAGCAGGCCCGGGCGATCGCCGACGGCCTGGAGGACTTCTTGAGTCAGGTGCGTGAGCAGAGCAGCGGGGTCGCAGCCTCAAAACCGGGCGATGAGTGATCACCACAGGAATGGAAAGGAAAGACAATGAGTCGACGTCATAGGGCAAAGATCGGTCTGGCTTGCGCGGTTATCTGTGGGGTGTTTTCCGCTTCAGCGGCGCTGGCCGACGTGCGACTGCCGCACGTGTTCGGCGACCACATGGTCGTGCAGCGGGATATACCGGTGCCGATCTGGGGTTGGGCAGACCAGGGCGAGGAAGTCACCGTGACTCTGGGAGAGACGACTGCCTCGGTCAGGCCCGGCGCCGACGGCAGGTGGATGGTCAGGCTCCCGGCGATGCCGGCCGGCGGGCCGCACAAGATGACAGTCAAAGGCAAGAATGCCACCGAGCTCACGGACATCCTGATCGGCGAGGTGTGGATCTGCTCCGGCCAGTCGAACATGGAAATGGGCATGAACGGGATACAGGATGCCGAGAAGGAAGTGGCGGCGGCGCAGTACCCGAGCATCCGCCTGTACCACGTCTTCCCCTGGAAGACAGCCACCGAGCCGCAAAACGACTTTGACGCGAACTGGCAGACGTGCAGCCCCGATGTGATCAAGAAGGGCGGATTCTGGACGTCCGGCTTCCCGGCCACGGCCTACTTCTTCGGCAGGCAGATTCACAGGGAGCTCAATGTGCCGGTCGGCCTTATTGCCACCTGCTGGGGCGGCACGAGGATCGAACCGTGGACGCCGCGAGAGGGGTTCGAGATGGTGCCGGCGCTGAGCGACATCCTCAAGATCGTTGATGAGGCCACGCCGAATTTCGACAAGGCCGTGCGCAAGGCGATCGCCGATACCGAGAAGTGGCTGCCGACGGCCAGGAAGGCCGCCGAGGAGGGCAAACGCGTCCCGCCGCCGCCGGAGTGGCCCAAGCACCGGCTCGAAAACAACGCCGAGCCCACCAGCATCTACAACGCGATGATCCACCCGCTCGTGCCCTTCGCCATCCGTGGGGCGATCTGGTACCAGGGAGAGTCGAATCATCCCGACGGCATGGCTTATTTCGAGAAGATGAAGGCCCTGATCAACGGCTGGCGCAAGATCTGGGGACAAGGCGAATTCCCGTTCTACTACGTGCAGATCGCTCCGTTTGACAACCTCTACCCGGACGACACGCTGCCGCGGCTGTGGGAGGCCCAGTCTGCGGCGCTGTCCATTCCCAACACCGGCATGGCGGTCACGGTGGACATCGCCGACCTGAAGGACATTCACCCGAAGAACAAGCAGGATGTCGGCAAGCGGCTGGCCCTGTGGGCGCTGGCCAGGACGTACGGCAAGACGGGCCTCGAGTATTCCGGCCCGCTCTACACGTCGATGGCGGTCGAGGATGGCAAGATCCGGATCAGGTTCGACCACGTCGGCGCCGGACTGGTCGCACGCGACGGCAAGCCGCTGAGCTGGTTCGAGATCGCCGGTGAAGACAGGAAGTTCGTCAAGGCCGACGCGGTTATCGACGGTGATACGGTGGTGGTGAGCAGTTCGGAGGTCGCCAGGCCGGTCGCGGTGCGCTTCGGCTGGAGCCGCAAGGCCGAACCGAATCTATCGAATAAGGACGGCCTGCCGGCCTCGCCGTTCCGGACGGACAAATGGTGACCAGATCTGTAGGAGCGGTCTCTGACCGCGACCCGGGTCGGGCTCAGAGAGCCCTCCTACCCAATCCGGCGATCGGCCTCAGAGAGGACTGGTGGCCCAGGTTCTTCTTGAACCTGGGATCGCGATTCGTCCCGTTCCGGCATTCATTCGTGTCATTCGTGTGATTCGTGGTTCACACCCGTCCTGCCCCAGAGTTGTCAACCACGAATAACACGAATCACACGAATGCTGCCGTCCTGAGCCATGGCCCTGTCCTCCGCCGAGCTTCACCAAGTGCGGTGACATCATAACCGCAAGCCGAGGGCCTCGCACGACCTCGAGGGCACTGTAACGGACCCGGCAGCGAATTCGCTGAGCCATCGCAAGTTACTGTATTTGCGGAGATTACGGCACCAGCAGAAGACATCGCCAATCGGCGGCAGGCCGGGCCGAGCTCGGTCTTGACCGATACCAGGGGAACAGCTACCATAGTGGCCAATAGAACCCCACGACGGGAAGAAGGCGAATTCCCATCGTCAGGGGTTTCTCGATAACGGCCGGGGGCAAGGCCGGCCGTCCTAAGGGAGAGTAACGACCTGGGTGTCCTGTATTCTCTGGGGAGAGTTTTTTGGCGTTCCTGTGCGGGCGTCACCAGGGCGGACAGCCGGTCGACGGGAGAGAGACATGTCCAGATCCGTCATTACCTTGATTGCGCTTGCGGTCCCCTTTTTCCTGGCGTTCGGCAGCGCCGACGCGGCCGTGCAGTACTGGGAGTTCCAGGTCAATGTCACCAGCGGCCCGTACAGCGGGAATACGTACTTCGGGCAATTCAGCTTCGCCGACGATGGACTCACCGGCGTGATGTGGGAATCAGCCTGGCTCAATGATCTCACCTTCGTGTTCGCCGGCAATACCTACACCAAGGCGGACGAACTCGATCCCTTGACTCGGCCCAAGGCCAGGTTCTTCAACGGCACCCTCTCAAACATCGATTACTGGGTTCGAAAGGATCCGGTGCAGTTCGAGATTACCGCAGGCATCACGTCACCGGCCTTCAGATACGGCGCTCCTGAAACCATCGGTTCCGGCAACGTCTCTTACCAACAGGTTCCGGAACCGGCGTCGCTGGGGCTGCTGGCCATCGGCGGGTTCGCGCTGCTGCGGCGACGCACGGCCTGACGGGCCTTCATTGAAGCGAGTTCTTCACACGGGCGGTCGGAACGGGCCGCCCGTTTTGTTTTCCGGGCACGAGACTGGTCGGGCTCGGAGAGCCCTGCTACGAACCGAGACGCATCCGTACACGTTTCACATGCCGGGTTGGCCGGGATAACCGCGTCGCGATAAGATGCGGCCGGTCCCGACAACCGCAGGAAGACTGTGAGGTGAGACAATGACCTGCGCGCGCGTTCCTGTCGTGATCGGCGCGGTGATGCTGTTGGTGTCTCTGACAGCGGCCGCAGAGATGAAACCCGTGAACCTCCGCTGCGAGCACCAGGTCAACCCGCTGGCGGTCGACGAGGCCCGGCCGCGGCTGAGTTGGGTGCTCCAGTCCGATCAGCGCGGGCAGAAGCAGACCGCCTGCCAGATCCTGGTCGCCTCTGGTGAGGCGAAACTCGCCGCTGAGGAGGGCGATCTGTGGGACAGCGGGAAGCATACAACCGGAGAGTCCGTGGGGATCGAATATGCGGGCGAGCGGCTCCGAACCGGCCAGCGGGTGTGGTGGAAGGTCGGCACGTGGGACAAGGATGAGCGTCCGGGTCCCTGGAGCGAGCCGGCGTGGTGGGAGATGGCCCTGCTGTCGCCGAAGGACTGGACCGGCATCTGGATCTGCCGCGATGCGCCCGAACCGACGAGCGATGAGGAACTGTACAAGGAACACCCCGCGCCGCTGCTGCGCAAGGAGTTCAAGATCGCGGGCAAAGTACGGCAGGCGAGGGCTTATGTGAGCGGGCTGGGCTACTGTGAGCTGCACATCAACGGCCGCAAGGTCGGTGACCACGTGCTCGATCCGGGCTGGACGGTCTACGGCAAGCGTGTGCTCTACAGCACGTACGACGTGACCGACCTGCTGCGCGAGGGCAACAACGCGGTCGGGGCGATTCTGGGCAACGGCTGGTACAACCCGTTGCCGCTGCGGATGTGGGGGCACATCAACCCGCGCGAGCACCTGACCATCGGCCGGCCGCGGCTGATCCTGCAAATGAACATCGAATATGAAGATGGATCGCGGGAGAGCGTTGTGACCGATCCGACCTGGAAGGTCGGCGACAGCCCGATCCGCAGGAACAGCATCTATCTCGGCGAGATCTACGATGCCCGCGCCGAGCAGGCCGGATGGGATTCGCCCGGCTTCGACGAGAGCAAGTGGCAGGCGGCCGTGCGGCCCAGGGGTGAAGTCG
This sequence comes from uncultured Planctomycetales bacterium, assembly GCA_964586235.1. Taxonomy (GTDB): domain Bacteria; phylum Planctomycetota; class Phycisphaerae; order UBA1845; family PWPN01; genus JAUCQB01. The sequence goes on from CAZPIO010000059.1 coordinate 26,570, forward strand.
GTCCGCTGCAGGCCCAGACGTGCCCGCCGATCCGGGCTACCCGCGTGGTGAGGCCGGTGAAGGTCACCGAACCGCAGCCCGGCGTGTTTATCTTCGACATGGGCCGGAACTTCGCCGGGTGGGTCACAATGACGGTCAGGGCCCCGGCCGGGACGGCAGTCAAGCTGCGCTATGGGGAACTGCTGTACACGGACGGCACGCTCAACGTGATGACCTCGGTCTGCGGGCAGATCAAGAAAGCGGGCGTCGGCGGCCCGGGGGCCCCTGATGTGGCCTACCAGTCGGACACGTACATCACCAAAGGCGGCGGGCCGGAGCATTACACGCCACGATTCACCTTCCACGGCTTCCGGTATGTCGAGGTCACCAACCTGCCGTCGGCGCCGCCGCTCGACATGCTCGAAGGCCATGTCCTCAACTCAGACATCGCGACCGTCGGGGCGTTCTCGTGTTCGAACGAGATGTTCAACCGCATCCAGGAGATGATCCGCTGGACGCAGCTCAGCAACATGTTCAGCGTGCAGTCCGACTGCCCGCACCGCGAGCGGTTCGGCTACGGCGGCGACATTCTGGCGTGCGGTGAGTCCGCCCTGCTCAACTTCGACATGTCCCGCTTCTATGCCAAGACGGTCCGCGACCTGCAGGATTCGGTGCGGCCCAACGGCGGCTTCACCGAGACCGCCCCGTTCGTGGGCATTGCCGACTCAGGTTTCGGCGAAGGCAGCGGGCCGATTGAATGGGGCACGGCGCACCCGCTGCTGCTGTGGCAGCTCTACCAGTACTACGGCGACAGGCGGCTGATGGCCGAGCAGTATGACACGGCGAAACGATGGATCGAACTGCTCAAGTCCAAGGCGGCGGACCACATCATCGACAACGGCCTGGGCGACCATGAGACACTCGTGCCCAAAGTGATCCCGCTGACCGGCACGGCATTCTATTACTACAACGTGTATCTGATGTCGCGGATCGCCCGGATTCTGGGCAAGGATGCGGACGCCGACGCGTACGCCATGCTGGCCGCCCGGATCAAGGACGCCTTCAATGCGAAATTCCTGAATCCCGCGACGGGCGTTTACGCCACCGGTACGCAGTGCTGCCAGTCCACCGCGCCGTTCATGGGCCTGGTGCCCGAACAGAGTCGCAAGGCTGTGCTCGATACTCTGGTTCGCGACATTACCGAGACACACAAGGGCCACCTCAGCACCGGCATCTTCGGCACGCGGTTCATGCTGATGTCGCTCAGTGACCTCGGCCGTGCCGACGTGGCTTATACCATCGCGAATCAGCGGACCTTCCCCGGCTGGGGCCACATGCTGGACAACGGTGCGACGACACTGTGGGAGCACTGGGAGTTCAGCGACAACGTGTACTCGCACAATCACCCGATGTTCGGCTCGATCGGCGAGTGGTTCATCAAGTACCTGGCCGGCATCCAGCCCAATCCGCAGGCCGTCGGTTTCGACAAGATCATCCTGCGGCCGTGCCCGGTGGGCGATCTGACCTGGGCCAAGGGTCGGTACGAGTCGATCCGCGGGCCAGTTGTCAGCGAATGGAAGATCGAGAACGGCGATTTCCATTGGCATGTGGCCATTCCGCCCAACGCGACGGCCACGGTGTACATTCCGGCTCGTTCGGCCGAGGCCATGACCGAAGGGAGTAGAGCCGCCGCGGAATCCGAAGGCGTGAAGTTTCTGCACATGGCCGAACGGGCGGCGGTCTACCAGGTCGGCTCCGGCAGCTACTCCTTTGTCTCGAAGGGTTTGCGGAAGACAGATTGATCGCGGCGAAAGGTTGCCCACCAGGACTGGCACGACCCGTGGTTCCGATTTCAGTTCAGTCCCCTGCAAACAGCCGCCGGTAGCCTTCGGGGAGAGGCTCGGCGGGCTGGCGGGCGGGGCAGAGGGCCAGACCTTCGTCGGGGGGCAGCGGCAGGGTGTCGCAGCGGGCGGGCAGGCTTGGGGCGATTTCGGCCATCAGGCAGGTGCAGCGGGGAAAAGGAAACCGCTCGCCCATGTCGCGCCAGATGTCGGCCAGCGGCCGGTCGGCAAGGTTGCCGAAGCTCAGCGGGGTCAGGTCGCACGGGCAGACGTTGCCGGCCGCGTCGATGAACAGGTGATGAAAGCCCGCCCCGCAGCCGAAGAGGTCGGGCGACTCAAGACGGGCAAAACAGGCGACGGCCGGGCCGGTTCGCAGGCGGTTGTGGTCTTTGTGGAAGGCGATCAGAGTCTGCCGCTCCTGATCGTTGAGCATCGCGGCCGCGCAGCCCGCTATCGCGCCGGTGGCGACCGGCGAGAGGATGCGGAACTCCCCTGCTGCCCACTGGCGGCCCAGGTCGTACATCGCATCCAGGGCACCGGATGCGATTCGCTCGCGCGTCGCGACGGTGGAGATGGCCAGGTAGATGCCCGTCTCGCGGCAGGCACGGGCGGCCGTTGCGGCCTCGGCAAAGGAACCGGCACGGCCGCGAACACGATCGTGCTCGTCGGCGTTGGCCGACTCGATGCCGATGGTGACGCACGTGACGCCGGCCTGCTTCAGTCGCCGGGCGCGCGGCCCATCGAGACGATGACCGGTGGTGAAGAGGACGGTGACCATCTCGGGGGCAGCGGCGGCGATCATTTCCTCCAGATCGTCGCGAAGCATCGGTTCACCGCCCGTCAAACCCAGCGTGCAGGTGCCCAGGGCCTTGATCTGCCGGATGACGTCGATCGCCTGGGCCAGCGGCATGGTTTCGGCCGGCCGGCGGGCGTAGCTGCAGTGGCCGCAGGAAAACGGACATGCACCCGTGACCGCCAGATACGCCGAATACGGCATGCGCCGGCGATGAATCACCGCGTCGCAGAAGCGATCGAAGGCCTGCGAGGGATAGGGCGGGAAGAAGGTGTTGATCCGCGTCTGGCCGTCGAAACGATGAGGCTTCTCGAAGCGCATCTGCCGCAGCAGGTACCACAGGTGCCCCGCGGGCACGCGGCCGGCCATGCGGGCGAACATGCGCGTGACATGCCAGAGGCAGCTCAGTCGCATGGTCGAGCCTCGCGGAGAACGAATGATGAATGCAGAACGATGAATGATGAATCGAAGAGCATCATTTCCCCGGTTCGGTTGGCATTTGAGGCTTGGCGCACGTCCAAGCGACCAGCCTGCTGAGGACAGCTCCCAAAGCTGGACCGGCCACAGTTGCACAGATCAAGCCGATGATCACCAACCCGATATCACTTTTCCCTCGCGCCAGAGACAGGACGGCATGCAGCACCGCCGTCGACGACCACCCGGCCAGAAGGCCGAGCCACGCGCCTCCTTCCACAGGCCAGGACGACCGACTGCGCATGGCCCGGCGGATCATGTCAGCGCACCAGCAGATGCCCGTCCACAGCCCGAGCACCGCTCCAGTAATCCCACCGAGGACAGGAAACGAGCCTTTGTATGGCACATGAACCGGCAGAGAACCCGTCGGCCGTTCAACAAGGAAGAACGGAGAGTACGCCGAACCGGCAACGTTGCCGAAGAAGGCGCCGACAAGTGCCGCCGCTGACAAAACGACCACGAGCATTACGGCCAGCCGCCACGGGGACAGGCGTCGAACACCAAGCGGTGCCGTCAGGGTTACTTGGGTCGTTTTGCTGTCAGTCGGTTCAAGCTGCATGATCTGGTCAGCCGGCCTGAGGCCGGCGCCTCCGTACGATGCCCTCCGCATCCGACGCCCGCACCCGATCGCTCGGATCTGAGCCACTGGCGGTGTCCGCCGGTCGAGATACGCGTGTGGCGTGCAAGGTTCTCGCCGGTTCTACTCGGCCATGACTCCTTAATATACCAAAGGCGAGCAAAGCCCGCCCTACCTCGCTTCGTCGGTCTTGGCGCACGCCCAGGGGACCAGACCGCTGACGATTGCGCCCAGCAACGGGCCGGCTATCGCGCCACAGCACAGGCCTATGGCTATCCAGTGAATTCGCACCCCTCCGCCCGCAAACGACAGCATCACGTGCAGAACAAGCGTCGCACCCAAACCGGCAAACAGTCCGAAGAAGGCACCCGTCCCAGCAGGTGTGAGCAGTCGACCCTCGCGAGCTCGCCGGCTCATCTGACGCACCCACCAGATGGCCGCAAGAAAACCCAGCAGGAGCCCGCCGCCCACCCCGGCAGGCCCAATCCAGGGGCGATTCGGCGGCCCCTCGAGATCCCCCGCGCTGATTGCGTAGCCTAAGGCCGCCAACGCGCCCAGGAAGCCGCTGACAATCGCGGCCGCCAGCACAACGACGATGAGGATCACCGCCATCCGTCGAGAGGATGAGCCTTGATCGCCGGGCGACTCGATCGGGGCTGTCTGCGTCGTCCGGTTCTCGGTTGGCTCAAGCTGCATGACCCGGTCAACCGGCCTGATGCCGGCGCCTCCATATGATGCGACCCGCGCCTGAGCCGCACACCCGAGCGGGCGGATTCCAGCTACGGATGGTTTCCGCCCGTCGGGCGAATAGGCTTATGGTACCTGCTGTCGTCCTTCGGGACGAGTGGGCGGCGAGGAAGAGCAGAGTCGCGGCTGATCGTCGAAGACCCAGGGGATGAACCCCTGGGCTCGTCAAGATCGCGGTCGGAGACCGCTCACAGCCGGAGGGTCGCGGCTACAAGCCGCTCCTACAGCGGGAGCGGTCCGATAAGCCGTGGCTTGGCCGTTGAACAGGGGCTTTCGTATCCATTCAGGGGCGTTTTCGAATGCTTAGATAAGTCGCCGTTTGGGGCGTCCGATATCACATTGCGAGGACGGAGGATAACCGCCATCCGACCACGGCGCAGGCAGACAAACCGCGCTGTTCGCGGCACGGTCTGATAAAGCCGGCCGGCGATCGTCGTCGGTGCATTGTTGCCCGGGGGCCTCGCGGTACGAACGGAATCGATCCTGCTGCCCGGGTCGCGGAGAGCTGGTCAGAGATGAAGGCTCTTTTTCTCAAACCGCCGGCGGGCGTCGCGTTCAAGAACATCGTGCGCGACTTCGTGTACGGCTGCTGGTGCAACGGCCGCCGGATCGGCGGCATGCAGATGCCGCCGCTCAACGATCTCTACGCCGCCACGCATGCGCGCGAGGACGGCATCGACGTCGTGTTCATCGACGCCTCGATGGAGCCCGAGCGGTATGACGAACTGCTGAACCGGCGCCTCGAAGACGTCTTCGCCGTCGTGGTGATGTCTTCCACGCAGTCTTTCCGGCAGGATGTCGCGGCCCTGCAGACGATCAAGTCGCTCAAGCCAGACGCGCGGACCATCCTGTTCGGTTCGCATCCGACGTTCATGCCCGAGTACTGCCTCAAGGAGGATGCGGTCGACTTTGTCGTGCTGCGCGAAGCTGAAGAGACGATTCGCTGTCTGCTGCGGGCGCTGATCGCCGGGGATCCAGTCGAATCGCTCAGCGGCATCGGATATCGCACCGCCGGCGGCGAGATCCGCGTCAACGCGTGCCGGCCGTTGCTGGACCTGGACAACCTGCCTATCCCTGATCGGCGCTTGCTGCCGCCCAACGTCAATTACTTCAACCCGGTGGTCAAACGGCTGCCCTACACCACGATGCAGACCTCGCGCGGGTGCCCCGGCCGCTGCATCTACTGCACTTCGCCGTCGTTTTACGGCAACAAGTACCGGTTCCGCTCGGTGCCCAAGGTGATCGAGGAGCTGAAGGAGATTCAGTCGCTCGGCTACCGCGAGGTGTTTTTCCGCGACGAGACTTTCACGGTCGGCAGAGGCCGGGTCCGCGAGATCTGCGAGACGATGCTCTCGGAAGGACTCGACCTCAAGTGGATCGCCAACGGCCGCGTGGACATGGTGGACGAGGAGGCCATGCGGCTGATGAAGCGGGCCGGATGCCACATGCTCAAGTTCGGCGTCGAGACCGGCGACGACGAGATGCTTAAGGTATACCGCAAGGGCGCGACCTGCGACCAGGCCCGCGAAGCGTTCCGGGCGGCCCGGAGCGTGGGGCTTTCCACGCATGCCCACATCATCTTCGGCGGGCCGGGCGAAACGCCGCAGAGCATCGAGCGGACGATGGAGTTCATCAAGTCGATCCGGCCGACGCTGGCCAGCTTCGGCATTCTGACGCCGTATCCGGGGACCCACCTGTTCGATATCGTGGCCGCGAAACGGCCGGAGATCCGCGACGGATCGGACTCGAACATGGAGAACCTGCACGTCGAAGGTTTCTACTCCGACGCGATCTGCCAGATGACCGGCCAGGCCCTGTCGCAGGCGGTGGTGCGGGCGTACCGGCAGTTTTATCTGCGACCGATGTACCTTCTCGGGCGGCTGTTCAGCAACCGCAGCCTGGAGGAGCTGATGATCCAGGTCATCGCCGGGCTGAACGTGTTCCAGTTCGCCCTGACAGGAAGGAAATGAGCCATGAGCCGCTTTGACCTGGTCAGCGTCATCGTGCCGGCGCTCAACGAGTCGGCCAGCCTCGAGGAACTCTACGAGCGGACGCGACGCACGCTGGACGACGCGCGTCAGCCGTTCGAGTTCATCGTAGTCGATGACGGAAGCACCGACGACACAGTCGAGAAGCTCAAGTCGATGCGTCATCGCCATCCCAACATCTGCATCCTGAGCCACCACCGCAACCACGGCAAATCGCTGGCCCTGATGCAGGGATTCGCCGCCGCCCGCGGGCAGGTGGCGGTGATCATGGATGCCGATCTCCAGGACCAGCCGGAAGTCATTCCGCAATTCCTGGACAGGATTGCCGAGGGTTACGACCTGGTCAACGGCTGGCGCAAGGACCGGCGTGATGCGCGGTCGAAGGTTTTCGTCTCGGGCATCTTCAACCTGCTCACCTCGCGGGTCTTCAAATGCCCGATTCACGACATCAACTGCGGATTCAAGGCCATCGGGCTGCCGGTGTACAAGCAGCTCGAGCTGCAGGGCGACCTGCACCGGCTGATTCCGGCCATCGTGGCCGGCAGGGGCGGCAGGGTGACGGAGATCCCGGTCCCACACTGTCCGCGGAAGCACGGGAGCTCGCGATATCGCCTGCTGCGGCACCGCGGGCTGCTCGACATCATCGCCCTGGTGGCCGGGAACGCCACCCAGTTCCGGCCGTTCCATGCGTTCTGTGAAGCCGCGATGCTCTTCTGGGTGGCGGCCGTCGTGGCCGTGGCCGGGTGGATCGGCCTGACGGTGATGGGGATGGATGAGGCGTTGTGGATGCGGCTGGTTCGGCCGCTGGTGGCGCTGGTGGGAATCGGCTCGGCGTTTATCGGTATTCTCCTTCCGTTGTACGGCTTCCAGATCGAGGTGACCTGCAGCCGCCATCAGGACGCCGGCTGGCGGCGAGCGCTGCTCAAGGAACGAATCGACGTGAAAGTGGACGGGCATGGACCTCGCAGATACCCAGAAGCGGTTTCATCGGAGCGCGGACTCGAAACGGTTCTGGAACCGGATTCGAAATCCGTTTCTTCGTTCGAAAGAATGCCGGTTGGCTGAGCGCATCGGTCAACTGGTTCCTGCCGATGCCCGCCGGGTGCTGGAAGTCGGGTGCGGCGAGGGCGGCATGCTGTCCTACCTGCAGGACCGCCGGCCCGAGCTCGAATTCGTCGGCCTCGACTTCTCCTGCGAGAAGGTCCGTTTTCTCCGGCAGCACTGCCCGGCCGCAAGGGCGGTTTGCGGCGACGCGGTGCGGTTGCCGTTTGCCGCGGGTGAGTTTGACGCGGTTGTCTATCGCGACGTGCTGCACCACGTCAACTGGGCCCGCCGGGAGGTGCTGGCCGAGGGATGGCGGGTGCTCAGGCCCGGCGGGGTGGTGATCGTGCTGGAATCGAACGGGCGGACGCTGCTGAACCGCCTGTTTCAACGGCTTTACCCGGCGGAGCGTGGGCTGCGTGACTCGACGCAAGGCTCGTTGGTCAGCCTGGGCGCCCAACTGGGTGCCCCGGAGATCGAGTTCGTGGAAGCGAGCTTCCTGGTTCGTGCGATCGGCTTCGTTGTGGGCTGGCCGGCAGGGGTGAGCAACGGGCTGGTGCGGCCGTTGTACGCGGCCGCCGCCTGCTGGGAGAAACTCGTGGAATGGCTCGCGCCGCAGCGGACGTGGACCTACATGCTGATGAGTCTGCGTCGCGGATAGGAAATACGCATGTGCGGCCGGGTGGCCCATCGCTTCAGCGGTGGGGGAGCGAATTCATGATCGAGTTGGTGTCCCCCACGGCTGAAGCCATGGGGCACCTACCGAATTCGCGGACAACCTCGGGCAAGCCGCCAGTGGCACCCGGCAGCCGGTGAACAGGAAACAGAAATGTGCGGTATCTATGGCATCCTGCGGACCGAAGGATCGGGCGAACTGATCGCCCGGGCCGATCGCATGCGCGATGCCATTGCTCACCGCGGGCCCGATCACTCCGGCCGTCACCTCGACCCGGGACTGGTCATGGGCATCAATCGACTGGCGATTATCGACGTCGAGGGCGGCAACCAGCCGATCTACAACGAAGACTGCTCGATGGTCATCGTCTACAACGGCGAGTTGTACAACCATCCGGAACTGCGTGCCGAACTGGAAGCCCGTGGTCATGCGTTCCGGACGCACACCGACACCGAGACCGTGCTTCACGCCTTCGAGGAGTATGGCCAGGCGTGCCTCGACCGTTTCAACGGCATGTTCGCCCTGGCCATATGGAACCGGCACACCCGGGAGTTGTTCCTGGCCCGGGACCGGCTGGGCATCAAGCCGCTCTACGTGGCCGAGCTGCCGGACGGGCTGGCTTTCGCCTCGGAAGCCAAGGCGCTGCTGCCGCTGCTGCCGGGTGGCGCTCGCCCGGATTGGACGGCGATTCATCGCTTTTTCTCGTTCGGGTATGTCCCCACCCCGGAGTCGCCGTTCGCGGGCATCCGCAAGTTCCCGGCCGGGCATTTCGCTTTGACAGACGGGTCGCGGCTGGTCCCCGAGCGTTACTGGGCCCCGGAGTACGGGCAGTGTGAGCCGATCAGCACCGAAAAGGCCCGAGAGCGGCTTGGCGGTCTGCTCGATGAGGTTGTTCGCAAGGAACTGATGAGCGACGTGCCCGTGGGCGTCTTTCTCAGCGGCGGGCTCGACTCGTCAGCGGTGGCTTTGTTTGCCCGGAAGCACTGTCGCGGAACACTGCGGTCGTTCGCACTGCGATTTGCGGAATCCACGCACGACGAGTCGGTGGACGCCCGACTGGTCGCCGATCACCTGGGTCTGGATCACCACGAGCTGCCCTTCTCGGAGTCGGATCTCCACGCGTACCTCATGAAAGTCGCGGCGGTACTGGATGAGCCTTTCGGAGACTCAACCGTCCTGCCGCTGCTGGCTCTGTCCGAATTCGTGGGCGAACAGATGCGCGTGGTGCTGACCGGCTGGGGCGGCGACGAGATCTTCGTCGGCTACCCGACGTACAAGGCGCACCGGCTGGCACGAGCGTACCGGAAATGGCCGGGTCTGATCCGCAAGTACCTGATCCCGGCGATCGTGAACCGGCTGCCGGTTTCGGACAAGTACATGAGTTTCGAGTTCAAGGCGAAGCGGTTCATTCAGGGCATGAACCTGCCGCCCGAACTGCAGCATTTCCTCTGGATGGGATACTTCAACGACGCGGGCAAGCGGCAACTGTTCTCATCGGATATCCTCGATCAGGTGAACGGCGAGACGCTGGACCCCGCATATGCCGCAACGGCCGGGCTGACGGAGAAAGACATTGTCGACCGGATCATGCATCTGGACGCCCTGTTCTTCCTCGAAGGCAACGGGCTGTTCCAGGCGGACCGCATGACCATGGCGGCCTCACTGGAGGCCCGTGTCCCGCTGCTGAATCACGATCTCCTGAGTTTCGTCAACGGACTGCCGGCACGGCTCAAGGCCGAGGGCGGTCAACTCAAGGGGTTACTCAAGAGCGTGCTCGCGCCGCACCTGCCGGCGCGGATCCTAGGCAAGCCGAAGAAGGGTTTCGGCCCGCCGTCTTCGACCTGGATTCGCGGCCCGCTGGCCCGCACGTTGGACGAGATGTTCGATCGCGACAAGGTCGAGTCGCAGGGTGTCTTCCGTTTCGATGAGATCCGCCGATTGATCGATGAGCACCGCCAGCGCCGAGCCGATCACGGCCGTAATCTATGGGCGTTGCTCAGCTTCCAACTGTGGTACGACACCTGGATCGAAGGGGCGCCGCGTCCTCTCGCGTCGAGAGTTGGACGAACGGAGTCGCGGGATGCCCTGGCGGGCTGCGAAAAGAATGGCGGGGTGACTGTCGGCGTATGAATACCCCTGAGCACAAGGATTTCGGGATCGTCCTGGTTCAGCCGCCGCGTCGCGAGGGCGTCGAGTGCCTGTTCACGTTCCACAAGAACGAAGGCATCGGGCACCGGCCTCCGCTGGGCATTCTGACGCTGGCCACCCACCTGATCGAGCAGGGCTTTGACGATACGCGATGCCTGGATGCCCAGTTGGATGATCTGACGCCGGAGCAGACGGTCGAGCAGGTGGCTCAGCGGGCACCCGACGTGGTCGGGCTGAGCGTCTGGACCGATTTCTGGTACCCGGCATGGAAAACGGTCAAGCTGCTGCGGCAGAGACTGCCGGCCTGCCGGATCATTCTCGGCGGGCCGCATTGTCTGGTTTATCCGAGAGAAACGCTGGAGGCCTCGGAGGCTGACTACGTGGTCTGCGGCGATGGCGAGGACACGCTGCTCGAACTCGTGCGGGGGCTGCGCGACGGGCGATGCGTGGGCGATCTGCCGGGCCTGTGGCGGAAGGAACAAGGGCGGATCCTGGCTCCGCGCGAGGCGATCGCGGTGGTGAATGATCTGGATCGCATTCCGATTCCGGATCGCACGCTGCTGCCCTACCGGCGGTACAACTCGGTGCTCAACCCGAGCGAATACGAAACCACGATGATCAGCTCGCGAGGCTGCCCGAACCGCTGCGTTTTCTGCAAGATGCACGCCCAGAAGGTACAGGCCTGCTCGGCCGAGCGGTTTGTCGAGGAGTTCCGCCGCATCGCCGATCTGGGCATCACCGACATCCAGGTCTATGACGACACTTTCACGTGGTCGCGGCGGCGGGTGATCGACATCTGCGACGGGATCATCGCCGGCGGGATCAAGGTCCGGTGGGCAATCCGCGACCGGGTCAACAAGGCCGACCCGGAGTCGTATGCGCTGCTGCGAAAAGCGGGCTGCTACCGCATTCATTTCGGCGTCGAGAGCGGCTCGCCGCCGATCCTCGAAGCCTCGGGTAAGGCCATCACCCTGGAGCAGGCCGCCAGTGCTCTCCGTCTGGCCGGCCGGATGGGCTTTACCACGATGGCCTACTACATGTTCGGGTTCCTGGACGAAACTTACGAAGATGCCCTGGCGACGATCCGGTTTGCGGGCCGGGCGGGATCAGACTATGCGACGTTCGCGGTGTTAATCCCCTATCCGGGCACGACGCTGTACGAGTCGGCCCTGGCCCGGGGCATCATCCCCAACGACTTCTGGCTGGACTTTGCGCGCAACCCGGTGCCCGACTACCGGATCCCGCGATTGATCGAACAGCACATGGACCGGGCGACGCTGATCCGGCTCAAGGACAAGGCCTTGCGGTCGTATTACTTCCGGCCGGGCCGCCTGGCGAGAGAGCTGGCCCGGCTGCGGTCGTGGAAGGATTTCAAGCAGAAGGCGTGCATGGCGATGAACATTTTCACCGATTCGGTGAGCTCGGTGTTGGGTGGCAGGCTGCGGCCGACGCAGGCCTGAAAGCAGGGACAACGGCAAGACGCAGTTGGGAGCGAAAACGATGGACTGTGCCGAACCTTTGCTGCAGTTGACGCGGTCGTTCTGGAACGCGAACCCCTGCGACGGGCAGGCGGACGTGAGTACCAGAATGCGCTTTCGCTACCGCAAGGAGCCGTGGCTGCCGCGGGTGCTGGACGGAGTCGCGGCGTGCGCGAACGTTCTCGAAGTCGGCTGCGGGCAGGGGACGGACGCGCTGTACTGCTGTCAGCGGATGAACGCCGGCGGGTCCTACATCGGCGTCGATTACTCGGATGCCAGCATCGCCAGCGCCCGGCGCAGCCTTCAGCAGTGCTGCCATCGGCTGAGCGTCGTTCCGCAGTTCACGGTCGGTAATGCCGAGACATTGCAGTTCGAGCAGGACCGCTTTGATTGCGTCGTGTCGATCGGCGTTCTGCACCACACGCCGAACACGCAACAGGCGATTGATGAGGTCTATCGTGTGCTCAAGCCGGGAGGCCGGGCGGTGATCGCCCTCTACCGGCTTGCCTCGCCCAAGGTGTTCTCGGCCCACGCGATTCGCGGAGTCGCCCGGGCGGTGGATGTACTCCTCGGTCGCGAGCGGGTTCTGTACGACCTCTGCGGCCGGCTGGGCTCGAACCACTGCCTGGGCACGATGCTGCTGGAGTGCCTGGGCGTGCCGATCTTGAAATCGTACACGCGTGGCGAGATTCGCCGGCTGTTCAGCCGTTTCGACGATGTGAGCATACGCCCGATCGGGATCGGGTTAGCCCTGGGCCCGCTGCGCCGGCTGGATCAGGACACAAACCCGCTGGGAGCATTGTGGCTCGTTGAAGGTCACAAGAAGCCCGTGCAGCCGCAGTCCGGCCTGACAGAGATCGCCCATGAGGCCTGAGTTGAGTAAGAGCTTGTCTCAATTGGGTGCCACGGGCAGCTTGTCTGCCCGTGCACTGGCGGGCAAGCCGCCAGCGGCACCCGAACAAGACGAGTTCGGCGGGGCAAGCTCTGACGACACAGCGAGGCTGAGTGCGCATCCGCGGATGGCTCGCACACTCGCGGCGTGCGCTGTTCTGTCGCTCCTTGCCTCCCTGCTTTTCGCCCTCACCAGCGGCGAATTCGTCACCAACTTCCACAAGGCCTGTTTGCACCGATACACCGATATCGACGGGTTTGCCTACCATCTCGCCGAGGGGACCGGAGACCAGACCCATCCGGCCTATGCCCCATTCATCAGGTACAACAAATCAGCCCCGCTCGTCCTGGCAAGAGTGCTGATGGCGGCGGGTTTGGCGCTGCCGACGGCCGTCAATCTCGTGGTCCTGCTCATGCGGACCGCATTCTGCACGGGGATCTCGTGGCTGGTGCTGGCCGCCACCGGAAAGCGATCCCTCGCTCTGCTCGGGGTGATCCTGGCCTGCTGTCTTCCATCGAACGCCCACATTTACGGCCATTTGTTTCATCCGGCGTTGACCGGCTACTTCACGACCAGTGTGTTTCTGCTGGCGTGCTCTTTGTGCCTGTTGGGATACCGGCGGGTTTCGTTGGTCTGCTGGCTCCTGCAACTGTGGGTACATCCGACCACGTTTGTCTGCTGGAGTCCCGTTTTCGTGGGACTCTATCTGATTCCGTTCATCAGCCGGCGGCCGTCAATGGCCCGGTACGGGCGCCCCTACCTTGCCCTGCTGGTTGTCGGCCCACTCCTGGCCGGGCTGGCGGCCGGACTGGCAGAAAAGGCAAACCTGCTGCCGTTCGCCGGCGGTGCCGATTACTGGGCACTGGTACGGGTCAAGTCCTGCCACTCGGTGTTCCTGTTTTCTCCCAACTATGCACTGCCGCTGCAGTATGCGTCGCAGGTGGCGGCGTTGTTCATATTGGCCTTCTCGGCACAGGGCAGAGACTGCCCGCTTCGACCCCTCAACGTGCTGTCCGCTTGTGCGGGGCTGGGCATCGGCGTCATGTGGGCTGGAACGGTGGAGACGGAGTTCTCCGTGGCGGCGAACATGTGTCTGCCGCTGCGGTTCGAGTGCGTCATGTATCCGCTCATCGTAGCCAACGTGCTCCGGTCGATTTTCTGCCCGAGCAGAGAGCGGTCCAGGGAAAGCACTCTGGCCGCTGGATACGGCGCCCTGTTGCTCTTCCCGCCACTGAGTCCGCTGCTGTGGGCCTGGGCCTGGGCACTCGGACAAGCATGGTTGCAGAGCGATGGACGACGCCGGCACGTGTTCGCGGCCGGGGCGGCGACGGGCATCCTTCTCGTCTGCGGTTATCTGGCCCTCGGTCCTTCGGGCCAGCCGCTGGAATGGAGCTTCCGCCAGTTGGCGCTGCCGCTCGAGGCCGCGGGGATGCTGGCGATCGTGTTTGCCGCCAGCTTGTGGATCAAACTGACCTGGCGCCGACTAGCCTACGTGACTGCCTGCGCGGCCTGTCTGCTGATCGCCCCAAGAACGTGGATCACGAATCCGGCTGTCCTTATCTCCGAAGTCAAGTCGATCCTGGGTCGTCAGCCGGAGTCCTCGGCCCAGAAACAGGCCTGCGACTGGATCAACGCCCACATCGCTCCCGGCACGCCGGTCCTGGTCTCGCAGAGTCTGTATCTTCACCGCCTGACGCACGTGCGGACCTCGGTGAACAAGGACATCATCGAGTATTTCCTCTACGCACCGAGTCTCGCCGAGCCGCTGGCGGCCGAGATGAAAGCTGTTTACGGAATCGATCTTCGGGAGATGGCCCGGCGGCACGAGCGGCTGAACCTGACCTGGGATGACTGGCTCCGTGCACGTGCGGCAGCACTGCGACCGCTTGGCATAGATGAGCACACCTGGAGATATGTCATCGAGCCCGCCCACGTCGCGCCCGCAGACGGGTGCGCGGTGGTCTTTGCCAACAGCTACGTTCGGATCTACGAGACGGACGTGTCCAGCCGATCCGCGTCAGGATCGACACGGAACAGCGTCTCGGGGGTCGCCGCTTTTCCGTGAATCGGCTCGTTCACGAGTCCTGGATGCACGGTTCCTGCTCGTGCGGCGAACTCACTTCTGACTGGCAGGCTCGTGCGACGGTCCACCTGCACACGGTCCCACAGATGGCTCCGACAACCGCGCCGGCCACGACACCACAGGCGACGCCAATACCGATTATGGTTGTTTGCGGGTTACCTGCCGCGTACTCGGCTGCATAAGCGAGCGGCACATGGAGCATGGCGGTTGCCAGCAGGCTGGCCACCACCCCCATCCAGCATCCGTGGAGAGCCGCGTTAGCCCCCGGCCTGCGGATCGCAAGCCGGACGACGACCGAACACCAGAGAATTCCTGCCACCAGACCCCCTCCCCCGCCCGCGATCGCACCGAGATCCTCAAAGACGTCATGGGTACGAAGCAGCCTGGCAAAGGCTGTCGAATCGTGCGAACTCGCCGACCACATGAACGAATCCAACATTATGGCGTTTGAGAATGCGTATCCGCTCCCCGCGGCTCCGCCCAGGAACGCAGAGACGGCCATCGCGACAACGCACACGACTGCGACAAGGATCGCGACCGGCCGACGGCGAATGGGGTGATTCGCGGGCATGGGCTGTCGTCTCCCTGGAGCGCGGCGCCGTGCGGGTCCGATGCCCTTCGGGCGTGCGGCCCGGACGAGAACGGCCTGCCTGACGGGACGCACCCTGCTTCTAACTGATTCTACCCTCAAACGCAATATTTTTTTCTGTTCGGTTATCGGTCTTTGCAGTCGAGTGCCCGCCCCAGCAATCGGTGGGGCAAATGACAGTGGTGCCACATCTGGGGGTCTGTCAGTTTCGCGACGCTGTTCTGCGTGCTCGACCGGCCGGCTCGTCATGATTTAAGGCATTTACTCCACTTGCCTCGCGCCAAAGCTGTGCTATTTTTCTCACGGCTGGCGAGGGATCAGGACGTTGAGCGGTATCCGGATCGACCCAATCCGGCGTACCGGCCACGGATGGTCAAAGTCATGAACCTGCTCGCCGGCTTTTCTCGCCGTATTGAAAGGACACGACCGTATGTCCAGCATTCGGCGGGAATCTCCACCTCTTGTGCGAGCAGCTCCGTTATTCTGCCAGGCAAAAAACCGGGACAGGCACCGCGCCGTCGACCGATCGTCGACCGGACCTGTTGACCGGCACGTGGGCATCGGGAAGACCGACCGGCGGAGACCGGCCGTGGGCCGGAGCCTCGACGGGAAGCGAACGCAGGACAAACAGACAGGATGGTGTTTAATGAAGCCAGGGAAGGATGACACGACAGCAATCTGGAAAAAGTATCTCAAGACCCGCTGCCAGGAGCATCGCAATCTGCTGGTGGAGCGATATGCCCCGCTGGTGCAGATGCAGGCGGCGCGACTCACGAGGAAGCTGCCGGCCCAGGTGACCTACGAGGAGTTGTGCAGTGCGGGCTACGACGGGCTGATCGAGGCGGTGGAGGCTTACGACCCGGAGAAAAAGGCGAAGTTCGAGACTTTTTGCCAGAGACGGATTATCGGCTCAATCATGGACTGGCTGCGAATGCTGGATCCCCAGTCGCGGACTGTGCGGAGCTTCGAGAAACGGCGGCACCGCGTGGCCGAAGTGCTGGAGAACCAGTTCAACCGCCCGCCGACACAGGAGGAGATCGCCGGGGCGATGGATATGCCACACGAGCGATACAGTGAGCTGAGCCGTATCGCGCAACGGGGCCGCGAGGTGCACATGTCCGCGCTCGACCCGCGAACGAACCTCGATCCGAGCCGGCGGGCAAGCGAGCGTAGCTGGGACGTCGGCGACGAACGGCAGCCGGATCCTTCCGACCGGCTGGCCAAGGCCCTGCTGACCGAGCTGATCACCAAGGGCCTGACTTGCGAAGAGCGCCTGGTACTGATGCTGTACTATTACGAAGACCTCACCATGGCCGAGATCGGCGCGGTGCTCGACCTTTCCGAGTCGCGTGTGAGCCAGATTCACAAGGAGGTGCTGCAGCGGCTCCGCAAGCGATACCGCAGCAGGCTTGCGCAGGAGCAGCTCGTGGCCTGAACAGGGGAGGTCCGCCAGGGCGCGCCCTACTTCTCAACGGTGCGGAACAGCCGGCCGTCGCCCGGGTCGAGCCTGATCTTCACCTGGCGGTCCGCGGGCAGGGGTTCACCCTTTGTCCACCTGCCTGTCCTGCGGTCAAGCTCCTGAAGCTTGCGGCCGGGAATCGCAACCTTCACTTCTGCCTCCGCGGGCTCCTTATAGTTGCGATTCACGATCATGAAGCTCGTTGCTCGTCCGGACGAACCGAACAGGCCGAGCACGAACTCGCCTTTGCCGACGATCTGCACCGGCGCATCGGCCGGAACCGCTTGCGTCCCGTAGGGCAACGGAGCGGTGTGGTAGACGCCCACCGAGTCCAGTTCCAGCAGCGATGGGCCCAGTCTGGCCATCTCGCCGTTGAGGTCGGCAACCACCTTGGCCAGCGGCGAGGGCTTGCCATCCTGGTACAGCCCGCCATAGGCCTTGGGCATCCAGTAGACGAAGTAGCTGATCCCGCGCCCGCCGTAGGCCATGGTCGTGTACGCCAGCCAGCGCATCTCCGCCGCGTTGGGCAGCCTCCACACCTTCTCGCCATTGCAGGCCTGGACGATGTTCAGGAACGGCTTGTTCGCCTCCTGGGCCGCCTGCCGGATCAATGCAAGGTTCAGGAAATACTGGCTGCCGTCGCCGCTGAGCAGAAAGTGGTAATGGTCGTAGCTGATGAGGTCGGGCTTGACGATCTCGATGAACTGCTTCAGGTGTTCGCGGTAAGCCAGGACGGTCTTGTCGCTGGTGCCGACGCCCGCGAAGTTCTGGGGGTAGCCGACCT
>CAZPIO010000060.1:0-44001 GCA_964586235.1 uncultured Planctomycetales bacterium
TCGCCGGCCAGTTCTGTTTGAGACTGGAGACTGATCGCCGAGGCCTGAGGTCTGAGAGCTTGAACCAGCCAGGTGGAACACCGAGAACGAGGAGCAGCATGACCTCCTTTTAGCACCTTCATTGATAATGGCTACCCCTTTCCGACCCCCCGATCCGCGTCGGCTGACTGAGTGCCATCCGAGCCTGTCCCGTCATCGGGGCAACCGGCGCGGATGACAGAATCAGTTCTCGACGCGTTTCGGCTTGCGCTTCACGGCCAGCAGCCGTTCAACGTCCGCATAGACGGTCTGGTCCGTGATGTCGAGCAGAAGCCACTTGCCATCGTGGTAGGTCGTGGCTGCATCGTAGGCAGTCTGGACTCGTGCGGACAACTGCTTCCGTATCGCCTCCACGCCCTCGCGTTCCTTTGCCCCGAAGACAACGACGAGCAGACATCGGCTCTTTTCCGGTATCATCGTGCAGAACGACTTGCCCTTCTTGTATCGAAGCGACCAGCCGCGCTTCCTGCCTCCGTAGAGCCATTCCGGTGTCAACACGCCCGGGTGATTTCGGGCAATCGTGCCCGCGACCCGCTGCCAGAACCCGTAGGCCTTCTTGCCGAGCCAGGATTCGAGCTGCTTTGGCGTTGGGGGCTTGCCGGGTTCGGTCAGCCGCAGACTGTTTTCACTCATCGTGGCGTCCTCTCTCGCCGTTCCGTGCCCACAGCCTTGACCAGATACTCAACCAGCGGAGCTTGAGAGTCTACAACGTGTTGGATCGCAAAACAGGATCGCGTGAGGAGTCCTTCCATAATCCAATCGAGTGTGCTGAACTCCCTGGCAATATGGTCGTTGGCGTTCTCACGCATGGTTCCCGGCAAAGAGTCGAGAAAGGTGGTGAACTGTGACCGAGGATCGCGGTCCTTTGATGAAAACACGACGTCGCGGAGAAGGAATCGTCCACCGGGTTTCAGTACGCGGTGGATGTTGTTCAGTGCCACGGTCTTCCAAAGGTCGGGCAGATGGTGCAACACGGCCACCGAGACGGCCGCATCGAACGAGGCTGGCGTGGCCGTGAAGGTGAGGAAACCGGCGAGGTGAAACTCGATGCCGGTCAGGCCTTCGGACTTGGCGCGGTCCTCCGCGTATCGCAGCATAGCCGGCGACGTGTCCAGGGCCGTGACCCGGTGGCCGGCGCGGGCTGCCGCGCGGGCGAAGTGGCCCGTGCCGGTGCCGATCTCCAGAATGTGCGAGCGTCCCGGCAGCGCAAGGGTTTCGAGAATCGCCGCGTCTTCCGCGGGGAGGTCGCGGAACTCGCCCATTCGCTTCTCGTAGCGTTCCACCTCGGCCACGTCTGCGTAGTCGGTTCCGACTTGCCGCGTTTCATCCCATTGCCAGGGAGGTTGTCCACTCATTGCACTGTCTCCCGCCGTCGCCAGCGTCCTCATGACCCGCCATTCTGCTGTTTCGGGTTCGACAAGGGGTCAGTCCAGGACAAGGTCCAACTCATGGCCGTCGGAGGTGTGGAAGAAGAAGGCTTGGGCTCGGGCCCCGACGGCCGCCAGCGTCTCAATCGTCTGCTCGATGATGAAGCCCTCCCAACTGTGACCGACCCATGGCTGGCGATAGAGGTGATCGATGCCTTGTATTATGGGAATTCGTTCCCAGATTGCTAGAGGGGCAACAGGGCCATGCCAGGGTCCCGGTACCACCTGCGGTGCCGTGGAGCCCGTCTCGCGTCCCCCGCGAGAATGCCATTGTCTCCGGCATGGGGAATGCTATACTGTCACCCACTTGGATTGAAGGCGTGGTGAGTGGAGGAGCCGGCACGGATGCCCAAGAACTGGACGATCACGCCGCCTTGGTCGCAGTGCGCGGCGACGGCAAGGCGGCTGGGGATCCACCCCCTGTTGGCCCAAGTCCTGCACAATCGCGGCGTTGCCAACGAGGACGCCGTCCGCATCTTCCTCAACCCTGAGCTGAAAACCCTGCTGGCGCCCGAGGCGCTGCCCGGTGCGGTCAAGGCCGCCGACATCATCGTCGGCAAAATCCGGCAGCGCCGACCGATCGTCATCTATGGTGACTATGACGTCGACGGCATCACCGCGACGGCCATCCTCTGGCACCTGCTGACCATGGCGGGCGCGTGCGTGTCGTTTTACGTGCCCCATCGGCTCGAAGAAGGCTACGGCGTCAACGCCGAAGCTCTGCGGCAGATCCGGTTGGATGGGGCCGACACGGTGATCACTGTCGATTGCGGGATCACCGCGGTGGAGGAGGCGAAAGTCGCCCGCGAGATCGGTCTGACGCTGATCGTCACCGACCATCACGCGCCGGGCCCCGTCCTGCCAGAGGCGGACGCGATCGTGCATCCGGCCGTGGACGGGGGTTATGCCAACCCCGACATCTGCGGCGCGGGCGTGGCGTTCAAGCTTGCCTGGGCCATCGCCCGTACCCTTTCACAGTGCGAGCGGGTCCGGCCCGAGTTCCGCAAGTTCCTGATCGACGCGACCAGCCTGGCGGCCCTCGGCACCATCGCCGACGTGGTGCCGCTGGCGGGCGAAAACCGCGTCCTGGCCCGCTTCGGCCTTCTGGGCGTGAACAACACCAGGCTGACTGGCCTGCGGGCCCTGATCGAGTCGGCCCGCCTGGCGGACCAGAAGATCGACAGCGAGCACGTCGGCTTCTGGCTCGCCCCGCGGCTCAACGCGGCCGGGCGGATGGGGCATGCCCAACTGGCTGTCGAGTTGCTGACGCTCGCCGATGCCGCGCGGGCCAAGGAGATCGCTTCATATCTGGAGAGCCAGAATCGCGGGCGACAGTCGATCGAACGGGATATCTTCAAGAAGGCCTGCGAGAAGATCGAGGCGGGCAACCTGGCGAGCGACGCGCGGCGGGCGATCGTGCTGGCCGGCGAGAACTGGCACGCCGGCGTGATCGGGATCGTCGCCTCGCGAATCGTGGATCGATATTGCCGGCCCACCGTGCTGATCTCGCTGGGGAACGGCCAGGGCCAGGGCTCGGCCCGCAGTATCCGGCACTTCGAGATGCACCGCGCGCTGGCCGAGTGCGCCGAGCACCTCGACGCCTTCGGCGGCCACGCCATGGCCGCGGGATTGAGAATCCGGCATGAGCACATCGAAGCTTTCACCAAATCGTTCGTCGACCTGGCCAACCGCACACTGACCGCCAAGGACCTCGATCCGGCCCTGCGGCTGGACGCAGAGGTGGCTCTCAACGACCTGCCCGACTCGCTGGTTCACGAAATGCAGAAGCTCGCCCCGTTCGGCATGGGCAATCCCAAGCCCAGGTTCGCTTCAGGGATGCTGGAGCTCTCGGGCGAGCCGCGCGTGGTCGGCAAAGACGCCCGGCACGTGCAATTCGCGCTCACCGACGGGCGGATCGTCCGCAAGGCGATCGCGTTCAATCAGAAGGATGCGCTCCAGCCGCTGCTCGACCATCGGCGCTGCCGCGTCGCCTTCGAACCCATCATCGACACCTACAACGGCCGAACCTCGGTCAAGCTGCAGGTCATCGATATGGCGTTTCCGGAGTAAGATCACCGCAAGCGAGCCGCCGGTGCCAGCGAGCCGCCGGCTTCATGCCGGCGGTATTTGTGGGGAATCACTCGATTGCACAGAGGAATACCGGCGGGACGAGCCCGCCGGCTCGCCAAAAGACGCCGCCGGCTTGCTCTACGCCTTGAAGTACCTCGCCTCCGGATGATGAGCGATGATGGCCGACGTCGATTGCTCGGGGACCATCTGGAACTCCTCGCTCAGACGCACCCCGATCCGCTCCGGCTCGACGATCCGCCACAACCTGGCCTGGTCCTCGAGATTCGGGCACGCCGGGTAGCCAAAGCTGAACCGGCTGCCCTGATACCCCTGCTGGAACAGCTTCCGAAGGTCTGTCGCGTCCTTGCCGGCGATGCCCAGTTCAACGCGGACCTTCTTGTGAATCCACTCCGCCAGCGACTCGGCCCCCTCGACGCTCAGACCGTGCAGGTACAGATAGTCGCGGTATCGCCCGACCTCGAACCACTCGCGGGTGACCTCGCTGGCCCGCGAGCCCATGGTCACCACCGACATCGCGATCACGTCATATTCGCCGCTGGAGCTGGGGCGCCAGAAATCCGACAGGCACCACCAGGGCTCTTTTTTCTGGCGCGGGAAGTCAAACCGCTCGAGCTCGCGCCGGCGATCGTGCGGATCGTAAACGATCAGCGAATTGCCCTCGCTCTGGCAAGGCCAATAACCGTAGATCACCTTGGGCTGGAGGATCCGTTCGGCCTCGCAGCGGGCCACCAGGTCACGATAGATCGGCCGCACCGTCTCTTCGATATAACGGTCGAACTCCGCCTGCGGGCGGCCCCGCTTCTTGAACTGCCATTGCATCTGGAAGAGCATGACCTCGTTGATGAACGAGAGTGCCTCGCTGAGCGGGATGTCCTCGATCACGCGTGCTCCCCAGAACGGCTGGGCGGGGACGGCCACGTCGATCGCGATACTGCTGCGGTCGGGCAGCGGCTCTGAGACAGTCGAAGCTTCGCCGGCCAGGGGACGGGAGTCTCCAATGGCGATTTCCTCGCCTTCGGGCTCGGTCTCGCGCGACCGACGCACGGGAACCGCCTCCGGCCCTTTCTCGCAGATCACCCGCATCAGATCCAGCCCTTCGAACGCATCCTTGGCGTAGAAAACCGGGCCCTTGTAGAGCGGCCGCAACTGCTTTTCAACATATGAGCGCGTCAAGGCGGCCCCGCCGAGAATGATCGTCGGCGTCAGGCCCCGCTCATTGAGCACCAGCAGGTTGTCGCGCATCACCACCGTGCTCTTGACCAGCAGGCCGGACATGCCGATCACCTGGGCCTTCTGCTGCTGCCAGGCGTCGATCATGCTGTTGATCGGCACCTTGATGCCCAGGTTATGCACGGCAAAGCCGTTGTTCGTCAGCAGGATGTCCACCAGATTCTTTCCGATGTCGTGGACGTCGCCCTTCACTGTCGCCAGGACGATCGAGCCCTTGCCCGTCTGGTCGGTGCGATCCATGAACGGTTCGAGGTGTGCGACGGCCGCCTTCATCGTCTCGGCCGACTGGAGCACGAACGGCAACTGCATCTGACCCGCGCCGAACAGGTCGCCGACCACCTTCATCCCCGGCAGCAGGATCTCGTTGATGATCTCCAGCGGTTTGTGCGTCTTGAGGGCCTCGTCGAGGTCGTCGGTGAGACCGGTACGGTCACCCTCGATGATCCGCTGCTTGAGCCGCTCCTCGACGCTGACCGCCTCGCGCTGGGGGGCCCTGGGCCTGGCCGCCGCTTCGTCGGGGAACTGGGCGAGCAGATCGGCCAGCGGATCGTAGCCGCCCTCGCGTTCGTCAAAGATCAGCTTGCGGGCGATCTCGCGAAGCTTCTCGTCGATCCGATACAGCGGCTCGATGCCACTGGCATGAACGATGGCCGCGTCGAGACCGGCCTGGCGAGCGTGATGGAGAAAAACGCTGTTGAGCACGTGGCGCACGGCCGGCTTGAGTCCGAAGCTGATGTTGCTCACGCCGAGAAGAATGTGGCATTCGGGCAGTTCCTGCTTGATCCGTCGGATGGCATCGAGGGTCTCGAGCCCGAGCCGCCGATCGTCCTCGTTGCCCGTGGCAATGGTGAAGGTCAGCGGGTCAAACAGGAGGTCGCTCGATCGCATCCCGTACTTGCCCGTCGCCAGATCGTGGAGGCGATGCGCGACCGCCACCTTGCGATCGGCGGTCTTGGCCATGCCTTCTTCGTCGATGGTCAATGCGACGACGGCCGCGCCGAACTTGCGGCACAGCGGCAGAACATCCTCGCAGCGTTTTTCGCCGTCTTCGAGGTTGATGCTATTGACGATGCACTTCCCGCCGATCAACTTGAGGGCCGCCTCGATCACCGGGGCCTCGGTCGAGTCGATCATCAGCGGCACCGGTGCTTCGGTCGCCAGCCGTGCGACCAGCCGGGTCATGTCCGAGATCTCGTCGCGGCCCACATAAGCGGTACAGACGTCGATCATGTGGCTGCCGGCTTTGACCTGTTCCCTGGCCATCTGCACCATGCCGTCGAGGTCCTCGGCCGCCAGCAGTTCGCGGAACTTCCTGGAGCCGTTGGCGTTGGTCCGCTCACCGATGATCAGGAAGCTGTTCTCCTGGCGGATCGGGACACTCTGGTAGAGGCTGGAGGCGCTGGGCTCGAATCGCGGTTGTCTGGCGGCCGGCTTGCGCCCCCGCATCGCCTGCACAACTTGCCCCATGTGCTCCGGCGTCGTCCCGCAACAGCCGCCGACCACGTTCACGCCGTCTTGTTCGACGAATTCGACCAGCCAGCGGGTCAGTTCCTCGGGCGACAGCGGGTACTGTGGACGGCCGTCGACCACCGCGGGCAGGCCAGCGTTGGGGACCACGCTGATTCTGCGAGTACAATGCTCGCTGAGATAGCGGATATGCTCGCTCATCTGCTCCGGGCCGGTCGCGCAGTTCAGGCCGATGACCTCGATCTGCGGATAAGCCTCGAGCGTGGTCAGGGCGGCGGCGATATCGGTCCCGACCAGCATGGTGCCGGTGGTTTCCATGGTCACCTGGACCATGACCGGCACCCGACGGCCCGTCTCGGCGAAAACCTTCTCGGCGGCGGCCAGGCCCGCCTTGACCTGAAGAATGTCCTGGCAGGTCTCGAACAGCAGGGCATCCACACCGCCGTCCATCAGGCCGCGGATCTGCTCGGCGTAACTGTCTTCCAGCACGTCGAACGTCGTCTGCCGCAGCGAGACCAGTCGGGTTCCCGGACCGATCGAGCCGATCACGAATCGCGGACGGTCGGGCGTGCTGAAACGGCTACAGGCCTGGCGGGCGATGCGGACGGCCGCCTGGTTCAGCTCCCGCACCCGGTCGGCCAGGCCAAATTCCGCAAGGACGATCTTGTTTGCCCCGAAGGTGTTCGTCTCCACCGCGTCGCAGCCTGCTTCGAGAAATCGCTGATGGATCTCGCCGATCACGTCCGGCCGCGTCAGGCACAAGACCTCGATGCAGTTCTCCAGACCCTGGTAGTCCGACAGCGGCAGGTCGAAGGCGTGGACGCTCGTTCCCATCGCGCCGTCCAGGACCAGTATCCGCTCGCTCAGTACATTCAGCAGTGTCGAATCCATGATTGTTCCATTCGTCGCGTCTCGTAAACCCAATCGTAGTCATGCCAGCCGCCGGTGGCAATCGCCCTGCAACTGCCCTTATGTCGCGGTACACCACGAGATGACTATCGACGAAAAGCCGCGTACAATGCCGCCCGCAGACGGTGAATCTTTGTTGGAAGGAGACTCAACGTGCCCAAGACCTGGAAGGCCGGCGTTATCGGATGCGGATCGATCGCGGACAACCTGCACCTGCCCGGATACCTGCGTACACCCGGTGTCGATCTGGCTGCGGCGTGCGACCCCGAACCCGCCCGCCACCCGGAGGCGAAAGCGTTCAAAAAAGACCTGGCTGTCTATGCCGACTACCGCAGGATGCTGGCATCGCACCAGTTCGACGTCATCTCGGTCGCCAGTCCGAACAGGTTCCACGCCGAGCAGGCCATCGCGGCCCTCGAACATGGAGCACACGTCCTGCTCGAAAAGCCTCCCGCTCTGAGCATGAAGGAGATCGCGGCGATCAAGAAGGCGGTCAAGAAGAGCGGTCGGCAGTTGATCGTCGGCTTCTCGCAGCGGTTCAATCGCGGCAACCGCAAGATGCACGAATTGCTCAAGAAAGGCGTCATCGGCGAGCCGTACATGATCCGCATCCGCTTCGCCCATCGCGGGCCGTACCCGGGCTGGGCCAAGGATCGATGGTTCTACAATCCGGTCAAGGCCGGCGGCGGGGCCCTCCTCGACATGGGCATTCACGCCATCGACCAGGCCCATTGGCTCATCGGGCCGATCAAGCGCGTTCAGGCCGAGGTGCGGACCCTCCGCAAGAAGATCGCTGTCGAGGACAACGCCGTGCTGCTGCTGGAGTTCGCCAACCCCACAGTGCTCGGCTACATCGAGGTCGGCTGGACCAGCCCGTCGGGATTTGCCGGCATCGAGGTCATGGGCGACAACGGCTGCATCATCGAGGACTATAACGGCGTGCTGAGCCTCACCACCGGCGAGATCACCCCGGACACCAAGGCCCGGCACAAGCTCAAGACCCGGATCATCGACAAGGCCCCCAAAACCGGCGGCTGGGCCTGGGAGGTCACCGATGCGGTCAAGGCCTTCCGCGCCGGCAGCAACCTCGATTGCGGCATCGAAGCCGGCGGCGCGGCCCTGGCGGTGGCCCTGGCAGCGTATGAATCCTCGCGCACCGGTAGACGCGTCGAAGTCGCAAAAATAAAGTAACGGGTGGCGCAGGTTTTTCGCTCGACCGAGAATCCCTTCTCGGTCGCACTCTTCGCGGAATCTGTTCCGCATGCAGTCGGGATGGGAATCCCACCCCAGGGCGGGCCGAGAACAGATCCTCGGCCCACCGACCTATTCCTGCCCTGGCTCGTCCTTCGACGCGCCGAACCCCATCTCCGCCGGCGTGGCACCGATTTCGGCGAAGGTAAACGCCCGCCCGCACTCAGGACATCGCTGCTCGGTCAGGCCGTAGAGGTTGTAGCCACAACCTGGGCAGGTACCTGATTCAGCGGGAGCATCGGTCAGCCGGCACAGCGGTAGGCGCCACAGAACATCCCACCAGGGCCGTCGCGTCAGCGCACCGGCCTCTCCCACGCAGCCGAGAAGAAGCAGCGTCGATCCTGTGACCCACATCACTCGCGCAGAGGGGACCCACGGGACGACCGCGGCTAACAGGCTGGCAACAGCCGCAATCAGAAGCGAGCTCCAAAACGCTATCTGACTCACTCTGCGAGGCGGAGGCACGCGACTCCAGATTTGATGCAACACTGCCAGCGCAACGGCGCCTGTCAGGCACATTAATAGACCAGGCACGGCACCTCGCCAACCGAACCTCCCTGTCGTGGCGAGCGCACTCGACACTCCCAGCCCACACAAACCAACTCCGCATCCAAATACCAATACCGTCATCGCCCAGATGTAGACATCGATCCATGTGCGTTTCCCGGTGAGACCCCCGATGGTCACACCAATCAAGCCCAGAAGAAACAGAGAAGGGCCCAGAGCGATCAGGAGAAAGACCGCCACGACATCGACTATGGCTCGCGGGTCTGTGCATGCGATGTACCCGGCCATAAGGAACGCCAGAATCACAACCGAAGCGCCAAGAATGATGAGTACGCGCCAGGGCTTTGCCGCCTGCTGGCGAAGAGGTTCATCGGGAGAGGGAAGCTGATCGGCCATGCACGCGACTCCGTGATCGGGATCACAGCCGCGCCCGAGGCGGCTACAATCGCCAGCCCAGGTTCAAGAAGAACCTGGGCCACCCAGCCTGACAGTCTAAAGGTCTAACAGCCGAACAGTCGAACAGCCTTCATCTCGTCTCCTCCTCCCACAACCTCACATCGTCATACCAGACGGTCCCGCCCTCGTCCCAGTGCCCCGACAGAATCACCACCGCGCGGGCGGCGCCGGGAGGGGCGACGCCCTCAATCTTGTACAGCCGCCAGTCGTGATTGAGTTGCACCTTGCCGTTCGCATCGACCGGCTTCTCGTTCTTCACGGGCTCGCCGATCGGCTTTCCGCCGATGTCCGTAAACCACAGGCCCAGTCTATACCACCCGGCCGGGTTGGCGATGCCTTCGGCCTTCACCCATGCGGTCAGCCGATACCGACGGCCGGGCTGAATGACCGTCACCACGTGCGGTGAGAACTGCTGAACCGCGTAGTTGGTCCAGTCCGGTGGATGCGAGATGCGCTGCGAGCGGCCCTGGCCGTGGGCGACCTTGTCGTCGAGCGCATGCACCCTCGGCGAGGCCTTGCCGCTGTTGGGCTCCCAGCCCCAGCCGATGCCCTCGTACCGTCCGCGGTCGGGGCACTCTGGATGGGCCGACGAGGGCGTCGGCCCCACTGGCCCCTCGAACCGTCCACGTTCGACATACTCGAAATCGCCATTGACGATCAGGTTGCGGTCGACAAACACGCCCGGCACCTTGGGCCGAGGCGCTCGCGTATCCGACCTCGGCGGCCCGAACAGGCCATGCAGCTTCATCATCGCTCCCAGCCAGCCGTCCGCGCAATCCTCGCGAATTCGGCGGCTCTCCGCATCATCAGTCCAGCCCCGGTGCGACAGCGAGACCAGGGTGAAACGATCGTCGATCCGGCTCACCTCGACGGCCAGCGTCGTTTTCGGCGACAGCCAGGCGAGTGACCACACCTTGGGGGCCTCAACCCGCAGGAACTCGCCGGCAATCGATTTGCCGAAAGCTCTCACGCGGTATTCGCCGCCCGTCCGAAGTGACCAGGTTTCCACGGCGTCAAAGAGCCAGCGGCCGACATTATCGCGGGCGCTCACCGTCTTGCAGACGCGCTCCACCGGCGCCTCGATCACCGCGTTGTAGCGGATCTCCGCGGGCGGCTCCGCCGCCGCGAGCAACTGAGCCGCAAGACAGACCATCAAGGAAGTCATAGAACACACCTTTGGTGAACCGGGTTCCTTCAATTGAAAAACCAGAATGACGAAATCCGAATGACGAAGGAATGACGAATGACAAAGCCCGAAGGACGGAATGGATTACCTTGGCCGCATGGTGACAGCCAAACGCCTTCGTCATTCGTGCTTCGGGCTTCTTTCGTCATTCGGGTTTCGACATTCGTCATTCACCGCGCATCGGTTGTGAGTCGAACTATCGCACCGCTGATTCCGGCCTGCTGCTCAGCTCTTCTCGGAACGCCTTCGGGATCTCCTCCGGCTCATAAACCTGCTCGATGGTCAGCAGCGGCTTGCGGGCGAACGGGCGGTAGAGCGGGTCCCCCAACAGCATCTGCATCCACGAGTTCAGCGGCAGCGTATACGCGTAGCACTCGGCCAGCGTGTATCGACCCGTCGCCAGCAGGCCGAAAAAGCGGCTCGGCAGCGGGAACGAGTGCAGATACGGCTCGGCCACCGGCCCGAGTGTGGCGTCCACGCCGTTGTCGAGCATCCGCTTGCACCAGCCCATCTCGTTGGTGCCCTTCAGGCTGGCGGCCTCGAAGCTGCCGACGTGAAAAGCCACCGCGCCCGGCATGAAAGTGAACGCGGGCACGTACTTCCGCAGGCTGTACCATCCGCAGTAGAGCATGGTCTGCGGGCACTGGCCGGGCTGAAACAGTCCCGGCCGGTCGTCGACCGTCACGCTCAGCGATTTCACCTGCTTGAGCATGCGGCCGAGGCGCCGCAGGTCCTCGTCATATTTGCCATAGTTATTGTTCGCCGGGAAACCGCGGGCGTCGATATACACCTTGCCGGTCAGGCCGGTCTTCTCGACTACAACGGCTTCGTCGATCATCCGCCGGGCAACGGCGGCGCTGCCGGCGTCGATCCGGCTGACCATCAGCGTCCGGTACACCCACGGCGGCTCGAACTGCGCCACCCGCCGCTCGGCCTCCGCCCGCTGCTGCCAGTTGAGCGTGTTGGCCACCCAGCGGTATTTCGGATACTCGGGCCACCACACCAGCATCAGTTCGCTGTCGACGGCGGCCTCGGTCTCTTCAGGCTGGATCGACTGAATGTCGCTCTGGAGAAGCTTGAGCAGGTTAAAGAGGCCGTGGGTCTGCTGCACCAGTCGTCGCGCCTCCTCGCGAGACGGCGAATCGAGGCCCGCACTCAACAACTCTTTCGCTCGGGCGTCGTCGCGGGCTACCAACTGGCGAACCTGCTCGAGCCGCCCGGCCGCGGCCGTATCGCTCGCGCCGCCGGCAGGCTGCAGGCTGGCGGCCACGAATGCCGCTCCTTCGGTCTTCTCCATCGTTTCCAGCCACTTGCGGCGGGCCACTTCGCTCGCCGGCCCGGCCGGCAGGGTTGCTATGACTTTGGGGGCCACCTCACGGGCTTTGAGATAGCGTGCAAAAAGCTCGGGCAGATCGTTCTCGCTCGGCGGCTTGGCACTGGCCGGCCGTGTCGCCAGCCCGGCAAGCCCCTCGAGCTCGGAGGTGGTCTGCTCGAACTGCCTGGCGGCCAGATTGAGCTGTGCCCGGAGTTGGGTCAGCAGCTTCTGGTGGGCAGGTAAAACCGGCCGCTTCCCGACGCGGATCGGCAGGCCATAGAAAGTCACCAGGCAGCGCACCTTGTCGCGGAGTTGATGCTCCTCGAGGTATCGCCGGACAGGGTCGCGGATCAGACGCTCGAAATCGCCGGGAGCGATCTCTTCGCCGGCTCTCAGCAGAACCAGCGGGCACAGCCGGTCGTTCGGCACACCTCGAACCTCGGCATAGTGTTTGGCCAGCAATCGAGCGTTGATATCGGCGTCGTTGTAGACCAGCAGCAGATCGTCCGCGGCCAGCGGCTTTGCCCCCGATGCCGACAGGCCACAGAGAGTCAGGATGATCAGCAAACCGGGAATCGGTCACCTCTCGTTTCGCCGGCGTAGGAGGGGTCTTCGACCCCGACCCGCTTGACGAGCCGGCAGGTTTATCCTGCCGGTTTTTGCGCGTTCCGTGAAGACCGAGGGGATAAACCCCTCGGCTCGTCAAGATCGCGGCTACAAGCCGCTCCTACAAGTCGTGAATCGCGGTCGGAGACCGCTCCTACTGTCTCGGCCGTGCGACCAGTTCCAGCCCGATCGGCCCGTCGTGCAGGCCCGGCAGCACGATCTTGATCCGGCCGTCACCGAGCGGGCCGAGGTCGCCCTTGCGTCCGAGCACGTATCGGACAAACCACTGGCCCTCTATCTTAGGCAGGTGCTCAACGTTGATCCGCACCTCAGACGGGCCGGGCGTCTCGGACTTATTGGCCAGGAACACGAGCACCCGCCTGGGCATCGTGTAGTTGCCGGCGTAAAAACCCCCGCCGCTGACCAGTTCCTGGGCGTACCATGGCCGGGCCTCGATGAGGTTGTCGAAATCGATCGATTCGAGCAGGTCCCACAACGGCCGGACGCGTTTCCACGTCTCGGCAGTGTCGGCCACGTCGCCCCACGCTCCGTTGCCGCTGCACACCTGGATGTCACTCATGCAGACTGCCGCCATGGCGATGTTGTACGGGTTTTGTGACGTCTCGCGCATCCCGTACATCTTGAAGGGCGTGCCGGTGATCAAAGCGTTGTAGCTGTTGCGGTAGTCTTCCGGCGGGGCCTCCTGGAACGACTCGCCGATCATCCGGCAGTCATAGAAGCCGGTGATGAGCATGTCGTGACTGCCGCCCCACTGCTCGAGCCCGAATCTCGCGTTGTGCCGCTGCAGGACTTTCTTGATCCGGTAGTAGAAACGGTGCTGGATCTCGTCGAGCGAGAGGTCCGCATCTTCCGGGTTCAGCGGCCGCTTGAGCTTGCCCATCGTCGCCCCGCCCAGTCCGCCGTCGGCGTAAAAACCATCGAGGCCGTACTCGCGGCACCAGTAGTCGGTCATCCACGGCAGGAACTCCTGCCAGCGCCCCGGCGTCGCGTAAAACGTGAAATCCTGCAGGTCCCAGTTCTTCTGATAGTGGTCGAGAGCGTCGTCGAATCGCAGCAGCGAGCTTCGCCCCGGCACGATGCCGATGTAGCCGATGGCGGCCATGCCCAGCCGGTGGGTCTCGGCCATCGCCCGCTTCATCTCCGGCTCGTTGAGCAGAAAACCCTCGCGGTCGCGGAAATCGCTGCTCACCCAGGTGTGATGCCAGACCATCGCCTCGGTACCCTGGCTGCGGAACCGGGCCAGGTCGACGTTGTCCGGGTACTCCTGGAAACTCGGCCCGCGCCGCCAGTGCTGGATCGGACCCTCCGGATACTTGATGTAGTGAACCATCCGATTGGCAAAGCCAATGCGGTTGAGCGGCTGAGCGGGCAGCCAAAGGGTCGCAAATCGCAGCTTGCCGCCGTCGATGGCCAGGGCAACCTCACCCGCGCCGCCGGTCCGACCGCCGACCACTGCATCCGGCGTCAGGGCTTTGATCATCACGCCTGATTTGGTGTTGTGCTTGTAGTGGCTGCCTCCTTTCTTGCCCGAGGCGATGGCCACTGCCATGCCCTCCTCGGAGACGGCCTTCTCGTCAGCCGGGCGGGCGAATTGCGGGGCAACGCCGACAAACGCCTGGATCTGCTTCGGGTCGACGCCTTCAACCGTGATCGTCCACCACCAGACCGTCAGCACCGTGAACTGGGCGGCGACGTGCGCGGTTGCCTTCTGCCCGCTGCCGCTGAGCAGAGGCAGGGTCATACGCAAACCGAGAGTATCGGCGTCGAAAGCAACCTGCCCGTCAGGATCAGCATGAAAGACGTCGCCGTTCTTCGCTGTCACGATGACCTCGGGGAAGGCGCCCTCGATCAGCGTGTCGTTGCCGTAAAGCCCGGCCTTGACCACGCCGCGCGGCACGCCCTTTTCGGCGGTCACCACGGCCGTTGCCCCGGTCGGCGGCCACGTCCACTTAACGCCGCTGCCGGTCAACTCGACCTGGCTGTTGGCCCTGCAAACGTCGCCCGCGTACTCGGCATCGAGCCCCTTGCAGAACTTCGTCATATCCTTGAGGCACGCCTCGCGCCGGGCCTTTTCTGACCGGGAAATCAACTCGTACTGATCGACGTTCCGCATCCCGATCGTACCCAGCGAGCCAAATCCGTACTTGCCGCCGGCCGGGTCGGGATCTGTGAACTGCAGGATCTCCACATCATCTGCCCACAACCCGATCTGCGCTCCACGAGTCTCGATCTTGAGCTTGCGCCAGCCGTTGCCCAGCGGGCTGAACTTGAACTCGCCGATCAGACAGGTGTTCGACTCCTCCGGCATGGGCGACGAGTGCGACTGCCCGCCGATCATCGACCGGCTGACGGTGATCGACAGGGCCCGGGCGGTCCCCTTGAGCAGGTCCATTTCGATCATCACTTCGCCGAATGCGTCTGTCGACCTCAGCACGATGAGGATCGGCTTGTCCCGTTGCTCGATCTCGAAGGTGACAATCTGGTTGCGAAGCGGCACGCCGCCGCACGCCACCGTGTTGGTGAC
Organism: uncultured Planctomycetales bacterium; assembly: GCA_964586235.1. Taxonomy (GTDB): domain Bacteria; phylum Planctomycetota; class Phycisphaerae; order UBA1845; family PWPN01; genus JAUCQB01. The sequence goes on from CAZPIO010000060.1 coordinate 15,030, forward strand.
CACGGTGCAGTCGTCGCCGACCTGGACCTTCATCTCCGGCGGGCCCTTGAAGTCCGCTCGTTCATAGGGCCGGCCCAGAACGTACCACGCCCGCTTGGCAACCCATTCTGCCTCGGGGAGCACGTGCAACTGTTTGGCCCCGTCCTCCTGCCCGGCGCACCGGCCGAGAACCGGCTCGGCGATCAGCGGGCCGGCGTCCTCCGCCGGGGCGGGCTTACGGAATCGCTGAGGAGCGCATCCGGCCGTGAGCACCAAACCGAGACAAAGCAACAGCACCGATGTTAGAATGCTCTTCGCGTTATTCATGGCCGGTAGGATAATCGGTCATGCGATGAGGGACAACAAGACTTGACGAGCCGGCAGGTTTATCCTGCCGGTTTTTGCGCGTTCCGTGAAGACCGAGGGGATAAACCCCTCGGCTCGTCAAGGTCGCTGTGCCGACAATCCTTTCTCGGCACTTGCCACAGGGATGCTGAGGAATGCCAGCAAAGCCCGACTCGGAAAACCTGCCCCCCGACCAGGAACGCCAGTTGATCGACTGGGACCGCAGCCACGTCTGGCACCCCTTTACCCAGCACTCGCTGTGGAACGCTGTGGATCCGTTGATGATCGTCGGCGGTGAGGGCGAATACCTGTTTGACGCTGACGGTAATCGCTACCTCGACGGTCATTCGAGCCTGTGGTGCAACCTCCACGGCCACCGCCGCCCGGAGATCAACAGCGCGATCGTCAAGCAGCTCGACCGTATCGCCCACTCGACGCAACTCGGCCTGGCCTCACCCCCGGCCATTCGGCTGGCCAAGCGTCTGGTCGATCTCGCCCCGGCCGGCCTGACCAAGGTCTTCTATTCCGACGACGGCTCGACCAGCGTCGAAGTCGCCGTGAAGATGGCCTACGGCTTCTGGCACCACAACGGCCAGCCGCAGCGCAGCCGCTTCATTGCCTTGCGAAACGCCTATCACGGCGACACCATCGGAGCGGTCAGCCTCGGCGGCATCGATCTGTTCCACCGCGTCTACGCACCGATGCTTTTCAAAACCGAGTTCGCCCCGTCGCCCTACTGCTACCGTTGTCCGCTCGACAGGTGCCGCGACACCTGCAACCTGGCTTGTGTCGATGAGGTAGGCCGGTTGCTCGAGCAAAACCACGGCCAGGTCGCCGCCGTCGTCGTCGAGCCGCTCGTCCAATGCGCCGCCGGCATCATCACCGCCCCACCCGGCCACCTGCGGCGAATCCGTGAACTCTGCGACCGGTACGATACGCTCCTGATCGCCGACGAGGTCGCCACTGGCATGGGCCGCACCGGCCGTATGTTCGCCTGCGAGCACGAGAATGTGGCCCCCGACCTGATGTGCCTCTCCAAGGGGCTCACCGGCGGCTATCTGCCGCTCGCGGCGACACTGGCAACCGAACGAATCTACGATGCCTTCCTCGGCCCGATCGACAGCGGCCGGACCTTCTACCACGGCCACACTTACACCGGCAACCCGCTGGGCTGTGCGGCCGCCCTGGCCAGTCTGGACGTCTTCGAGTCCGACCACACTCTCGACCACCTCCCCGCCAAGATCGAACGTCTGGCCGGGCACTTGCGCCGACTGGCTGACAACCCGCACGTCGGCAACGTCCGCCAATGCGGCCTGATCGCCGCCATAGAACTGGTCAAGGACAAGACGACCCGCGAGGCATACCCCTACGCACTGCAGGTCGGCGCCCAGGTCTGCACCCACGCCCGCCAATACGGTGTCATCGTGCGTCCCTTGGCCGACGTCATCGTGGTCATGCCCCCGCTGATCATCTCCCCCGAGAACCTCGACCACCTGATGAACACCGTCGAACGATGCATCAATGAAGTAGTGCCGCGTGCCGAGCCTGGCACCACCGACGGGCTGGAGTGAAGCGGAATGGGTTCTCAGGTAGGGCATGGTCGAACCCCATAAAATGGGGCGAGACCTGCCGCCGACTCCGCCCGAATGCCCACGGTTGCGCGTGGGCATACCCTGCGAAGGCCGATTGTCCCTGAGACAGTACTCGACACTTTGTTCCCACCAATCAATCGGCAGCAGTAAAGCGCCTATAAAGTGTTATGAAGAAATAACTTACAGTGATACGATGATGGCTGAATGTCAAGTTTTATAGCAAGAATACTTGACATTAACCATTACGCGCCCGATACTTCTGACATGAAGCCTCGTGCCACAGCAGCGTTCCGATCGAAGCGCATTGCCCAGCAGGTTCGCCGACGCATCGAGCGCGGCGGTGAGCGTTTGTGGCGATTCGAGGACTTCGGCGACCTGCCTTTCAGTGCAGTCGCACAGACACTGTCGCGGCTCGCGAAATCCGGGGTGATCGAGCGGCTGAGCAAAGGAACCTACTACCGAAGCCGGGAGACGGCGTTCGGCAGAAGCCGACCCAATCCCGCTGCAATCCAGATGCTCGCCTCCCGACGCGAGAAACTGTTCCCGTCCGGGATCGCTGCGGCGAATCTCCTCGGATTCACCACCCAGAGCGCCAAGCGTACGGAGCTTGCCACGAGCCACTTGAGCCTGCCGCGCAAGCTCGTCGGGGCGGATACGGTGATACACACGCGCCGACCAGAGGCGTGGTCCCGTCTGTCCGAGACGGACGCGGCGATGCTTGATTTCCTGCGACGCAGCGGCAAGATCAGCGAGTTGGCGCCGGAAGAGACGATCCGCAGAACACTCAATCTTCTCTCGGAAGAGGGTCGCTACGAGCGGCTCGCCAAAGTGGCGGACAGCGAACCGCCCCGCGTCCGGGCGATGCTTGGCGCCCTCGGTGAAAGGCTTGGCAAGCGTCGCAAGACGCTGGACCATTTGCGTGCCTCGCTGAATTCGCTCTCACGGTTCGACTTCGGCATCCTGGCCGGGCTGCCGAACGCCGCATCGTGGCAGGCAAAGGAGCACCCTGAACGTGCTACTCGCTGAACACCCTGATTTCGGGCAGGCAATCCTCCGCGCAACCGAGCATTTCGGCGGCCGAGGGCTTCGACCGGCTATCATCGAGAAGGACTACTACGTCACCGAGGCGTTGCGAATCATCGCCCAGAACGCTGGTGACAAGATCATCTTCAAGGGCGGCACGAGTCTGTCGAAGGGCTGGAACCTGATCCAACGGTTCTCGGAGGACATCGATATCTTCGTCGACCCCGCCGCATTCCAGCCGCCGCTCGGGAAGCGCGGCGTCGATCGCGAACTGAAGCGGCTGAGAGATGGTGTGGCACAGCATCCGGCTCTGACATTTGTCAAGGAGGAAAGCCAGACCATCGGGGGCTTCGGCCGGAGCGACTGTTTCCTCTACACCCAGCACTTCGGCGGGCCAGGCGAAGTGGTCAACCGAGTGCTGCTCGAAACAGGCACTGCAAGCGGGCGCGAGCCCACGACAATCGTGGAGTTGCGGTCTTACCTCGGTCAGTTTCTTGAGGAGACGGGTCTGTCGATGGGGGCGACGGACGAAGGGCGCTTCTCATTGCGTCTGATGCACTTCCGACGTGCGTTCGTTGAGAAGCTGTTTGCCATCCACAGCAAGGTGGAGTTGTTCAAGCAAGAGCAGTTGCCAATCGGCGGCTATGCCCGTCATTACTACGATCTCTATCAACTGGCGGGCCAGCCGGAAGTCCGCGACATGCTTCAGTCAGACGAATACGAGGCGATCAAGGCCGACTATGACCGAGTTAGTCGCACCCATTTCCCGCGAAGCTACTCCTATCCGATTGAAATGAGTTTCGCGAGAGGCGATGCGATCTTTCCGCCGCCGGACCTTGCTGCGATCATCGGCAACGAGTACGAGCGGCAATGTCGGATGCTCTGCTACGGCCCGTTTCCGACATGGGCGGAAGTCCGAGCCCGGTTTGACAGCGTGCGCCAGCTACTCTGAGACGGCCAGGAAACCCTGCACCCTCAACTCGCGTGGGCGCGCCTCCATGAGAGACTTGTATCGTCCAAGACGCTCCCGTATTCTCCCGTTAACCACCGTGACACTTGTGTCGAGCCTGGCGAAGATGAGGAAGCCGCCTCAACAACCTGTAATCCGACCACCCGGCCCGGGGGGCCTGGATTGTGATGTGCCCTGCCTCCAGTGCGGCTACAACCTCCGCGGCCTGATCGAGCCCCATTGCCCCGAGTGCGGCTTTCAGTTCGACTGGGCGACTCTTCCCCAACTGATCGAGCTTGCCCGCTTAAGACGCCGTCGCAACACCAGCCTGATCAACGGGCTCATCTTGTTGGTCATCATACTTGGCGTTCTTATTCTCCTGGCCACGGACGTTGGTCTGCTGGTATTCGGGTTCATATTCGCTCTCGCTGTCGGGGCAGTGCAGACCCTGGTCGAGCTTGGCCCGGCATCCCTATTCGTGGGGGCCCCCACATGGAAGAGATTCTTCGCTTGGTGGGAAGGCGTGCTCATCGGCTTTGGGGTGTGCGCGGCAACCATCCTCATGTCGGGCTACGGAACATGTCTGTTTGACCGCAGGTGGGTTCCGGGCGAGAAGATGCGATTCCTGCCCCTGCTCGTTCTGCTGGCAGCCGAGTCGTATGTGGTCCAGTGCATCATCGTTCGCTGGCGGATGGCCCTGTTCGGGGAACGGGTCCCAGTCCGTCGTCTTCTCCTGGGATGCCTGCTGGCCAAGTGCATCACTGCGGCGATCCTGATCGGCCAACCCTTGCGCATCATCGGGCATTTCTGACGAGGGAACCGGCAGGTCGTTCCATCGACGCCATACCCGCCTATCCCCATACCCCAGTCCCAAGCCCCCAGCCCCCTTCTTCAATCTGCAATCTGCAATTCCGGCCGTCTCAATGTCTCCGCGTCTCCGTATCTCCACGTCTCCACGTCCTGTTCGCCCGCCCCTGGCCCCTGGAACACCGCCGGGCTAAACCCGGCGGCTCGCCATGCTGAACCTGGCGGCTCGCTGTGGTCAACCCGGCGGCTCGCTGTGCTATAATGACCCGCCATGGCTCTGAACCTGACGCCGGACTACTTCGAGGCAGAGCGCGAGTACCGTCAGGCGCGCAACCCGGCCGAGAAACTGGCCGCGCTGGAGGAGATGCTGCGCACCATCCCCAAGCACAAGGCCAGCGAGAAAAAACAGGCCGACCTCAAGCGGCAGATCAGCGAGCTTCGCCACGCCGAGCAGCACAAGGGCAAGAAGAGCGGCGGTGCCGACCCTTATCACATCGAGCGGCAGGGCGCCGGCCAGGCAATCCTCATCGGCCCGCCCAACAGCGGGAAATCCTCGATCGTCGGGGCCCTGACCAAGGCCCCGGTGAAGATCACCGACTTCCCTTACGGGACACCCGCCCCCGTGCCCGGAATAGCCCACTACGAGGACGTGCCCATCGAGTTGGTGGACATGCCGCCGGTCACGCCCGATCATCTGCCCGGCGGGTTAATCAACGCCATCCGCAACGCCGATGCAGTGCTCATGGTCGTGGCATTGGATTCTGAAAGCGTTCTCGAGGATCTGGAGGGCCTGCTCGGGGCCCTGGCCGAAAGAGACATCGCCTTCGGCTCCACCCGCGCCGATGGCGAAGAGGAGATGCGCTTCGGCCCCGACGGTCTCATCCTGTGCACCAAGCTCGACCTGGCCGACGCCGCCGAGACCTTCGCAACGCTCAAGGAGCTCCGCCCGGCGGAACCCGAGATGATGGCGGTCTCCGGCCGCACCGGAGAGAACCTCGATGTCCTCATGCGCAAGCTGTTCGCCGCTCTGGATGTCATCCGGGTCTACTCCAAGGAGCCCGGACGACCGGCGGACCGCGACAAGCCTTTCATCCTCCCGGCCGGCAGCACCATCGAGGAGCTGGCCCGGCACATCCACAAGGATCTGGCCGTCAACCTCAAATACGCCCGCGTCTGGGGCGAGAAAACCTACGACGGCCAGCAGGTCCACGGTCACTACGGACTCCATGACCGCGATGTGGTGGAAATCCACGCGTAGGAGCGGTCTCCGACCGCGACATTGATTCCGGCTCATTCGGTATCGGGCTCAGAGAGCCCTCCTACATGGCCGCCCGCTCGCAGTCGCGGTCTTTGACCACGACGCCTTTTCTGCCTGCCCCTCGCAGCTATAATGGCTCCCTTGTGAATAAGTCAGCCGCTCGGCACGGGCGCCGGTGGCTAACAGCTGACAGCTAAGGGCTAGAAGCTAACAGCTAATAGCTTCTGCCCCGAAACGAGGTCCTCATGCAAGACGTGATCAAAGGCAAGGCCTACGTGCTCGGTGACAACATCGACACCGACCAGATCATCCCCGCGCACTACCTGATGTACAACCCGGCCATCCCCGAGGAGCGCAAGCAGTTCGGGCGGTTCGCTCTCTGCGGCGTGCCCGACGCACAGGCCGGCCTGCCTCAGGGCAACATCCCCTTCGTGGACCAGTCCGACCCGAACAACACCCGCAGCCAGTTCAGCATCGTCATCGGCGGCAGGAACTTCGGCTGCGGCAGCTCGCGCGAGCACGCCCCGCTGGCCCTGGCCGAGGCCGGCATCCAGGCGGTCGTCGCTCCGTTCTACGCCCGGATTTTCTTCCGCAACGCGGTCAACGGCGGCTACCTCATCCCTCTGGAATTCGCCGACGGCGTCACTCACACCATCCGAACCGGTGACGAGGTCGAGATCCGCCTGAAGGAGAACGTCCTCATCGAGTGCAAAACGGGCACTCGCCGGGCCCTCAACCCGTTGGGCGAGGTCGCCCCCATCGTCGAAGCCGGCGGCGTCTTCGAATACGCCAGGCGATCGGGGATGCTGTAGATTGTTGCTGCGGGGAGAGTCGATGGTGGACGAAATCCGAATGTCGAAATCAGAATGACCAATGAAACCCGAATGACGAAACCCAAATGAACACAAGAGACTCGCGCGAGAGTCATTTCGTCATTCGTGCTTCGTCATTCTTTCGTCATTCGGATTTCGACATTCGTCATTCGACCGCGACGTGCGTCCTCGAACCCCGCTTCACCGTGCCGCCAGGCATTGCCGAATGCGCCGCAGCGTCTTCTCCTTGCCCAGCAGCGCCAGCGTCTCGCCGATCGCCGGGCTGACCGTCGAGCCCGAGACGGCCACGCGGATCGGCTGGGCGACCTTGCCCATTCCGGCTGATTGTTCCTCGCAAACCTGCTTGATCAGCGATTCCAGGTTCCCGGCCGTCCAGCCATCGACCGATTCGAGCCTCGGCAGCAGCAGTTCGAGCATCGCGTATCCCGCATTGTCGCCCTTAGCCAGCACCTTCTTGACCGCGTCGGGGTCATACTTGACGTTCTCGTCGGCGTCGTAAAGGAAACCGCTCTTGTACTCAATGTCGACGAAGGTGCGGAAGCCCTTGTTTAATCTCAGGAGCAGCCGCTTCGCTTCGGCGTCGAGCCCGGCCCGGCCGATCCGCAGCTCCGGATTGACTGTCAGGAAATCATCGAACGCCGCGGCGAGCCGGTCCTCATCCGCCGAGGCCATCGCGTCGGTGCTGAACGCGATCAGCTTGCCGCGGTCGAACTTCGCATTGGTCCGCCCGATGCGATCGACGCTGAACAGGTCGACCATTTCCTGCAGGGTCATCCGCTCGCGGTCCTTGCCCGGCGACCAGCCGAGCAGGGCGATGAAGTTCACCAGCACCTCCGGCAGGTACCCGGCCTGGCGGAAGGCGAACACCTCGACCGCCCCGTCGCGCTTGGAGAGCTTGCGCCCCTGCATGTCCATGATCAGCGGCAGGTGGGCGTATCGCGGCGTGGCAAACCCGAGCGCCCGCTGCAGGGCGATGTGCCGCGGCGTCTGCGACAGAAACTCCTGCCCGCGAAGCACGAAGGTGACACCCATCGCGGCGTCGTCGGCCACGTTCGCCAGGTGATACGTCGGCATCCCATCCGCCTTACGGATGATGAAATCGTCCAGCTCGCTTGCAGTGACCGTCACCTCGCCCATGACCTCGTCGTGAACGGTGACATCCTCGCCCGCCGCCTTGAAACGCACGACCACCGGGCGGCCGGCCGCGCGGGCCTTGCGGACGTCGTCCTCGTCGGGAAAGACGGCCGGCCGCGGATAGAAGAATGCCCGCTTCTGGACCTCAGCCTGGGCTCGCATCGCTTCGAGTTCTTGGGCCGTGTCGAACGCGTAATAGGCGTTGCCGCTGTCCAGCAACCGCTTGACCACCGACTCGTAGTAGTCGAGCCGCTGAGACTGGTAGTACGGGCCGTTCGGGCCGCCCACGCCGACGCCCTCGTCCCACTGCAGGCCGAGCCATCGCAGGTCTTCCATGATCTTGGCGTCGGCACCCTCGACGTTCCGGGCGGTGTCGGTGTCCTCGATGCGGAGGATGAACGTTCCGCCGGTCTTGCGGGCGATGAGCCAGTTAAACAGCGCCGTGCGGGCCCCGCCAATGTGCAGATGACCTGTGGGCGACGGTGCGAACCGTACGCGAACGGATGCTTGCGAACTCATAGAGCTTTCTTGGTTGCCTCGGTCTCGGTGGAAACGGAGTTGCCCTCATCACCCGGCCCGGTCAGGGCCGGCCGGCCGGTCAGACGGTAGAAAACGTAGCGTGCCGGCCCGCCCAGAGCGAAGAACCACGCCGCCACCACCATCGTCTGCGCGGTATAGATCCAGATCAGCGGCAGGGCCAGCAGCACCAGGATCACGTGCTCGAAGGGCCGGCGCCGCAGCAGCCAGCTTACCGCGTGCGTATACCGCACCCGGCTGACCATAAGCAGGGCGAACGCCAGCGTGCAGATCGGCAGCGCCTTGGCCAGCGCATCCGCCGTGAGTTCCCAGCCCCCGACGAAATCCAGATGATCGTGCAGGAACACGACGCTGACCACTGCCGCGGCCGCCCCCGGCGAGGGCAGGCCCTTGAAACCCTGGTGCGCCGCCTCGTCCATGGTCGCCTCGACATTGAACCTCGCCAGGCGCAGGGCCGCGCAGCAGGCATAGATCGCCCCGATGAACATGCTCATCTGGCCGAAGTGCTCGAAATACCACGGCGGATGGCCCCACTGGGCGATTTCACGATGCACCAGCGTGGTCATCATCAGGCCCGGCGCCACACCGAAGCTGACCACGTCGGCCAGCGAATCAAGCTGCTCGCCGAATTTGCTGGCCCGGCCGGTCTTGCGGGCCACGCGGCCGTCGAGGGCGTCACAGACCATCGATCCCAGGATCGTCCACGCGGCGATCGAGAGAAAGGAGGGTGCACGTTTTTCCCAGAATTCTCGCTTGAGCGTCAAAGCCGCGCCCGGGCCTTTGCCGGCACCGAGATCCTGCAGTTCCCGCCCGCAGCAATAGATACCGGCAAACCCGAAGCACAGGTTGCCAAGCGTCAGCAGCGTGGGAAGCATGGCGATCGTACGCAGGCGCCTGCTCCGGCGGCCGACGGGCCTGTCGCCGCCGAGGGCCTCGCTGCGAATTGGCTTGAGCATCGTTATTTCTCCCTGGGCTCCGCCACCCCGGCCGTCAACCGGGCCATGACGGTCAGCGCCCCCCAGGCCCGGTCACCAATCGCCACCGCCGGGACATAGCCGCTGGCTGCCGAGACGATCAACTCCGTGCGCGAGCCGAACTTGATCAGGCCGATCCGCTGCCCGGTTCGCACCCTCTTTCCCACCTGCACGTCGCAGACGACTCGCCGGGCAATCAGACCGGCGATCTGTCGAACCACGATCGGACCCCTCGACGGGTCATCGGGCTCGATGACGATCGTGTTGGCCTCGTTCATCTGCCCCGAGTTCGGGTCGCGGGCATCGAGGAACTGCCCCGGCTGATATGAGATCCGCCGCACCGTGCCCGAGCACGGGCTTCGGTTCACATGCACGTCGAGAACACTCAGGAAGATACCGATCCGGGTGGCCGGGCCGTCGATGTCCGGATGGTGACCAAGCTGGGAGGTCTCGACGACCTTGCCGTCGGCTGGGGCGACCAGGATGCCCGGCTCGGCCGGGGTGTTCCGTTCAGGATCACGAAAGAAAGCCAGCCCGCCCAGCCACAGCAGAGTCAGGACGATTGCCGTACCCCAGCCCCATGAATGGCCGGCGGCCCCGGCCGCAAAACAGGCCACCGCCGGACAGGCGAGCAGCAGGGTCAGTATGAGCATTTCCCGGCGACCGGCCGGGGCCAACGGAATCCGCATCGCGAAGACTCCCCAAAGGCTTCCCCACCCGTGTTTTATCGTACCTGCAACCCGCGATCGGCGAAAGTGCCCGGAACTGCGTCACCTCCCGGGCTGTACGAGGTCGGGGAGCAGGGGAGGCCCGAAATGTGTCCATAGACCGGTGATTCGGCCATTCCCGGCGAATCTTACGCCCTCGATGACGGTTCTGCTGTTGGCCGGACCGTCAGTGGGACCGATGGTTATCGGGCGGGCGCACCCTCGCAGGTTTTAGCCTCTGCAACCTTTTGGGACGCGGGGCGTAGCAACCCATGGGGCAATTGACCGATCGTCGCCTTGGGAGCATCATGGCACTTTCGAGGCCGTTTTTCTGCTCGGGAACTCTCGGACGGCGCGAGCGTCTAATATGGCGAGACAAGTACTGGCATCGGCCCAGGCCGGCGCGATCACGGTGGATGATGCCCTGCTGATCGAGCAGGTGCAGGCCGGCGACATGAGCGCCTTCTCGCGGCTGGTCACCCGATACCAGGACCGCATCGTCAACACGTGTTGGCGGATCAGCGGGAATCTCGATGACGCCCAGGATCTCGCCCAGGAGGCGTTCCTGCGGGCGTTCGAGGCGATCGGCTCGTTCGAGCGAAGAGCGGGCTTTTATACCTGGCTGTTCCGTATCGCGGTCAACCTGGCGATTTCGCATCGCCGCAAGGCCGGCCGCGTGGTGAAGCTCTCGTTGCACGGCGCAGACGGCAGACTGCGAACGGATCACCAGGCCGGCAGGCTGGTGGGCCGGGTAACCCATGACGCTGACGATCCGTCGGATCGGCTGGCCTCGCGGGAGACCAGCCGGCTGGTGGCCGAGGGAATCGAGCAGCTTGACGACGAACACCGGGCAGTGCTCGTACTGAGAGATATTGAGGGATTCGATTATCAGCAGATTGCGGAAATCCTCGATCTGCCGATGGGAACCGTGAAGTCCCGGCTATACCGGGCAAGGATGGACCTGAGAGGCCGGCTCGGGCCGGAACTGGCCACGGAGTAAGAAGGCCTGACAGAACCCGGAGCGCAGGCGATGGGCCTTGTTTCTGCCAGCGGTGAGGCTATCGGCCCGGCGCTGCACTGAAGGCGGCAACGACGTATGGACGCTGAACGACGCGAACACCTGGAGACGCAGCTCTCCGCCTACCTCGACGGCGAATTGATGCCGCAGGAGCGGGCGGAAGTCGAAGCCTGGCTGGAGGCCGATCCGCAGGCCCGCCAGTTGCTCGCGCAGCTCCGCGCCACCGTCAGCGCCGTCCACTCGCTGCCGCGCGCTCGAGCATCGGAAGAGCTGCTTGGCAACCTGCGGACGCGGCTCGAACGCCAGGCGCTGCTGGACGGCACTCCTGAGATCGAACTGGCCCCGAAATCCCGGACTCGCTCATGGAGCCGGTGGGTGGCGGTGGCGGCCGTGATCGCCCTCACGTTCACCGCCGGTTACTTCACCTGGACCCTGCGGGAGCAGGAGTCGGTCGGACCCCAGTTTGCCCAGAAGGAAGCCAAGCCCCGCAGCCTGGAACCGGTCAACGCTCCCATCACAGGTGAAGGACTCGCGCGAGCCGAACACCTCGCCAAGGACAAGAAAACCGAGCTTGGAGGAACCAGCACGTCACCTTCTTTGGCGGCCGCGCCGGCGGCCCGACCACCCGCGGAGCCAATGGCACTGACGATGGAGATGGGCGAAGGTGAAGAACTAGCAGCCGAGGTTGCGAAGGCGACGGCGCCCGGCAAACCGGGCGCTGTTCGCGAGGCACTCACCGCCGACGCTGACCACCCTGTCACCGCCGGGCTCAAAGTGGCTGATTCAATGGTGAAATCGGTACCTGAAGATATCGACGGGCTCGTTGTTCGCGCGGATTCCGAAGGTGATGGTGATGGGCTCGCCGACGGCCGGCGGGCGGTTGACACCAGCGTGCTGACCATGAGCTTCGCGGACGCCGAGAGCCGGGCCAAGGTCATCGACGCCCTCAGCCGCGAGCTGCAAATGGGACTGGCGAAAGAAGAAGCCGGATGGGAACTGAGGAGTTCGGCCTCACGTGCAATGGCTCAACAGGGAACCGGTTATGGCGAACTGTCACCGGCCACCAGACCCACGCGGGCGCCCGGCGCTCCAGAACCGCCGAAAGAGTCGGTTGCGCAGCGTCCGTCGTCGGTAACCGGGGCGACGGGGCCCGAAACGCCGGCGCCGGCCGGCGACTTATATGACGCCGGAATGGCCAGAACGACGGGGTCCGCGGGAATGGGCGGTTACGGCATGGGGGGGATGGGCGGTATGGGCGGAATGATGGGCGGCTTTCGCCTGCAAACCGGCGGTGTTGTGCGGATCGACTCGATCGAAGGGGAGAGGTCGTCGCCGGTCAATGTGATGAAGATGAACGTGACCGACCCAGCCGTCGTTGACCGCGTTGTCGTGGCGATCAACGAACGTGCCCGGGCGGGCGGCGCGACCGTGGTCCATGAACTGTCGGCAGCACGGCCCGCCGTGTCTGCTCGCAGCAAAGAAGCCCGGGATGCAGTCGGACAAGAAGGGGCGATCGGCGGCGATTCCAGACAGTCTGCCTGGAAGGAAGGTGACGACGTCGTGTCGGGCGACGGAGCGGCCGACACGTTAAGAGGGGTGCCGCAATCTCAACCCGGCCAGACAGTCATCATTAATGGCACGCTCCCTGACTACTCCTGGTGGATCGAGCAGTCTCAACCCGAACAGTTCCGTTATGTGACTGACGTTGATCGGCTCCTTGAGCCTGGCAAGGCTGGCGATACGCCTGCAACTGTAATGGATGGAACCTCGCACCAGGACTGGGCGATCGCAGTCGCCTCCCGCCCCACTGCCGGAGGAGCGGCATCCTCGCCCAAGGGGGTCGATTCGAACTTCAGGGTTGCCATGACTCCTGCTCCGAAAAACGAGGTGCCCCAGCGTGAAGCTGCGATGCGTGGCGGCATGGCAGGTCGATCCAGGGCTGGCACCGGAACCTCACCGGCCCTCGCTCAGGTGACCGACGAGGCGAAACACGGAGAGCTGGGCAGAGGGTATGACGACTTTACGATAGAAGGAGACGGAGAGGACAGGGGGCGGATCGGCGAGCACAAGAGCGCCCTGGCCGCTCCCGCAACGAAGCCGGCACCGGCGGTCATCGGCACACCGGCCGGCACCAATCTGCTCGTCGTCTACCTTCGCGTAGCGCCGCCCGAGGCCCAGCCGGCCGTCCCCGCGATACCCCTCGTGCCGCCGACCACGCGAGCGGCTACCCAGCCCGCCACCGCTCCTGGCCCCTGAGCGCATGCGTGGAGCAGGCGGGAATGCCACTGGCAGCCTGGCGCCGCTGGCAACTGCTTCGCCAGTGTCTTCTTGGTCAACTCCTCAATACCTTCTTCGACATCAGGTCTTTGAGCCGCGCAAAGTCGCCCGGCGAAAGCAACGCTTCGTGAAAGATCGCCTGTATCGTGTCGTCGGTGAGCCGCTCGAAGTCCTCGGGGCGAGGCGTGACCACGATGCCGGCCAGATCGGCCGCACCGGGGCTGATGAGGAAATCGTCCGGACCCGTCCCGTAGAAACGCGGCCGGTGCGCGCCGCGAGGGAGCATCCAGGCGATCCATCGCTCCTCGGTGTAGGTAGCGTAAAGGTTGAGCATCGGTTCGGGCTCTGCCGGACGCACCTGTGCCAGGGCGATTACCGCCTCGCGAATCGCGGCGGCCATCGCCTCCTTCGAGTCGCCCATAAACACCAGGGCCGGCGGGCGGCTCGGGCGGGTCCCGGCGATGCGCACGGGCTCATCCCGCACCCACTCCAGCCAGCGATGCCCGGCCACCGGGTCGCCGGCGGTCAGTTGCGCGGCCAGTTCCGTCTCAAACGGCAGGGCCCCCGCGTGTGAGGCCTGCAGGTGCAGGTGATCGGGGGCCGAGGCCCCGCTGGCCGGACCGTTGTAGAAGACCGTGTAGCGGCCGTCGAGGTCGCGAGCCAGGCCGAGCAACCCGTCAATCGCCGGGCCGACCCGTTGCGGCTCGTGGTCCACGTAAACGATCGTGAAATGCGGCTCGAACAGCGGGCATGGGTTGCACAGGATGAGCCAGCGATCGCGGTAAGGGACGGAAGCCTGGGCGGTCGGGCGGTTCTCGGTGCACAGGAAGCACGGGCGGCTGGCCACCGAATCGGGGTCCACCTTGGCGCCGCTGCTCTTGATCCGGGCCGGGTTACACTGGGCTGTCACCCGCCAGCCGTTGACCTGGAAAGACCGCGTTCTTGCCTGCCGCAACGCCGCCAGTCCGTCGGCCAGCATGGGCCATGTTTCCGCTTGACGCTGCCACAGGACTGAAAGCTGATATGCCAACTCGCCGGGGTTGGTCGGCTCCTGAATGCTCATCGATGCCAAATCTCCAGACGCCCTCGCCGTCTTCTGCCGGCCGCTGTCCGCCGACCGGCCTGCGGGCCGCTATGTTACCACGTCACGCCGGCCAACGGGAGAGTCGTTGTTACATGCCAGGAAGAGTGGCATAGCCACGTCGGCCGCAACGGGCGCGGCCATGTCTGCACGGTCAGCCGGGCGTTGCGTGGACATCTCTCGCGCAGGGGGCCAAGGCTCTTCGCGGTTTGCAGTAGCCGATTCCCAATTTCAGCGTCGCAATACACGACGTTGCGCGCCTCACCCTCGGCCGGCAGTGATCACCAGGTTGTCACGATGGATCGCCTCGTCAAAGGGCTTGGAGCCGAGCACGCCGGTGATCTCTGACGATTTGAGTCCCTTGACGGCGTTGAGCTCCGCCGCGCTGTAGTTCGAGATGCCGTGAGCGATAACCCGACCGTCGGGATCGGCGATCCGCACGATGTCGCCGCGGTCGAACGCCCCTTCGATGCGGGTAATGCCCCGGGCCAGCAGGCTCTTGCCCTGCATGTGCACCGCGCTTGCAGCCCCGGCGTCGATGACCACGGTGCCCATAGGCCGGACCGCGCCGGCAATCCATCGCTGCCGGGCTGAGAGCTTGCGGGTGGAGGGCGCGAAGATCGTGCCGACCCGCTCGCCGTTCAGCAACCGGGTCAGAACATCGGGCTGCCGCCCGTTGGCAATGACCACGCATTCGCCGGCCTCGGTCACCAGCCGCGCCGCTCCGAGCTTGCTGTGCATCCCCCCGCTGCCCAGCGATGACTTCTCTTTTCGGGCCAGCGACTTGACGCCTTCGCTGACCGCCGGGACCAGATCCACGAGTTGCCCGCTCGAATCCAGCAGGCCGTCCACCACCGTCAGCAGTGCCAGCAGATCCGCCCGCAGCAGGTTGGTCATCAGCGCCGCGATGGTGTCGTTGTCGGCAAAGCGGTCGAGTTCGTCGATAGCCACGGTGTCGTTCTCGTTGATGATCGGAACGGCCTTGAGCCGATGCAGCGCCGCGACCGTGTTCGAGATGTTGACGTAGCGGTTCCGCTCCTCGAAATCCTTTCGCGTCACCAGCACCTGCCCCACCAGCAGGCTGTGCCGGGCGAACTCCTGCTCGTACATGCTCATCAGCGAGGGCTGGCCGATGGCCGCCGCCGCCTGAAGCGCCGGCATCGACCGTGGGCGTTTGGCCATCCCGGTCTTGCCCATTCCCGCGCCCACGGCCCCACTGCTGACCAGCGTGACCTTCATGCCTCGCTGGATCAGGGCCGCCAACTGAGCGGCGAGAGAGGCGATGACTCGCTGATCGAGCCTGCCGTGATCGCCCGTCAGGAGGTTGGTGCCGGCCTTCACGACGATGCTGCGGACGCCGGCCATGATCTGCTTACGAAGCGTGGTGCTGGGCACTTTGCATGATCTCCATCAGGTGATTGACTGTCCGCTCGGTGGCCCCGCGGTTGCGCTTGACGATCTCCTGCCCCCGGCGTCCCATCTCCCGGGCGGCCACCGGGTCGTCGAGCAGGTCGCCGACGGCGACGGCCAGCTTCTCGGCCGCGTCCGTGTCCGTCAGATCGCCCGACAGGATGCAAATCGCCCCGCCGGCGTCAAGCCGTTCGACCGCCTCGGCGAAATTCTCGGTGTGCGGCCCGACAACGATCGGGCGGCCAAGCCCGGCCACCTCCATCATGTCCGATCCGCCCATGTCCGCCAGTGTCCGTCCGACAAACACAACGTCCGCCAGCATGTAAAACTTCCGCAACTCCCCCATGGTGTCGCCCAATCGGACCGGCGGGTTGCTGGCTCTGGAGCCTATCCCAGTGGGCTTGTCCGCCAGTGCATGGGCAGACAAGCTGCCCGTGCCACCCAACTGGCCCAGGTTCTCATGCTGGCGGTCTTCAACGCCCCCGGTATGTTTACAGCCATCCGGGCACCCACTCCGCCGCAAACACTCAAACCCCGACCGTCGGATCAACTCCGCGATCTCATCAAACCGCTCGGGCTTGCGCGGCACGATCATGAGCTGCAATCCCGGCCATCGCTGTCGCAGTCGAGCGTAGGCCTTGAGGATGATCTCCTCCTCGCCGTCGCCGGTGCTCCCGCAGACCCAGACAGGCTGGCCGTTGTCGATGCCCATGGCCCGAGCCAGTTCATGGCTGCCGGGAAGCGAGTCGGCCACCTGCGCGGTATCCCATTTCATCGAGCCGGTGACTGTCACCCGGTCAGACGGAACGCCCAGCCTGCGAAAACGCTCCGCATGCTCTTCCGCCAGTGCCCCCACCCAGGTCAGCGAACTGAACATCCGTCGGGCGATCGGCATCACCCACCGGAACCGCCGCATGCTCTTCTGCTCGGTCAGACGGCCGCTGATCACCACCACGGGAATACCTCTGGCCGAGGCCTGCGTGACAAACTGGTACCAGATCTCCGCCTCGACCAGCACAATCATCGTCGGGGCGATGCGGTCCAGCGCCCTCCGGACGAACCAACTGAAATCCAGCGGGTAGCGAACGACGGTCAGATCCTTGAACAGCTTGCGGGCCTGGTCCATACCCGTATCGGTTGTGGTCGAAACAACGAATTCGACATCCGGGCATCGCGCCCGCCACATCTCTACCAGCCCACGGATCGAGTTCACCTCGCCCATCGAGACGGCATGAATCCAGACCCGCGCCCGCCCGGCCGGCATCTCCGGCAGGAACCCCCGCCGCTGGTCCCAATCCCGCCGGTACTTCCCCGTCCGCCAGGAGCGAAACGCAACAAGCGGCGCAAACACCGCCGCCGCCAAGAGATAACAGAGATCAACGACCCAGCGCATGGCGCTATGATAGCCGTTCCCCGCGTGCAGGGAAGAGTGCCGGATATCTCCTGCAACCGGGTCATCTAAACGGAGACACGGCCGGTGTGCTGGATGTTGGGGATGTCGCAACTACCACGTAGTGCGTTCTCGAGCAGCGGTGCAGGGACGGTGGCGCGGTCCTTCCTCTTTCTGATTTCGACATCCGCCATTCCCCTTTCACCGTGTCTCCGTGTCCCCACGCCTCCGTGCCGCCAATTCCGGCTACGGCCCCGGCATGGTGGCGGGGTGCCCGATGCCGAAATGCCACTCCGGCGGCAGGGCATAGAGGATGACCACCGTCGCCACGACCCACAGCGCCACGGCCAGCAGGAAAGCGGCGTCCTTGAGCATCAGGTCGGTGGGGCCGGTGCTCTTGCCCAGCTCGATCAGCATGGTGTAACGGTAGACACCGTAGACGACCAGCGGCAAAGTGAAGACTAGGTTCTGCTTGGTAGCCGCGAACGGCGACGGCCAGGTGGTGTCGAGCGTGTAGAGCAGGAAGGTGATGATGGTCACACCCGCCGAGGTGCTCAGCAGGTGGTTCAGCAGGTCGGGCGTGTAGCGGACCAGCGTGCGGCGGTGGCCTCGCATGGCGTGCGTGTTGTCGATCATCGCGATCTCGCACCGCCGCTTGCCGAATCCGAGGAACAGGCAGAGCATGAAGGTGCAGATCAGCAGCCAGGGCGACACGTCCACACCGATCGCCTCCGCCCCGCCGATGGCCCGCAGAACGAACAGCATCGCGATCACGATCACGTCCAGCAGCATCCGGTGCTTGAGGGCCAGCGAATACGCCCACGTCAGGGCGACGTAGACCGCCACCGTCAGCCAGAACGCCCGCGGAAGCCAGAACCAGCAGACGAGCACACACAACACCACCAGAACGGCAATCATGATGCCCGCGGACCCGACGGACACCGCTCCGCTGGCCAGCGGCCGATCCTTCTTGGTCGGGTGCAGGCGATCGCGATTGCGGTCGAGAATGTCGTTGAGCACGTACCCGGCGGAAGACGCCAGGCAGAAGGCAACAAACGCCAGCACCGACAGCATGACCGCGTGACGATTCTCCAACTGCCTGCCAAAGAGCAGGGCCGCGAACACGAAGGTGTTCTTGATCCAGTCGGCGGGCCGGAGCAGTCGGACGTAGTTCAGCATGGCCAGTAGTGTAGAAACCGGCGGCCCGGATGCAACCAGGAAAAACGGGACCCCCGGCCCGAGCTTGCGAACACAAACGCGAAGGGCCGCGCGGCATGTTCCGCCGGCGGCCCTTCGGCACTTTGCTCCCCAAGGATAATGCGACCGGGTTCTTTCCCCCCAGGCCCGGTCACAAGCCGCACCGGCCTCTCTCCCCTTCGGGCCGGCGTCGGCAGTACCTCTCCGCAAAACAATCTCTTGTATGTGCTGTCCCGTTGTCCGGCCGCTCGCGGTCGCTGAACCGTGACCGCCCGGACGCCCGGATCATCATCTCCTAGCTCAGAAGGTCGAGTACGCTGGTGGCCTGAGCGTTGGCGATGCTCAGCATCGACACCGCCGCCTTCATCAGGATGTTCTGGCGATCGAGGTTGGAAAGCTCCAGCGCGTAGTCCGTGTCGCCGATGGCGCTAACCGCCTCGGACAGTTCCTCCTTGGCGACGTTGAGCGCGTTGATCGTTGACCCAACCTGGTACTTGTTGAAGCTGCCGACGCGCCCGGCCATCACCGCCACCTGGGTACCGGCCTTCCGGGCAATCGCCAGCGCCTCGCTGCCCGAGGCCGTCAGCGAGTTGGCGCCCCCGCTCTTGAGCGAGCTGAGGTAGCCCAGGTCCGCGCGTCCCAATTCGTAGCTATTCACCCCCCCCAATCCCATCGCCGCCCGCGAATTGAGGTCCGTGCCCAGGGTGAAGGTCGCACCGCCGCCGACCACCGTGATCGTGTGGCTGCCCGGCGTATCGTCAGCCAGAGTGAAGCTCAGGCTCACGCTGTTGCCGTTGTAGAAGACCTCCGTCCCGGAGGCCGACGTCGGCTGGCCGTTGACCGTCACGGTGGCGTCCGACCCGCTGACCTTAGTGGTCCCGCCGCCGTCCACCATGGCCTGCGGCCCCGAGAGCACCGAGACCGTAACAAAGGCTTCTGACCCCTTTTCCGTGGACATGTAGGTGAGTTCGCCGCCGGTACCCGCGAAGGCGCTGACCCCGGTCGCATCGCTTTCGGCATTGATGGCCGCCCGGATGGCGGCGCTGTCGGATCCGCTCGCCAGGGTGATCACCGCGGTGCCCAGCTTGCCCGTGACCTGGATGACCGCGTCATCCGCCAGAGCGGTGGCCAGGTCGTAGCCGCTGGACGAATCCGAGTAGGCGTATGCCGCCGCCGCCGTGACCTCCACGCTGAGCAAGACGCTGCCGGTCACGTTGGGGTTGCGGCTGTAGACGTTGACGTCCTTGATGTCGTCCGCGTGGTTGGTCGTCGCGTTGATGCGGTTCTCGCCGTTGAAGATCTTGCGGCCGTTGAATTCCGCGCTGTTGACCAGGCGGTCGATGGCCTCGATGTTGGCGTCGATCTGGGCCTGATACGCGGCCTTTTCCGCCGTGGTCACGGTCGAGTCCTGGCCGGCCAGCACGAGCCCTTCAATCTCGGCGGTGAGCTTACCGACCTCCATGAGCGTACTGTCCGCGACGTTGAGGAACGACTGGCTGCGCGTGCCCACATCGATGGCGGCGTCAACGGACGCGAGTTCAGACTTGAGCGAGTTCAGAGCGATCAGCCCCGCCGGGTCGTCCGACCCGTGGTTGATGCGCCGGCCGGTCGAGAGCCGGGCCATGGTCACGGCCCGTTCCGATTCCAGCGTGTTGATGATGCTCAGGAGCTGATAGAGCCCGGCGTTGGATCCGATCGTCATTGACATCGGCCGGTCCCCCCAAAACCACGTTGCCGGACCCGTCAGCCTACGAGCTGACCGGGCGGAACGCCGGGGCAACGGTAAGATATAACTCGCGGGCGAAGAATTTTTTCTGCCGGGCCCGCGTTGCGGTCGCGCATCTCGTTGTTGATTAAGGTGTTACTCGCCGGTCATCCAGCGGCGAAAGAAGGTCCGTTTTGACGGGAATTAGCTAAAGTCGCTTGACTTGGCGAAGGCGACGGGGAAACCACGGCGCGACGGGCGCCGCGCGGGCAGGCGCGCCGCCTGACCGGCCCACACTGGCAAACGGGCTCAAACAGGTTGATGATCGCCGCGTCCGCGAACCGGTGTCAGTTCGCCGCGGGGCCATTCTTGAGCAAGGCGTCAATCCTGGCCCGGGCGACGGTGCCGGATACCTCCTGCCCGCCGATGTAAATCGCCTCCACATTACCCGTCGGGCCCACCAGGAAGAAGGTGGGATATCCCGAAACCCGGTACTGGCGCGCGATTCGCTGATCGGGGTCCATGGTCATGGACATGGAGAGTTTCCAATCTCTGTAGGTCCCCATGGTCTGCTCCTCGGTCCTGGCCCCGTTGCCGGTTCGGTGGTCGACATTGACGGCGATGACCTCCAGGCCCTTGTCGCGGTAGTCCTCGTGGATCTTCTGCACCGACGGCATGGCCTGCTTGCAGAATCCGCACCAGGAGGCGTAGAAGGCCAGAAGCTGGGCACGGCCGTTGCCCGCTCCGATCCTGACGTCCTTGCCGTCAAAGGTCTTGACCGAAGCCGAGGGAGCCGGTTTGCCCGCCAGTTCCATCACCGGCGGCCGAGGCGCTGCCGGTTGGCTGGCGGCAGGCGGCGCTGCGGCCACGGGGAAGGCTGTCCGCGTCTTGCCCTGCAACAGCAGATCCAGTTCGGTCCGCACGGTCGCGTCAAAATCCGCCGCAGCCCCGACGTGGACCGCCTCGATCGTGCCGTCGCGGCCGACGAGCACAAACGTGGGATAACTGCGCACTTTGTACCCCTGGGCGACTTCCTGTTCCGGATCCATGGTCATGGGCAGAGACAGGCTCCACTGCCGGTAGGTGTCCAACACCTGCGCTTCGGTCCGCGCGCGTGTGCCGGTGCGCCCGTCCTGGTTAATCGCGATGAACTCAACGCCTTTATCCCTGTACTGCTTGTACAGTTGCTCGACCGTGGGCATCGCCCTCTTGCAGTAGCCGCACCACGAAGCGTAGAACGTCAGCATCTGGATGCGCCCGCTGCCGGCCCCCACTCTGATTGCTTTGCCGTCGACGGTCTCACCCGCCGCCGCCGGCGCCGGCTGTCCGATCATTTCCATCGCCGGATAACGGGGCGTCGCCGGCCGGGTAGCGGCGTCCGGGGGAGGCGTCTTGGGCGCCGTGACCACGGGAAAGGCCGTCCGCGTCTTGCCCTGCAGCAGCAGATCGATCTGGTTCGAGAGGGTCGAGTCAAACGCAACGTTCGCACTGAAATGCACCGCCTCGATGATGCCGGTCCTGCCGATGAGCACGGAGGTCGGATAGCTCACCACCCTGTATCTGGGACCGATGGACATGGTCCGGTCCATCACCATGGGCATGGTCAGGTTCAGGTTCCGGTAGTGGGCGAGGATCTGCTCCTCGGTGCGGGCCAGGCGGCCGATCCGCACGTCCACGTTGATCGCAAGCACCTCGACGCCCTTGTCCTTGTATTGCCTGTACAAGGTTTCGATCCCGGGCAGCATTCTCCGGCAGTTCCCGCACCACTCCACGTAGAACACCAACAGCCGCACCTTGTCGGAAACGCCGCGGACCCGGACGGGCTGCTTGTCGAACGTGAGCGCGTCGATCACCGGCGCGGGCATGCCGACCAGGTTCGTTGCCGGGCGGACCTGAGGTTTGGGGGGCGCGGCCGGCTGGGTGACCGGGAGGCGAGCCTCGGCGAACACGCTGGGCGGCTCTATCGCCGGCCGGCTGGCCGCAACCGGACCTCGAAGCGGGATGGTGAGTTCCGGCTGCTGAGCATCGTCGGTCTTGAGCACGACGGCCAGGTCGGCGGACGGCAGCCGGTAGTTCGGCGGGAACGCCAGGTCGATCTGGTAATCCCTGCCCGGCTTGCGAACGACGGTGCTGATCTTGACATTGGGGTCCGGCGAGACGGCCTCGAGCAGCTTGACGTCGTTGTCGCCGTTGGCGGTGAAGACAATCGGTCTGTTCGTCGCCTCTTTGCTCGGCCCCACGTAGAGCGCGGCGGGCTCAACGTCGAGACGGTTGGGCACGACGGCGCTGCAACTGATCCTCACCGGCGGAATCTTGGGCAGGCCGGTTTCGATTTCGAGGAGCTGCGAGTTGAGCTTCCGCGGGTAGGGCGGGTTCGCCGAAACCAGGAGCTGATATTCCTTGCTTGGCCTGACCTCCTTCAACTCCCATTTGAAGACTGGCGACGGATTGACCGGGGTCTTCACCGAAAGCTTCATCTCCTTGTCGGTCTTGTTCAGCAGTCGCAGGGTGGTCTCGGCGCTCGAATCGGGCCGCAGCTTGTTGAAGTATGCCGAGGGGGGGGTCACCTCGAGATAGTGCTGCATGTGGCCGGCCAGCGTGAGAACGAGCTTCTTGTTCGCCGGGTCGTTCGTCTCGATGTTGATCGTCGTGGAGAAGTCGCCCTTGTAGCGATCGCCGTTGAGCCGGAACAGAAAGTCGCCGGCGGCGCCCGGTGCGATCGACTTGGGCGTTCCCGACGGGGTGGTGCAGCCGCACTGGGGTTTGACCGAGAGAATCTTGAGCTCGGCGGTACCGGGATTGGTGGCCTTGAAGGTGTGCTCCAGCTTGTCCCCGACCCAGACCTTGCCAAAGTCGTGCTTGAGCTCGTCAAACTGGATCTTCGGTGTGCCGCCGGTCGTCGCGGGTGGGGCGATGCCGGGCGCCTGTTGAGCAAGGCCTGCTCTCGCAGGAATCACTGCGAGCACCGCAACCGCCGCAAATACCGTCCTGGCCTGGTATGAACGCTGCATGAATGACCATCCTCCTCGTCGGAACGTGTGCGACCGCTGGCCGAAGGGCCAAGCCGTCCGGCAGCGCGCGTCGTTTTATTATAACGTAACGAACTGGGGAGGAAACGTACCCCCTGACCTGTCGCCCGATAACTGATAGAATACGCCCCAAGACACCTGCGAGAGACCCGTTTGAGTGATCGCCCATGAGCCGAAACCCGCCGGCAACGAGACCGTTTGACGCCGTGCTGATCGTATCCTTCGGCGGCCCGCAAAGACCTGCGGACGTCCGCCCTTTTCTGGACAACATCCTTCGCGGACGGCCCGTCCCGCCCGAGCGTCTGGAGGGAATTGTCGCGAATTACATGCGCTTCAACGGCATATCACCGATCACCGAGATCACCCGCCGTCAGGCTTCGGGGTTGCGGCAGCGTCTGGAGGCCACGGGAGTCGACCTGCCCGTGTACGTTGGCATGCGCAACTGGCACCCCTACCTGGCCGACGTCATGGCCGAGATGAGCCGGGGGAGCGTCAGGCGCGTGATCGGTTTTGTGACAGCCGCACATCATTCGTACCCCAGTTGCGGGCAGTACAAGGAGAACGTCCGCGACGCCCGGAAGGCCCTCCGTGAACGGGGTCTTCCGGATATCGAGATCACTTATGTCGAGAGCTGGTACGACCGTCCCGGCTTCGTCGGCACGTTAGCCGAGCATGCCCAGGCCGCGATCGAGAAGCTCGACTCGCCGCTGCGCAAGCGGGCCCGAATCGTGTTCACGGCCCACAGCATCCCGGTGAAAATGGCCGACGCCTGTCGTTATCGCGAACAGTTGCAGACCACGGCCAGGCTGGTCGCCGAGAAGCTCGGCCGCGACGACTGGACGCTCGTCTACCAGAGCCGTAGCGGGCGACCGCAGGACCCCTGGCTGGAACCGGACATCAACGACTACCTGAAGGCGGAGCGCGATAAGGGCCTCGAAGCGGTGGTCATTTCGCCGATCGGATTCGTCTGCGACCACATCGAGGTGCTCTGCGACCTGGATATAAAGGTCGGCGACTTGTGCTGCGAACTCGGCCTGCCCATGGCCCGGTCCGAAACGGTCAATGACGACCCGCGGTTCATCGACATGATGGCCGACGTCGTCTCACGCACGTGGGACCGATACAAGCGCTTCCCACCGCTGCCAATCACCTTCCGATAGAGCTTTGCCGGACGTGGGCCCAGGTTCGGGGGCTTCAGACCCCCGATAGCTTCGGCGATAATGGCCGACCCGATGGAGACCGCCACAAAGAGCTCGCTCGGGGAACTTTTCGCCCCTGGCGGTATCTAACAGGGTGTGTAATGATCTCTCGGACACACGGGGCGGCATGGCCAAGGCCCGGCTTGCCGGGACGCCACCCTGTCTTCGGGTCCACAGGGCGCGCGGCACCCGGCTTCGACTGGAGAAACAAGAACATGAAAGCGACAAGACGGCAGTTGTGGCGGCTGGGTTGGGGTCGGGTCGGTTTGCTGTCCATTTTGGCAGTCACCGGAGTTCTGCTGGTCGTTGGCCTGTCGCTCGCGGCGCAAACTCGGCCGGCATCCTCTCCCGCCGAGATTGAGGCCGCTGCCCTTCGCGAGAAACAGCACTGGACCGAGGCACGGGCGGCTTACGACAAGACCCGTGACGCCCACGAGGACTGGCGCTCGGCCGCCGTTCGCGAGGCCGTCCAAGGGGCCATCAACTGCTCGCTCAAGCTGCAGCAGTGGGACGACGCCATCAGCCGCGCCGAGCAGTTCGTCGCCCGCACCAAGGGCTCGGTTGAGGAAGCCGTCGGCGAGCGTTTCCTGGCCGGGCTGTACATGACCGTGCCGCACTACGGCACCAAGCGAGGCTCGACCTACCTCCGCGGGCAGCACACTCAAGGGGTTTACGTGTCTTCATGGCGCAAAGACCGGCGAGAGGGCATCAAACACTACGAGCGAGCCCGAGAGTTGCTCATCGACCTCTCCAAGAAGCTCGGAACCGAGGGCAATCCCGACACCCCTGATCGCCGTCGGCTCATCGAAGCTGAACGGGTCGGCACGGATTTCGACCTGGCCACCACCCTGGCTCGGCGCAGCGAGTACCGCTGGGACCAGTGGGGCTGGGTCGGCTGGTGGTGGGAAGGCGGCTGGGCCGACGAGGAGGACTCCGAGGCGGTCGAGGAGGCCGACTACGAGGAGCCCCGCTGGTGGGGATACCGCGGCGAGCAGCCTCCGCCGACCGGCATACCGCTGGGCCCTGACGGCAAGCCGCACTTCCTGGTCACGTCGAAGGAATACTCCGCGCAGCTTGGAGACGGGTTGAAGATCCGCTTCCTGCTCGACGAAATCCAACGCGTGGACACGAGCGAAAGCCGGGACGATGCCGCCCGGGCCCTGATGCGCTGGGCAATGATTGCCCGCTCGCTCTACGGCCCCGAAACGGCAAACCAGTGGACCTCGACTCGCGTCCAGCGCGACCGATTCGGCCGACCGCTGCCCGGCCAACCGACAGACGAGGCGCCTGCCAAGAAGATTTGGGATCTGGACGACAACGAAGCCATCACCATTGCCGGCGGCCGGCTTCGGCTGGTCTCACTGCCGGCGTCGGAAAGCCCGATCACGCTCCTCCGCCTGCTCGAAGAGCAGTATCCCAAGAGCAGCATCCGACCCGAGGCCCAGTACGCCCTGGCCCTTTACTACCAGACCCGACAGCAGTTCCCGCAGGCCCTGCGCGAGTACAACAAGCTCATCGAGCGGTACCCCGAACACGACCGCGCAAAGCACGCCAGGACACAGATTGCGCGGATCGAGCAGGCCGACGTTATCTTCGGGGCCACCGGCATCCAGTTGCCGGGCGACCGACCCAAGCTGTCGTACACCTACCGAAACACGGACAAGCTCGATTTCGTCGCCAACGAGATCGACCTGCTGAAGTACGTTCAGGAACGCTTCGAAGACACCAAGGAGTACTGGTACACACCCGAAAGCCTGGCCCATCGGCTGTTACAGGACGACCGGTACAAGGCATACCTGGGCAAGGAGGTGGCCCGCTGGTCAGAAACCGTACCTCGACCGGAAGGCAATCGCGTCGGTGAGGGCAGCACGCAGATGCCAGTGGCCGAGCCCGGAGCATATATCGTCGAGGTGCAGGCGGCCGGCTCCGCCGTGCCCTCCCGAACACTTCTGCTTCTGTCGGACATCGCCATTGTCAGGAAGAACCTGAGCAGGAAGGGGTTGATCTACATCGCCGATGCCCGCACCGGCCTGCCGCTGGCCGAGAAGGCCGTCCGCATCTACGAGCACTGGAGCCAGTACGTCGAGTCAACCCAGAAGCACGAGCAGCATTGCGACTCTACCGTGCTGACGACCAACCAGGACGGGGTGATCGAATACACGCGGCGACACACCGGCAACAGAATCTCCCATGGCCCGATCGAGGCGGCCGTCGCCGGCGAAGGCGGGCGGATGGCGTTCTCGTTCTTCCAGAACTGGCAGGAATGGGACCCGGGCTCGTATTGGCCCGAGGAGGGCGAACGCTACTACACCATCACCGACCGCCCTGTCTACCGCCCCGGATCGACCGTCCGGTTCCGCGTCTGGCTCCGCCAGTTGCACAACCGGGCTTACCAGCCGGCACAGGCCGACCGCAGCGTACACGTCGTCGTCCACGACGCCAAGAACAACCAGGTCCAGACGCTCAACCTCCAGACTGATCAGTTCGGCTGCGCATCTGGAGAATACAGGCTCGGCGACGAACCCCCGCTGGGCATCTACCACCTGAAAGTCAACGGCTACTCACCCGACGCTCATCGCCACGCCGGCGGCCTCTTCCGCGTCGAGGAATACAAGAAGCCGGAGTTCGAAGTGAGCGTCAAGCCCGCCAAGACCCAGGCCAGGCTCGGCGAGAAGGTCAAAGCCCGCATCGAGGGCCGTTATTATTTCGGCGCCCCCGTCGCCGGCGGCACCGTCACCTATAAGGTCTATCGCGAGAACTACAACCACGTCTATTGGGGCCCGGGCGAGTACGACTGGCTCTACGGCAAGGGCTACGGACGATACTACTACGCCTACCCGTGGCTGCCGTGGTGGGGCCGCTGGGGCTGCTTCATCTGCTGGGACGGCTGGTGGCCGACGCCCTACTGGGGCTTCAGGCCCGCCTACTTCCCGTGGGGCTACTACGGCGACCCTCAGGGCGACTGGTCACGCCGCTATGAAAGCGGCACCCGCAAGGCCCTGCGCGATCTGGTGGCCCAGGGCACCGCCCAACTGGCTGCCGACGGCTCGTACGAGATCGAGATTGACACCTCCAAGGCGAAGCAGGAGTTGGGCGATCGTGACCACCGCTACACCGTCGAAGCCGAAGTCCGCGATCAGAGCCGCCGGACCATCGAGGGCCAGGGCAGCGTGATCGTCACCCGCCAGGCCTTCTACGCCTTCGTCGAGGCCGACGGTGGCTGGTATCGCCCGCGGAACGAGGCCTTCATCGAAGTCCGCGCCCTGACGCCCGACAACGTCCCGGTGGCGAGCAAGGGCGAAGTGATCGTCTACCGCATCCGCTACGGCGGCGCGGATAACCGCGAAGTCAGCGAAGAGGTGGTCAAACAGTGGAACGCCGAGACCGACGCCGAAGGCCGGCTGTCCTTCAAGTACCCGATCCCCGGCGAGGGTCAGTATCGCATCACCTACAAGACCCAGGACTCCTGGGGCCAGGAGGTGCTCGGCAACGCGGTATTCTGGGTCTCCGGACCGAAGTTCGACGGCCGCGTCTATCGCTTCAACGATCTGGAGATCATCGCCGACAAGCGGACCTACAAGGTCGGCGAGACCGCCCATCTGCTGGTCAACGTCGCCGAGAACAACTCGCGCGTGCTATTCAGCGACGACCTCGCTCGCGGCGTGCTGCGGAGCTATCGTTTCATCGACATTCCCAACCGGTCGACCGTCATCGACATTCCCGTCGAAGACCGGCACGTGCCCAACTTCTTCGTCGAGGCAACGCTGGTCCGCAACGGCCGCGTCCACATGGAGTCGCGCGAACTGTTCGTCCCGCCGGTCAAGGGCATGCTGAACCTGGCTATTAAGCCCGACAAGCCGCAGTACAAGCCGGGCGAGAAGGGCAAAGTCGCCGTCCAGGTCACCGACGCTGCCGGCGAGCCGGTGCGAGGCCAGGTCACCCTGACCACCTATGACGAATCGGTCACCTACATCCAGGACGAGTTCGGCCCGAATCCCAGCGTCTTCTTCTACGGGCAGAAGCGCTACCACAATCCTTTCGTCGAGGGCTCGCTGG
The DNA here is from genome assembly GCA_964586235.1 of uncultured Planctomycetales bacterium. Classification (GTDB taxonomy): domain Bacteria; phylum Planctomycetota; class Phycisphaerae; order UBA1845; family PWPN01; genus JAUCQB01. Next base: position 43,530 of record CAZPIO010000060.1, read on the forward strand.
ATGCGCAGTTCAACCCCACGGGCCGTTTCGAGCGGCCTGAGTACTACACTTACGAGGGACAACCGCCCGAAGGCTGGCAAGGCTGGTGGGGGCTGGAAAGGGCCGGGCTGTCGCTGGAGGGCGACATGCTGTTCGCCAAGTCCAAAGAATTCCGCGGCAGTGCGGATTTCCGCTACTCCCTCTCCTTACGGGATTCCAACGGCGACGGAGCGATGGACAGACTTGCGGGGAATGAAGAAAGTGTGTCGCGCTCGATGTTTGTTATGGGAGGAGCCGGAGGAATGGGGCAGGCCATGCCCACGGCCGGCCTCGACAAGCCCGCCGGAATGCCCGAACTTGTCCAGCCAGAGATCCGCAGCTACTTCGCGGATACGGCCGTCTGGCTGCCCGACCTGAAACTCGACGACCACGGCAAGGCCGAGGCCGAGATCACCTTCCCGCAATCGCTGACCACCTGGCGAATCCGCGGCTA
>CAZPIO010000061.1:0-39857 GCA_964586235.1 uncultured Planctomycetales bacterium
CGGCGTCGAGGTCCTTCTGTTCGAGCAGCTTGCGCCAATCCTGGTACGTCCTGGCCTTGGGGAATTTCTGCGAGGACTCGCCCAGATAGCGCGAGTCGATGTCGCAGAGGGCGGCGATGTTCTCGCTCTGCACGCCTTCCATGTTGGCCTTGCCGCGGTTGTTGACGCCGATGATGCCGATGTTCAGTTTGTCGTTCGGCGAGCCTCGCGTCACTATCAGCGGCTTGCGTTGGGAGGCGGCGCAACCCGCCAGCGACAGCCCGCCGGCTGCCGCCACGGCACTCTTGAGAAACTCGCGACGCAGGATGGGTCGTTTCATCTTTCGGCTCCTTTCAGATGTGCTCGGTGGCGATGCCGTACATCTGGGCGTAAGCCTGGAAGTCTCGCACGTGCTTGCCGGCGATAAAGAGCTGATGGAAGCCCTTCGTGTCGCGGACGTCTTCCGGGCCGTCCAGTTCCAGGTCGACCGAGGTCCGGCAGCCGCCGGCCGGCGGCGTCTCGTAATTCCGCAGCACCTTGCCCTGGCCGAGGATCATCTTCCCCGGCTCGATCATCTCCATCACCGTGACGCCAGTGCCCTCGGGCCAGATGACCTGCAGGGACACCCCCAGGTCCGACTCCGCATGGCTGCGCAGGATGAACTTGGCCGGCGCCTTGTCGAAGCCGAAGATCCGCGTGGCACAGACGCAGTGGGCACCAATGAAAGTGTTGTCCACGGTGTTGGGCACAGGGTCCTGCTGGAAACCAGGCTTGCCGAGCAGCTTGAGGCACAGCTCGTGCGACATAACCGCGTGGATATCGGCTTCGCAAGTCGCCGAGATACCGTCATCGAGGAACTTGCACCAGGCCATGCACGGCGGCGTGGGGACTTTGCGTTCCCTGACCAGGCCGAGGCAATCCATGGTGATGCCCTGGCAGTTCTCCTCCTGCAGAATCTTCCGCGCGGCGAGGTAGTTGCGGGCCGCATGCAGTAAATCCTCTTCAGTCGGCTCGACGATCCTGACGGCAGCCTTCTTGTAGTCCTCGGCGATGGCGCGGACCTCCGCGGTCACATGGACAGTCGCCAGGGCCTCGGTGAAGCGTTCGCGCGGCAAGAACCTCAGCGACAGGCCGAGCGGTTCGAGGACCTGGTCGTCGCCCTTCCTGGCCGACAGGACGGCAACCTTCGTTCGACGGATATCGTGATGCGCGCGGATCATCCGCATGCCAAAACGGACGGGATTGATATCGAAGTCCGCACACGAGGCCAGGTAGACGCCGGCCTGCTTGGCGATCTTCTGGATGTGATCCGTGAAACAGACGCCGAGAGGCGCGAAAACGATGGTGGGGACGCCGGCATCGGCGACCGTCTGGACTTGAGCCCAATTCTGAAAGTGCAGGGGGAAGACGATCACGCCGTCCAGATTGTCGGCCTTGGCAGCGGCGGCGAACCTGTCGGCCGCGGCCTGATCGTGCAAGGGCTCCTCGGCCCAGGTGACGCGGATCTTCATGTCGGTGGCAAATTGCCCCACCAGTTTCCTGCACTTGTCCATAAACGGGCTGCACATGTTCTTGTCCCAGGCGGTACCGGGCCAGCCCAGCCAGTAATCCGCCTTGGGCCGGAGGAATGCGGCGCGGACCTCGGGCATTTCCCTGTTCGTCGCTGGCCGCGAGGAGGCCGCACCCGGCGCCGCCTGCGCCTGTTTCGCAAGCATCCCGCCGAGGATGGCCGTGCCCGCCGCGCTGACCAGCATCTCACGCCGAGAAAAACCGTCAATTGAACCGAGGCAATGGTGGCACACTGGAACACTCCTTCTTTCAAGAACCCGTCCGCGCATCCTTCCTGCGCACGCAGTCAGGTACAGCACGAGAGGACCCGGCCAGGAACGCCGGACAGCCCATAATACCGGCAGGGACGCCGTATTGGCAATCAGAAGTGCCGGCTTTTCAGCTAGCAGAGCCTACCCCAGAAGGGTGGCATGGCCAAGCCCCGGCTCGCCGGGACGCCGCCATGTCTTCTCACAACGCTGTCGCGACAACTACGGCCGGTGATACCGCAACAAGACGGACTGCACTAGAATGCCCGGCTGTCATCCGCCGGGCGATTCCCCAAGAAACCCGTTCGGCATAGGAGCGTGATTCATGAATCGATGCATCCACCGATCTTGTGGGGCGATGGCCGTCGCCATGTTCCTGTTCCTGACCGGCTGTGCTCAACGGTATGCCGGCCCCTGGGACTTGCGGAGCCTCAGCCAGGCCCCGACAGTTGAATGGGGCCAGCCGGACGGCCCCGTCCGGCCGCTTTGCTACGCCAACGAGCCATTTAACGGCCACCCGACTCGGGTGTTCGCCTACTGTGCGGTACCGCAAGGAGAAAGGGGCAAGGTCCCCGCGATGGTGCTGGTGCACGGGGGCGGCGGCAAGGCATTCCGCGAGTGGGCCGAGTTGTGGGCCAATCGCGGTTACGCGGCCATCGCCATGGACCTGGCCGGATGCGGCCCGGACGGCAAGCCGCTGCCCGACGGCGGGCCCGGACAGGATCACCCTGCCAAGTTTGACGCCATTGCCGGCGGAGTGCGGCAGGCATGGACCTATCACGCGGTGTCAGCCGTCATCCGAGCCCATTCGCTGCTCCGCAGCCTGCCCGAGGTGGACCCGGACCGCACCGGCATCACCGGAATCTCCTGGGGCGGCTACCTGACTTGCATCGTCGCCGGCGTGGATGACCGATTCAAGGCGGCAGTGCCCGTCTACGGCTGCGGGTTCATCTATGAAGACAAGTTGTGGTCTAATCTCATGGCCAGGCTCTCGCCTGCCGAGAAGGCGCTCTGGATCGAGAACTTCGATCCGTCCTGCTACCTGCCCGGATGCCGGACCCCGATTCTCTTCGTCAATGGAACGAATGACTTCGCCTATCGCATGGACTGCTTCCAGAAGAGCTACAGGCTGGTCCGGGGACCGCGCACGTTGTGCGTGACCATCAACATGAAGCACAGTCATCCCGATGGCTGGGCGCCCAAGGAGATCGGGATCTTCGTCGACTCGATCCTGCGGGGAAGCCCACCGTTGGCCCGGTTCAAGCGAGTCTCTCGCAAGGGCCTGCAGGTCGAGGCAGGAATCCAGGCCACAGTGCCAATCCGAGAGGCCGCTCTAATCTGCACAACCGACGGCGGCGACTGGAAGAAACGCCAGTGGCAGTCAGTGCCGGCACGGATTGAACAAGGCGGATCCGTTATCCGGGCGGAACTACCCGCCAGCCGGAACATCGCATACTTCCTGAACGCTGTCGACGAGCGCGGCGCCACCGTATCCTCGGAACACGAGGAGATCATCGTAGAATCGTCCAACCCCTCATGAGAATACGCCAGTCCCAGGAGGATAACATGAGCAGACGCATTCCCACCCTGAAACCCCCTTCGGTCCTCACAGCTCTTGCCGCCGTTGCGGGATTCGCTGCCGCAGCCGTCGGTCAATCAGACATCCGCTCTCCTATCAGGATCGGCTCCGGCCGCCAGGTGTTCATCGACAGAACATTCCTGAGCGAGGCGAAGAACGTCGATCTGTGCGTCCACCCTCCGCGCAAGACGGGCGAGATGAACATCCAGCCCGAGCACGAGTGGGAAAAAGGCGGCATCGGGCCGTACAGCAGCTTTCTGCACGACGGCGAGATGTACCACGCCTGGTACCACGCCATGGACACGATCCAGTGGGACACCGGCCACGGGAGAGGCTCGATCTGCTACGCCCGTTCGAAAGACGGCGTCCATTGGCACAAGCCCATGGTCGGCCTCATCGAATATAACGGCAACAGGCAGAACAACATCGTCATGGGCCACGGGGCAACCGGCGTCACCCTCGGCCAGGACGGGGGCATGGTATTCCTCGACCCGAACGCCCCGCCGGACCAGAGGTTCCGCATGGCCGTCCGGTTCGGCGTCAAAAGCGAACGCGGCGGAATGCACCTCTTCTCGTCAGGCGACGGCGTCTACTGGAAACCAACGCACAGTTCGGTGGTCTATGCCCTGCCAGACGAAAAGAGCAGCCACCTGGACTCACAGAACGTCATCTTCTGGGACGACTGCATCCACAAGTATGTCGCGTACGTTCGCTATAACCGGCCGAAGGAGCGAGGCCGCGCCCGTACCATCGCCCGGGGTGAATCGGACCATCTCGGCGACTTCCCGCCCGTGCAGGACATGCAGGTCGTCCTCCAGCCCGATGAGAACGACCTCATGGAGAACGGCACGCCGATGGTCGACTTCTACATGAGCGCGGCCGTCAAGTACCCCTGGGCCGACCACGCCTACTACATGTTCCCCACCGCATACTACCATTACACTGGCGTGTTGCCGGAGTTCACCAAGGAATGCCCCGCAAACGCCGGGCCGTTGGACAGCCAGTTCGCCGCCAGCCGCGACGGCATCAAATGGGAGCGATACGACCGGCGCCCGTTCGTGCCGTTGGGGATGAAGGGCGAGTTCGACTGGGGCTGCGCTCGCGTCGTCTGGGGCCTGCTCCCGGACACCACCGGCCGCGAGATGTTCATCTACTACCGCGGCGGCGACTGGCTGCACGGCTGGGACCGCGACGAGCGAAACAAGCGGATTCTGACCGAAAAGGGCCTGGGCGCGAGCCAGAACATCGCCGTTCTAAGCCGCGCCGTCTCCCGTCGCGACGGCTTCGTTTCCGTGCGAGCTGCCTGCACCGGCGGCGAGTTCACCACCCCGCCGCTGGTGTTCGAGGGTAATCGCCTGATGATCAACATCGACACGTCGGCGACCGGGCTGGCTCGCGTGGGTATCCTCGATCCGGCAGGCAAGCCCATCGAAGGTTACTCCGTCGCGGACTGCGATCTGATCCACACCTGCAACGAGATCAACCGGACCGGCTCCTGGCGGGGCAGTAGCGACGTCCATACCCTGGCCGGCAAGCCGGTACGCTTGAAGTTCGAGCTGCGAAACTGCGACCTCTATGCATTCCGGTTTCAGAACATCGCCACAATCGCAGTTCCCCGATGAATGAGCAGGAGGGCCAACCATGCCATCGTCTTGCCTGATGTCGGCGTTGCTGCTGTCGCTTGCGGCTCCCGGCGAGCCGCAAGTCCGGATCACTCTGGATGACGCTCAACAGCGCGTCAGTTATCTGAGCTGGGACACCGAAGGCGGCGACCGCGTCGAGCGGAATCTGCTACGAGCCGACAAAGGTGCGTTCGTCGAGCTAGAGTCGGACGGCAAGTGGCTGCCACTGGAATCAATGGGCCTCCTGAGGCACATCGAGACGGCGGGCGGTTTTGACCTGAGACTCTCGCTCAATCCGGGGCAGGTTGACCGCGTCCGCGGGCTCCGGCTCACCTTTGCTTTCGACGCGGGCGTGACTCCGACAACGGTCCTGCCGGCCGTCATCGACCCGGATGGTGCCTACGGCTTCCCGGCCATCGCCTCCGCGCCGGATTTCGGACAGATGCTGGTCACCGGAGCGCCAGGCGGCGATGCGAAATCCCGGCTGATCGGCAGCCGCAAGGATAAGACCCTGGACTGGATCGTGGATATCCCATGGGGGCGCGGCAACCTCGCTGCTGTGCTGTCTTTTCGCCCTGTGCGGCTGCCGGCTCCGAAAGGTCTGCACGATGATGCCCGCTGGCGACTGGCACGCCGAGCCTGGTTCAACGCGTTGAACCTGACCAGTCAATGGGGCGACCAGAAGGCCCGCTACAGTGCTCCGGCCGCAATCCTGGGCAACAACGTGCTGAGCGACCCGGCCAGTTGCTCCCTCTGGATGTACGCGGACATGGCCTTGTTCGTGCCTGAGCTTCCCGGCCGGATCAAGACGGCTGCGTTCGTGCCGCGCTCCCTCAACCACTGGCTCGACAACCGCATGCAGCCCAACGGCAACGTCATCGGCTACTGGAATTACGACCAGTTCATCGACGCCCTGCCAAGCATCCTGATCAGCGCGTGGGATTACGTTGAAATGTCTGACGATCACACGTGGCTGAGTGCCCGCGTAGCTGCGCTGGAACGCGTCGCGGACTATGCCCTGTCCCGCGACATCGACGGCGACGGCCTCATCGAGGCGGTGCCCAGCGGCAATCTCAGCAGTCTCAAGCAGCCCAAGCGGAGCAGTTGCTGGTTCGACGCCATCAACTTCGGGCACAAGGACGCGTACGCGAATGCGCTGATGTATCGCGGCTTCCGCTGCCTGGCGGACCTGGAGGCCAGGCTGAAGCGAGAGGACCAGGCCCGCAAGTACAAGGATGCGGCCGAAAAGCTCAAGAAGGCCTACGCACCCACCCTGCTCAACCCGACCACCGGCTGGATCGCCATGTGGCGGAGCGAAGACGGGCAGTTGCACGATTACGCGTGCCCCTTCATCAGCGGCTATGCCATCGAGTACGGACTCGTGGACCGCGAGACCGGACGCCGAATCCTGGAGAAACTGCACGCCAAGATCGAAGCCGTCGGCTTCACTCGCTTCGATCTCGGCCTGCCCTGCATCCTCGATCCGATCCGACCCGGCGATTACCTGCAGCCGGCGATCGGCGCGCCGCAAAAGGAAGATGGCCGTGACACCTGGCAGATCTACATGAACGGCGGGACCACCGCCGGGCACGTCTATCACTACCTGGCCGCGCACTACGTCGTCGGGATGAACGAACCCGCCGATCGGCTGCTCGATATCATGCTCAAGCCGGCGATGGCCGGGCGGTTCCAGAACGGTGTCCGCGACCAGTACCCCGCGGGCATCGATTGGACCAAGTGGAACGGCGACCCCTGCGGATATGAGGGCTTTCTTGCGGACAACTGGCGATTCCTGCTGGCGGTGCTCATTCGGCAGCCTGAATTTCGGGCTCGCCTTCACCGGCCGCTGGCGGATTGAGACTACCCCGAGCCCCCCGACAAGCAAAGATTACCTTGGCGGCATCAGCGGCGAGTGCCGCGGACGGGTCGCGTTTGCGCTCGCCTCGCCGCCCGGACCGACGGGCCGCTCGCGTCCGGCGGGTCCGGCGGGTAGTTGGGACTGAGCAGCATATTCTTGCGCGGGAAGACCAGCTTGCCGTCGCGAACGAATTCATCGCCCCGCTCGGCCAGGTGCTTGACCATACGATCGTGCCAGGTTCGCAGGTCATCCTGGTGCCTGGGATCGGCGGCCAGGTCGTGCAGTTCTTGCGGATCCGCTTCCAGATCGAAAAGCTGTTCCCTTCCGCTCATGGCATAAAAGACATACTTGGCTCGTCCGTCGGTCAGGGCGTTCCAGGACTCGGAGCCCCCGTAGCAGACGCTGTGCTCGAGGTCAATCCAGGACCGCCATTTCTCGGACCGGCCGCGGACCAGATCGAGCAGGCTGCGACCATCGAATTCATTTTCGTCGATCTTCACATTGGCAGCATCCAGGAACGTCGGCAGAACGTCCCGGAGCTCTACCGGCTGAGTCAGCACTCGCCCCCGCTCGGCGGCCAGGCTTGCGGGCCAGCGCACCAGCATGGGGACGCGCGCCGAGCCCTCATAAGCATACGTCTTGCGCCACAGGTGGTGGTCGCCAAGCATGTCGCCGTGGTCGCAGGTGAACAGGATCAGCGTGTTGTCGACCATGCCCCGCTCGCGGAGCACGTCCAGAATGCGGCCGATCTGCTCGTCGATGAAGCTCACCGAACCGTAATAGGCCCGGCGCGACTTAATCGGCTGCTCGGGGCCCAGGTTCCCCCGCCAGAGGGTATGATTCGCCGGATCTGCCTTGATATCGTTGATGCTCGACCAGTCGCCGATCGCGGCCGGCGGCACGTCCGCATTCTCGTACATCTTCATGAACCGCTCCGGGGGATCGTACGGGCTGTGCGGACGGGCAAACGAGACTTTCAAAAAGAACGGCTCCTTCCGCTGGTACCCCTTCAGGAAGTTGACGGCGGTGTCGCCGGTCCATCGCGTGGGGTGAAGGCTCTCCGGCAGCGCATAAGTGCCGGGACGATAGTCATTCCAGCCAATCCCGGTCGCGTCGGGGTCGAGCGTGGGAGCCAGCGACCAGAACCAGCTCCGGTAGTCACTGCGATAATCCGGCAATTGAACCCGCCCTGACTCGTCGAGCATCGTCTGATGGTACCCGTGCAGGTTGCGCTGCGGGTGGTAGTGCATCTTGCCGATGCCGAGCGTGTAATAACCCGTATCGCGCAGCATGCGAGGTTTTTCGTGCTTGTATTGCACCGCCACCCGATGGTACCCCAGCATCCCGTTTCGCCACGGGCCCAGGCCGGTCAGCAAGGCCGCTCTCGCCGGAGTGCATGAAGGTGTGCAGGTATACGCGCAGCGGAATCGGGCCCCCTCGGCCGCGAGTCGATCGAGGTTCGGCGTCTGAATGACGCGATTCCCATCCGCCCCGAGGCAGTCGCCCCGGAACTGATCGGCCATCAGGAACAGGATGTTGGGACGGGCCGACCGCTGCTCGGCGGCCGGCGCGACCGCACAGACCGCCAATACGATCACCATGCACAATGGCCACAATCGTCGGACAGCTTGCTCCTGACGCATGGAAATGCCCTCCAGGCCGCTCAAGTGAAGTCAACCGTGCGTCTCAATGTACCTCCAAACGCACCCGCCGCCAAACGCGAGCGGTTGCGATCGTGCTTATGCCAGAAGGGGTGGCATGGCCAAGCTCCGGCTTGCCGGGGCGCCGCCATGTCTTCAGACAGGGCTGTCGCGACGACAACAGCCGGGCAAGTGCCCCTGGAATTGGGATGCACGCGTTGCGGTCGCCGCCTCACCTCCGGGTTGGGCCCGGCGCGTTATGGGACCCGGATGCATGTGAAGGACCGAATCTTTCTGACCGATCAAGGCAGCGGCGGCAGGACTGCGCGCCGGCTCAGCATCCTGCAAGGCCGGTAGCCCCCTTCTGCGGTGGCTTCCGGCCGGTTGACGAAGAGAAGGATGGATACACTGGCACACAACACAAAGACCAAAATCGTCGCGACCGTCGGACCCGCGTGCAGCGACGAGGCCTCCCTTGCCGCCCTGATCGCAGAGGGCGTGGACGTTTTTCGTCTCAATTTCTCGCACGGAGCGCTGGAGGAGCACGCGCCCGCCGTCCGCGCCATTCGCCGCGCGGCTGCCGGCTGCGACCAGACGGTCGCGATCATGGGCGACCTGTGCGGTCCGAAGATCCGCCTGGGCCAGGTCCCCGGCGGCGGTTTCGACATCGCCCCCGGGGCGTCGATCGTGATCGAGCCGGGCACGTTCGCCTGCACAATCGACCGGATCTGCACCAGCTATCATCAGTTATGCGATGACGTTCAACCAGGACACCGCGTACTCATCGACGACGGTCAGATTCGACTTCGGGCAGTGGACAGGAACGGCGGTAAGCTGACCTGCGAATGCGAAGTCGGCGGAACCATCCGGACCCACAAAGGGATTAACCTGCCCGATACCCGGCTCTCCCTTCCGGCTTTGACCGACAAGGATCGCCAGGACCTTCGGTGGGCGGCCGAACACGAGCTTGATTATGTCGCGTTGTCATTTGTGCGCTCGCCGCGCGACCTGGGAGAGCTCCGTAGCGAGCTCAAACGACACGGCAGCGGGCTGCACGTCATATCGAAGATCGAAAGGCCCGAAGCGATTGAATGCCTGGACGAGATCATCGATCTGTCCGACGCTGTCCTGGTCGCCCGGGGCGACTTGGGCGTGGAAATGGATGTGTCCAAGGTGCCGTTGATCCAGAAACAGATCGCCCACCTGTGCGCCCGCAGGGGCACGCCGGTCATCGTAGCTACGCAGATGCTTCAGAGCATGATCGAATCGCCTGTTCCCACCAGGGCAGAGGTCAGCGACGTGGCCAACGCCATCCTCGACGGGGCGGATGCGGTGATGCTCTCGGCCGAGACCTCGGTCGGCCGCTACCCCCTCGAGGCCGTCCGTGTGATTCGCGGCATCGCCGGGCAGACCGAGGCGTATCTGGCGGCCAGGCCGGAGGATTCGATTCCCCGCGTCGATCCGGCGGAATTGGAGTTCGTGTCCGCGGTGGCCCACGGGGCAAGCGTCCTGGCCCGCGAATTGCATGTTCGCCTGATCGGCGTGTGGACGGAAACCGGCACGACGGTGCGCCTGTTGAGCAAGCGCCGCATTCCCCAGATGATCGTCGGGCTGAGCCCCGACGCCCGTGTGTGCCAGCGTATGTCGGTGTACTACGGAGTGCGGCCGGTCCGACTCGCCCATCATGAACGGCAGCGGGAGATGATCAAGGACATCGACCGCAAATTGCTCAGTCGCAAGCTGGCGACGACGAACGACATGATCATGATCGTGGCCGGCACCCACCTCCGTGAGCCCGGTAGCACCAACGCGATGCTGATTCACCTGGTCGGCGCGTGCGAAACACACGCCCCCGGAGCCGCGGAGGCTTCTGCCTGCGCGCCCGTCATGGCCGGCTGATCAATTGAATCACCCTGGTCCGGCAACCCGACGGCCAGTACAGGGAAGTGACCGATCCAGCCCACCCCGACGCCCTGTAGCAAGACCTCACGATAGCCGTGGACGGCGGGATGATGACCGAAGCTGAACTCGTCGCATAGCGGCAGAGGCAAGTCGGCTAACCCGCGCCGTCGGCACCTGCAAATCGCGAACCCGGGTTCAAGAAGAACCTGGGCCGCCCATCCTATCCTACCTCGGCCAGGCCAAATGCTTACGGAGGAAAGCATAGGTGCCCACGCCGTGGATCTCGTGCCGGCCGTTGAAGTACTCGATTTCTGTAAGGTCAGGAATGCCCAACTTCACGTAGAGCCGCCGGACCTTGGCGTACTCATACGAGACCCATTCGTCGATTCCGACTGGGTCGTCGTGGCCGCGTTCGACCATGAACGGCCGGGGGGCGATCAGGCCGGCCAGTTCGGCGTAGTTGAAGGTGTTACCCATGTCGAACTCGTGGATCTCGTACTCGTAGGTGAACATGTAGCTGCCCACCAGATCGATCGATGTGGTCTTGACGATCCACTCGTTGAAGTCGCCCGAGCAGATGCTCAGGCAATACTCGGGCAGCAGAGCCGGCACGCGCATGGCCGTCTTGCCGCCGTAAGACAGGCCGTAGAAGGCAATCCGCTCGGGATCGACAAAGGGCTGCTGCCCCAGCCAGCGGAGCGTCTGCTGGTGCTGGGCGGTGATGAACGAGAACAGCGAGAGCTTGAGCGGGTTGGCCTTGCGCTGAACCATGCGGAACGCATCGGCGCCGATGTACGGGTTCTGCGGCGCGTAAACGACGTAGCCGCGGTCGGCCAGGTCCGCTCCGAAAGCGTTGTAGGGAGATTTGATGGACCGATCGACAACCTTGTCCGGCCGACCCTCCAGACCGTGCTGGCAGACAACTACCGGCCGTCTCTCGCCGGGCTTGATATCCTTGGGCAGCAGCAGAATCCCGTAGGCAAACACGTCCGGCAACACATCCAGGACGACTTCGAAGCCCGACCACTTCTCGTTGTCCATGACCCGGCGTGAGCGCGGATTGACCTTCTCGCTCGGCGGCGGACAGCGGCCAATGACCTCATCCCACAGGTAGTCGCGATAGAACTCGCAGGACTTCTGCCACTTGTCGAGAGACGAGGCGTCGGCCTTCGACCAGAATTCACGCCGTCGCTCGCCGGATTCGCGGACCAGCCTCTGCGTGAAGTCCACAAGTTGCCGGAACTGGCGCGCCTGGCGAGCGTCGGGACCGACCGGAGCTCGCGGCATCACAGAAGAACCGCCATTGACGGGCTTGAGCGGACCCCGGTATCCCAGGGCATCCAGAAATCCCTGCAAGGCTGCATCAGTACCGGGCGCGGCTCCCATGGCTGGTGGCATGACAAGCCTGGTCTTCTCCATGGCCCCCAGTTTCTCGTAAAAGGTCTTGGCCCGCTCGAACTCGGCGAGGACCGACTCCCGCGGCGGCGACACAAGTTTTCCGGACGACGCCTGGCTGCGGCCGGCGGAATCGGTCGGCGGATTAGCGACCTCCGGGCCTTGTCCGGCCTCAATGATCAACACGCGCGGGGCAACCAGGCTCGCGATCTCGGCATCACCGAACTCGCGCAGCAGGTTCCACACGTTGCGATAGACCGGCTCGGCCCAGACCTGCTCGCGCGACTGGAAGTAGCCGCTGACACAGGTCGCGTCGATCCGTGTGTCGATCGCCGCCGCATAGAACGCCAACAGCCCCCCTTCGCCGTAGCCGATCACGCCGATGGGCAGCTTGTCACCAGCCGCACCGCTATGGAAGCAGTCCACGGCCGCGAGCACCTTCTGGACCTCGTACCCGATGATGTGCCGGCCCATCTGGAACGCCATACGATAGACGAACTCACGATGCGGCATGTTGGTCATTCGGATAGCAGGATTGCCTGACAACCGGCTGCCGCGATCGATGAGCGTCGGGACGAGCACCTGGCAGCCGTTCTCGGCCAGACGAAGGGCGAGCTGCGAGGTCGGGGAGAACCCGTAGGTGAGGCCTGCAAGCATCTCCGGACGCCATTCCGCGTCAGGTATCGCAACCACACGCGCGACCGGCTTGCCCTTGGGCTGCAGCAGGAGGCCTTCAGCGTCGACCCCGTCGAGCACCGACCAGCGAACGTGATCCACCGTGTAGTCGCCCGCATGAGTGATGGGGGCTGGCTGCGTTGTCGTTGCGACTAATTGGATGCCCGTGGGCTTCTGGCGAGGATCCACCACCCCGATGATCCCGGCAAGCTCGGCTCGATTGGGCTCGACCGACTTGAGGTACGCCTCGACTGAGCTGAAATCGCGATGCCAGAACTGCTCGCGGCCGGCGATCGATGCCTCGGTCTTCCGCAACAGATACCTGTCGATCCCGGCGACCATCTCCATGGCCAGATCGCCGGTTTCAACCAGCAGCGTCGTGTTCGGCAGGCGACTCTCGCCTGCACGAGCAGGACAAGCGCCGCCGAGGGTCAGGAGAAGGCCGAGCACAACCGACGAGACCACCTCACCCCTGCCGGGGCCGCTGCGGTCCTCAAAAGCATCCATTCGAGGCCACTCCCCGGGTCACACGGTTTCCGGTACGACGTACGGTTCACGATACGTTCGTTTCAGATAGCCGTTCGCCTCCTCATCGTTGGTGAACTGCTCCTGCTTGCCGTCCCATTTCAGCTTGCGCCCGTCGCATCGATACGAAATGTTGCCGATCTGGCACAGCACCGTGGAAAGATGCCCCTCTTCGATGTCGGCGTTCGGGCGCTTGCGCGACTTCAGGCACTCGAAGAAGTTGTCCAGGTGTGCGTAGTGCGGATGCCGGTCGTTGGACTGGCTGATCGGCTTCTCCGACTCGTCAAAAACCTGCCACCCGCCGCCGTGACGCTCAAAAAACATCAGCCCCTTCTCGCCGTAGACCTCGATCCGCATCCCGTCAAAGGGCCAGTTCGGGTACGCATCCGTGTCCCGCATGTTCCATTCCATCTTCTTCATGTAGGGGGCCCAGAGAATGTTCTCAAAGACCATGGTCAGCTTGTCGAAGTCCCAGGTCACTACCTGCGTGTCGGGCGTCTCCTGGTCGTCGTCATAGGCAAAACGGCCGCCGGTGCCGGTGACGCCTGTGGGCGAGTCCTGACCCGCCAGCCAGCGGGCGATATCGATCTGGTGGACGCCGTCGTTGATGATGTCGCCGCCGGAGTAATCCCAGAACCAGTGCCAGGAGTAGTGAAAACGGTTCCAGTTGAATTTCCGCTCGGGCGCCGGGCCAAGCCACTTTTTGTAGTCAACGCCCGCCGGAACAGGCTCATCTTCCTTGTGCCCGATGCTCTTCCGCTCCTTCATATTGAGCACGTGAATGAGATGCACTTTCCCGAGTTTGCCGGACCGGATGTACTCCACCGCCTCGCGGGTGTACCGCCCGCTGCGGGTCTGGGTGCCGAGCTGCACGATCCGGTTGTACTTTCGAGCGGCCTCGACCATCTTGCGGCCTTCCCAGACGCTATGGGACGCGGGCTTCTCGACATAGACGTCCTTGCCGGCCTGGCAGGCGTGGATCGTGGGCAGCGCGTGCCAGTGGTCGGGCGTGCAGACAAACAAGGCATGGACGTTCTTGTCCTCGAGAATCTCGCGATAGTCCTTCGCCGCCTTGGGCGCCTTGCCGGTGGCCTTTTCGGCATTCTTGATCCCGGCCGCCAGACGCCCGGAGTCCGGGTCGCACATGTAGGCGAAATCGAGGTTCTTGTTGCGGGCAAACATCTCGGCGAGCAGAAACGTGCCCCGCCCCCCGCAGCCCATGAAGCCAATGACGATCCTGTCGTTGGCTCCGGCCGCCCGCAGCGATGTCGGACCGGCCAGCGAGGCCGTGGCCATCCCCGCCGCCGCAACCGCCGAACGGTTCAAAAACTCGCGACGATTCATACGATTCCGTTTCATCTCCGCTCCTCCTGGCCTCTCACTCGGCCGGCTTCAGTGTGACGGACTTCACATTGATCGGGTGCCAGTTTCTTCTGGCTGGACGCAGCGCCAGTTTCACGACGCCTTTCTCGGGAATCTCCGCTGTGCCGAGCTGCACCTCGCTATACTTCCTGAAATCGCCGGTCGCGGGCACGTCGGCCGCGAACCGGGCCGCGCCGACAACGACCCGGCAGCGACTGGCCTCCTTGGAGGCAACCGTCGCCACCACGTTGAACTTGCCCGGCTTGTCGATCTTGAACTCCCACTCTACCCAGTCCTGGGCGCTGGTCCAGGAGCCGATGTTGTCCTGGTTGTGGCCCGATTCATAACGGAGCGTCTCGCCGTGCAGCGAGGCCTCCATCGCCGGAAGCAGCACCTTACCATCGGCCCCCTGCGGCAGCGGCGGCACCACCACCTCGAGCAAGCCTGGAACACGGCACACGACCACCGAGCAGATGGGGTCCGGCGCGGCTGTCGGCACGGCGATCACCGCGCCATCCTCCGACATTTCGTACTTGAGCGACCTCTTGTCGGCATCCGTCAGCAGCCATGCCTGCCCGATCCTGCTTTTCAGCCCGGCAACGACCAGCTTGCCGTCGGCCGGCCAGTTGAACACGTGCAGGTAAAGTGTCGTGCCGTCGGCATCCACCTTCTTCGTGCAGCGGCCCCAGGGCAGCCGCCTGAACGGGCTCGCGGTGGTCGCATAGATGGCCTCGCCGTTGACCTTCATCCATTTGCCGATTTCCTTGAGCCGCTCGACGGACGGCGCGGGGATCAGCCCCTCCGACGTGGGGCCGACGTTGAGCAGATAGTTGCCTCCCTTGGATGCGATGTCCACGAGATTCCGAACGAGCGTCTCCGTGCTCTTCCAGTTGTTGTCGTAGCTCTTGAAGCCCCAGGTGTCGTTCATGGTCATGCACGTTTCCCAGTCGCGCCCGCCGGGGTAGCCGGTCGCCGGGATGAACTGCTCAGGGGTCTCGGTGTCGCCCTTGTACATCCCAAGGCGGTTGTTGTGAATGATCCCTGGTCGGAGCTTGAGCAGCGGAATCAGCAGGTCGGCCCGCTCCCGGGTCATGCCCTTGTGCGTGTCCCACCACAACACCGCCAGCGGCCCGTAATTGCTCAGGATCTCCTTGACCTGCGGCACCGCGATCTTGCGGATGTACTCGGTCATGTCGCCGTCCTGGGCCTTGTCCCAGTGCTCGCCCCACGCAGCCCCGCCGGGATGGGTCCAGTCCTGGGCCTGCGAGTAGTAGAAGCCGAGTTTCAACCCGTGCTTCGCGCACGCCTCGGACAGCGGCTTGAGCAGGTCCTTGCCATAGGGCGTCGCATCGACCACATCCCAGTCGGTGACCTTCGAGTCGAACAGGGCGAAGCCGTCGTGATGCTTGGAAGTGATCACGATGTACTTCATCCCCGCTTCCTTGGCCAGGCTCACCCACTCGTCGGGGTTGTACTTGACCGGGTTGAACTGCTTGGCGTACTGGCGGTACTCGGCCACCGGGATCTTGGCGGTATTCATGATCCACTCGCCGATGTCGTCGATCCTCTTGTCCTTGTGTGTACCGGCGGGCACGGAATAGACGCCCCAGTGGATGAACATGCCGAACCGCGCCTCGCGCCACCACTTCATCCGGGCCTCGCGCTGCTCCTTCGTCTCGTTGGCGTAAGGATCGAGCGACTGGCTCTCGGCCGCGATCGAAACCCTCACCGCCAGGCCGACCAACACCACCAGGATTGCTGTTGTGAGCAATTTGCGAATCATGATCTCACCTCTTCTACTTTGTCTTGTCCTCAACGCTATCGACCGGCGAAATACGCAGCACAAATGCGTGCTCACACGGCTTGGCGGCCGGCAGTCTGACAACCAGACCGTCGGCGTTTCGCTCCCACACAACCGCATCCTTGCTCCCGAGCAGTCTCACGTCCTTGAATTCGCTTCGGCAGAGACTTTGTTTCCTGGCCAGCGAGCGAACCGTCACCGTGTTGTTCTCCGGCCAGGCCAGCGCCGTCGCATAAAGCACATCGCCCCTGGCCGTGAAGCGAATATCCTGCCCCGTAAATGCGCTCCGCTTGGTGTCGTTCATCGAGCCTTCCACGATCTTCGTCGGCCCTTCACCGTACACCTTCCAGGGACGCGTGCCGTAGACGGCCTCGCCGTTGACCTCCAGCCACCGGCCGATCTCGAGCAGAATCTTCTCTTCAGGCTCGGGGATCGTGCCGTCGGGCTTCGGCCCGATGTTGAGCAGCAGGGCCCCGTTCTTGCTGACGATGTCAACCAGATCGTCGATCAGCGAGTCGGCGGTCTTGTAGTCCTGCTTGCTGACATAGCCCCAGGAGTTCTTCGATATCGACGTGTCGGTCTGCCAGAAGAACGGGCGGATCTCGGCCAGTTGGCCCCGCTCGACATCGAGCACCGCCGCCTTGTCCGGGAACGACTTGTTCTTGTAGTTGATCGCCACGCCCTTCTTCCAGTCGGCGCCCTTGTTGTAGTAGTACGCCGCGAACTCCCGCAGGTACGGGGCGAACTCGGGCTGCTCGATCCACCAGTCGAACCAGACCAACTGCGGCTGATACTTGTCCACCAGCTCACGCGTGCGAGCGAGCCAGTCATCAAGGAACGCCTTGTCCGGCCGGCTGGCCTTCTCGGGCTGCGCCGGGCCGTACAGGCTCGCATATTGGGGGTCCTTCACGTCGCAGTCGAATTTCATGCCCCCGTCGTAGAACCACCAGTGCTCGGCCCGGTGGCTGGACAGGCCGAAGACCATGCCCTCCTTGCGGACCGCCGCGGCCAGCTCGCCGATGATGTCCCGCTTCGGCCCCATCTTCGCGGCGCACCAGGGCGACAGCGCGCAGTCATACATCGCAAAACCATCGTGGTGCTCGGCCACCGGGACCACGAATTTCGCCCCGGCCTTGCGGAACAGTTGCGCCCAGTGGCCAGGGTCGAACTTCTCCGCCTTGAACTGGGGAATAAAATCCTTGTAGCCGAACTTCGACTGGGGTCCATACGTGGCAACGTGGTGCTCGAACTCCTTGGAGCCCTCCCGATACATGTTGCGAGGATACCATTCGTTGCCGAATGCGGGCACCGAGTAGACGCCCCAATGGATGAAAATCCCGAACTTGCCGTCGAGGTACCACTGCGGAACCTGGTATCGATCGAGCGACTCCCAGGTGGGCTCAAAGCGATTCGGCGGAGATGCCCCGGCATCGGCTCCTGCCCCTAACACGCACATCACACCTGCAACCATCGCAAGAATACATGACATGGCTTGCCTCGCTTCCCAATCGCTGCCAGATGACCCGGAGAACCGCCCGAGCGGGTGGTCGATCACCGCGAGATTACCCGGTCGGCGGCGTTTCGCAAGCCCGGCCGACGACCCCTCACTTCGAGGCCTTGTACGTCATCGTAAAACGGGCTTGAATAGTCGGGGCTGCGGGGTACTTGACCGTCAAGCGCGTCAACACGCCCTTCTTGTGGTTGGCCTTGCACGCCTCCTCCAGTCGCTCGGCCGCGAAGACTCCCGAATCCGTCTTGATCTCCAGCCGGCCGTCATCGCCGACCACCCGGGCGACATTGCCCTGCACTCGCACGTCGCGCCACGTCAGAAAAGCCTCTTCGACCTCCAGGACGCTACCGGTAAAACGGAATTCATCCGCCAGCGTGACACTGCCATCCTTCTCGACGCGGATAGTGCGCAGCAGACCGGTCATCTCGGGGGTGCCGTAGGCTTCATGGAACTCGATCCGGATCGCCCCGTCATCGGCCGCCTCCAATCGGCCCCGAAACTCGGCCCCAGGCTTCTGCTGACGGCCGGCGATGCGAGGAACGCTGTGACCATACGAGGCGGCAAATACACTCTCGTATCGCTTGTTGCTGAAGTAGGCCGCGTTGTACAGCCCCGCACCGGGATCGCACAGGAACGTGGTCTCGCCGACCCGCAGCACGAAGCTGCCCACGTCGTTCTGGTTGTGCTGCTCGGCGTTGTTGCCCGCCTTGGCAACGACAACCACGGGCCTGCCGCCGACGGCCCCCACGCACCGGGCCACGCCGGCCTTCGGAAGGACCGCATTCCGTAAGACGGGCTCCGTTCTCGGCTGATCGCCGTACCAGATCACGTTGCACAACACCCATGCCAGCCGTCCCGCTTCCGGCTTGTCGCTGGCCTGGGCAAGCAGATCGTTTCCTCCCGCACGCTCGCCCAATCGCGCCGCGAGAAACGGAAGAACACCGCTTTCCTCATGGCTGTCGGAAAAGGACGCAAAGGCATGCCGGCCGATCGCAAGCGAGGCCGGGTATGCCGCGATCTTCCTGACTTTCTCCCCGGCCAGCAAATCCATCTCACCACCCGTGCGGGCCTTGAGCATCTCGGCGAAGATCACAAAGTGCGACAGACCGTAGTTCCAGTAGCCGATGCCTTCGGTGCTCGCTCCGTCCTCCTCAAACGCCCTGGAGATGAAGCGATTGAGCTGATCGACAACCATGGCGAGGCCCTTGGCCTGGCGCTCGGCATCAGGCTCCAGAACGAGCAGCGTTTCACCGATCGAGCCGGCACACACCCCCGTCCAATTGTTGGCTCCCCCCTTCCACCAGAAGCGATCCCCATGATCCAGGTAGGGATCAATTACTCGGCGTTTGACTTCGGCCTTGAGACGAGCCCGCACCTCCTCCGGCAGACGCGGCCCGACCAGAAGCTCGGTCATCGCCAGGTCGGCGGCTGTCTCGGCGGCAAACAGGTCGATCTCGCCCACCGATTCATGCGCGGGCACCACCCAGTTCGTTTCCTCGCAGATGCTCCAGACGAGGTCGTTGACCCGATCGAGCAGATCGGCATGCCCGCTCAACCAAGCCGCCATGACCGCCCTGGCCAGCATCTGCCGCTTTTCGAAGTAGGGCTTCTGGTAGGGCTCGCGGTCGCCGGTCTTCCTGAACTGGCGGTACTGAGTGTACGTCGTGACCGGAATCGATTCGGAATCAGACGCAAACGCCTCGAGGATGGCCTTCCCAACCTTCGTCCCTCGCATGTCCAGTGGGCACGACGTTGACAAACCGGGCAGCGTCGCGGCCAGTTCCTGGGGACCACGGGCCAGCGCTTCCCGGACCCGCCCCACCGCCTGGGTGGCAGGCACATTCTCGGCCGCCGCCGCAGACAAGGCAAGAAGCATCAGAACGGAAGCAGCAAACGCCCTATACAACCGTTTCATACTCATCAGGCAACTCCGGCGTAAAAGATTGATCCCTCAGACTCCGATCGAGTCAATCGTTGCGTACATGATCAGGCAGCGAGGCGGCCCATACGAGTCCTTTCCATTATGGGCACTATTCACCGCCGTATAGAAAAGATGGTACCGGCCGCCGCGTTCCACCAGCTTGCTCGGGGCATAAATGCCGTAGCTGTCCGGCTGCGTCTTGTCGCCCCGCGGAATCCAGGCAGTCCTCCGCGGCCGTTGCCAGTGCAGCCCGTCCTTCGAGAAACACCATTCCAGATCCATCGTCTGGGCCTGGCAGCGGTAATGCCCGAGCATGCCGACGCACCCCCTGGGCGTGTGGTTGACGCTGAGATAGTAGAACTGCTGGTCCTGTGGGTCCTTGGCGTCGCGGTCGATCACTCGCTGCCGCTTCTCAAAGCGAAGCCCGTCCGCCGATACGTAGCGATCCACCAGCCGCACGAGCCCGGGCGCGTTGTCGTGGGGCATATAGGCCGGATCACCCTTGGGTACCTGGGTCAGAGCCACCGAGTACAACTCGAAAGAGCCGTCGGGCAACTGGTATATGTTGGTTGCGTCGTTCGAGATCAGGTGCGACGGGGCAAGCGGTTCGTCAGCCGGCCGGTCCTTGCTCGGCTCCTTGTGCAGCATCACGCCGTCCGGCGAGGCCACTCCCCAGGCAGCCCGGTCGTGAAAGTGGTAAAGCACCGGCCGGAGCGGATCGACAATCCGGTAACGATGCCCGTCGTCGCTGTCAGCGGCCAGGTAACGCAGAATCCCTTGGCCGTGCGCCCAGAAGTAGATGCGATGCTTGCCGTTTTTCAGCGGAATGTGCACCACCTGAACCGGGTGCCACTTCTCCGGCAGCGGCCCCAGGGTGAAGGCTCCGTCACCCGGACGGCCGGTCGAGCACTGCACCGGGAATTTCTTCATCGCCTCACCCGGCAAGCCCTCAGCATAGGCGATGCTGTACTTGGCGGTGTCATGCGTGCCCACGGCCGAGTACCAGATCCGCCATTTATCCCCCTCCAGAGGCTCCGACGGCGACGTGAAGCTCTGGATACCCCCCTGCTCCCACGGCTCAGAGGCCTCCAGCACAATGCCGTGCTTCTGCCAGCGGGAGATCGGACCGACCTCGGTCGGTGCCGAATCCGGAGCAGCGTGGGCGAGCCGCCTCATTCCGCCCGCGGCCACGGCCCCGGCGAGAGTACCGATTCCGTGCTTCACCACTGCTCGGCGAGTCATCTTCTGCATGATTGGGAATCCTTCATTTTCGGTTGTACGTCACCGGTCAAACAGCATCAGCTTGGCACAGTCCTCGCACAAGATCAAGCGCAACGCCCCGCCCAGGAGCCGCGAGCGTTCTGAGACTGCTTGAATCAGGCACAAGCACAAAGCATACTGTTCCCCGCACTCACATGAGGAGCACATCATGACCCGAAAGATCGCATTTCTCCCCTGTCTGGTCTGCTTGTACCAGCCGGTCATCAGCGCGGCCGCTGATCCAAACAGCGCGAAGGACGCCCGTTTCGTGCAGGATCGCTTCTGTATCAGCTTCTGGGTCGATCCGCCGGCCGACGAGCACATGGATGACCACTATCGTCTGATCGCCGATGCGGGCTTTACGGTCGCACTGGGCAGTTCTCACGCCCGCACGCCCGAGCAGATCACCCGCCAGCTCGACCTGTGCGCCAAATACGGCCTCAAGGCCATCGTCTGGCATGGCGAGCAGTTCGGACAGCCCTACCCGGATCACCCGGCCTGCTGGGGATACCTGCTGAAAGACGAGCCCAAGAACCCCGAATTCCCTCACCTGGCTCAACTGGTGCGCGAGGTGCGGACAAACCGCCCCGGCAAGCTCGCATATATCAACCTGTATCCGTCTCATGCAACGCCCAAGCACTGGGGCGTGCAGACCTACGAGGAGCACATCTCCCGCTTCCTCAAGGAAGTCAGCGTTGACGTCCTCTGCTTTGACCGCTACCCGCTGATGAATCCCGACGTCGACGAACGTGATGGCTACTGCGAAAACCTCGAGGTCATCCGCAAGCATGCTCTCGAGGCAGGCATCCCCTTCTGGAACTTCTTCTGCATCATTCCCTACGGCCGGCACTACGACCCCACGGAGGCCCAGGTTGCCTGGCAAATCTACACCTCGCTCGCCTACGGGGCCAAAGGCATCCTGTACTTCTCCTATTGGACCCCGCGAGGCGCGGAATTCCCCAAAGGCGGTGCCATCATCGCGGTCGACGGCCGTCCCACGCGCCACTACGACCAGGCGAAGCGAATCAACGCTCGAATCAGGAACCTCGGCCCCACGCTGATGAAGCTAACCAGTACGCGGGTTCTGCGGGTCAAGCCGGGCGATGACCCGGCAACGGTATTGAAGGGCTCGCCGATCAAGAGCCTGACCGAGGGCGACTATCTCATCGGCGTCTTCAGGCACCAGGACGGTCGCACGGCCATCCTGCTCAACAATTACCGGCACGCTTATACCGCCTGGCCGACGGTCGAATTCGCCACCGAGCCCGGAAGTATCGTCGAGGTCGACCAGGAATCGGGAGCGGAGATCCCCCTGCGCGATGAAAGCCCGGACATGAACGGGCTTCAACTGCCGCTGAACGCCGGCGAAGGGCGTCTCTTTCTACTGCCGACGCCGCAGGCCAGCCCTCGCATCGAGGCGGTCCGCACCTTCGCCGACAACGTGCTTCGCTACGGCCGCGACGTCTACGGCCCCAAACACACCCCCCTCTTCGCCGATGGCATCAACGTCGATACGCACGAGCCGGCCGTGTGGAAGCTGCCCAAAGAACAGGTCGAGCGGTGGAAGATGCCGCCGCAGTGGATCCTCTCCAACCTCGCCAGCCAGCAGAACCTGTTTCGGGTGCTGGCGGTTCTGACCGATCTGACCGGCGATCCGAAGTACAGGCAGGCAGCCGTCGACGCAACCCGTTACGCCTTTGAGCATTTGCGGCACGAAAACGGTCTGCTCTACTGGGGCGGGCACGCGGCCTGGGACCTGGCCACCGACCAGCCCGTGGGCGAAGGCCGGACCGACGGGATCGCCGGCAAGCACGAGCTCAAGAGCAACTACCCCTTCTACGAACTGATGTGGGAGGTCGACAAGGAAGCCACCCGCAGGTTCATCGACGACTTCTGGGCCAGCCACATCCTGCAGTGGGACATCCTGGACATGAATCGGCACGGCCCCTACCTGCCCATCCCTGCCAACATGTGGGACCAGCCCTATGTCGGCGGCCCTGTACCCTTCTCCGGAAAAGGGCTCACCTTCTCCAATACCGGCAGCGACCTGTTCTACGCCGCCGCCACACTCACCGACCTCGGCGGCGACCAGCGGCCGCTTCTGTGGGCCAAACGGCTCGCCCAGCGCTACGCCGACGCCAGACACCCGGTCACCGGCCTCGGGGCCGACAACTACAGCATCATCGAGCCCGACCGCATGATCAGGCAATTCGGGGCCGAGTTCGGCGACCGTTTCACCGAGGCCACCGTGACCAGCCTGTACGGAACCCGTTACCATCGCATGGCGGTCTGCCAGTTGAAGCTGTACGAGAAACTTGGCCATGCGGGCGAGGACTTCAAGAAATGGGCGGTCCAGGACCTGACCGCATACGCAAAGCACGCCTACGACCCGGCCGACAACAGTTTCTGGCCCACGCTGATCGACGGAACACGGCTGACCCCGGCCGACCGCAAACGCGGCGGGTACGTCGAGCTGCGGTGGCTGCAGAAACGCCCGGCCGAGGGCGTCCACTTCTGGGCATACGCCCTCGCCTACAAGCTCAGCCAGGACCCGCTGATGTGGCAGATGGCCCACAGCATCGGCCGGGGCCTCGGAATAGGCGACATCGGGACAACACCCGACCCTTCGTGGGGCCGACGCCCTCGTCGGCCCTCTGACCAAGCGAACGAGGCCATCGGCTCTGCCCCCGACACCGCCCCAGCCCCCGACCTGGCCACCACCCACGCCGACCCCAACAGCATCTTCGGACTGATCGAGCTCCATCAGGCCACCCGGAGGGATGAGTACCTGACGCTCGCCGGCAAGATCGCCGACAACCTGCTGGACCAGCAGTTCAACCACGGCTTCTTCGTGACCAGCCCGGACCACCTCTTCTGCAAGTTCGACACGATCACCCCGCTCGCCCTGCTGTATCTCGAGGTGACCCGCCAGAAGCCGCCCATCCACCTGCCGCTGTACGCCGCAGGCAGATCGTATTTCCACTGCTCCTACGAAGGCGCGGGGCGGACGTATGATGAGCGGACAATCTACACAACCGTCCGAACCTCGGGCACCGCCGCCACGACCCCGGCCGCAAAGTGATGAAAAAGAACGAGCGAGGCCCCCTCACGGAGGAGCCGCTGGCCCCAGAATCCATTCTGGGGCCCTTGCGACGGAGGATTCCATCCTCATTGCCACTGAGTGCGAAGACGATCCCACGAAGAGGGGCGGCCCGGAACGGATTCCGGGCCGAGCGACACCACCCTGCCGCCCGAGAAGTGACCGCACAAAACGAGCGAGGCTCCCCCTCTCGGAGGAGCCTCGCTCTTTGATCGCTCCCGGAACCCCTGAGATCGCGGTCAAACACCGCTTCCGCGAGAAACCGAACGGGGCTCCGGATTCACTGACTCAACCCTCACGGGACAGAGTCGAAAGTCGGCGGCCGCAATACAGCCGGCTCGTCGGTTAACGTCTCGCGATACCCGATATAGAACCCGCCAACCAGATTGGTAGCGGTCGTGAAGTCGAACGTCTGAGTGTCGAACTCCGCATGCGCGGCACCGGTTGCCGCGTTGTAACTGAGCTTGAGCCGGTGCCAGCCCGAAGGCTGACCGGCCAGGTTGATCGTGGCGATAACTTTCCAGTCCTCCGGCCCACGCGGCGTGGTCGGAGGCGGAACCGCCAACGGGTCTCCGCTGCTGTCACCGCCGTTACCGAAGTCGCACAACGTCAAGCTCATCAGGTAGGGGAGCGGATTAACGGGAAGATCGGGATTGTTGGTGCTGGTCTCCTTGGTATAAACCCAGCCAATTCCCGTGTTCCCATTCGACGTGACGATATCGCCGTTCATACCGGCGGCGCTGTCGGGATTCGGAAACTCGTCATTGGCAATCATCATGCCGGTCGTCCCGAGGATGCCGTAGGTTGTGCTCTCGGCCCCGGTCGTGAGCGGGGGAGGGGTCCCCGGGGGATCGTAGGGGGTGGTGTCCAGATAGACATACAGATCGAGGCTGGCACCGTTCGCCAAGACGTCGTCCGACGCAACCATGTTGCCGCCGCCGGTCGGATCCCAGGCCACGATCGCCTTGTCGCCCTGAGGCGACGCGCCGATGGCGTTCGGATTGATCGGGTAGTAAGTAGTGACCGGCGGGTCGCCGGTGGTCACACTGACGGTCGTGGTGGTGTCACCTGGATCGATCACCATCGCGTTGTAGAACGCGCCGACAAGGCCAGTGACCGTGTCACTTGGCGTGCCGCTGTCCACGTTGGGCACAGCATACGCCGTGCTCAGGACACCCGTGCCGAGGTTGCTGGCACCAGGCGTTTTCACCCGGACGCCGAAGTCACGCCCATTATCGCCCGTGTCATAGCCGTCGATCCATCGCGCCAGCGACTGCTCCTGCGAGGGGTCAGCCGCCTTGCCAGCCGAGGTGAAGTTCATCCAGATTCCGCCCTCGGCAGGCGAAATCGCCACCGGTCCCTTGTTTCGCTCGTAGACCACGGTATCGATCACATCGCCGGTGGCGTCCAGAAGCTGAATCGCCTCGTTGTCGTTCTCGAACAGGTTCTGCGAGCCAATAATCTGGTTGCTCGGCACCTGGCTGGTTCCGACCACCCAGTAGCAGCCGGGCTGGCCGGCCGGTTGGAGAATGACTGAGGGATGCAGGGTATCACCGATCCTATAGTCGGGGTTGTCGTCGCCGGGCGGCCCGACGGTGTCGGACGTGCGCAGGATCCAGCCGGTGACGTCGACCGGCTGGTCGCCGTAGTTGTAGAGCTCGACGAACTCACGTACCTCCCCCCCTTCGTACTCGCTGTAGGAGA
This sequence comes from uncultured Planctomycetales bacterium, assembly GCA_964586235.1. Lineage (GTDB taxonomy): Bacteria > Planctomycetota > Phycisphaerae > UBA1845 > PWPN01 > JAUCQB01. The sequence goes on from CAZPIO010000061.1 coordinate 25,651, forward strand.
GCTCGTTAATGACTACGGTCGCGGGCCCTGCATCACAGTCCGGATCTGCGGCGACGCCAGGAGCGCTGGCGCACGCCTCAAACGCCTTCAGGTCCCTGTCATCGACGTCGTTGTCCGCGCCGGGCTGATTGTCCTCGATGAGCCGGTCAAAGCACTTACACATGCCGTCGAGCGTAAAGGTGCCCGGCCCGGTATAGCAGACCTGGAAAACGGCAAAGTCCGCCTGGTCGACGTCATCGTCGTTGTCCGCGTCAGCGATGGGGTCGTTGCACGGCCAGCAGTCCGATGTGAAGGCGCAGTCCGCGTCATTGCAGTCCACGAGAAGATCACCGTCATCGTCGGCCCCGTTGTTGCAGCCGCCCACGACGCCGGTCTCCGTTGCCACCCGCACATTGACGTCCACGATGCCGGCATCGCCGCCAGGCGTCACGTTGCTGTCGCGCGTCCCACAATCGTCCGTGACCCGGACAGTGATCTTGGCGCCATTCCAGCTCGCCGGAATGTTGTCAATGCGAACGATCTCTGCGTTGGCCCCGGAGATGACCGGTTCCGTCCCACCATCGACCAGGTCCACTCCGTCCTTCACCCACTGGTAGGTCAGAGTTCCTCGACCCGCGGCACTGACTCTGCAGAAGTTGTTGTCCGCGCCGGGAACCGTCCACATCTCATTGTCCCACGTGGCCGGGTCTACGGTTGACGTTGGCCTGCCATAGGCGAGGCTGATCATCGGCCCCGTCAAGACGGTCAACACGGCGGTCGGGCTGTTCACCGGCGTCGCACAGCTATCGGTCACCTCGCAGCGGATCTGCGTGCCGCTGTCGGTGCCCTGCACGCCGCTCCAAACGTAGGTGTTGGTGTTTGCGCCGCTGATCAATTCAAAAGTACCGTCAGGAGGAGCGCTATCCTTGTACCACTGGTAGGTCAGGGTCCCCTTGCCGCTGGCGTTGACGGTGAAGGTCGCCTCGGTGTTCTGGCAAACCGTCTGGGACAGCGGTGCCTCGAGGAATGATACACCAACGTTCAGGATGGCCGGTTGGCTGACCACGACGCCGTTGTCGTCGCAGGCTTCGACAGTGATCACCGTGCCGTTATCCTCGGCAGTCACACCTGTCATGTTCAGCGTCGTCCCCGTTTGCTCTGGGATGAACGAGGCGCCGTTTTTCTTCCACTTGTAGGTCACGTTCGAGCCTGTTGCGGCCACGGTGAATGTGGCCGTGTCGGTCGCACACACCGTCACGCTGTCGGGCTGGTCCGTGATCGTCGGGCCGCCACTGCCCGCCTTGTTCAGCGCGATGGTCGAACCGGCGGTCGTGGTATGCGAGTTGACCCCGTCCGGCGGGGACCAGATCCGCAGCGTCTCCGAAGAGTTACTCACGATGTACGCGTTGCCGGCGCTGTCGAACGCCACGTCCCGAGTCGTACCGCTCTGTGGTATCGTCGCAGTCCGAACAGGATTGGCCGGATCACTGATGTCGATGATGTAAACACCCCAGCCGCCGAGGGTACCCATAATCAGCCGGTTGAGACCGTTGTCGATGTCTATACTGCCATAGGTCGACTTAAGAAGCGGCAGGTTGTCATCAGCAGCAGAGTTGTAGACCGGCGCGGTGCCGCCATCCAGAAACCGCATCAACGCCGGCGCCCCGACGCTCTCGGTGGACCGCCGCTGCGTGACCCACCAGCTCCCGTCCTCGTCGCGAACCACGTCCATTAGCATATTCTGGATCACATTGGTGGTATCCTGCGTCTGCTCAACGGGCGGCGTACTCCACGGGAACGGGCCGGTCCCGATGTCATAGCGGAGCACGCTGCCGAGGCCGCCGCCCGCATTATAATCCTCATCCAGTGTATAGAGCTTCGTGCTCGCGCCGGTTCCTTCGATATGGACGCTGGCCACGCTGCCGTGCAGACCGGCCACCAGACCCGTGCTCGTGCGGCCCGTGTTGCTCAGAATCTCGTCGAAAACCGCCTGGGGGTTGGCGTTGCATCGCCAGATGCCGGAGTGGAGGTCCGACCAGTCGGTAATATACACCGAATCATCTGGGGCCACCGTGATCTTGTGTGGACTGCTGGTCGTGCCGGTTACCCAGTCAACGCCACCCGCAAAAGCAACGTCACCCTGAGGGAGGAAATCGGACTGGTCGGCCCCGATCACGTAGATGCCGTCACCCACGGGCCGGCCGGTAACGGTCGTGCCGACCCGCCCAACAGCCACATAGATCCGCCCGAAGTTCGAGGATGTCGAATTTCGGTTGACTGCCACTCCCGTGGGATACTCGAACTGCACATACCGATTCCCATCGTCACTGATCTGCGTCCACACGGTATACCCAAAGTCGGTTGCGGTGATTCTCACCGTGTAGTTGCCGTTGGGGGCCCGGCTGCCGTCGTCCTTGCGGCCGTCCCACTGGAAAACGTGCTCGCCCTTGGACTGTCGGGCAATGGTGACCGTCCGGACAACGGCCGGGGTGCTGTCCAGTATCTCGATCTTCACGCCCGGGTTCGTCCCGTCACCATCGGCGTTCTCGTTGAGAACGTAGGTGATGCTCGCCGTCCCGCACGGCTCGGTGTTCAGGCCGGTAGCGTTTACCGACACCCCGGACGGGTAGACGTTGGCGTACGCCACTCCGGCACACAACCAGAGTAGCACCCCAACAACAGTCAAACTCAGCCCGAATTGACGCCCTCTCATGATCTGGCTCCTTTCCTGGGGGGATCGTCCCCTCTCAAAAGGCTTTGCGAATCCACAACGTCACGACCGCTCGCAGACCGAGCGGTTGATATGGCTTTCAGCTCGATTGCCTCTCTCCTCGAACGCCCGCCGGCCTCAAACGCGGGCATCCCTCCTGTCAGCGGCCCAGCACAAAAACGTCCAGATTCCTGCCGCTGGTCGGCTGGCCGAACTCCGTGAACAACTCATCAGCCCACGTCCGTGCCGGATACATCCGGCTTTCCACGTGGGCGTCAAGATACGCGATGTTCGTGCGGCCCAAAGCCCTCGGGTCGTCAAGGGACCTCGCCGGGCTGTGTCGCGTCGTAATACGATCATACTGGGTATTGAAGTTGCCCTCCGGATACCCGTTGTTGAGGTTGTCGAAAGGGTGCTCCTCGAACAGGTACATCATCTGCGAGGGCGCAAAGACGACACGCTCGCCGCGCTTGAACGATCGGGAGCGAATCCCGCCCGGCAAGGGCACGCCGTTGACCGCTTCGACGTAAACGAAGCTCGCCAGCTCCTCGAAGGTCTTGCAGCCGATATAGGCGTTCATCGAGTAGCTGAGCCGTCCGTTTCCCCCGCCCCCGTGGGGAGTCTCATCCGCGGCCCCGGGCCGGTCGCCGGGACACACATAGAGGGCTGCATCCTTCGTGTACCGGAATATCGTGCCGATCTGGGGCACCTGACGCAGGAACTTCGGATTGCTGTGGTAGGGCTGCACGTTCGGATCACCGTAGTAACCGGCCGTACCCCTCGAACCCTCCCAGGTCCATCCCTTGAGCCGCCCGTCCGGCCCCGGGTTCGTCTCCGGGTCCGGGATCGGCCAGATGCCGCGAAGATAGTAGCTGCTCTGCGTGGCCGGCAGCACCTTGTTGTCCGCCTGGTAGAGCACGTGCCCCATCATGATCTGCTTCATGTTGGACTTGCAGACCGTGTTCCGCGCGGCTTCCCGGGCCTTGGTCAGGGAAGGCAGCAGAATCGCCACCAGCAGCGCGATGATCGCCACCACCACCAGAATCTCAATCAATGTAAAGGCGCGGTCCGCCCCCAGGCCCACTGACGGCGTACTTCGCTGAACTGGTCCTCTCATAGCGGCGGTCCAAGAAGAGAGAAAGCATCCGCTTGCTGCGCCTGGCACGAAATGAACGCGGCGCAACTGCCACCACCATATCACCCCGCAGTATAACTGGAAACCCGGGGGATGGCAATATATATGCTTCGGGCACCGGCAGAATGGGGTCCTTGACAATCTGGGCCTGCTTCGCCGTGGCGAGCGGGTGCCACTGGCAGCTTGCCTGAGGTTGTCCGGGAATTCGGTGGGTGCCCCATGGCTTCAGCCGTGGGGGACATCAACTCGGCCGCGAGTTCGCTCCCCCATCGCTCAAGGAACAAGCTTTGCTGTGAACATTCCGTTCGAGCCAAACATGGTTTCCCAGTGACCGCCCGGCGACCATACCCGTAAGCACCCAGTGTGATTATCGACCGTGTGGATATTGCCCACCGCGGCGAACGCGGTATCGCGAATGCGGCCGACGGCCTCAAAAACAAATGAGAAGGGGACCCTGTCGCCGCACCAATCCCCTGACCGACCCCCACCAGGCGGCCTCCTGGCACCGATTCTCCTGGGTTCCGTCGCCGCGTCAGGGCCCGCCGGCCGCCGGGCCTGTAACCGGCTTCGAAACCGCGGCGAGGGCCGCACGGGCGGCCTCGAAGCCCGGAGCCAGACGCAATGCCTCCTCGTACTGGCGGGCCGCCTGGTGACGATCGCCCAGCCGGGCCAGTGCGTTGCCGAGATTGTAGTGGAGTGTCGGATCGCCCGGCTCGAGCTCAATCGCACGACGGTATAGCCCGACGGAGTCCTCGTGCTGGCCCTCATAACCCGCGACGACGGCAAGGTTTACCATTGCGCTCCCGTAGGTCGGCCTGATCTGCAGCGCGCGACGGAAGCACTCCTTCGCCTGACCAGGCTGGCCTGACTTCAGCAATAAGACGCCGAGGTCGTAGTGGGCCTCGGCGCGATCCGGTTCGACCGCGATGGCACGCCGGAAGAACGAGATCGCCTCTTCCGACTGACCGGCGCGGGCCAACAGCTTGGCGATTCCATAATAGGGCTCACCGCGCTCGGGGTGCGCGGCAATGATTTGCCGGTAGAGGGCGATCGCCTCCTCATTCCTGCCCTGCATGAACAGCGCCCGCGCCAGTCGCTCGTCCACGCCGGGGCTGCCGGGGAAAACCTGTGCGAGCCGTCGCAGGAGGCCTTCTGCCTCGACGAAGCGATCTTCGATCATCGCATGGGTGGCCTGCCCTTGAATCCGAATGGCCTCTTTGTGGTCCTTCGGATCGGGCCCGGCCAGGTTCACCAACTCCATCTCGCGTCTGAGTAACTCCTTCACTTTTGCGGCGCTGGCACCGCCGCCCACGTAGCCGAGCCCCTGCAGCGCTCGCGTATCCTGGCCACTGACCGTTCGCAGCGATTCATCGAATGCCGCCGGAGGTGGAGCCTGAGCGATCATCGCGGTCAATTGCCCGCGCATCTTGGCCAACCGTGCGGGCTCCGACTCGGCCAGATTTGTTGCCTCGCCCGGATCGCCGGCCACGTGATAAAGCTCGGGCCGCGGGGCGTGAATGTACTTCCACCCCCCCTCCCGCAGAGACCGCAGCGGCGAGAGTTCCATCGCCAGGAAACCGCCCAGCGTCTCGCCGTACGCAGCCAGATCGAGATCCTCCACTTCGCCCGCGATCAGCGGCAGCAGGCTCACGCCTTGGGCATCCGGTTTGGGAGCCAGTTTCAGAAACGCCAGGATCGTCGGCGTCGCGTCGATCAGCCGCGCCTGCGCGGAGACCACGCGCCCGGCCGGAATCGCCCCAGGGCAATGGAAGATCAGCGGGACGCGCATCGTCGTGTCGTAGATGAAGTAGAGATGGTTCTCCTCGCCGTGCTCCTCCCGCCCCTCACCGTGGTCAGCCGTCACGACCACGAGCGTCTTTTCCTCCAGGCCGAGCCGCTGAAGCTCCTGAACCAGCCGGCCGACCTGGTGGTCCGCGAACGCGATCTCGCCGACGTACGGGTCGTCGTACTGCTGGCGGAACGGGGCCGGCGGTTCGTACGGCGCGTGCGGGTCGAAGAAATGCACCCACGCGAAGAACCGCCGCGACGCATTGGCGCGGAGCCACTCCAACGCCTGATCGCACACCTCATCGCCGCGGCGCTCCTTCTCCATGCGCACGCCGAAGTAAGCGTCGAATCCCTGCGCCAGCCCGTGCTCGCGCCGCACCACGTAGGCAGCGCTGTGCCCGCCGGTCGCGTAGCCGGCGGCCTTGAGAATCTCGGCCAACGTGAGGTTGCTTTCGCCGAGTTGGAACTGCCCGTTGTCGCGAACGCCGTGCACGTAGGGGTCAGTGGCTGTGAAAAGACTGGCATGGGCCGGCAACGTGATCGGGGCGGGGCTCGAGCACTGGGTGAACATCGTACCCTGCCGGGCCAGAGCATCGATGTGCGGCGTAGGGCTCTTCGGATGGCCGTAGCATCCAAGGTGGTCGGCCCGCGTCGTATCCAATGTAATCAGCAGCACGTTGAAGCCGGCCTCGCCCGGCCGCACCGCCGGCTGCCATTGCCACCGCAGGACGCCGACAAGCACCAGCAGCCCGACCGCACTGACAGAAGCGATGACGTACCATCGACGACGCCCCGGCGCCGTGGGTGCGGATGCTCGCCCCAAAGCCGCACGTGCCGACGGCAGCGGTTCCGACCGAACACGCCGTTGAGAACCTTGTTTGTGCGCCATGCTAAGGCTCCCCGTCTGCCGTCGTCGCAGAAACCCTTTGTCGAACACGGTCCAGTCGTCGTCGAGCCTCACCAAAGTCAGGCTTCAATCGCAAGGCCTCCTCATATGCTTGGCCAGCCTCCTCAGGCTTCCCCTGGCCTGCGAGGGCATTGCCAAGATTGAACTGCGCGATGGGATCCGCCGGCGCGAGACGAACTGCCTCGCGGGCCTGCTCGACGGCCTCCGCCCACCGCCCCAGGCTCATGAAGGCAGCGCCGAGATTGTTGCGCGCCTGGCTGTATCCAGGATCGAGGCGTATGGCCTCCTGATAGTATCCGATTGCCTCGGCTGATTCACCCTTTCGCGCAACAGCCGCTCCCAGGTTGCTGTACGCCTTGGCGAACCCGGCCTGGAACTGGATGGCCTGGCGAAAGTGTGTTATGGCTTCGTCCGTGTTGCCCTTCATCATGAGAGCCTTCCCCAGGTTGTTGTGCAGCGTCGCGTGATTCGGATCGAGGTCTAGAGCCTGCCGAAAGACCACAATCGCATCGTCCACACGGCCCAGGTCTTCGAGGGCCACCCCGAGGTTGGCCCGAACTTCGACGCTCCATGGCATGCGCTGCAGAGCCTGATGATAGTGCCCGATAGCCTCGGGAAGTCGTCCCTGCTCCTTCAGGACCCTTCCGAGGGCGTGCTGAATCTCGCCTGCGTCAGAATGAAGCGCTCCTGCTGCCTGCAGTTCCGACCACGCGGCCTCCAGGTTCCCCGCCTCAAGCTGCAACTCACCGAGCAGCCGCCGGATCGTGTAGGATTCCGGGCTCGCTGCGGCTGCCTCCTTCAAGAGCGAGATGGCTGCTGGAAGCTCGTTTCGGGCAGCCAACTCAACCGCCAGAAAGTATTGCCCCAGCACAACGGTCATTTCTCTCGGATTCCTCCGTTTCTTCAACGCCGAGGGGTCATCGCGCGAACCGCCCCCGCTGTCGCCGATGTACCCCAGCGATCGCAGCGCCTTGAGCCGGTTGTCCGAGAGTGGCGTCTCTCTGGCCTGGCGAGTCTGCATTGCGCGCGCGACTGCCTCCAGTTTCTTCCGCATGGCCTCACCCACTTCAGGCCGCTCGAGAATAAAGTTTCGCGCCTCGCCTGGGTCGCCTCGGCGATCGTAAAGCTCCGGAGCCGAGCCCTGGATGTATTTCCACTCACGGGTCGTCAGGGACTCCAGGCGGCTCCAGCCGAAGTGATCGAGAGCGTAGTCGCTTCGCGCATACGACGCGCCAGGGCTCAACTCCTGGCCGCGGAGCGTCTGGGCGAAGCTCACGCCGCTGACCGATTCCGGCACTGGCAGGTCCAGAAGGTCCATCAGCGTCGGGAGCACGTCTACAAGGCTCACAACCGATGCCACTTGCGCTGCCGCGGGAACCTTACCCGGCATCGAGAGGATCAGCGGCACGCGAAGCGTGGCGTCATAGAGAAACACGCCGTGGGCTTCCTCCCCATGATCGCCCAGTCCCTCTCCGTGGTCCCCCGCCACCACGATCAACGTGCGCTCGACAAGCCCGCGTGACCTGATCCAGGCTGCCAGTCGCGCGACCTGCGAGTCCACAAACGCCAACTCCCCATCGTACGGGTCGCTGACCTGCGAGCGGAACGGCTCGGGCGGCTCGTAGGGCCCGTGCGGGTCAAAGAAGTGAACCCAACACAGAAACGGACCAGCCGCATTCTCTTCCAGCCAAACCAGTGCCCGATCGCACACTACGTTTGCCGGCCGTTCCTGATCGACCTGCACCACGGACATGGGGGGTCGGGGCAGATCATCGTCGTAAACGTCAAACCCTGCGTCCAACCCAAAGTCGGCGTCGAGAACGGACGCGGCGACGAAAGCCCCGGTCCGGTACCCCCGATCTCGGAGGATTGTGGCCAGCGTTTGGGCGTTCTCGGGCAAGGCCGTTCGTCCATTGTCCAGGATGCCCAGTTCCGCGGGATGCAGGCCCGTCAGCAGACTCGCATGCGAGGGCAAAGTGAGTGGTATCTGGGCCATCGCCGATTCGAAGAGAGTTCCCTCGCGGGCCAGTTGATCCAGGACCGGCGTGGAGGCTTTCGCATGGCCGTAGCAGCCGAGGCGATCTGCCCGCGTCGTGTCCAACGTGATCAGCAGCACGTTGAAGCCGGGACCCTGCCCCGGGGCCTTGGAGGGCGAGCGCGGCCACAGAGCCCAGCAAAGTACGGACGCACCGCCCGCCAGCAGGATCAGGAGCAGCACGCGGTACGAGCGTTTCAGCCGGCCGGAGTTCATGCGGCCGTGGGCACTCGGCCCACGTGCGCTGGCCTGTGCCGGCAGTTTACCTCTTGCTCCGGTCTTCCTGCGTCCCACAATCGCCGCCGTTGATCCTGCCCGATTACGGGCATGTCCGCCATACGCACGCTCTCACTCGCGTTGCGCATACATCATACCACAAGCCGGCGCATGACAAGGCCCGATGGGTCGCGCGATCCATCGGGCCTTGATAACGTGCCAATCAGATCGTCAGGGAACGATCACCTTCGCCGGCGCCTCACCAGGGCCAATCCGCCCAGCATCAGCAGGCCGAGGGTTGTGGGCTCAGGAATCAGCGAGAACGAACCGTCAGATCCGGTGATCGCCACCCAGTCCCCGCCGGGCGACCAGATCCGCAGCGTCTCCGTGGTGTTGCTGACGATGTACGCGTTGCCGGCGATATCGAACGACACATCCATGATGTAACCAGTCTGCGCGATCGTCGCCATCAGGACCGGGTTGGCCGGATCACTGATGTCGAGGACATACGCGCCCGCGCCGCTGCGCGCACCCAGGATCAGCAAGTCCTGGTCGTTGTTGATGTCGAGATTGCCGTAGGCCCGCAGAAGGGGCGCCAGATTGTTATCCGCCCCAGAGTTGTAAACCGGCGCCTGCCCGCCATCCAGGAACCGGCTCAATGCCGGGGCTCCCGCGGTCTCGGTGGACCGATACTGCGCGATCCACCAGCTCCCGTCCTCGTCCCGAACCACGTCCATCCGCGCGTTGGCGATGATGTTCGTATCATCCTGCGTCTGCTCAACGGGCGGCACGGCGTAGCTGGTAGCGGTGCCGATGTCATAGCGGAGCACGCTGCCAAAAGTGCTGCCCGCGTTCAGATCCTCATCCAGCGTGTACAACTTCGTGCTCGCGCCGGTTCCTTCAATATGGACACTGGCCACGCTGCCGTGCAGCCCGGCCACAAGACCGGTGCTCGTGCGGCCCGTGTTGCTGAGAATCTCGTCGAACGCAGCGCTCGGATTGCCTGCATTCATCCGCCAAACGCCCGAGTGCGAGTCCGACCAGTCAGCGATGTAGATGTTACCGTCGGGCGCAGTGCTGATCCTGAAGGGGCTGTTGCTGCCGCCCGTGGTCCAGTTGAGCCCACCGGCGTAAGCGGTGTCGCCCTGGCCAGTTTTATCTGATTGGTCGGCACCCATAATATAGATGCCGTCAGTGGTCGTACGGCCACCCGCCGCCACGGCGCCGCCAAGTCCCTCCGACACATAGATTGTACCGAAGTGGGGGCTCGCGGGGTCTTTGTTCACCGTCACGCCCCTCGGCGAGTAGTACTTGCTCTGAGTCAACGTGTCGTCGCTGATCTGCGTCCAGCCGGCGGCGGCGGACTTGCTGACCTTGATCTGGTAGCTGGAACCCTTAGTCGCATCAAACGTATGCGTTCCCTTGCCGAGCGTTCCCATATCCACCACTGTGGCGCCTCCGTCGTAGACGATCTGGACGTTGGCGCCGTCCTCATTCAGGATGAATGTTGAGCTTGCCCCGTTCTGAAAGACACCCGAGGCATAGGGGATGGCCGTCGCCACAGACGCCAATCCCAGGACGGCGACGATTGACAAGACACCCATAAACTTGCTTCGCATGACGCATCTCCTCCAAAAGACCTTGTGACAGGCCCCCCTGGACTACCGTGCGGCCGCTGAACTGCCGTTCCAACGGCGCAAACGCTTTCGCCCAGGAGCGCCAACCTCTCAACAACCGAAATGTTCTAACACCCAGGGGACCTTCTGAAGAGGATCTGACAATACAGACGTGTTTCCTCCTCCGTGCTTTTCCGATCCCCACTCAAGTACCAGAATAGCGACAACTCCGGCCGGCAGCAAGCGAAAAACCAGGAATCTCGGCATCCCTGACCGCAATTCGCCTCCGCGCCCGCGCCGGAATGCCGTGAAATAAATCTGTTTTGACATAAATCACGTGAAACTGACAGACAGGCTTCGTACATCTCGGTGATTGCCGGAATCGGATCTCCGGGTTACACTAATGTCGTGAGACAGTTCGGCTCGGGCACGGTCGATCGTGCCGCCACATCTGGCAGGCCGGCCCGCGTCGGATGGACCCGGACGCGCCGATGGCGCGGCCGACATGTGGAGTCCATATCATGCGATCCGGAAAGCGGGCCCCGGCATTCACCCTGATCGAGATCCTCGTGGTCGTCGCCATCATCGCCCTCCTTGTAGCCATCCTCCTCCCCTCTCTGCAGCGCGCGAGGGAACAGGCCAAAATCGCCTTGTGCCTCTCCAACCTGCGGTCACTGGGCGTCGCCGCGAGCGCGTATCTGAACGCAGAGAAAGACCGGTTCTGCTGGTCAAAGCCGGGCCAGTTTCCTTCATCGAATTTCCACGGCGGCAAGAGAGGCAACGGAGACGGAGAGCCCAGCTATCTTTCTGCATACTACTGGGGCGCATCGTACAACTTCAGGACAGAGATCCGGCCGTTGAACAAGTATGTGTATGGCAGAGTAAAGGGTGATCTGGTCGAGCTTCGCGTGTTCGAATGCCCTTCGGACTACGGAGTACGCAGCCGCGGCAACGCTCTCGAGCCGGCGTCCAAGAAGACCGCCTACGAAGTCACCGGCACGAGCTATCAATCGAACGTGATCTGGTACGTCTACCTCCTCGAGACGGAAGGTCTCAGAGGCAATCTCACTGAGCTCGAACGGCGAGTTGACTCGCTGGAAAAGAGCATCATCACGCACTTTCGAAAACTCGGCGCGAGCCGGGCCATCCTGCTGCAGGAAGACCCGTGCGACGTCTCCACGGGCGGCGTTCTCTACCCCAGTAGCTGGCCCTGGGACACCAAGATGCCGGGCTGGCACGGCCGTCTCGACCGGCACAGCCTGCTCTTCCTCGACGGCCACGCCGCCCATATCCTGGTCGAGCCCAAGATGAATATCGACCACCACCCGGGGGCACCGATATTCCACGAATGCTCGCCGAGCGAGCTGGTGGGCAACCCGAAGGCGTGCGCTCACGGCACCAGTGACTGGGTGTCGCACGTCAACTATGGTGCCGAGTGAGCCGCGGAGCGCGAAATGAAGTCCATCCAGGTCGAACCACGCCGGAAGTGGAGAACGGTCATCCTGATCGTGGCGCTCGTCGCCCTCGCGGCAACCGCCGTCGTCAGCGCGTGGAGGAATCGCGACGAACGCCAGCCCGACACCCCTGAATCGGCAATATCGTACATCTGCCTGGAGTGCAACCACGTCTTCAAGATGACCCCCGCCGACTACGAGCGGATCTCCAAAGATGGCGGGGTGAAGGCTCCCGCGGACCCGCAAACGGGCGGAATCGTGCAGTTCCGCTGCCCCTCATGCAAGAAGCTGGCCGCCGTGCGGGCCGTAGCCTGCCCGAACGACGGCACGATGATACCTCGACGGCTGGCGGACCGGAAACCCGGCCGCTGCCCCAAGTGCAACTGGTCCTTCTATCCCCGATAAAACGCACAATCAGCGGCCGGGTGGCATGGCTAAGCATCCCAGGCATGGCATGACCAAGCTTCCCACGGGTGGCATGGCCAGGCTTCTCAGGTGTGGCATGGCCAAGCCGCGATGAAATCGCGGCGCCGCCATGTCTACCCACCCAAAGAAAACGCCGGGGACCACCGGCAAGCCGTGGCCATGATTTCTGAAAACAGTTGCCGAACAGCCGGCTGAATGTACCCTGTTCACTCGATGCGCCAAAAGCCCGGGCATACTCCCGACTGCCAACTCAGCCAAATCACCCTCTTCTGCCCCCACTGCGACTACAACCTCACCGGTCTGCCCGACAACCGCTCGCCCCGCTTGACGCCCCCGCCCCCCACCGGTAGCCTATGACAAAGCGTTCACCAATCAGAGTCCGCCGGAACCAAGCGCAGTGACCGTGCGCCCACCCCGGACCGTAAGTGCTGAAAAGGCAACGACATGGACTTCAACAAGCTCGGACATACGTGCGTCGTGGGCATGCACTGGGGCGACGAGGGCAAGGGCAAGATCGTCGACCTGCTCACCGAGCACTTCGACATCGTGGTCCGCTTCAACGGCGGGGGCAACGCCGGCCACACCGTGGTGATCGGCGACGAGAAATTCGCCCTCCACCTGCTGCCCGTCGGCGTACTCAGCCCCAACAAAACGGCCGTCGTCGGCCCCGGCGTCGCCCTCGACCTGGCCGGCATCATCGACGAAATCGACAAGCTCAACGCCCGCGGCATCACCATCGGCGATCGTCTGCGGATCAGCGACCGGGCCAATCTGGTCATGCCCTGGCACAAAAAGCAGGACCACCTCTCCGAGGCCGCACTCGGCGACAAAAAGATCGGCACCACCGCCCGCGGCATCGGCCCCTGCTACGCCGACAAGATGCAGCGGGCCACCGCCATCCGCGTGGTCGACATGGCCAGCCCCGACCAACTCCGCCAGAAAATCGAGCGCATCACGCAGTTCAAGAACGCCATGTTCGCCGCACTCTACAACGACGGCCAGCCTCTCGATGCCAAAGCCATTGCCGATCAGTACCTGGGTTTCGCCGATCGGCTCCGCGGCAACTTCTGCGACAGCACCCAGTTCCTCTACGATGCCATGCAGTCAGGCAAGCGGCTGCTCTTCGAGGGTGCCAACGGCACCCTGCTGGACATCGACCATGGCACCTTCCCGTTCGTCACCAGCAGCACGACCAGCGCCATCGGCGTGCCGGCCGGCGCGGGCGTGCCCGCCCAGACGCTCAAGACCTGCCTCGGCGTGACCAAGGCCTATACCACGCGCGTGGGCGCCGGGCCGTTCCCCAGCGAACTCAAGAACGACATCGGCCAGTACATCCGCGACCGCGGCCACGAATACGGCACCACCACTGGCCGTCCGCGGCGATGCGGCTGGTTCGACGCCGTCGCCGCCCGATACAGCGCCCGGCTCAGCGGGATCACCCAGATCGCGGTCATGCACCTGGATACGCTCACCGGCCTCGACCAGGTCGGCATCTGCACCGGTTATCAGACGGCTGGCGGTCCGCTGCCCGGCTTTGTCTCCGATGCGTCACTGCTCGAGAAGGCCGTGCCGGTCATCGAATACCTGCCCGGCTGGAAGCAGGAACTGCAGAAAGTCCATTCGATCGCGCAGCTCCCGCACGAAACCCGCAACTACATCGATCGCCTCGAGCAGCTCATCGGCGTGCCGATTGCGATCGTGAGCGTCGGCCCGGAACGAACCCAGACTCTGATGCGGTCGTAATGGTGATAGACCGATCAACGCCGAACGTCGGGTACCACTGGCAAGGTGCCCCATCCCTTTCGCGCTTCGCAAAAGGGATGAGGGATCATCACTGTTGCACACGCAAGGTGCCCCATCCCTTTCGCGCTTCGCGAAAGGGGTGGGGGATCATCACTGTTGCACACGCAAGGTGCCCCATCCCTTTCGCGCTTCGCGAAA
>CAZPIO010000061.1:39957-42905 GCA_964586235.1 uncultured Planctomycetales bacterium
GGGGTGGGGGATCATCACTGTTGCACAGGCAGGAGCCTCGACAGATCATGACGCTCATGAACAACCGCTTACACCTGGATGACCACGATGCCTGAGCCGCCATTGGATCCGCGACTGGAACTGGGTCTGGAGCGCGAACAGATCCCCCGCCACATCGCCATTATCATGGACGGCAACGGCCGGTGGGCCAACCAGCGGAACCTGCCTCGCATCCGCGGCCACATCGAAGGAGCGGCCAACGTCCGCGAAATCATCACCTACTGCGCCCGCCTGCAGCTCGATGCCCTGACGCTCTACAGCTTCAGCGCCGAAAACTGGAAACGCCCCCGCGACGAGGTCAACGCCCTGATGGACCTGTACGCCGACTACCTGGTCAAGGAGCGGCCGACCATCATGGAGAACAACGTCCGGCTCATCCAGATCGGCCGCCGCGAGGGCCTGCCGGAAAACGTGCTGCGCGAACTTGAGGTCACCCGGCGAATGAGCGAAGGCAATACCGGGCTGAAGCTCTGCCTGGCCATCAACTACAGCTCACGGAACGAGATCGTTGACGCGGTGCGGGCCATCGCGCGAAAGGTGCAAGCCGGCCAACTGAAGCCCGACGACGTCGACGAGGCGGTCATCGGCGGCTCGCTCTACACCGCCGGCGTGCCCGACCCCGACCTGCTCATCCGCACCGCTGGCGAGATGCGCATCAGCAACTTCCTGCTCTGGCAGATCAGCTACACCGAACTCTACGTCAGCGATGTCCTCTGGCCCGACTTCAAGAAGCAGCACCTCGCCGATGCCATCCGCGCCTTCGCCGCCAGAGAACGCCGCTACGGCGCAGTCACCCGCGACATCCCCGACATCAAGTAACCTTCTTCCCCCCTTCACGCGGGGGGACCGAGGGGGGTGGGCTTAAGGCCAACGCAACGCTCACCCCATCGCCACGTCTCCATGCGTCTTGACGCCACCCTCGTGAGAAAAAGGTGTCAGGATGATTTTCTTGGCGTCTATCGATGTCGATGATCCTTGGTCCCGTTCAGAACCCATCGGGCTGCCCGCCTTTCCGCGGATCACTCGCCCCGATGAGGCCGTCGGCGTCGATGCGTATCGCCTGCACAACGGCGCCGCGTTTCTGATCCGAAATCTGGTGCCCGCGTTGCCTGAGGCCGGCGATGGCCGGATCCTCGGCAGCATAGTCGTTGCGATACAACGCGTCCGGCTGCCATTGATGATGAAAACGCGGGGCGGAAACCGCATCGCCGATATCGAAATCGTACTCCACCACGTTGAGCAGAACCTGGAGCACCGCGGTGATAATCCTCGGCCCGCCCGACCCGCCGACGACCAGAAACGGCCGGCCGTCCTTCTGCACAATCGTCGGCGACATGCTCGAAAGAGGCCGCTTGTGCGGGCCGACCAGGTTCGCGTCCGACTGCCGAAGGCCGTAAGCGTTGACCTGCCCGGGCTCGGTCGTGAAATCATCCATCTCGTTGTTCAAAACGATACCAAGACCCTCGGCGTACAGCAGAGACCCGAATCCCGTGTTGATCGTCTCCGTGGCCGACACGACGTTGCCCCAGCGGTCAACCACACAGTAGTGCGAAGTCCCCCCGTCGTCGGGCAATCCAGATTTCGATCCCGCATCCCCATAGGCGGACGGCCCTGCCGTGGCCCGCACGTCAATCCGCTCGGCCAGACGGCCGGCATAGGCCTTGCCTGTCAACCGCTGCACGGGCACGGCCGCGTGATCGGCATCGCCCAGGAACGCGGCCCGGTCGGCAAACGCATGCTTCATCGCTTCGACAATCAGGTGTGCCGCCAGACCGGGATCCTCGCGACGAACGGCCCGCAAATCCCAGCGCTCCAGAATGTTCAGCATCTCGGCGATGCAAACGCCGCCGGAAGAAGGCGGCGGCATCAGAAACATCTCGAATCTCCGGCGGTATTGCACCCGGATCGGTTCTCTCCACACCGGCCGGTATTGGGCCAGATCGTCGGCCGTCATCACACCACGATCGCGCTGAATCGTCCGGATCAGCTCGGCAGCCATTTCGCCGGTATAGAAGTGGTTTACGCCGCGGGCGGCGATCTGCTGCAGCGTGCGGGCCAGTTGCGGCTGAACGAGAACCGCCCCCACCTCGGGAACACGCCCGTCAAAGAGCAAGCCCCGACGCAGCCGGGCCGTGCGTTCGGACAGGCCCGCGTGCCTCTCGATCTGCTCCAGTGTACTGCTTATTGCCCCGCGGAAATCTTCATCGATCTCAAAGCCGTTCTCGGCCAGCGCCCGGGCCGGCTCGGCAAGATCCTTCAACGGACGCGAGCCGAAACGCTCCAGCAGAACGCCATGCCCGGCCAGCAGACCCGGCACGGCCACCGCCAGGCCTCCGAAGCGGCTCAGAGGCAGCGCATCCGGCCATCGTTCCCGGCTCTTCGTGTAGAGGTCGGGCGTCGCCGCCGCCGGCGCGCACTCACGGGCATCGAGCACGAAAACCTCGCCCGTCCTGCCCAGGCGGATCATGCAAAAGCCGCCCCCGCCGAGACCCGTGCTGTAAGGACGGGTCACCGCAAGCGCCAGTGACGTCGCAACCGCCGCATCGATCGCATTCCCGCCAGACCGCAGAACATCAGCGCCCGCACGGGAGGCATGAACGCTGTCGCTGGCCACCATCCCCGCAAGGCCGGCCTTGACCCACGGCCGCCCAGGCGACGCCCCCCGCACCGCCGCGCAACCCGTCGCGGCCAGAACAGCAGAAACGACAAGACTACAGATCCGGATCATAAAGCCATCCTACCAGGGCACAACCGCCGGCACCATTCGCCCGGGTGACCCAGGTTCTGCGAAGCTGGGTTCTCGCTTTCCACCGGTTGCGGGACTGGCCCGTAGGAGCAAGGTAGGGCGAGCTCTGCCCAATGGCCCTAAGCTAGGTTTTGGTCAACCGTGAGGGCAATTGGTACTTGCC